>NZ_FQTV01000003.1 GCF_900128905.1 Bacteroides luti
AGCCGGTCACGAGGGGCCTACCCTCATCTTGTACATAGTTGCAAATATTGCTTGCCAGCAATATTTTTCACGGCACACACCCTCACTCCCTCACTTTTTGAAAGTAACAATTTGATTTTATGATACATAAATAAGTGATGGTAGCATTTTCATCCCTAACTATACTCTCACTTTTGGGGGCTACCCTCACTATTTCGGGTTGTTTTAAGCTAATTTTTTGCAGTTTTAGTGCAACGTTATGCTTTACCATGAAGCAGCAGCAATAAACTGGGCATGATCTTGGCATATTTTATTACTCCGAATGCTCTAAAAGGTCTCGAAAAAGTGAGAGCAGGTACTTCTTGCGAGGGTAAAGTGAGGTTTGGGATGCTACATATACTAATAAAAGACTAATCTTTATAAATGAAATATTTCATCCATCAATTTCCATTTTTCAGAAGAAGTAGCACCAGGAGAAGAAATCTGGAACATCGACATATACTCTTCCCATTCAGCTTGCCGGGGAAGAGTAGCAAGCTTAGACATTGCACTATCCCAATCAAAATCCAAAGGAGTTTCTACAATCATAAATAGTCTTGTACCTAAAAGAAATATTTGCATTTCAAGAATACCAACCTCACAAATTCCCGTTTTAATTTCAGGCCAAATATCTGCATGACGTTTTACATATTCAGCAATCAATGCTGAATCATTTTTTAGATCTAATGTCTGACAATAACGTTTAACAGGTTGATGATAGTCCTTAACATTGTATCCGCTTTCTCTTGTGTTCATATAGCATTAAAATAAAATTTGTGTTTTCGAAAATATTAAAGAAATCAGTTTAAAGCCTTATTCTTCATAGCTAACATAATGTTTAAAATCTGCACAAAGCCTAACCAAAGAAGAATATCAATGACAAACATGATATTAATATTTAAGAGATGTAATAACATTACATTCATAAAAACTAACAAGCCAGCACAAACCACAAGACTTACCATTACTTTGCGATGAGAAAAACCTAAATCAAGTAATTTGTGGTGAATATGTCTTCTATCTGGTAAAAACATTGATTTCCCTACAAAAACACGCTCCAACATAACTCTTAAAGCATCAAAAACAGGAACAAATAGTGCTGATAAAGCTATTAACACTGGAGAATCAAACAAAGAATAATTATGTCCCAAATCAGCCATAGCAAATCTTATCCCTAGATATGCTAATAAAAATCCTAAAGTTAGTGATCCTGTATCCCCCATAAAGACCTTTCTTGATGTATTGAATACGTTATAATAGAAAAACGGAATCAGAATTCCGACTAAGATAATACATATCAATGAATAAAAGAACATTCCTCTTAAGAAGAACAATATTCCAAATGAGATAAGTGCTACCCCTGAAATACCAGATGCTAAACCATCCGCTCCATCAATAAAGTTGATTGCATTCGTAATAAACACAATAAGAAATATTGTAAATAGCATTCCTATCCAATCAGAAATTTCCCAAATGCCAAACAAACCATTGAAATTATTAATATAAAGTCCTCCTGATACCAAAAGAGTAGCCGCTAAAAATTGAACAATCATTTTATGACGATAACGAGATCCAACAAGATCGTCTTTAAAGCCAACTCCTAAAAGTAATGTATTACCGATAATTAGTCCAAACATTTTTCTCAAAGCCGGTTCTAAAGAAGCTAAAGAATCATCCGCTTGAAATTTAACAAGAATTAATATACTCACCGAAAAAACAAACAACATTATAGGGAAAAAAGAAACACCCGCCAATCGTGGTATTGGTTGTTCATGAGACTTTCTTGCATTGGGTAAATCATAAAGATTTTTCTTCTTAGCAATATAAATGATACTAGGCAAAACCATCATTTCCAATACAACAGCAGAAAATAAAGAAAAAATTAACAATCCAATTAAGAAAGAGAGGTTATATATTATCATAATATAATCAATATTATATCTATCAGATTAAACTAAATTTTGAACGAAGATACAAAAAAAAAATAAAACAAACTAACCAATTTAAAATAGATAAGAAGAACTTATTGCTAAAATAAACAAAACAATATTGTCAATTATTTTATTTACAGACATTCAACTTGAGTATAAAAGCCCCAAAAAACATAAAAGATCATTCTAAATTATAAACAGTAAAATTCTAGAGTTAGTTATAATTACAAATAATAATATAAGTATCAGGAGAAAAGAGTTAAAGTCTATCACCGACTCTTTTAGAAAGGAGTTGAATTACAAAATAATTATCCTTACCATGTATAGTCCTACATTGTCCCCCAAAAGCTCTGCCGGAAATCAAAATCTCAACATTTTGTTTTTTAAATACAATTCCAGCTTTTTCCCACAATCTAAAAATTCCAAGAGCTCGTTGGTATGACAAATGATAAGCCTGATCAGAGTTACGTGGGATATTATTATCACACCAGCTTCCCAAATGTCCTTCAACAATTAATAAAAAAGAAGCCCTCCAATCGGCCTTATTTACTCTGTTTATATAAGCTTCAAGAGAATGACCAGCAACAATCATTTCCTTTAAATACGCTTCTTTAAGTTCTGAACTGTTACAGACAAAAATTTCTTTTCCTTTTAAGGCTCTTACTATAAATTTATTACAAGATGGCAAATACTCAAATACTGTATCCGAGGCTAATGATTCAATTTCATTATTCACTCTTCTTGTATGTAGATATTCTTTTTCCAACCCTTTTAAACGTTTATTTTGCTCTGTTATCTCTATCGTATTTTGGGTAAATACCTTAAAACTTAAGCCAAACAATACAAGCATGATAACAAACATAATTGTTAACAAGCCTACAAAAGCCGGCCAAAAAAGATCTTTCCTCTTCATATTATACTTTATCCTTCCGCATCATTATCAACATCATCGGTAAAAATTGTCTCTGATCTAATTGATTTCACATCATTACTAATGTTAGAAACTACGTTTATCAGAGATTCTTCTTTCTTTGTATAAGAATCCAATGTTTCATTCAGTCTTTTAATCTCTTCGGAGATTGTATCAAGTTTGGTTAATTTTTGGAACGGACTATCATTATTGGTTATTTCAAAGGCATTTTTTATAGCTGTTTCAAAGTTGTCAACTAAAGAGCGTACATGTTTCACATTTGCTTTCAGATATTCTTCAACCATTTCATTACTCTGATTTGTGTAGTTTTCAATCAGAGATTGTTTCTTATCCAGATCATCCAGATGTCTTTGTACCAGATTCAACTGCCTAGATCCCAGCAACTGACTTTCATTAATTGTTTCGCCTAGTACGTTTACACTGTTTTCAAATGTAGAAACACGGTCCAGCAGTTTGTGCATGCTTGTTACAAACTGCGTACTATTCGCCATTAATTCATTTAAGTCTTTTTGTTTGCGGATAAAATCATCCATTTCTGGCAGTATTTTCTCAACCCGGTTGAATGTTTCCGTATTAACCTTGATCAGATCCTGGAATTTACTGCCATACAGCTCACTCAGAATCTGCTTCTGAGTTCCCATCCCTTCAGCAATTGTCTGCATGTTAGCTGCAAGACTGACAACGATGTTGTTTATGTTTCCAATATTATCAGAAAAGACTGTATTAAAATTATCGAGCGTACCTTTCAATCGCCCCAAAGCATCCACAATATTACTTCCCATTCCGGGTAATAACTTTGTCTGAACGAAAGTGTAATAGTGATTCTTCTTTCTATCTCTGTGTCTTACCGCACTGGTTAGTCTATAGTTGGCAACGGTAGATAAAAGTAACCCTAGAAAACTAGACACCAAAGCAATAACTACTCCCCATAAAAAACTATGTATTCCATCTTCACTGAAAATACCAAGAAAGTTCATAGAGAATAATCCCACTGCCACACCAACGAACGTTCCCATTAGTCCCACATACAAAGGTATAGGAATCTCAGATGTAACCTCTGATTCTTTCGAAGTCGAAATTCTTTCCGAAAGATTCTGAATAACATAGAAATCGACTGTTCCCTGATTTTCTTTCAAATAAGTATTGGTAGCATGAATAATAGCCCCAAATTCTTTGGAAATTTTACTGTGTACACTAATTATCTGAGTCCCAAATTCATTCGATATCCCCAACGAGCCAATTGAAGGATATATATTTTTAAGGGTTCTTATTCCAACAGCTGTCTTCAAAAAAAAGATCAGCTGAATCCATACAACAACAGATATGATAATTATTGTTACACTTATATCCATAATTACACTTTAAGAAAGACCTCAAGCAAGCGTTGCAGCCTTTAAATATTTTATTCGTACTATTTAAAAATAACCTTTCCCTTTTTCTGAACTTCCCATTTATTATCATTCAAATGCAATCGGGCCGGTTCAATCTCCTTCACGACTTTGCAATCGGATGTAGGATATTCGTCAAATTCATGAAATGGTTTTATCCAGTTTTCCACATTCGGAATCATCTTTGACGACGTACTATCACTCGAAATAAGAGAAAGAGAGGCTACCGTCGGTTTTTCCGTCTCTACCATAATTCTATAAATAGAATCCAGACGTTGTTCTTTCGACAGATTTTTATGATAGAAGAATCCATAACCATCCATATTCTTGGCATAATAAATCTCTTTATTGATAAATAAATCAAGATCTTCTTTAGTGAAACCAGTCATAAAATCTATTAGCCCTACTATAGGATAGAAGAACAAAGTCTCTGAAAGTTCTGCATCATCTGCCAGAATCTTTGTATATTTGGAGAAACCGTTATTATAATACCCCTCAACTTTACTTATTAACAAGCCTTCGAACGCTTTAAGATTTATATTCTCATTAAATTCTCTGCCCAGATGCAATTCAACAAACATTTTACAGTACAACCCGATAAAAGATTTCACATTTTCGATAATACTGCTTCTCAATTCGTCTCTTTTCTCTCCGCGAACTTCTTTGTAGGTATGGAAATTATGTTTATCCGAATAATCAAGCTGACATCCCAAAAAAAGTGAATTTGATAATATTACCGGATTATCCTTGTACAATCCGCCGTAGCAAGTAGATTCTTTTCTGTCGGTTGTAGGAAGAACAATCTGGATTTTACGCCCCTTTACACCAAATATTTCTTCGAATATAAAGCTGCAATATTCACCGATAATCTTTTGATTTCGACTTAATAAGTCGATATACTTACTGCCATTGCCACTGAATATAATGCACGAAGGATAATCTTCACCGGAATCTTTCATAAACTGAGCCGCATGATACATCAAAGCCGAAAGGTGAAAAAGAAATATCTTTTTATATACCCCGTTAGATAACTGATCACTGATCTTAGAAGCATTTTCATTGGCAAACCAGAAATTAATAATCTCGGCCGAACTATATTTCTCATTCGTCAGATATTGTTTGTTTAGTCCATTCAGATTGGTGGACTTAAAGTTTTCCGTAATCTTTTTCTGAATACTCTTGTATATACCATTCTCCTTCACATTCGAGAAAGCATTATACCCATTTCTCCACAAATCATTGCAGGCAAAGTTTACAGAGGTACCTTTTACCGGCACTTCATTCTTAAAGATCATAAAATCGGTAGATCCACCTCCAATATCAACAGTTAGCACGGAGTTATTATCCTCAAGGATGCCACAGTTCCTGTAATAGTAATAAGGAGCCTCAGATTCGGTTACATTGTAAAGCTCAGCCCTCCTTCCAAAGAGTTCTTTATAATTTCTTTCCCACATTCGCTTATAGTTTTCTTTGGTCGTTTGTGAGAAACTCAGCGGGTTAAACCATGTCATCTTTGTCAATTCAGGATTTCCACCGTTCAACAGTATTTTATACTTCACCATTCGCAGAATTTCATTGATAAAGATGGATACCCGCTCTTTATCCTTTTCCACTTCACTCCATTTTATATTGCTGACTATATGCTGTTCTTTCCTTATTTCACGCTTCTCGTAAGTAAATGAGATATTACTGTTATCAAGTAATTTCAGATCACCGGTTTCATTAACCTTCTCACACAAGGCAGTACGAATAGGAAAGCTGTATTTCTCATTTTCCTTACTCATGATAACAGAAGGAATAAATTCCGAAGCCTGAATATCAAGTGCCGATTCGTCAAATCCAAAGAACTCCTCGTACAAAGAGGTTATCTTCTTTTCGTTTCCTTCGTTATTAGCCGGAGAATGCAACATCACCACTTGACGGTCATCAGGCGAGATAATAAATGGTTTAGGTTTAAAACCATTATCCCCAGTAAATGCAATAAACGTATTTGTTGTTCCAAAATCAACTGCTACGTGAAACTCCCTCGGACCAATTTTCTTTTTATTCCACTTCGGGATAATCAAACTCTCAGCCTTATGCGTAAAATCAATCGGGAATGATAAGCGCATTAAAGAAAAAGTGGTATTATTAACCTGATAGAACACCGATCCCAAATCACTGTTTTCATCAATTGCTCTTCGTTCATAACGGGTACAATAAATGTTCATCGAGTCATTTTTATCTACCTCCTGAATAGGCTGATAATAGTCGTTCACTTTCCGGAAAAAAGTGAGGTTATATAAAGAAACAGGCATTCTTTTTTCGGCATCTGCAATAGCGAGCATTACCTTGTAATAATCATTATCCTGAGTTGGTTTGTCATTGGCATCTACCACCTGTAAAAATGGGAATATACCCAGATTGACATTGGCAACATATTCTTCGAGAGCTATAATAGTATACTTTTCTTCAGCATTATCAGTGCTGATTTGTGTTCTGTACACCTGAGTTTTCTGTTTATTATCGCCAGGTAATGTCAGCAGAACCTTTACCTCTTTAGCCGACTCCTGATATTCAATTTTAAGTTTATGGTAATCAATACTATTTAGAGCCTCAACACGTAAAGGCAATAAATAATCGTAATTCCGTTCTTCCTTATCATTAATATAAGTACCACAAACAAAACTTTCTGTGTCAATCTTAAAACGAACTTTTATAAGATGGTCGGTAAAGAAATTCATTGAGTTGACTCCTGTACTTTTACCAATCTCTACTCCATTTATAGAAACCGTACTATTATCTTCACTCACCACAGATTTTGTTTCTACCGGATCAATAGTGCTCAAATCAATTCTTGAGGCCCAGTATTTTATATAATTTCTAAAATTAGCAATATGATCGGAAGTACATTTCTCTACAATGTTGAGCACATACTTCTGAAACAAAACATCTCTCTCTTCGAACAAACGAATACCTGTAAAGTACTTCTTTTTATTATTCGGATTTACCAAGTCAAAACTCTCCTGATAGCCGGGATTCATAAATGTTTTATCCTCGTATTTATCAAGATTTGGAGTAGTAAAGAAGAATGTAAAAGGTGATGAACCTGCCAGAATCTGATTTTTATATTTTATTAGAACAAACTCATTCACTTCACCAAAGGAGTTATCTGTAAGATAGCTCTCCAGGGAGTTAGCGAAATGATTTGATTCCACACTCCGAAGTTCGTGAAGTCCTTTCTGCTTGTTCCATACCCTAATTCTGACTTCCTCTTTTTTATCTTCGTGATACTTTAGATTAAAGAGAATCTCGAATGCATCCAGACAGTCGGATACTATAAATTTATAGCATTCTCCGCAATTATTTGTTTTGTTCAGCAAGTCATAGGTAAGCATGGAAAACGCATCGTTCACCACATAAAGTCGGGCCAACGGAGAAGGAACAGCATTCAGTGCTTTGCCGTTCTTAGTACTCTTATCCTTCACCTTTCCGGCAATCATCCCCTGATTAATTGGTCCACATGGACTCCATTCGCTTTTGGAAGCACCGGTTGCGCATATATTCAGTTCTTTCATAGCCGTATCACTTTACAAACTTATTTATATTATCAATCGCCTCATACATCATCTCCGTATACTTCTCGTAAAGATTATCCATATTTCGCATCTTATATTTCTTTTCAAGAAGAATCATTTCGTGCAAATAGTAAGATAGTCCATACGGGATTTTAGACCACAAACATCTCTTCTTATTTGTAAACTCATGCCCCAGAAGTGGAAAACTCTTCAAAACATTGTTTCCTTCTAGCAGGAAGGGAGCAAACGATCTGTCGTTATCACTTAGTTCATGAAGCCACTTATAGAATTCTCCATTAAACTCATCAAGTAATAAAAAGAATCCACTGTTGTAGAAAGTATCATTAAAACCGGAAGTCTTTCTTAGCGGGAAATCCCTTTCTCCTTTTGCCAATTGATTCACCATTGTAAAGGTGTAATAATTCAGCAATGAATAGATATATTCCTGATGAGCCATACCAATATTATCCCAGTTCATCACCTCTGAATTATTATCTATGCAAATGCTGTAATATTCAGTCTTCCTGTCGGCCGGCATTTTATTCTGCTCTGCCGGAGTGCTTTTAATATAATGAAAGACCGAAGTAGCTGCCATAAACTCAATAAAGTGAGTACCGTTCTTTTGCAGTTCCTCATCATTGGTATAGGGTTTCTGTTGCTTATCATCGGCTATGTAATAAAGGCTGTCTACTTTCAGTTCTTTATCATAATAACTTAGCGCAGCCTTTGTTTTTGTGATAAAGCAACTGGAATTAATATCATTATTCGGATCTTCTTTTTTGGGAGGAGTCAGTTCAAAATAAGGCATTACAGCAATGGCGCCAATGCTGGCATTCTGAAGATAAGCATTGCCACACGAACGTATTTTCTTTACCAGTAAAGGAAAACCACTTGCACCTGTACCTCCAAAAACAGATGCAACAATAAATATCTTGTCCCCTTGACCGAACTTAGAAGTTAAGTCTTGAAAC
The DNA here is from genome assembly GCF_900128905.1 of Bacteroides luti. GTDB lineage: Bacteria > Bacteroidota > Bacteroidia > Bacteroidales > Bacteroidaceae > Bacteroides > Bacteroides luti. Next base: position 8,797 of record NZ_FQTV01000003.1, read on the forward strand.
CAGTTTTGGTCTTCAAAGTTGTCCAGCACCACACACCCCACATTGGGGCTTCCCTTAAAGCCAACAGCAAGCGATCTATTTATATTCGATTCTGAGTAAAGCAGATTAATAAGATCTTGACTCACGGAATCGGTAGACAACTTGCTCTTCTTTATAAACTCACCGAAACTGCAATCCAGACGAAGATCGTAATCAAAATTAGAGTTTTCATCATCGTTTGCACCTAGATTACCTAAAGACACAATCCGGGTATGAAAGAAATTATCCTGCATCAAAGCACCTCTCGCAATCATGCTCCTAATCTGGCAATACCTATCAAGCGACTTCTTGCAATTGGTAAATTCGTCCAGCGATTTATGCGGATCAATAAGGACAGGGATAATATCCTCGTTCTCACCTTTCTCGTTGAGGGCTTTATAACCCGAAGCAAGAAGCATTGTCAGAGATTTCATTACCCTGAGCCCGGTTCCACCGATACAAAACAGAAATGTACTCATAATCAGAATAATTTAAAGGGAGTAGTTTTTGCGTTTGTAAAGCCATTGAAAAAAACAGAAAGAAGAAAAAATACAATTATGCTGTACAGACAATTAATCGCCACAATTCCAGCCGTATACTCTCCAAACGGGAAATTGATAGTCACCTTCGATTTTATGATAAAGTAGGTGGCTATACCAGTTAGCACAGTACAACATGCCCCACTTAGTACCCAATATTTGCTTTTGTAAAACAAGCCGGGCAAACTGTTGAGCCAAAGATAATAAATAGCCCATGCCGCAATAGCCAGTACAAACATTACAGCACCAAGCGTGAAATATTGATTTTCGAACAGGATCTGTACTTTTTTTGCAGCTTCCATATCTACTTCATCGGGAGAAAAGCTGTTGATAAACTTAGACCATTTCCCTATTAATTGTTCCAATAAGAAGTCGTACATAATCTATATTTTTAGCGTTATCTTTTCCCTTCGGTAATTAAAACAATGAAGGGAGAATTATAATAATATTTACTTTGTTTATCCGCGCTATACGCACCCTTTAAACCTGATATCAGTTGTTCAAAACTGATTGTCTTATCGTATTCTGCCTCATACTTTGCACCGCAAACAGCAGAAACCCAACCGGCTTCTTTCCTCTTTACAGATACACTTACCTGAGTAGATCCATCTAAAATATCCGAGACTTTAATTTTTATAAAATGAGTGGCATGCACCTTATTCGCAGCTTCGCGACTTCCATTCCCAAAATCAAACGAGGCACTATCTGTCAATTCTTCTATTGTGGCCCGTGCGCCATCGGCTTTTACTTCCAGTTGCTGCATTAATAGCTTATTATCAGAAAATAAATAGTATGGCAATTTAGTCAGATCTGCTGCCAGATAGAAAGTTACATCCGATTCTTTATTTATATCACCAATGGTATAATACAGCTTATTATTGGATTCGTACGTTATACCATTCACTATCCCTTTATTAGCAAGCAAAGTGTACATAGGCGTTGGAAACTCCGTTCTATAAAATGAAATCTCGCCCAGCAGATTCTCTTTCCGGATGCTCTGCATAATTCTCTGCTTCATTTTATTAACCGGAAGATCATTACCAATCAGAATAATGTAATATGGACTATTTTCAACTGTTTTGCCTCTTCCGGTTATGTAAGAAGAGGTTAGTCCAATGATAGAGAAAGCATAGGGTGTATTCTTGATTACATTTTTCACATCCGTGCCATACTGGGTAAGAAGTACGTCCGCCTGACTTCCCATAGGAGAATATTTCATATCGGAGATAAACATTCCCACATCGTTTTTACCGAGAGAAAGAACCACATCTTTTAGCATCTGAGGAATCTGGGTAGAGCCAGCGAAGCGGAAATTACCTGTATTCATATCTCTTCTGAAATCTGCTAATGCCATCTTTTCAACGGGTTCACTGGCATCACGAAACAACCGTACTGAATCAATTTTGCCGTAAAATTCATTCAAAACCGACCATACGTCGGATTTGAACCCTGTAATCTTATTGGCCTGAAAGAATCCGGCCATACTACCTGAGCTCTCAATAAAGCATTTTATTTTGCCTGTTTTATAAATCGGATCAGGCACAGGACAATTTCTCAGCCCACCATTATCGTCAAATAATACGTAATTATCAGGGTTGATATTTTTGCTATTTCCACAGCTTAATAAAAAGATTGAAAACAGGCATAAAAGAGATATGTTTCTCGCACCAATCATACTATTAATGAATTAGTTCCGGTATTGATTCATGGCCAACAGTTTACTAAACACAAAATTAAGAAAAGAAAAGACATTTTACTATATTTATATTCCTATAACTTAAATAATATTAAAAAACTTTTTGTTTTATTCCTGAAACTTCAAAAAGCATTCCTATTTCTATTATAATTATAAAATTTCTGTATTCGGTTCAATAATACCAAAAGAACAATTAACAAAAACAAAAGGTTCCGGATTCATATAAAATTGCATGAAATAATGGGAAAAATAAGAATCTCACTTGGATTATTAATAAAGGTTTTGATAAAGATTGTGCAAGGATATAGTAAAGCCCGGGCTTATTTTTTAAAACAACTTGAATGGTTTATTTTTCCTTGTACAAAAGATTGCATTCTTCTGTACAAAACAATTAATTCTTCTGTACAGAAGAATTAATTGTTTTGTACAAGAATTTATAGAGGTAACTCCAAAGAAAATAAAAAAATAAGCAGGTGATAAAAAACCCCTCTATATCTTTAAAAAATTAAAGTCAGAGGGGCATATTAATGAATAAAAGAAGTCTAATTTATTGCCGGATGGGCAAAGATATAGTGCTTAATCGCAAGTTATATTACGAAATAAGGAATTAGAATTTACGAAACGACAAACGGGCAAAAGAAGAATTAAGAATCATTTTCTCGGAAGATAGTTTCTCTATGAAAAAGTTCTGAATCGTATCATTCATTCCATAAGCAGATACGTCTGCTGCTTTATGATTACGGATTATCACCCGAAGCGAATCTCCGGAGCGGGAAAAAGTACCACGACACATTGCAGATCCCTGCAACTGAACCATATGTAACTGAACGCAATAATACAACTGATCGGGAGATTTGGAAGTCTGATCCTTGTACTCTATCTTCATCAACTGCCACATACCATCTAAATCGCCATTAATAGATGCTTTCTGGCAAGAAGTTATGCCTGTAAGAAGCACTAGCAGAAATATATATATCTTTTTCATTATAACGTTTTATTTGGTCAGCAAACCTGTTTTACGAATAGTGATCATTCCTCCGGTGTTGTCACCCAACAGCGAACCACGGTCCGTAGCGCCCGAAGCTGTAAAGCTCCAGCCTTTCATTTTTGCGGGAGCATAGGTCAGTTCCACCAATGCAGAGGTATTCTGTTTAACCTCTTTAAAGGGGGCACCATATGTTCCCCAGTTATCACTGTGCGAGAGAAGAACTCTATACTGAAACTCATCCGTGGGTTTACCGGAGATTCCCAGATGATGTGCAATAATACGGTTATTAGTAAATGCGATCCGTCCGTCACTGTTGTAGATTGGTGAAGTAAACAGCGGATTACCTATAGCCTGTCCCCAATGCTGCCAGCCGGTATAAAAGCTATGGTTGTAATAGTTATCACGAGCACTGATCTGTTCGTTGATTACATTATTATGATCCCAGTAAACCGGACCGCTTTGATCTTTACTTCCGATATATTCATATACAACACCGCTCACAACAGGATTCTTTGGCGGAGTAATCTCAAACCCAAGCATTCTATCTTTCCACGGATACTCCATCACCAACATAGAGTGATCCTCGAAGTAATGTTCATAGTAAGCACGTAGGTTCCATTCCTTAAGTTTATAATTCAGAGAAAAATGCCAACTGCCCAACTGATTACCTTCGATATTTGCCTGATCAGACACAGGTGTATCTTCACCTCCCGACATAGGAACTAGAGCTTTAAAGTAATCTTTCAATTTGGAAGGCATCTTAAATGTTTTGCCGTTACTATATTGAGTTCCGCCAAACTCAGCCTCCATCTGCAATCCAAATTCAAACTTCCAGGGAGAAAGATGTTCCTTTCCCACCTTTACATAAATAGCTTTGGAATGGTAAAGCACATCCGTGGTACGCTTTCCCGTTGGAGTGGTAAAATCCTTCTGCCAATTATCATCGGTAAAACGACCGTAAGCAACATGCCCACGGAAAGATAGCCATTCTCCGGTACCGGGAATAGCTAGATAATCGGGCAATTCCACACGCACCTGAGGAACAGGACGTGCATTTCCGGCAACAGTAAGTCCGCCACTGGAAAGTTCAGAATTTGTAAACTCCCCATATCGTTCCTTGCTACCAATAGAAGCTCGTATTTTATTATACTTAAAATCAACATAAGCCTGCTGCACAATAAAGCTGGAAGTAAAGTTATAGGCTCCGGCCAACTCTAGTCCATAGCCGTAAGCCACTTTCTTATTATCCTCAAGCGGACGAAAGATTCCCGCAGACAGGTAACCATTTTCTTTTGAAATAGAAGAAAGGCCCTGTTTATTGGCGTTTATCCAAAGCGGTGAATGTTCACCTGATGCTGCAGTTACTCCACTTTCAATAGTGTAAGTCAAGTCTTTATCTATCTGCCCTTTAACAGAGAAAGAAAACAATAATACAGTAAAAAGTATTGCTAAACATTTTTTATTCATATCAGCAAAGGTAAAGAAAAAAAACCTAAGACAAATATCTAATTAAAAAAAGTTCACCAAAATGCTTTTCTATTATAAAAATAACAACATTAACAACACCTTTACTGACATCGTAATAATTAAAATGATTTTTAAAGAAAGTTAAGCCCCATTAAAGAATAGATTTACACTTTTTTCTGTAGCATTTCCACCTTCTTCAAGAAAGTAATTTTTCACTTTAACAGTTTTCTCACATTCGGTTCTATAATCCATATTTTTTATATAGTTAACAACCTCTTCCTGAGTGTGAAGAACGCCACTTGGCATCACAATATTCATATCCACATAGAATCCACGATTTGCAGCATATTCTTCATAATCATATCCAAAACAGATAATAGGTCTTTCCAAAATAGAAAAATCAGCTAATGTTGCTGAATAGTCAGACACTAGTATATCCGATACAATCATCAGATCATTAATCGTTGAATAAGTAGAGACATCACGAACAAAATCATTAAATTGAACTCCAAGAAGTTTTGTAACAAAATGATGTATCCGGTAAAGAAGAACATACTCATCACCCAATTTTTCCTCCCAATATTTAAGGTCCATCGGAGAATTAAACTCGTAAGACTTTCCAGCATCAGTACTATCACGCCAAGTTGGCGCATACAAAATAACCTTTTTGTCATGTGGTATATTTAGTTTATTCTTTAAAGAAGCAACTTCTGAATCAGTTACATGATACAGTTCATCATTACGAGGTAATCCTGTTAATGCAAGTTTTTCTTCCAAAGCATTAAAGTCACGAATAAATATATCTTTTTCATATTGGCATTGATATAAAAACAGATCAACATTAGAGCAATCAAAATCTTTACGCCCATTAACTGCATTTCCACACTTATTAAAGGAAATGCCATGCCATGTATTTAAAAATTTAGTGCTCTTCTTTTTAAAGTGTAAGCCACGTTCTATATTTACATTCGTAATCCAGTATTTAGCCTTCAAAGCAGTAAGAAAATAGCTGAGAGAATCAATTTTCACCTTTTTACATCCAGGAATTTCAATCTCATCTGGTTTCTCTAATGCCCATATAATATCCAGATGCTGATATTCATCATGACTAGTCAGATATTCAGAAATAACCTTTGGGCTATCATTATAACGAAGTCCGGCAAACGAGCTTATCAGTACCAGATTTTCATCAGTTTTCACAAACAAACCGACTAATCTGAATAAATTACTCATTATCAACCTATAAACCTGCTGAATAATCAGATTGTGTTTCAAAATATATTCTAATCTCTTTCTCATATCTGACACTCCTATATTTATATTGCCAATTACATATTTAATTCTTTCACATCAAGAGTCAAGGATATCTTCATATACTTTGCATAGTTTAGGAAGATTACTTCTACGAGAGAAATGAGTCATGGCAAAATTGAATCCATTCTCCCCCATTTCTTGCAATATTTTTTTTTCTGTTGTTGCTGCTTTTTGCATACATTCTTTTAATTTATTGATATTTTCTGGTTCTTCTACCCAGCCACACCGACTGTCAATCACTGCTAGTGCTGTATCACTATTATCATCCACACAAGCAATAACAGGCTTAGCCGAAAACATGTAAGCAGGTAGTTTACTGGGAATGGAAGATAAAGAAAATCCTTTCTTTACAGGAAGTATCATAACATCTGCTCTATCTTGAATATTGGGTACTTTGCCATTTGGTACATCCCAAAACTGTATATCAATACCAGCGAATTGCATAGCTTGTCTTCGCAAGTTTTCTTTTTCTGTACCCGCTCCTGCAATCACCAAGCGTGTACCTGATATATCAGCCTTTGCAAATGCATCAATGACAACATCTATCCCTGCCAAAGAACCTATATTTCCCAAATACATAAAGGTAAAAGGGTCGTCTTCATTATGTTCTGATTGATGTATATTCAGATAGTTCACAAATTGCTCTTCATTATGCCAATTAAGAATAACAGCAAAACGATTATTGTCAATTCCACGCGTTTTGGCTAAATAAGTTCTCATTTTATCAGAGATTGTGTGTACTATCTGTGCATTACAAAGCGTAACTTTATCAATCGGTAATAAAATAGAAACAACTATCTTTTGAATCCATTTCCACGCAGGAATTTTTGCCAGTAAAGACTCGGGATACAAGTCCTGAACAGGGGTAATATAAGGTATTTTATATTTCATTGCGGCTTTGCTAATCATATAACGTCCAAATAGTTGCCAAGGTGCATTATAAATTATATCTATCTCATCGTGATGTTTTTCTATATAATGCACGGCATGTTTTCCCAAACTAATACTCTCCTTAAAACGACCCAGAAGTTTTGATTCAGGAAAGACATAAGAATTCACTACCACACGTTTGTAGGACATATTTAAAATGTGTTCTTCATTATTAAATTTAAAGCCCAAAGGACGCGTTGGCCTGGGACAAAGAACTGTAACCACATACTTTTTGGATAGCTCAATTGCAACATCATTTGTTATAGTGGCAGAAACTACCGGTTCAGGCGGAAACACTCCTGTTATGATTAATACATTCTTTTTTTTCATCTATTCAGGAATTTGATGATCTATTTCATTCAAATACTTAACAATCTTGGCTGGATTACCGGCTATAACAACATTATCAGGAAACACGCCTATAACGACACTTCCAGCTCCAACAATCACATTATTTCCCAATGTGGTTCCCTTCAAAATAATACTATTCATACCTATAAAACAATCATTACCAATATTTATAGGTTTTCTACGAGCATATTCTTTATTTAATGCTTTTCGCCTGTAATCCAATTCCATCGGATGAAAATCATTATCAATTATTTTACAATTAGCACCTACCCTGGTATAATTCCCAATATTTATTTTAGATGTGGAATAGATAGTAGAACCTGAAATTCCACATCTTTCTCCTATACTAATTTTACCTCCGTAGCGGGCCACAATAATTGTTTTCTGATAAAGTCCTAATAAGTTACTCATTGGTGCGCTGGAAATATCTGTTCCTTTACCTATTGAAACCTCACAATTTTTGAAGGCAAAACAAACTGTAAAGCCATGATATTGCACCTTACCTAAATCCTTGATTTTTCTTATCAGATAAATAATATATAAAAGGATATAACGTATCATATAATCTTTTTTAATCTAATTTCCTGATAAAGATCTATATCTCTCTTCACTCATTTTATATACAACATCCAGACTGTATGATTCCTTAGCTTTCTGAAAAGCTTTCTCGCACATTTTGTTTCCCTCGTCCGGATGATCAATGCAATATTCAATCGCATTTTTAATTGCATCAACACTTTTTTCTTCAACCAATATACCACACATTGAACCGTCCAAAGCAGTAAGCATATTGGGAATTGCTGCTCTGTTTGTTGCTATCACCAGTTTTCCACGACTCATAGCCTCCAATATAGATATAGGAAAAGCTTCAAATTTATAATAGGTAGGAAGTGCCAAGATATCAATATTATTCATAAAATTCACAGCATCCTTATTAGCCATTTTTCCTAAAAGCTGTACCTTTGTACCTAATTGTTCCTTACACATCAACTTTATCACTTCATTCGTTTCTTTATCCCCTGCTCCAATAATATAGAGAATAACATCATCTCTTTTTATTTTCAGCACCGCTTCAATTAATTCAAAAATGCCTTTGGACGGAATCAGACTTCCTACAAATGCAATCTTTTTAAAACTTTTCAATCTATTATCGAAAGAATCGGCCACATCAATACCATTGGGCATAATATAAACTTTATCCTTAAGCTTATCATATATTTTTAGTGCACCTGCTGTTTTTGAATCAAGAATCCACAGCTCATCATACATTCCCATCGTATATAAAAGGAAATATTTGAATAATCCTTTTGAATTTAACACTTCTGGAATATTTCCATAATGGCAATGCATAATTGTTTTCAATCCATTCTTCTTGCATATTTTACCTAGTACATAGTCCCGAAAAGTACCCAAAGAACCGCTTGTAGTAGTATGCATAATATCTATTCGTCTATTTTTAATAACAGCCTTTACCTCTTTTCTCAAACCTTTTAAGTCAAGTAGACCTCCACGTATTCGCTTCAGTTGAGACTTTTCACTCTCTTCCCCACGGTGTTTCGCCGTGCTATCAATAGAAACTAGCCGAAAATCGGTTGAAGCAAAACATTTTAGATATTTATTTGCCCAGGTCGAGATACCTCCTCTTTCTACTGTTGGTGCAATTAGCAGTGTGTTTTTCATAATAATAACTTTAGATCAAAGGCTTATCTATATATTTAATAAATTTTGCAGGTATTCCTGCTACAAGACAATTATCCTGAACATCTTTTGTCACAACCGAGTGAGCTGCTATAATTACATTGTTTCCAATGCGTACAGGTCCTAATATTGTTACCCCTGTTGAGATATAACAGTTGTCTCCAATCACCACTTCCGTGTTTTCCAAATCTGGTCGTCGCTTTCCTATTAACACGTTAGGAAGTACCGTACAGTTTTTGCCTATTTGAATAGGAGGGCCAGCCATTCGCAAAAAACCTGGATGGACAAATAAAAATCCAGGGCCTGCCACATTAGGAGCTACTGTCATGCCGAATTTTACAGAAAAATGACGATGTATAAGCAGATGCCAATAGTAAAACAGTATATGATACCACGGGGTCGTCACATTCATGTAGTATTCCAAATATCTCAAATTATGAAAATACCGGAAAACGCGATAAGTTTCACTACCTGATAATAAGTTCAGAAGTCCCACTTTACGTCCTATTCGTTTGGCATCTTCTTTCAAATAATAGTTCAAATCAGCTCTACTAGCAATCATAAAACATCATTTTATTAATCAAATAATAGAAAGATAATTATGCAATTTTTCGCATACAGTAAGGTAATTAAATGATTCTTTCCCTGTTTTATATCCGTTGGCACCCACCTCATCTGCAAGAGATAAATGAGCAGCAACAAAGAGCATAGCTTCACATAAGGAATTATCAGTCAGTTCATTCAGTACAAAAGCATTTCTTTTATCTTCGAAATAATAAGGAATTTCTCCTACATTCACTGTTATAATAGGTCTAGATGAAGAGAGATATTCTGCAATTTTCTGGCTAAATCTAGCCTTATCTTGCAACGAACTAGGAGATAGGGGAATTAGCAGTGCTAATGAATTACTATATAATTGCAGTAGCTCTAAATAAGTAACATTTTGCATGATAGTAACTCTTTCAGATAAATTACAAGCATTAATATCATTTTCAATTAATCTTTTATCGCCCGATAGTATCAATATCAAATTCTGTCGTCCTCCTTTTTGAACAAAGTGTGCAAAACTCTTTATAATAGTTGATATAACCCTGTAATATCCACAAACTCCACAGTAGAGAAAATAGTCTGATTGCGGTTGCTGTATATTAGGAACAAAGTCATAATCTGCCAGTATCGGCAACAGGAAAAAGGGTTTGTGGAAATGACTGATTTTATCCATCAAAAAATGAGAAATAGGAAGTATTCCATCCACGAAATAGCCAAAAGTCCGATCATTCAGATAATGGGAAATTTTTACCATATTTGCAAAAGAGCCTGTAATTTCTAATGCGGTATGACATTCATCTATAATAGAAACTACTTTATATCTGTAAATCCTTGCCAACAATATATAAAGCAAAAACAACAGATAAAAAGGGCAAGTTAAAACGATTATATTCTTAGCTTCAGGGGTATATTCCTTTTTCATCAGTTTAGCCAGCCTGATAAAGTTCTTAGCCATACACCAAAATAAAAAGCCCTTTCTTGGAAACAACTGAAACCTTAGTCCATTTCGAATATCAGAAAATGGTTTTGTCAATTCTATCTCTCCGATAATTGAGTCAATAATAAAAATATCATCACCTTGCAGTTGCAAACCTTTAGCCAACAGCTCCGTTTTCGTATTAAATGCAGAAAACCTATAACTATAGTGTCTGGTGCATTCCAAAAAGATAATTTTATTTTTCATGGTCAACCAATTATCTTAATCACTTTACAGGGATTACCCGCCGCCACTACATTGGCCGGAACATCCTTAGTCACGATACTACCTGCTCCAATCAGCGAATTTTCACCAATATGCACACCTTTCAGTACTTTCACTCCATAACCCAGCCACACATTATCATCAATCACCACTCCGGCATTCACACCTGCTCGGTAATCATCACAATGCCAGTCCGAATCGGTAATCAATGTATTTGCACCACATCTAACATTATTTCCCAGCTTAACATGAACAGCCCCAGCCACTACAGTACCTGAAAAGCCACAATTACGTCCCACTTCAATAACCCCCTCCGTTGAAAGTGTAGAAAACATGCATGGAGTATAAACCCCAATCCTATTCGATGCATGAGACGAGTTGAAAATACATTTATCTCCTATTATAATTTTCGAACCAGGAAGTTTACGCCAAATCGTCCTACCATCAAACTTACAATGCTTTCCAACTTTCACGAAATGAACTTTAGCTAAAAAAAAGTTCACTATCTTATAGTAGGCGATTCTTATTTTCATAAAAGCCCTGTAAATATCGTATATTAGTACTTCCATTTTCATTCAGATTAACAAATAGCCTTATAAATAGCTATCATTGTGTTCCTATTCACTTCTCCCGAATGCCTTCCTGCAGCAACAGCCTGTTCGTTGAATGAAAGTAATTCCGCAAGATCATCATTCCCAAAAATATCACAAATCGCTTTTGACAGCATTTCAGTTTCTTCAAACCTATACAATAAGCCAGTCTTCCCGCTTTCTATCATATCTGGAATACCCCCCACATAAGATGCGATACACGGCACACCTAACAACTGAGATTCACCCACTGAATTAGGACTATTTTCTATGGAAGAAGGACAAACGAAAAGATGAGATTTAAGATATCTGTTGCACATCTCCTTCTCACCTAGAATTCCTGTATATATCACCTTATCTCTGATTTTTAACTTTTTCATCAACCTCAGAATATACTTGTCATACCCAGTTTGCAGAAGCTTCTCTTTCAAATTATGCGGAATACAATCACTTCCTCCTATATATAATTTCGTATCCGGATATTTCTTCAACACACTAGGCAAAGCTTTCAACACCTGATGCAGTCCTTTTATAGGATAAGCTGCTTGACTTACAAAAACAGAATGCTTTTCGCAACTCTTCAAAGACCATGTATGCTGATAAAACTCTCCTCTTAGTGTTTCGTTGCAAAAAAGGTAGTTCACCTTAGGATTAATAGTCAAAACATGTGCCATATCCCAGCTGGTCCTTCCAATCACATAATCTACAGATTGAATGTATTCATGCTCCAGCATACCCCGTTTTCGCATCTTCACCCTTTGCTGAAAAATTGTATCCATTTTCAGTATATCCCTAAGCGATATATTTTTAAATATTTCAGCGTTTGTAATTCCTGTATAGTAATACCGTTCATACACACTCAATAATCCCTGAATGGAAATTGTCACATTTTTTGGGGAACAAGCCCTTATATAAGCCAATCCATGAGCAAACTCAGTGCCATGTATATGAACAGCATCTGGTTGAAATTCATCCTGCACCTCTAACCAGTATTTCTCCATATTCTTGCTATATCTTTTATTATCTCTTTGTAAAGGCAACAAGAAGTAGGAAATGCCATTTATCTCCTTGCTCATTAAAATTTTGCCAGAGTAAACAGTAGCTACTGCCAACTTCACAGAAGATTCGCATATTAGTAATTTTGCCAAGGAATACATCCATCCTCCGGTAACAAGTTCTTTCATTCCCAATTCTTTACACAGATCAGGAAATAATATATTAGTAATCCAAAGTATTTTCATTTAAGGTATTATTTTTATGAAGTCAGTCTTTTTTTTATCAGAAAAATTTTAACTCTGATTTTAAGACATAATCGTCCTGTTCTAAATCTAGACAGTAACATTCTCAGTTTTAATTCTTTAGTCAAGTCATCTCTTCCCAGAAGCATTTTACGAGCCGTTATAACCTGTTCCATATCCCCTGCCGCCGCAGCATACAAATAAGAATCTTTACAATATTTCAAATTAATCGTTTCAACGAGTTTTTCACTTACATTATACTTCAAGGCATAATCTATTTTTATTCGATAAATACCCTTCATAAAAGCATAAAATTTATCCACATTACAGAAATGACTGGCACTTTTATCCAGCACCCTATATACTGCTGTGACATCATCCATTTTCTTCACTTTGTAACAAGCTAGTACATCAAGAATCAAAGGCAAATCTCCGGCAACATAAGACATGTGTTTAGCACAAATACATTTTTTTCTGAAGACCCAGGTACAAGGTGCCCTGAAAGGTGCATACAACAAGTAGTCATTAAAGCTGTTACAAAAATCAAATACATCTTTTTTAAAATAACCTTCCTGCAATTTCTGCGATTCCTGGTGCAAACAGTTCACATCAGTCCATACCAGTCCATAATCAGGATTTTCATCCAAAAAATCCACCTGCTTTTGCAATTTCAATGGGTCAATCCAGTAATCATCACCTTCACAAATAGCAATATACTCACCTTTTGCTCTTGGATATTGATAGGTCCTAGGAATATCTATTTTTTGTGAATATTTGTTTTCGGTCTGATAAATTGGTTTGATAAGATCCGGATATTTAACTTCATATTCACGAATAATGCTGGCTGTATTATCTGTCGATGCATCATCATGAACCAACACTTCAAAAGAAAAGTTTGCTTGCTGCATCACAAAGCCATCCATACATTTTCTGATAAAAGACTCGTGGTTATATGCCAGACATATAACACTTACTTTGGGAACAATCTCAGCATTCATGCTATTCAATTTTATATTAGTTTATACTTATCCAATAATGTATTTGCATCTTTTACCGAGTTGAACATTAAGACATCCAAAATAGAAAGATTCGAGATGAAAGTTTTGTTAAACTGTTTATATGATATATTGTCCGTTTGTAAAAAATACAGCTCAATATTGTACAATGAGAAATCTTCTTTTTTGTAAAGCTTCTGTCCACCAATTGCATTAATGTAAACATCAGTTTTAAGAAGCCTACATATTTCAAGACCTTTTGCCATTCCTTTTAAAGAACAATCCTTGGGCAAATCAGAGGAAATTAACAATGTTGTATCAATACCTAGATAATTACAAATTTCTTTTATACTATTAGCATTAAACCTCGATAAACATTTATCATCATATTGTACAATTCTTTCAAGTAATGGATATACATCTTTGAAATAAGGAGCCTTTCCATAATTTTGCCGTACCGTCTTCATAAAGTTTGTAAAATTATCCACTATTTCTACCTGATTAATCAACTTATTTGAGCTAGATTTATTCAAAGATATTGTCAGAAGTATTCTTTCTCCATTAACAAGAAAGTTATTCCTATTAATCCATCCACGCATAATATAATTCACATCGTCAAAAATAACGTATTTATCAACAGCCTTAATCAATTGAAAATATCCAATATAAGGCAAAAAATAAGGCTGCATTATTCCTAGCTTCATAATATTTATATTAATTGATATTGATCCAGCATGTAGTTAACTTCCTCAACAGAATTGAACATTATAATATCCAATATGGAAAGAGAAGAAATAAATTCATTTTTAAATTGTTTATAGGGAACAAATTCTGTTTTTATAAAATTCAGTTCTATTCCGTGCGCATTAAAGTTGGTTTTATTATACAGTTCTTGTCCACCTATAGCATTAATATAGCAATTAGCTCCCATTATATGACAAAGTTCTATAACCTCATCCTGTCCTTTCAAATTATGATTCTTATTCAATTGAGACTCCTTCAATATCGGAGTTTTTATTTGTAGATATTGAAGAATTTCTCTCAAACTATTAATAATAAATTCAGATAAGACCCTATTGTCATAATTAATTATTCTTTTTAACAAATCATATATTTCTTTATAATAAGGCGCCTTTGAATAATTCAATTGGATTGTTTTAAGCTAATCTTTAAAGTCGTCCAAAATTTCTATTTCATTGATCAATTTATTCGAACTAGCTTTTTTTAATTTAATGGTAAACATTTTCTTTTCATTATTTACCAATATATAGTTTCTATTAATCCATCCATGTTTAATGTAATGTAAATCATCCGAAACTATATATTTATCTACAACCTTTATCAACTGAAAATAGCCGATATAAGGGAACAAATAAGGTTGCATTATTCCTAATTTCATAACCAATATTTTTGCCAATTCTTACTAATAATTTTCATATCACTAAACAAATCTATATCTATTCAGCATTCTATCAATCTCTTTAATCGAATTAAACATCATGACATCTAAAATAGAGAGCATCGGTATAAACTCCTTTCCAAATTGTTTATAGGGAATTATTTCAGTTTCCAGAAACCTTAGCTCTATCCCTTGAGCTGCAAATTCAGCTTTATTGTACAATTTTTGACCTCCTATTGCATTGATATAAACCTCTGCTCCCATTTCTTTGCAAATATTAATCACCTTATTTTTCCCTTTCAATGAACAATCTTTATTCAATGTTGATGAGATAATAATTGGAGTTTCTATTCTCAAAGAATAAAGCACTTCCTTCATACTATTAAGTACAAAATCTGATAAACATCTATTGTTATAGGAGAATATTTTTTCTAATATGCCAATAACTTCTTTATAATAAGGCGCTTTTGCATAATTCACCTTTACAATTTTAAACAATCTAGAAAAATCGTCCACTATTTCTATTTGGTTAATCAACTTATTCTGACTTGCTTTTTTCAACGGAATGGTGTACAGTCTTTTTTTTCCATCAATCAGAATATTGTTCCGGTTAATCCATCCGTTATTTATATAATTAAGATCATCGCAAACTATATATTGATCAACCGCCTTTATTAGTTGAAAATATCCAATATAAGGCAAAAAATAGGGTTGCATTATTCCCACTTTCATTTTGATTCATATTATATTAAATTATATCTATCTAGCATACATTCAACCTGTTCTACAGAATTAAACATTAACACATCCAGAATAGAGAGTCCCGAAACAAAATTATTATTCAATTGTTTGTAAGGAGTCTCTTTTGTTTGCAGAAAAAACAAATCAATGCCATGCAAAGCAAAATATCCTTTACTATACATTTGCAAACCGCCAATGGGGTTAATACAGATATCAGCTTTCAATTGTTTGCAAATATCAATAACCTTATCACTCCCTTTCAAAGAAATATCTTTAGGCAATTCGGACGAAATCAGTAAGTTGGTTCTTATATTCACGTAGTTGCAAATCTCTTTTATGCAATTTGTTATAAACCGCGATAAGCATTTATCTTCATATTCCACAATTCCTTCTATAAGTTGAAATACATTATTAAAAAAAGGAGCTTTTGAATAATTATAGTAAATCATTCTTAAAAATTTCCCAAAATCATCATCTATTTCACTCTCATTAATCAACTTATTTGGACTAGCGCCTTTGAGACTAATTGTGAAGATTTTCGCGTTACCATTGATTAAAAAATTATTCCGATTAATCCATCCACGCATAATATAATTTACATCGTCATAAATAACATAATTATCAACCGCCTTTATTAGTTGAAAATATCCTAAATATGGAAGGAAATAGGGTTGCATTATTCCTATCTTCATCATTATTTTTTTATAAGATTCAAAACACGTTCCACATCATCTTCGCTCAGTTCATGATGCATCGGTAAACAAATTACAGTATTTGCTGCTTTCGTTGCAACAGGCAAATTAGAAGGTTTAGCAGATTCAAGTCCCTTGTAAGTTGGGAATGTACTAATTAATGGATAAAAATATCTTCTTCCTAACACATTGTCATCCTTCATTTTCTGATAAAGCGCATCCCTACTCATACCATATATTTCTTCATCCACAAAAATTGGGAAATAAGAATAATTATGTTTCACTCCCTGCATATCATTCATAAATGATATACCAGGAATATCCTTTAATACCTCCCTGTATCGAATAGCCACTTTATGTCTGTTTTCTATGGCCTGATCCACATACTTCAAGCCCAACAATCCATAAGCTGCCCTCACTTCATCCATCTTAGCATTGATACCCGGAGCCACAACAGTTGTTTCATTGGCAAATCCAAAATTCTTCAAATAGTCAATCCGTTTTTTCATCTTTTCGTCGTGACAAATAATAGCTCCTCCTTCAATGGTAGAATAAGTTTTGGTTGCATGAAAGCTTAAAATACTCAAGTCGCCATAATTCAGAACAGAATGACCGTCCTGTTCAACCCCAAAAGCATGAGCAGCATCATTAATTACTTTAAGTCCGTATATGTCAGCAATTTCCTCAATTCTCTTTATATTAGCCGGATTGCCGTATACATGCACAGGTACAATGGCTGTTGTATTAGGGGTAATAGCAGCTTCAATTTTATCCGGATCCAGATTTAATGTCAGTGGATCCACATCCACAAATACAGGTTTTATTCCATTCCACCAAATAGCATTGGTTGTTGCCACAAAACTAAATGGAGTAACAATTACCTCTCCTGTAATCCTTAACGTTTGTAAGGCTGTTATCAAAGCTAATGTCCCGTTTGAAAACAAACTAATATAATCAACTCCCAAATACTCACACAATGCTTTTTCAAGTTGTTGATGATATACACCATTATTGGTTAGCCACTTCCTATTCCATATATCCTCCAAAGAAGTAACAAATTCCTCTAGTGGAGGTATCAATGGGGAAGTTACCGTAATTAATTTCTTTTCGATGTTTTTGATCATCCCATCCAAAGGAGGTAACATCGTAGAAACGTTTGTTAATTGTTCCTTTTCCATCTTTTTCATATTTAATTTAATGTCAGTTAAAACTATGTTCTTCAGGGAATATCCGTTGCAACTTTGATGGTGGTTTGTAAGATTGCTTATAGATAACATATATAACACCTGAAAGGAAAAAATAAACAGAAAGAAAAGCAAAATTTCCTTCTAAAATAGGTTCCACACTCGATACAGATAAAAAAGCTATATTTAAAGAGAGAAGAACAGATCTCTTAAAAAGTGATACAGATCGTATTCTTATTGTTTTTAATAATACATATAACATTCTGATACAAAATATTAACATAAAAAACATTGGAATAACACCAGCTACGCGTCCTATATCGAGCCAGAAATTATGTGAATAGGAGAGCTCTTTAAAATAAGGTGCAGCTCCCATCGGATAATTAATAAGATTCTCTACACCTTTTGCCCACAACTGAGTTCTTCCACCCACTGTACTGTTTCCAAATTCTTCTGATTCCACACGCCATTCATAAGAGCTAAAGATTTCAGAATTCTCAAAAAATGGAATTTTTAATATAAAAAAGAATATGATCAGTAGTATAAACGAACTAAGTAGTTTATTCCTAAAAGATATATATCGAATAAAAATGAGATAATTCAATATAAACGATAACATAAATATTCCTAAGCCAGTTCTACTACCTAATCTAATAGTAAAAATCAATGCTATTAAAGAAAATATGAGAAAAATCCATTTATATTTTTTTTCAAAAAAACGAGCCGGGATTAAAAGAGTACCACAAAATGCCAAAAAAAGAGAGACAGAAGAGCTGATTAGTGTAGCAGCCATACTCTTTTTTGAATCGTAATTAATCAAAGGAATATTTCTGTTGCCATTAAATCCCGAATGATAAATATCAATGGCAATTGATATAAAAGCTATTAAAGAAAATAAAAACAAAACAGTAAAAACAATCTTATAAAAAGAGTACTCTTTTGCATATTTTTTCTGGTAATATTTACCAAGAGAATACATCATAATAGGAAATAGCAGAGACTCTATCATATTAGAAAATCCAATGGTATAGGCACCCTTATATTGATAAATAATAGACACATAAGAACATGAAAAAGCTAGAAGAATCAAAGAATTTCTATCAAAATTAGCCTTTATAGCTTTATTGCTAATCAAAATAGGAAACAATAAAAAACCTACATAATTTCCATAGCCCAACGGATTTATTAAATAAACCATTAGAATAAGTAAAATAAGCTTCTCATGCCTAAAAAAGCCATCTTTGAAACCAAGTCGCTTTATCATTAAAGTGTTTTTTAAGTTATACTTTAAAAGAACAATTTACCTCAGCTTTACTGCAAGGACCTTCAGTAATCACAACACTAATTCCTTTGATCAACGAATCTGAAAGCATTAAAAAACTACGTGCAGCATTTGTTGGCGACCACTCATCCTTTAATGTCTGATAAGCCTTTCGCGAAAAATCATTTCTTCGTATTGGATTATTAATCAAATCTTCCACCTTATTGGTAAGATCTTTTACGTCGCCCGATTTAAATATATATCCATTCTCCCCTTGTTTTATTAGATAAGGTGCAGCTCCAATCATATTAGAAGCAACCACTGCACATCCATTACTCATAGCTTCATTTAGTACTGCTCCCCATCCTTCATTCCTATCACTTGTAAAAATAAAAATATGAGATTTCTGCATTAGAGCTAAGATTTCATCATTGGGCATATTTCCAATCAATGAAACACAATCTCCAACATTCAACTTTTCAATAAGGTTCTTTGTCTTTTGAAAAAAAACACCACTTCCAGCCATTCTTATAATAAACTTATACCCTTTATCTTTAAGTCTTCTTGCAAGTTTAACAGGCATCTCGGGATGCTTCCAATTCAAAAAACGAGCCACCCACAACATCTGGATATCCTTATCGATTTTAAGCTTTAACAAAGCCTCAATATCTAGTTCTTCTATCTTTGTAAAATAAGCCCATTTCAAACATTTATCCGGATAAGCACCCACAAGAGATACATCAAAGGCAGTATAGGCACTAGAGCAGAGCATATATACATTTTTGTTTCGGTATTTGGTATGATGATTATATAGATTTCTCCACACTCTTGGAGATAACAAGTGATAATACCCATCTTTAAACCAACGTTCAGAGTAGATAAAAGTCAGTTTATTCTGTTCTAATCTTTTTACAATCAATTCAAAGGGAGAAATACCCAATACCACAACATCTGACTTTTCTGCTAACTCCATTGCCTTCTCATAATTTTCTTTAGACTCGTAAGCCTTTAGCAAATAGGGCTTATCTGAAAGATCAGGATATCCGTTTTTTAGAAAAGAGTCAGGTACAGCTTGCGTTGCCACAAATGTATAATCCTTCCCAAGAAATTGATAGAATTCATCAGCTATAGGAACTTGATGATGAATAATTAGATTGGTTATGAATGTTAAAGTCATAATCTTATTTTCTTTCTAATTTTGTGTAAATTTGACTCATTTTTTCCTTCACAAATATTTTTTCAGACCTATTTAGCCCTAAAAAATAAATAACAGTAAACGATGAAACTACACTAAAAAAACACACAACAAAGAAGCGTATCACTTCATTTACATATAGATCTTTGATCATAAATGGAATCAGAGATGCTAAAAAGCCAACAAATAGCGATTTAAAAAAGATATCCATTACAAAATGTTTCATATCCACATGAATCAGACCTCTCAATATCATTAGACGTGCAAACTGCAAAGCTATCGAGATCAATATGCCCACATAAAATGTAGCCTGCGGTGCAAACCCTAATTTATAAAGAAGATAAGACAAAGGCATTAATAACAAAATAATCGTTCCTTCAGTAAACTGATAGAGTTTAATTTTACCCGTAGCATTTGCAGCTGTTTGTAAAGGCCCAGAAAACACATCAAGCAAGCCACTTATAATAATTAACCTACAGAATAAAGAAGTATACTCGGGTACTACCTTTAACCATATCTTCAATATAAAATCTACTTCAATAAAAATCGGCAAGGCGATTATAAATAGTAGATAGAAAGAAAATTTGGCACTCCGAAAAATAAGGTTCATCATGTATTCATTCTCACCTGCAGCATAAGATTTTATGATTTGAGGATTTACCGCCATCTGAAAATTATTTGCAAAGCCATATATTGAACTGCTTATCTGATAAGCAATACCTCTGGCTGCATTAATCACTGGTCCAAAAAATATATTTAAAATAAGATTTACCCCTTGGGCGGCCACTACACAAGTCACATTTCCATATAAGTTCCATCCGGCAAAACTTAGCAATCTTTTAAATAGTAAATGATCATATACAAAATGGCTGGTACATTCACTAAATTTAATTTTGCAATAAACTGCATATATAACAGCAGCAATAAGAGTTACTGAAAAATAAAGAAAACCATATAGTGTAAGCTTATCATAATCAATCTGAGTAAGTATAAATACAACCAACAATCTTAATATTACTTCAATTATACTTACATAAGCATACACATTCATACGTTCATGTGCAATAATTAATGAATTATATGGAACCTGGATCACCGAAATCAAAAAAGAAAGAATAGAAAACTGGTACACCCAATTAGCCGCCATCATTCTTTCAGCAGGAATATTTAGTTGAGTGTTCAGGAACCATAAGCCAATAGTTTCAGCGAGAATCACAATAACCAGTCCAATAAATATATGAATGGAAAGTGTAATACTGAACATTTTTCTTAATTGAGATATATCACCTCTTCCAAGTTCGTACGAAAGAAATCGTTGAGTACCATTGGTCATTGCTGCATTCAGAAAAGAGAACATATAAACTACGCCACCTACCACATTGTATACACCGTAATCTGAAACGCCCAAAGTACTCAATACAACTCTGGATGTATATAATGAGACAAACATTATAAAAATCATTCTAACATAGAGCATAGCTGTATTTTTTGCTATCCTTCTACTTCTCTCGTCTGGCATCTGTTTCTATAGTTTTTGAAACAAGTTATCAAGAATATTTGCCGTAATCTGGGAATTACATTTTTCTTCTGCATACTTTCTAGCATTCCTACCATACTCCGTTACCATCTCAGGATTATTGTAGAAAGTCATAACCGCCTTACGCAAAGCCTCCACATCTCCAATAGGAACAGTAAATCCCATTCGTTCTTTTTCCACATCAATAGAATAGTAAGGGTTTTTAGTAACTATCACTGGCATACCTAGTCCCATCGCCTCACACAAAGCAGTGAATCCACTATTGGTTGGTCGTGTAGGTTTGCAAATCAGTAAACTAACATCTGCATTCATAGTAGCTTTTAAGGCTATCTGAGGAGAATCTTTGCCCGATTCCAAGTAGTGAACATGAATATTAGCCGATTTTCCACTATATTTTTCTACTAATTTTTCATCTACCAGATAAAGCTCAAATGGAACTTCCAGGTCTTTAAATGCCTCAAACATGAGTTCATAATCTCTACTATCCTTACCTGTGGAAATAAATGTAACCTTTCTATTAGCTTCTCTTACCCCAGCATTATTAATAATTCTTTTATACTGAGCAACATCTGGACCCCAATTATCCACAAATACTTGTTTTTCTGAAATTATCCCAGAAGCCAAAGAATCTTTAGCCGATTTGGTATCAAAAAAAAGCAATTTATCAATACCTTTAAAATACATTTTTTGTTTGAAAGTATTCAATAGACCCTTTTTTCTCTGTATAGTACATTGCTGTCTGATTATCATTTTTTTTGAATATAGTTTCAGAGCTCTGAGATAAATAATTAAATCCAGACCTTCAGGATACGAGGAATAAATCAGGTCCACAGATTTATTCTTCAGAATCTCTTTGGTATAGTTAATAAGGAATCTTAATTTGGACAAACGCCCGTTTATTTCTAAAAATCCCTTTGGTGAACTGTAAATTACATTATATCCCATGTCACTCAACTCAGGTGCTCCAAAAAGAAGATGTCCGGGATATAGATCATTTTTATATAAATTTAGTCTGTAATCAAAAGTCTCTCCCTTAAAAACAGGCATAGTAAACAATATCGTTTTCATTTTATGAAGATTTAATGTGTAATTTTTGTCGCTATCAACCATCAAATTTATAGGGAATTTCATCCAGAGTCTTACTATCAGTTTCACTCAGATCATGAGGCATATTAATAATATCAAGCACAATCGATTCACCTTCACTTATACTTGTAAAAGCCATCCAAAGTCCGGGGGCTAGTGTAAACCTGCAATAATCGTCATCAGGAGATAATATCAACTCACAGAATTCACCTTTCGAAGGGCTATCCTCTCTATCATCATATACTACAAATTTCACACATCCCAAAGCTACCACCAGATTTAGCGTTATTTTATTATGTCTTTTCCATCCTTTTACTTCACCATGACGTATTCGGGTAAAATAGGCTTCACCAAATCCCCTGAATCCATCATCCGTAGCCTTTAATGCATGATAGATATCTCCTTTGGGAACCATTATATGCCTTAATGGATATTTATTTACTCCTTCCATACTATGCTGTCCAGTTTAATTTCTGCTTTTGCGCCTCAGTCAGATAATAATTAATCTGATCTATTGTAAAAGCATACATATTTATATTTTTCATTTCGTAAAACGCTTTATACCATTCTACAATCAAACTTACCGTCTGTTCATACTGTAGTGTAGAATGCCAATTCAAGTATGCCAATGCCTTGTCACAATTAAGTTTCAGTAATTTAGCCTCTTCAAACGGCACTTGTCCAGTAACCTTCACCACTTTGTTTACATCTAATCGCCACTGTGCTGCTAAATCTCTCACAAGTTGAAGAACAGATTTAGTAAGCTCCGCACTCGGACCAAAATTAAAAGCCTCTCCACTCTGTACCTCCCCTTCATATAAATATTGAGCCAAACGAAGATAGCCACTCAGGGGTTCCAACACATGCTGCCACGGACGAGTAGCATTGGGACTTCTAATTTCGACAGATTGACCTGTAGAAAAAGCTTTAATGCAATCCACAACAATACGGTCGGCACTCCAGTCACCACCTCCAATCACATTACCAGCTCTTGCAACTCCTAGTTTTATATTTGGCTTTGCTTTCAGAAAAGAGTGCCAATATGATTTTATAACCAACTCTGCCGCCCCCTTTGAGCCAGAGTATACATCTTTTCCACCCAGCATATCATTTTCCCTATATCCCCATATCCACTCCACATTATCATAAGCTTTATCACTAGTTATCAATACAGCAACGCAATTATTCTCCATATCCTTCAAAGCCTCCAATACAGAAGCTGTACCTATTACATTAGTCGTAATAGTGTCAAATGGTTGAGAATAAGAAATTGAAACGATAGCTTGTGCAGCCAGATGAAAAATAAAATCAGGCTTCACGTTTCTTATATACTCATTCAACTCATCTCTGTTTCTAGTATCGCCAAAATGATGCTTAATCTTTCCTTCCATACTCAACAGCTCAAACATGGACGGTTTGGAAGGTATATCCAGCGAATAGCCATAAACTTCCGCACCACATAATAATAACCAAGAAGAAAGCCACGTCCCTTTAAAACCGGTATTACCAGTAATCAGGACCTTTTTACCAGAGAAAACATTTCCAAACATAAGTACATAATTATCTAGTTATTACCAACTCATCCAGGGTGCAGCTCCCGAATCCCATATAGTATTCAATTCAGTTTTATCTCTGAGCGTATCCATTGCTTTCCAAAAGCCATCATGTTTAAAAGCATGTAATTGCCCTTCTTCAACAATTTTTTCAATCGGTTTTCTTTCAAAAATTTCACTATCATCACCACTCAGATAGTCGAATATCTTTGGCTCACAAACAAAAAATCCGGCATTAATCCATGCACCATCTCCTGCTGGTTTTTCTAAAAAAGAGTTAACTATACCATCAGAAGCTATATCTAATGCCCCAAAACGGCCACTTGGTTGAAAAGCCATTACAGAGAGAATCTTACCAGCTTTTACATGTTCATCTATTGTCTTTGTAATATTCACATCCGAAACTCCATCGCCATAAGTAAGCAAAAAGCGTTCATTTCCAATGTACTTTTGTATACGCTTAATACGTCCTCCCGTCATTGTATTCAGCCCTGTATCAATCATCGTCACTTTCCAGTGCTCCGCATTGTTTGTCAAAGTCTTCACCCTATTATTAGAGAGATCAACTATCATATCGCTGTTATGTCTGAAATAGTTGGCAAAATATTCTTTTATCAAATACCCTTTATATCCGCAACAGATAATGAATTCATTAATTCCATAATAACTGTATATTTTCATAATATGCCACAAAATAGGTTTCCCCCCAATCTCTACCATAGGCTTAGGAATCAAGGTTGTAGCCTCACTCAAACGTGTGCCAAATCCACCTGCCAGAATAACAGCTTTCATATTACTATTATTTTTAAGTTTACTAACATTTATACACAAATAAAATCTCTTAATTACGATTCTTCAATATATGCAGAAGGTGGTCACTAACAAGTGTAGTAACATTAAAATAAAAAAATACAATTAACTCACTTTTAGCTTTTAATTAATAAATTATAGCTTTATAACATTCAAGTTCATCGTATTGTTCTGACTTCACAGAAATTTCGACAATAAAAAAACAATCTGACAAACACATTTTCTTATTATTTCAAGAAACAGGAATATATAAATACGAATGCTTATCTCTAATTATGTATTATTATAAAGAGGTTATTTAGATCTATTTATACTGAAACACAAATATTTTCTCCTGGTTCTTAAATCTCTTATTACTTTTAGATGTTTAGAAAAAAATAAATTCACATTTTCATATTAACTTTAGCAATCTGTATAATAGCTAGTTAGATCAACACACAATTAACAGATCCATGCTTTATTTCCCTAATCACCTGAATTTGTCTTTTAATCAACTGAAATCTGATATTTTTTCACTAATCTTATGTAAAACTATGAAAAAACAAAAATCTAGAAATACAATTATTTTATTTCTAAAAGTTACTCATAACATCATATTTGTCGCCCCATTTTTTTGTTTCAGGAATAATAATCACACATCTATCTTTAAAACTGCGTAAACAAAAGCGAATATTTAAAACACTAATAATCACTAATTTATGTATATTCATATAATTTATAGCTCATTCAGTCGTATCTTTGCAGAGAAGTTATTTATCACGAATCATTAATCTTATTTTAAATTAATTACTCAATAAACTTTTTATGAAGATCAACCTCAAAACTTTATTGTTGATAGCATTTACGGTGGCTATCAGCAGTGCATGTAGTGAAAATTCCGTATTAAATGAAGCACCAGATGAGTTGCTTAGCACAAACACAGGAGAAAAGACAGACATCAGCACAAACGATAGCACAAAAGCTACTTCAAATGAAAAAGTCCTTTTCCTTGATGATTTTAATGTAAATGGAATCCCCGATCAAACCAAATGGACATTATATCCAAGAATTCCAGGAAGTGACTGGAGCAATTATTTCTCGGAAAGCTATGACCAGGCGTATGTGAAAGATGGAAATCTTATACTGAAAGCAGAAAAAGTAGGAAGCACCTATAAAACAGGTGGAGTCTGGACTAAAAATTTATTCTCATATACTTATGGTAAATTAGAAATTCGTGCAAAGTTTAAAACATTTGAAGGAGGATCTCCTTCTTTGTGGATATTAAATACAACAAGCCAGCCAGTTAACGGAGAAGTAGATCTCGTGGAACAATATGACAATGAAGATATCGTATTCCACACTGTATGGAATAACTATACATTGAATCTGAAACAGTATGATCCTGTACGCCAATATAGAGCTAAGTTTATTCAGGATGATTACAACACATACACTTTAGACTGGACACCAGAGAAGTTGACATTCTATGTAAATGGAAAAGTGACAATGACCTATCCTAACTTACATTTATCAGACGAATCAACAAAAGGACAATGGCCTTTTAATAAAGCATTTAATGTTTTACTTACATTCCCTATCAGTTCTTCTGGAATCAATGATTCCCAATTACCTGGATATGTAATGATCGATTGGGTAAAAATTACTCAGGAAAACTAAAGATTTCAACTGCTTACTTAATTGGCAAAAACGGGAATTGCTCATTATTTCACAAATAATGAGCAATTCCCGTTTTGCATATGAATATAACCTGTTAATCTATCTTCTTTTTTTTTAAGAAACTAATTTCATACTAAGTTGTTCTTTAATAAGAGATTGTTTTAAAATCAAGATCTACACATTGAACTTAATTTCCAAAACCAACTTATTATGAAAACAACTACTCTTTGCAAATACACCTTATTCGTATTCAGCCTGTTTCTTAATTGGGGAATCAGGGCTCAGGAAGTTCAGCTTACTCTAAACACTACCGGTGGTGCTCTGAGTTATTATCTGGGAAATCAGAAAGATGTTGTAACAGATTTAACTCTGATAGGTTCATTTAATGGATGGGATATTAGCACATTACACGAAATGGCCAAATTAACAAAACTAAATATTGCACAAGCGAAACCGGTAGAAGGAGGATTCTTCTATTTCGGCAGAAACATCTATGTAGAAAACAACAAGATCCCTCCTTGTATGTTTTATAGTATGAGTGGTTTAACCTCTTTAGTGCTTCCTACAACTATTACTGCTATCGGAAACCAAGCGTTTCAGGACTGCCAAGGGCTCACTAGTATCACCATTCCAAGTGGTGTAACTCAGATTGACACCTTGGCATTCGCCTATTGCACCGGACTAAAATCCATAACTACGGTTGGCAACATTACCGAAATCTGCAATCATGCATTTCTTGAATGTTCTTCACTCACCTCATTTACCATTCCAGCCAGTGTAACCAAATTGGGAAAGAGTCCATTTTCGGGCTGTACCGGATTAAGAGAATTCATTGTCGACAGTGCAAATCCCATAGTCTGCGATATTGACGGAGTACTTTTCAGCAAAGATCAATCTACAATATTGGCTTATCCCAATGCTAAATCGGCTTCATACACCATGCCAGAGTCTACTACCAGAATAGAAGACTATGCTTTTGAATGGTGCGAAGATTTAGGATCTGTAGTTATTAATAATAATGTAAACTCACTAGGTGAAGGTGCATTTTATGGCTGTAAAGGGTTAGTCTCAGCTACACTTAGTAATAAAACACCTTCTATCAAAGCAAACACCTTTTATAATTGCAAAAGCCTCAATACAATTTCTATTCCGGCCAGTGTCGCCTCTGTTGGTTCCGGAGCATTCGGTTTATGCTCAGGATTAACAAGCATACACAGTTACCGAACCACTGCGCCATCTGCCACAACAACCACTTTCACCTCTGTAAATACAAGTACATGCATTGTATATGTTCCAAAAGGAAGCTATTCCAGCTATAAATCGGCAACAGGATGGAGTGCTTTTAAATATATAAATGAAGAAGGAACTTCTGTACCACAGCTCGAAGCTAATTCCATAAAGGTTTACACTGTGCAGGGAGGTATCATTGTTGAAGGTACCAACATTGGTGATATCATCTCCGTTTATGATGTAACCGGAGCTCTTGTTCAAAGTATCAGGGTAACAGATGAAACGACCATCATATATGTTCCTGCAAACCATATCTATCTAATTATGGTCACTGGAAAAGTATTCAAGGTAGCATTATAAATATTAATATATCCACATAAAAATGGCAACAGATAAACCCATTCATTCTGTTGCCATTTTTTTGTTTCTCCTGCACATTTAGCCTATTGTGTAACCTTCACCCAGTCAATCATCATATATCCCGGTAATTCAGAGTCATTTACTCCTGTAAGACTTACAGGAAAAGTAATCAGAATATAAAACGGTTTATTAAAAGGCCATTGTCCCATAACCTTTTCATTGGCAAGATGCATATTCGGATAAGTCATGGTATTTATACCGTTAACGGAAAAAACAATTTTTTCACTAGTCCAGTCAATGGCATACACATTAAACTCATTCACATTATATTTAACCGTTGTCTTATTTACAGGATCATATTGTTTCAGCTTTAGCGTGTAGTTATTCCATACAGTATGATAAACAAAATCATCATTGTTATACTGTTCAGCTAAATCTATTTCGCCATTTATGGGTTGGCCTGTTGTATTTAATATCCACAAGGAAGGAGATCCACCTTCAAATGTTTTAAATTTTGCTCTAATTTCTAATTTTCCGTAAGTAAATTTAAAAAGATCCTGCGTGGTTAAGCCTCCCGTTCTATAAACATTTCCAACCTTTTCAGCCTTCAATACCAGCACCCCATCTTTTACGTATGCCTGATCATAGCTTTCAGAAAACCAGTTGCCCCATCCATCATCTTTCAGCCGATAATAAAACCGCCATTTGTTTTTATCAGGGATTCCATTCTTGTCAAAATTATCTTCAAAAATGATACTAGAAGTAACACTCTTATTGGGAATCTGTTTTGTATATTCAATACTTATAGCATCATCCCTGCAATCATTATTGCTAAGACCCGCAAAAAGTATCAAAAGCAGCGTTTTAAAATTAGTTCTCATAAAATTACAGTTTAAGTAGAATACCTTATTTATTAAACAAATACAGATCATGTTTTGTTATTAATTTATTATTTATAGTATAAAACTCCTAACCAAAAACAGAAAACAAATGGAACACCGGTTAGAATATATTGATCTGGCAAAAGGGTTTTGCATATTACTGGTAATCTTAGGTCACACCTTTGGTCCGTTGAACAATACCGAAATAAATACCATGTTGGGGTCTTTCAGAATGCCATTATACTTTTTTTTATCTGGTCTATTTTTTAAGAGATATGCCGGATTAATTAATTTTATTCTAAGAAAAGTCAATAAGTTAGTTATTCCATTCTTTTTTTTCACTATAACAGCCTATATCCTCTATGTAGCAGGCTGGTTTATAAAAGGTCGCTTCGATCTTATTTCAGAACTTCTAAAAGATATAACAGTCAATTTTCGAGAAGAGTTTGTCTATCTTAATCCTCCATTATGGTTTCTGATGACATTGTTTAACACCTCTCTGATTTTCTACTTGCTCATCATTATTTCTGATAAGCTGGATATAAAGAATAAAAGTGCAAGAAATGTAGTAATGGCAGTAATCTGTTTCACAGTAGGGATCTGTGGTTTTGAGCTAGGAATCTATCACATCAACTTACCTTTGTGGATCGACACAAGTCTTACAGCAATACCTTTCTATTTTTTAGGTTATTTTTTTAAGGAAGAGACTGATTTTCTGATCCCAAACAAATCAGATCGTCTTATTCCTGTTTTTCTGGTTTTGCTAGCCGGGCTGGTTTATTTCCTGGCTCAAAAAATTGAATTGGTTACTAACACTTATCAAGGAGATTTTATTTCGTTTTATGCAACAGCTATCAGCGGAACATTATTTGTTTTACTCATGGCCAAGCTTATCAATAGAAAGGTTCCAGTTATCTCTTTCCTTGGTCGGTACAGCATTATTGTACTTGGTACACATTGGTTTATATTGCTAATTCTAAATAGATTTCTTTCTTTTATATCAAATGGTTGGTTGTTAACTTCCGTCTTGGTTGTTCTTGTGGCTTTTATTGAGATTCCTGTAGTTCTTTTCCTTATTCGCTATTTCCCTCAGTTTGTTTGTCAGAAAGATCTTATTAAGGTCGATTTGTTTAAACCAGCAAACGAAATTCTTCCATTTCCTGAAAAACAATTAATTTCTTCCAATAACAAGCAGAAAAATAAATAAAAACTCAAAAGAAGCCCGATTAAAGTAATTTCAAAGCTCGAAGCAGCCTGTCATTATCCGATATATTTTTAACAGCAATCCGAATATAATTTGTACCTGAGAAGGCAGATTTAGTTCCACAATCCTTTATAAGAATATTAAATCTGCTTAGTAAAACATTAGCTAATTCCTTTGATGTAAACGAAGATACCACCTCACACATAAAGAAATTAGCCTGAGAGGGAATTATTCTAAGAAAAGGAATAGTCTGCAATTCATTAAAAAAACGTCTTCTTTCTATCAGGAACTTTTCACATCCCATTTTATAGTCATCTTCATATTTTGTAAAAATCTGAAGATAAAACTCAGCAAATGAGTTTATATTCCATATAGAAACATCTTTTTTCATCCAATCAATCAATGTCTTACAGGCAGTAACAAGAACGCCAATACGCAAGCCGGGAACCCCATAAGATTTAGAGATACTTTTCACTACAATCAAATTTGGATATGCTTCGAGAATACCATTATTCAAAAGAGTATTGTTCAAATAATCATCACTAAAATCCACGAATGATTCATCTACTATCAAGGTTATATTTTCCTCACTAGCCCAATTAGCTAGTAACAGTACATTTTCCATGGAGATATAATTACCCGACGGATTATCCGGGTTAATGAGTAAAAGTGACGATAGTTCTTTTCCTGTAAAAAATTCGATCAAATCATCTGCCGAATAAGAAAAGTCTGGATTCTGAGGAATAAATTGCACAATTCTCTCCTTCACAATCCGATTGGAATATTCTTCAAAAGTAGGGCAAGTAATACCAATATAACCTTCCAACCTCTCCATCAAGCTTTTTATAAGTTCAGCAGCTCCATTTCCCACAACTACATATTCCTGTTTCACCCCAAAATATTTTCCTGCCACCAAGGTATTAACAAACATTCCCGATGGGTATTCAGTAAGCAACGTATCAAAGTTAGCCCTCAATTCATCCTTCATTCGCTGAGAAGGGAAATAAGGATTTACCAAGTAACAGAAATCAATCAGTTTAGGAAAACGCCAGTAGCCTCCATACCTTTTCTGATACATCTGCAATTTTGTCTCCTCCGCAAATATTGTCTCAGCAATATCCAGATCCTGCACATCATCAATTTCGTACCATTTCTCATCAGTCAGCGGAAGTGCTTTTAATCCAGTCCTGTCAAGCAATGTTATTACCCGTAGCACCTGTTCGTAATATTCATTATTACCTAGTGCTTTGCTATATGCTTCCAGAAACGGAACATAATAACTTCTGGAAAACTCCTTGCTGAATTTGTATATATTTACAGTTTTGTAATAAGAATCTACTTCATTATAATTGAAAGCTTTCTTGGGTATAAAGTTCACAATGTTACAATCGTTATCTATTTGCACCATTGTACCATCCATCCACGTCTCGTATTTGGCCACAAGAGCAAGGTTAGGATGAGGATTTTCAATAATCATCTGGAAAAGACTATCATCAAATATAAGGTCCGACTCAATCAGCAGAGTATCATCTTCCTGCAATTGTTTTTTAGCCAATGCCAGCGAGTAGATATTATTTGTTTTTTCATAAACCGGATTGTGAACATACTCAATCTTCACTTCACTGCTATATCTGTCACCTATAAAATCAATCAGCTTCTGTCCTTCATATCCTACAACAATCACGACCCTCTTCAGATGCAGTTTGGCCAGTTGTGAAAGTACCCTGTCTATAAGAGTAACTTCATTGACCTTAACCATACACTTCGTATTATTCCTGGTAAGTTCACCCAAACGCTTACCCATTCCTGCTGCCAGAATTATTGCTTGCATATTATTAGATTTAAGGTTCCCTGTTAATAACTAAGCTAATTATTCCGTTAGGAAAATAACATCATCAACCGTACGTTTCTCAAGAAATTCATAATTTAGCGTACGAGCAAGTCCTTCGCTCAATGTATAGAGAGGCACATATCCGGTTGTCATTGCTTTCGACGAATCATATAGTGTATTTGCACAAAACTTCTTCACACGAATACTGCTGATTGCTAGTTTCTTTCCTGTAATTGAAGCTAGAAAATCAAAACAATATCCGCCTAATAGCCCCATCCAGTATGGAAAATGTTTAGATGGAATATGTTTCCCCATTACCCTACTAACATGAGCTACCAAGTCATTCATCGTAACTTCTGGTTTATCTATATAATTATAAACGTCATAACCTAAAGACTTATTGCAGATCAGATAGCGAATAAAATTAACAACATTACCCACATAAGCCATAGATTTTTTGTTTTTTCCATTTCCAACCATCAGGAATCTACCGCTGGATATCTGTTTCAGTAAGCAAAAAACATTTCCCCTGTTACGTTCACCAAATATCACTGTAGGCCTTAGAATATTCACATTACATTCGGAATGTTTGGCATACCACTCCTGCAACAATAATTCCGCCATCCATTTTGATTTGCCATAATCATTGAATGGATCAATCGGACATTCTTCGTTAGGGTTATCTTTATTTAATCCATATACTGCAACCGAACTTGTGAATACGATATGCTTTACACCATTCAGGTCCATAGCAGCAAGTACATTCGCCATACCCTGTACATTTACGTCATAATATAATGTTCTCGGAAAAACATCATCTCTGTGCTCGGCTGCAAGTAAAACAACCAAATCAGTACCTTTCAGCAAATTATTTATAGCTTCCTGATCAAGTACATTTGCTATTGTTGTTATCTCCGGGAAAAATGGGCTTTGTTGTTTATCAATATTAATCAATTGATGAATAGTATGATCTTTTAATGTCTCAATAAGACGTGTTCCAACAAAACCAGATCCGCCTATTACTGCTATTTTCATAATTAATGTTTATTTTGTTAAGGAGCAGCTCCATAACTTATAAACACAAAAAACCGAAATAGGTTTTTCGTTATTGATATTTTAAGATTTCTTTTATTTATATATATTTTTATTCGTGTTTTTTCGCATTCTAACGCCGCTCATTTTTCTTTTTTAATCATTTTTCTATTAAAATCAAGCAACATCCTCTACAAAATTTCTTTCGGTTCTTTCTGAACGGAAATGTTATTAAATCACTAACTATACTTTCTACTATTTTGTACACAAGGATTTAGAAATCTAGAATGCAGCCTCAGTGATTAGAAAAAAAATAAAATTCAATCGTTGTATACAAGATTTATTTCTGCACAGATAATTTATAGTTAATTTATCCCTTTGTACTCACTGGGCACTATTCCAAAATGTTTCTTAAACGTTACGGAAAAGTGAGACAACGTAGTAAAACCAGTCATATCAGCAATCTCTGATATAGTATATTTCCCTTCAGAAATCAGTTCTGCAGCACGGTTTAATTTGTATTTTTTAAAGAAAACACCAGGGTTTTCACCAGTCAGTCCCTTTATTTTATAGTACAATTTGGTGCGAGATATCTTTAACCGTGCTGTCATATGGACTATATCTAATTCAGTATTAGAGAGTTCAGATTCCATTAAATGGTAAAGATCGGTCATAAATGCGTTATCCTGAGGAGATAGAACATTCTTTGAAATATTGTTTGTCTGAGTAGTACTTCCCAGTATATTACGTATTTTTTCCCTGTTTTTAAGTTGTGATTTGATAAGTGCCAGCAAATAGTTCGGATCAAAAGGCTTGGTTACATAAGCATCAGCACCAATATCCAGACCTTCAACCTGATTTTCAACAGTTGTCTTAGCCGTTACCAGAATAACTGGAATATGGCATAACAACAAATCTTCTTTTATTTGGCGACAAAGCTGATATCCATCAACACCAGGCATAACAACATCACTTAATATCAAATCCGGCACTTCTTCATTTATGGCTTCTAACGCACTATTAGCATCAAAACGACAAATAACATTATAGTAAGACGATAACATCGCTTTTAAATAATATGCCACTTCAGTATCATCATCAACTACCAATAAAGTCTGTTGTTTACCTGTCGAATTTAAATTCTCCACCTGTTTATATGGCTTTTTGTCCGATAAAGGAAATACGTCTTCTTGTGTCCCTTGTTCCACAGATCGTTCCTCTTCAGTGTAGGAGATCTCATTTATCGGAAGAATGAGGGTAAATATGGCACCATTGCCAACTTTACGATTACTAGCCTTAAGATAGCCATGGTGTAGTTCCGCAAGACTACGTGCATAATAAAGACCAATACCTGTTCCCCAGTTATAGGTTCCTTCCGATTGATCCTCCACTTGATAATATTTAATAAAAATCTTCTCCATTTGATTTTCGGGAATACCTTTACCCGTATCGGTCACCGTTACCTTAATATATTGTATATCTACATCTTTATCTGTAAGCGAAAATTGTTTTAAGGCATCATCTCTGGTTATAACATCGAAATCTATATCAATTTTTCCACCTATAGGCGTAAATTTGAGTGCATTGGACAATAAGTTTCCCATAATCTTATCTACTTTATCTTCGTCTAACCAAAGAATAAACGAATCTTCCAAACCAAATGTGCTTAATGTAATATTCTTGTTTTGCGCATTTACTTTAAAAACATCTGTCAATTGTTGCAAAATAGAAATAACATCCATTCGCTTTACTTTCAATCGTAATGTATCGTTTTCAAGTTTATTAAAGTCCATTAACTGGTTTACAAGTTTCAACATTCTGTCCACGCTGCGTTGCACTATATAAAGTAACTTTTTATTTTCTCCTTTTATTTCGGGACTATCGCACATTTGTGCAACAGGTCCTGAAATCATAGTCAACGGAGTACGAAATTCGTGAGAAATATTGGAAAAAAAACTCATATTCATTTTATTCACGCGTTGCTCCTGAGCTTTTTCCTGTTCTGCACGCAAAGCTGCTTCCTTTTCCGTTTTAATGCGCAGATAAGCACTGAAAAGTAAATAAATAACACCTGCTATCACAATAAAATAGATACAATACGCCCACCATGTTGCCCATGGTGCCGGTGATACAATAATCTGTAGAGAGTTTTCGGCTTCTACTATGGTCTTATCATTATTTGTAATCTTTACTTTAAATGTAAATGTTCCTACCGGTAGATTAGCATAATATGCCTCACGATTATTACCTGCATCAATCCAATATTTATCAAAACCTTCTAATTTGTAACAGTAATGTACTCGTTCATATTCGCAATAATCAAGTGCAGCAAATGATATACTAAAACTATTCTGGTCATGATCCAAATGAAT
Source organism: Bacteroides luti (assembly GCF_900128905.1). Taxonomy (GTDB): domain Bacteria; phylum Bacteroidota; class Bacteroidia; order Bacteroidales; family Bacteroidaceae; genus Bacteroides; species Bacteroides luti. Next base: position 44,395 of record NZ_FQTV01000003.1, read on the forward strand.
ATCCGGCTTGTAAGACAAATGCTTGTCAATACAAGACTCATTTTGCGGACGTATCAACTTATTGTGAATCTTTAAATCTTCGAATAATAGAGGTATATTCCGTTTAAATGTCACATCTATGGGATCGAAAACTGTCAACCCATGTGTACCACCAAATACCAGAGCACCATTAGGAAGCCGGCACGAAGTCCGCTCGTAAAACTGATTGCCGCCAATACCGTCCGCTGCATAATAACTGGTAAATTTACCTACTGTTCTGTCATACTTATATAAGCCATATTGCGTACTTACCCAAATATTTCCTTGTCTATCTTCCTCAATACTACTAATATCTGTACATGAAATGCCTGATATCGGATACATTCTTTTGGTGGAGGGAGAATAACGCATCAGTCCATTGCTCACAGTGCCTATCCATATATCGCCATTCGTATCTTCGTAAAGTTTAGTCGGAATAAATACAGAGCGAGGGATACAACTCTTTATATCTTCTTTCGATATTTTAAGTTCTTTAGGTTTCCAGGTATTTGGGTCAACCAACTGCATTGAATTGTTGAAAGCAGCAAATAAGATCTCACCTGTACTCAATGGAAGCATACCCGGAATAAATATGAACCCCTTATTATAGAGTTGAATTGGTTTGAATTTTGTTTCTCTTTGTCGTAAGGCATAAACAAATTGACTGGCTGTGCTTACCCAAATAGTATTGTTACGATCCTGAGTAATACACATAGGGAAAAGAATGGGATAAGTAGCTTCAACCTGCAACATGCCGTTCTTATATCGGCATCGCATCACTTTATTAGAAGAAACAACCATCCATATTGCATTACTTTCATCTACAAAGAGATAACTGACATCATGATTTTCCTGGTTATCCTGCGGAAGAATTTTCTGCATATTAATCTTTTCTACCTTCCTGCTGTCCAGATCGTACATATACAATCCGTCCATTAAGGTCGAAATCCATAAATGCTTTTCTTTATCAATCGCTACAGCCACTACAGACTTCTGTTTCACACATGAGCAAAGATAATTATTGTTATTGAATCGTTTTTTATAATTATAGCGAACAACATAACCTTGATCCACCGAACCAATCCACAAGTTTTTCTGCGAATCTGTAAACATTTTGCTTATTTTAAAATGCGGAACTTCAAATGGAAAACCATTCTCATCCTGATGAATTACAAAGCCTTCAATGTAATTGTAGAGAAACATACCGTTCTCTGTCGTGTTTATTAGTAAACTGTTGTTCTCGTAAGGATATATATAATTGATGGTAGATTTAGACAATACCGGATGGTTTCTTATAACCTTCGGAACATCTATATATTTTCGTGTGCGTGTATCAAAAACCGACAAAGAGTTTTCTCCCACCAGCCATAACTCACCATTGTCCCGCATATATGAGTAATAAACAGAATGTTTTGTAGGGATAGAATCTTCCAGTTTTATTGTAGAAGAATTATAACATCTCAAAGCTAGCGGATTAACAGCCCACAACCTGTTATTATTGTCAATATAACATCTTCCACTAAAGGTTCCTTGTGGATCAAAAGCCTTGATAGCACAGTCAAATTGTTTTTTTTCAGAATTATATACACAGAGCTGAAAAACCATATTCAGGAAAATCTTTCCATTTTTATCTTCCAGAAACTGCGTTCCGTTTTGGTTTGGAATGGTAATCGGTATTCGTTGAAAATTATCTTTATCCGTATATAAACAAGCTCCATTAACTGTAGAAATCCATAGCCGGTTCTGCGAGTCCCGAAAAATATCCTGTATCTGGTTGTCAGGTAAATCAAGTGAGTCATCCGTACAGAAATATTGATGAAACTCATGTACATTATATTTATTCAGCCCCCTGAAAGTTCCTATCCAGATATGTCCCTGGGCATCTTCTGCGAAAGAAGATATCTTTTGATTGGAAATGTCATTCGCAATAACAGGGCTTGCAATAGCTGTTTTATTCTCATTCGCGTTCTCTTTTGGCCTACAAGAGGTAACATATATAAGGAAAAGTAATAACATAAAAAAAGAAAGTAACTTTTGCATAGTGTGTTCTAAGGTTAATGAGTACACAAATATAGATATAAGAAGAGTACGGACAAAAACAAATAAGAGCTGAATTCAGCAGAAAAAGTATTTTCTAACAGGTTTTGAACACAGAGATAAACATTTGAACAAATAAAAAAGCGGTTTTGAACGCAGAGACAAATCTTTCAAACACATCAAAAACTCGTTCTCTAAAGAATAAGATAATATTGCAAGTGTAAAAACCATAACTAATACATATATGAAAAAACAATTTCTATCAGTCATTGCGTTCACTTCTTTACTACTTGTCTATTGTTGTGGAGTAGCGATAGCAAGTAAGCAACCATCACAAACAGATTCAGGAGAAATAACAGCTTCATCCCAAACAGCAGTAACTCAAACTGAATCGGGAAAGGTTTCAGGATACATCGAAGAAGGTGTATACATCTATAAAGGTATTCCTTACGCAAAAGCAGAGCGCTTTATGCCGCCAACAGCGCCTGACAAATGGGAAGGAATACGTAGTTCACGCTCTTACGGTCCTACTTGTCCTCAAGGTAAACGCATGGGGTGGTACAGTGATGAACAGGCATTTGCGTTTCATTGGGACGACGGTTACCCCGATGAAAATTGTCTACGATTAAATATCTGGACAACCGGATTGAACGATGGTAAGAAACGCCCCGTTATGGTATGGCTACATGGAGGTGGTTACTCAGCTGGTTCCGGACAGGAACTTCCATCCTATGACGGTACAAATCTTTCTAAAAAAGGTGATGTAGTAGTAGTTACATTAAACCATCGTCTTAATGTTCTGGGGTTCTTAGACCTGTCCGCTTATGGTGATAAATTTGCAAAATCCGGAAATGTCGGACTACTGGATTTAATAGCAGCGCTTCAATGGGTAAACAAAAACATAGCCTCCTTTGGAGGAGATGCATCTAATGTTACAATATTCGGACAATCTGGCGGTGGTGGTAAAGTTTCTACGTTACTAGCTACTCCTGCTGCGGATAAATTATTTCATAAAGCAATTGTAGAAAGCGGATCCATGCTACGCACAATGGAATCCCGGTATTCACGTCGCATTGGTACTGCCGTTGTTGAAGAGCTGGGACTGAAACCTTCGCAGATCGACGAAATTCAGAAAATACCTTATGACAGACTACTCTCAGCTGGCGAAAAGGCTATAGTCAAAGTACGTGCAGAGGCTGATAAAGAAGGAGTTTCTTCCTTTATATTTGGCTGGGCACCAACAGTAGACGGAGATGTGCTGCCTACTCAACCTTTTGATCCACAAGCACCGGCACAATCCCGTAATATACCTATGATTATCGGAACAACACAAAATGAATTTACAATGAGTACATATGTACCTGCTATGCGCTCAATCACTAAAGAACAAGCTGTTGAAAACCTTAAGAAAAAATATGGAGATCGTATGGACGACTTCCTTAAAGCATTCCAAAAAGCGTATCCGAACTATCAGCCAAAAGATTTGATTGATGTTGATTTTATATTCAGACCTAGTGCAGTAGCCCAAGCAAAGCTAAAAACAGATCAACACGGTGCACCGGTTTATATGTATATGTTCGCCTGGGAATCACCGGTACTCGATGGTATGTTCCGCAGTACACACTGCATGGAAATTCCCTTTGTTTTCAATAATATAGTTCGTCATGCCAGCATAACCGGAGGTGGCAAATCTGCGCAATTATTAAGTGACAAAATGAGTAGTGCCTGGATAAATTTTGCAAGAACCGGTAATCCCAATGTAAAAGGCTTACCGAAATGGGAACCTTATACTCAGGAAAAAGGTGCCACGATGTTTTTCAATAATACATGTGAAATGAAATATAACCACGACAAGGATTTACTGGATATAATCATGGCATTTCCAACCCGGGGATTTTAAAAACAAGCTCTTTTATTAACTACCAAATCTATAATAATAACTAATGAAAACAAAACTATGAAGCACAATGAAATGAAAAGGCTGACAGCCTTAATTCTTTTTCTTTTAATGGGCATACCTTTCTTGATGGCTCAAAAAACAGTAAAGGTATCGGGAAAAATTACCGACGACTCTAATGAAACAATGATTGGGGTCAGTATAATGGAAAAAGGTACTAATAATGGTATCATAACAGATTTTAACGGCAATTATTCGTTATTCGTGCATGAAGGTGCAACAATTGTATACTCATACATCGGATACATTACACAAGAGAAAAAGGCTGTTGCAGGAACAATGAACATTACAATGAAAGAAAATCAGAAAGTTCTGGAAGAAGTTGTAGTGGTCGGTTACGGCGTACAAAAGAAAAGCTCTGTTACCGGTGCCATTTCACAGGTAAAAACCGAGGATATACAAAACCGCACCATCAGCAATGCTCAACAAGCATTACAAGGTAAAACAGCCGGTGTGCAGATTATTCAAACTTCTGCAGCTCCGGGTTCATCACCAACCATACGCATACGTGGATACTCCTCCAACGCGGCTTCCAGTCCTTTGTATGTGGTCGATGGTATCCGTTTATCTGATATTTCGGGTATTGATCCAAACGATATCGCTTCAATGGAAGTATTAAAAGATGCGGCATCAGCAGCAATCTATGGTGCCGAAGCCGGCAATGGAGTTGTTCTTATCACAACTAAAAAAGGTAAATCCGGCGAAGGCAAAATTGCATACGATTTTCAATATTCAGTTCAATCGTTGGCACGTATTCCTAAGATGCTAAATTCTGAACAATACATCGATTATATGGTTGAAGGTTCTACCTTTACAAGAGACTATTTACTAAAAAACTGGGATGGTGTCACAAATACCTCCTGGTCTGATGTCGCATTCGGAAATAGTCAGATGCAAAAACACAACTTAGCCTTCACAGGTGGCGGAGATAAAGGCAACTACTATCTATCATTGACTTATCTCGATAATAACGGTATTGTAAAAGGCAATGCTGATACATATAACCGTATGACTGCTACTATTAATTCTGAATATCAGATTAAGAAATGGCTGAAAGTTGGAACAACTAATCAGATTGAAAAATATAATGTACGTACAGTTTCATCCAATAATGAGTACGGAAGTCTGCTTACCTCTATTTTGCAGCTCGACCCACTTACTCCAGATACTTATACCTATGAGAATCTGCCGGCTAACATGCTTACAGCCTTGAACGATGGCAAGCATTTGTTACAGGATGAAAACGGTAATTACTATGCCGTGTCCAAATTCCTGGCATGTGAGCAATATAATCCAATGATTATGCGCGACAATAACATTGACAGAAATAGTGGTTTCAATGTAAACGGTTCTATTTATGGAGACTTCAAGCCATTCAAAGACCTCACAATAACATCCCGTTTAGGATACCGTTTATCCGGAGCAAGAAGCTCAACAACTTCTTTACCTTTTTACGGGAACTCTGTGCAGAGCAAGGATTATCTGAGTCAAAGCGGTCAGTCTTCTACTTCAATCTATTATCAATGGGAAAATTTTGCTAATTATATGAAGAGTTTCGATAAACATACAGTCTCTGCTATGGTGGGTATGTCTTATCAGGAATCCACTTATGATTATGTCAGCGGTAGTCTGTCGGCTAATGGAGAAGATGCATTGCAAAAGAACGATCCGTTATTTTATTATCTCAACTATGGGGCATCTTCTGCTACAAAAAGTGTGGGTGGTGAAAAAACCCGTTCTGCAAAAATGTCTTATTTTGGTCGTGTTGGCTATGATTATGCAGGGAAATATATGTTGCAGGCATCACTTCGGGCAGATGCTGCCGACCTTTCATTTTTACCATCAACAAATCGTTGGGGATACTTCCCTGCAGTCTCAGCAGGATGGTCTGTTTCCGAGGAAAAGTTTTTTATGCCTCTGAAAGAAAAAATAAACAGCTTAAAACTACGCGCAAGCTGGGGACAAAATGGTAGTCTTTCAGCATTAAGCGGTTATCCTTACAGTACAGATATGACATCAAGTGGTATTTATCCTTTCACTCTGGAAAATTATTACATTACCGGTGCACGTCCTTCCACAATGGGTAATGAAAAACTTAAGTGGGAAACATCTGAGCAGATCAACATTGGATTTGATGCTCGTTTTTTACGAAGCCGACTGACATTTGGTCTGGATTATTTTGACAAAAAGACGAAAGACTTATTGGTATGGAACACTACCCCATCATTAGCTATCGGTGGTAATACCTCACCTATGAATGCAGGCAATGTAAGTAATAAAGGTTTGGAATTTGAATTGAGCTGGAGAGATCATATCCGCGATTTCAATTACAGCGTTCGTGCAAATTTAGCTACTTTAAAGAATAAAGTAACTTATATTGATCCTTCCATTAATCGTATTGAGGGTACCAAATTTCACACAAGTTACGTAACTTACTTTGAAAAGGGATATCCTGTATACTATTTCAGAGGTTACAAATTCACAGGGGTTAATTCGGAGACTGGCGAGCCAACCTTTGCCGATTTAGACAAAAGCGGCGGACTCTCAGAAGGTGATATCTCATATATTGGCGATGCTATACCTGATTTTACTTATGGTATTACACTTGCAGCATCCTGGAAAGGCTTTGATCTCACCATTTTTGGAACAGGATCACATGGAAATGACATTTTCAATTGCATCAATCGTCCGGATTTCAAGGCTTCCAATAAATTAAAGGAAGTATTCTATGACAATCGCTGGACTGTTGATAATAAAGCAGGAACAGTACCTCGTGCTGGTGCTATGTTAATGGATAAATATCAACTTTCCGATGCATTGGTATATGATGGATCATACTACAAAATCAAGCAAATTCAGTTTGGCTATTCTTTCCCTCAAAAATGGTTAAAGAAAATCTTTGTAAATAACCTCCGTATTTATGGCTCTTTAGACGACTTTATCACCTTTACCAGTTATCCGGGATTTGATCCGGAGGCTGCAGCAAGCACAACTTCAGGTATGGGTATTGATAAAGGTTCATATCCCTGTTCAAAGAAAGTTGTATTCGGTTTAAACATTGAATTTTAATTAACCTTTAACGAATAATAATATGAAAACGAAATATTTATATCTATTGCTAATAAGCCTTCTTTCTGTTGTAGGTACCGGTTGCGAGGACCGTTTAGACATACTAAAGCATGGCAACTTAGGTGCAGAAGAAAGTTTCTATAAAACGGATGACGATGCACAACAAGCTTCTGCAAATCTTTACAGTAGTGTACGAAGTCAGTATTTTAACTGGTTCTTTACCAAAAACATGCTTTCCGATGATGTTTGGTGTGGTGGTGGTTCGCGTGGTGACAATGCTTCCATGGAGAAGCTGAATGAATACAATTTTGGAACAGACCATTCAATGATTGAAAGTTTGTATTCCGGTCTTTATAATATCATTTATAATGCCAACCTTATTATAGATAAGATCGAAGCAAACTCTGAAGTAAAGCAGCGGGCTATTGCCGAAGCTAAATTCTTCCGTGCCTGGGCACATTTTGAGTTGGTCACCATGTTTGGAACAGCCCCTACTATTGATCATCTGTTACAATCAAATGAATATCGTCAAAGTAACGGAACTCCTGAAGTTACTTGGAAACTAATAGAAAGTGATTTAAATGAAGCGATAGGTTCCGGGGCATTGCCTTCCAAGAGTGATGTAAACGACCAGACAACCAGCATACGTATTACTAAAGAGGTGGCAGAAGCCTATCTCGGAAAAGCACAACTATTTCAGGGTAAATATTCAGAATCTGCTGCAACCTTAGACAAAGTAATTGAATCTGCCAAATATAGTCTATATCAAGGAGGTTATGACAAACTGCTCCATGCTGTAGCAAATAATAGTTGTGAATCTATGTTTGAATGTCAGATGCGTAACGATCCAGAAAAAATATGGTCTATATTCACCATGTTGCATATTATGCAAGGCTGGCGTACCGACAAATTGAATTACAGTACCGGTGCTAAGGCATATATTGCAACAGGAACCTACGGATTTGCTAACCCACGTAAAGATCTTTACGATGCATTTGTAGCCATGGAAGGTAAAAATGGTTATCGTCTAAATTGCACCATACACACATATGAACAAATGGAGAATGCAGGAATCACCTTGCAAAGTGGCGCTTACTTATATGGTTGTGAAGGATATTTCATGTGGAAAAATCGTCCGTTAAAAGAAGATTGTGTACAAGATTTTCCAGGATTTCAGTCTTTACAGTATATCAATCTGCGTATCATGCGTTATGCCGAAGTATTGCTAATGGCAGCAGAAGCTCATATTAAAGGTGGCGTTAGTCAGGCTAAAGCTTTAAAATATATCAATGAAGTACGTACCCGTGCTCAATTACCAGCATTAACTTCCGTTTCGTTGGATGACGTAAAGAAAGAAAAACGTCTGGAACTTTGTCTGGAAAGTGTACGCTATCAGGATTTAATCCGCTGGGGAGACGCTTCATCTGTTATGGGTGAACAAGGTAAACAAGTTCCAAGCTATTCAGCTAAGGGCATTGAATACTTAAATAAAAATACTATCTTTGGTTTCAAAGAAAAACATAAATTATTACCAATCCCTGCAAAGGAATTACGAGTAAATCCAAATATGCATCAGAATAATAACTGGTAATCTTTATTTAAAAACAGAATAGTTATGAAAACAATAAATTCATTATTTATATTGTATGTGTTATGTCTTCTGACAGCCTGTAATGAAAATGCGCTGGATTCGCTTTCGGGTAAATATGCAATGGATGGCTATACTTTCAACAAGGTTGAAAATCAGACAACAGATAAACTTAAAAAGGGGGTTAAGGCTATCAATATGACACTCACCGATGCATCTGGAAATTCGCTGGCACTCCGTTTAGGAAGTGACGAATGGATACTACCTGCAGGGACTTATGTATACGCTAATACAGTTTCCGCCGGCAAACAATATTCGGCAACACTGAATGGTAATGTGAATATAACTGCAGGTGATATAGACGTGGCAATCATAAATGGACAGTACTTAATAAATGGTTTGCTGACAACTTCCACAGGTCAACGCTTCAGATTTAATTATAGGGGAACTACTACTTTTACAGTAGGAGTAGATGATCCCGAAGCCAGTGGTTATACTGTAATTATGTCAACTTCAGCCGTATCAGTTACAGATTGGACAACCGGTAAAACAACTAATTATCCTGAATTGACAAAATACACGTTTACAGTCAGTGATCCAAATGGTCAGGAAGTTGCTTCATTAAATGCAATAAATAAAGCCAATGCCAATATCAGCGAAGTAACAGGGACATATACTATTCAAGGAAGTCCAACAACAAGCTGGTTGATGGACAGTGGCTGGGTACTGTCACAATATAATATGGCTGGTGGATCTTACTATACAGATGCAAACAAAGTCAAACAATACATTACAGCTGGAAAAATTACAATTTCTGCTGTACAAGGTATAGAAGGTGATATGCTGTATAGCTTTTCAGGTAGTGAATTAACAACCTCAACCAATAAAGACGTTCTGGGAACAGGGACCTTTAATTATAAATACGCAAATTTATCAATCAAAGGAAATTAGGAAAAAAAAGAAATTTATTAATTTAATTATAAAAGTATCATGAAAAGATTAACAATTTTAGCTGCAGGGTTGCTGATGTGCGTAATGAGTTTTGCGCAACAAGCCCTTTGGGGAGTACCACAAGTTATCTCTCCTGAAATTCACGAAAACAACACGGTTACTTTCCGGCTGAAGGCTCCTAAGGCTGTAAAAGTACAAGTTACGGGAGATTTTCTTCCTACACAAAAAATTAAGACTCCTTACGGAGAATTTGATGCCCCGGGATTTGCCGATTTAACAGAAGGAAAGGATGGATTATGGGAATATACCACTTCCAATCAATTAAAACCGGAACTTTACAGCTACTCATTTATTGTAGACGGGCTGAAAACTATCGATCCGAATAATGTATATCTTAACCGTGATGTTGCTTCAATTACCAATATATTTATCATTGGTGGAGAACGCGCTGATTTATATAAAGTAAACAAAGTACCTCACGGAACCGTATCCCGTATCTGGTACAACAGTCCCACACTGGGCATGGAGCGTCGAATGACAGTTTACACTCCTGCCGGATACGAAGCCAGTGGAAAGCGCTATCCTGTTTTTTATCTGTTACATGGTATGGGTGGTGACGAAGAGGCCTGGATAGCTCTTGGACGCACCGCACAGATTCTTGATAATCTCATTGCAAAAGGTAAAGCTAAACCTATGATTGTAGTCATGACGAACGGTAATGCCTCTCAGGAAGCCGCTCCAGGAGAGTCTTCTGCCGGTCTGGTTCCTCCAAATACACAATTACCAAAAACTATGGAAGGTTCATTCGAAATGGCATTTCCAGATGTAGTAAAATTCGTCGATAATAATTATCGCACCATTAAAAGTAAATCCGGTCGTGCCATTGCAGGTCTTTCAATGGGAGGTTTTCATTCCATGCATATCTCTAAACAGTTCCCCGATCTGTTCAATTATGTTGGTTTGTTCTCTGCAGCCATTTTACCAAACAAAGACGCAAAGTCTCCTGTTTATGAAAATCTTGAAGGTAAATTAAAAGTTCAGTTCTCCAAAAAACCGGCCCTTTACTGGATCGCTATCGGCAAAGCCGACTTCCTTTATAAGGCTAATGAAGATTATCGCAAACTTTTGGATGAAAAAGGATACAAATATACTTACTACGAAACAGGTGAAGGACATATTTGGAAAAACTGGCGCATATATCTTACAGAATTTACTCCTCTATTATTCAAATAATATCTAAGGAATTTATTATGAAGAAACACATAATTAGCACGATTCTTATTTCCGGCACATTAGTAGCCTGCAGCCCCGGCACTCCCAGGTTAGGAAAATCTTCCATTGACGATGTGATTGCTGCCATGACGCTCGAAGAAAAAGCGCACCTGGTAGTAGGTACCGGTATGGAAGGATTTTCCGGTGACAGCGCAGTTGTCGGTGAAACAAAAAGTTTAGTTCCCGGTGCAGCGGGAACTACTTATCCAATTCATCGGTTGGGCATTCCCGCAGTAGTACTGGCAGATGGACCTGCCGGACTTCGCATAAACCCTAAACGCGAGGGAGACAGTGCAACGTACTATTGTACCCACTTCCCTATCGGAACGTTGCTGGCTTCTACATGGAATCAGGAATTAGTACAGCAAGTTGGTTCGGCTATCGGAAATGAAGTCCTGGAGTATGGCGCAGACGTACTCCTGGCACCTGCTCTGAACATACACCGCAATCCGTTGTGCGGACGAAATTTCGAGTACTATTCTGAAGATCCGGTAGTAGCCGGAAAAATTGCAGCCTCGTATGTAAAGGGAGTACAAAGCAATGGCGTAGGAACCTCCATCAAACATTTTGCAGGAAATAATCAGGAAAGCAACCGTATGGCAACCGATGCCCGTATCTCTCCCCGTGCCTTGCGTGAAATTTATCTGAAAGGTTTCGAGATTGCCGTGAAAGAAGCTGAACCATGGACCGTAATGTCTTCCTACAACTATCTGAACGGCATCTATACCTCCGAAAATCTTGAATTACTAACCACCCTCCTTCGTAATGAATGGGGCTATAAAGGAATGGTTATGACAGACTGGTTTGGCGGCAAGAATCCTATTGCGCAAATGCTGGCTGGTAACGATTTACTGGAACCGGGTACCCCAAAACAACTGGAAATGATTATCAACGGAGTAAAACAAGGTAAACTCAGTGAATCTGTATTAAACCGTAATGTAAGGCGCATTCTGGAGATGATTATCAAAACTCCGCGTTTCAAAGGTTATCAATATTCCAACAAGCCCGACCTGAAAGCGCATGCAGCCGTTACGCGCCAGTCGGCTACAGAAGGTATGGTCTTATTGAAAAACGATAATAAAGCATTACCGTTCTCGGCTGATGTAAAAAATGTGGCATTGTTTGGATGCACGTCTTATGACTTTATTGCTGGTGGTACTGGCTCGGGTAATGTAAACCGGGCATATACAGTTTCTTTATTAGAGGGATTAAAAAGCGCTGGGTACATCATTGACAATACGTTGAAAGTTGCGTATGAGAAACACATTGCTTACGAGAACAAGCGTAACACTCCCGACAAGTCCAACAAGTATGCTACCTTTATGCCTCTGCCACGTCCTACGGAAATGACGTTTTCTCAGCAAACACTGAAAGAACAGGCTGCAAAATCGGATGTTGCCCTTATCACGTTGGGACGTACCTCAGGCGAGTTTCTCGATCGTAAACTAAACGATTTTAATCTGAGCAAGGAAGAGCAACAGATGTTAAAAGACATCTGCCAGGCATTCCATGCAGCAGGTAAAAAAGTTGTGATAGTGCTAAACATTGGAGGTGTAATCGAAACAGCTTCCTGGAAAGAAACACCCGATGCAATCCTGCTGGCATGGCAGGCTGGTCAGGAAGGTGGAAACAGTGTTGCCGATGTATTGAGTGGCAAAACATCTCCTTCGGGCAAACTACCAATGACTTTCCCTATAAAGTTCGAAGATGTGGCTTCTTCTGCCAATTTTCCAACAGAGGGTAAAATGAGCAGTATGGATTTCACTAACCACGGTAAAAAGAAATCTGAAGAAAAGCTGTGGGACTATTCGGATTACGAAGAAAATATCTATGTTGGCTACCGCTACTTTGACAGCTTCAACAAAGGGGTTTCTTATCCGTTTGGTTACGGATTGTCTTACACAACATTCCAGTATACAAATCCAACCCTCAAAACTGAAAACAATGTTTATACAGTTACAGTAAACGTAAAAAACACAGGTCAGGTTGCAGGCAAAGAAATTGTAGAACTCTATGTTTCCGCCCCAGTTAATGCAAAGTTGCCAAAACCGGAAAAAGAACTGAAAGCGTTTGCCAAAACCAAAGAGTTGAAGCCGGGAGAAACAGTTGTTGTTTCGTTGAAATTAAATGCCACAGATCTGGCATCATATAGCGAAAAGGAATCGGCATGGGTAGTAGATGAAGGATCATATAAGTTTTTAATCGGTGCTTCCTCACGTGACATCAAAGCCACCCTGAAAACAAATCTGTCTGCATCTTCTCAAAAAATGCATAACATACTGAATTTGCAAAAGCCAATAAACATTTTAGAGAAATAATATTCCTGTCATAAAGGACACAGTGTATCACAAAAAGAAAAAGATGTATACTTACTGTGTCCTTTGTGACGTTTTTTTCTATATTTGTCTGTCTTAAACAAATAACTACATAAAAATCAATATCATGAAAAAATTTCTCTTTTCACTGCTTGCTGCCGGGAGTATCCTCACCACTTCGGCACAAACTGTTAAAACCGCGATCCCCAGGGATCCGAAGATTGAACAGCAAGTAGAAACACTGCTAAAAAAAATGACTCTTGAGGAGAAAATTGGGCAGATGACTGAGCTTACTATCGATATCCTAGCAAAACGGACTAACCCGTTCGAGGGAATGAATCAGCAGAATCCCAAAGTGGACGATTTGAAAAAGATACTGAAGAAATATAACCTGGAGAAGAAGTTCGACTTATCCAAAGGCATGCCCGACAAAGAAAACATGATGAGAATCTATATGGCCATCATGGAGATAGAGAATAAAAAAGGGTTCCAGATTGATGAAGCTTTGCTGGACAGTGTGATAAGTAAGTATAAGGTTGGCTCTATCCTGAATGTACCCAACAGCATTGCGCAGACAAAAGAGGGCTGGGAAGCTATTATCCGGAAAATACAGGATAAATCGATGAAAGCTATCGGTATCCCTTGCATCTATGGTGTAGACCAGATTCATGGCACTACTTATACTCAAGGGGGTACTTTCTTCCCGCAGGGTATCAACATGGCGGCTACGTTCAACCGTTCGCTGGTACGCGAAGGTTCACGCATATCAGCCTACGAAACCAAAGCCGGAAGTATTCCATGGACCTACGCTCCTGTTCTCGACCTCGGACGTGATGCCCGCTGGCCTCGTATGTGGGAGAATTATGGAGAAGATTGCTATGTCAATGCCGAAATGGGACGCGAATCTATTCTGGGTTTCCAGGGTGAAGATCCAAACCATATCGATAATAACCACGTTGCTGCCTGCTTAAAGCACTACATGGGTTACGGTGTTCCTGTTTCCGGAAAAGACCGCACACCATCGTCCATCACCCTGCAGGATATGCGCGAGAAACACTTTGCTCCTTTCCTCGAAGGTATCAAGGCAGGTGCACTGTCCGTCATGGTCAATTCGGCCAGTAACAACGGTCTGCCTTTCCATGCCAACTACGAACTGCTCACAAAATGGCTGAAGGAAGATCTTCAATGGGACGGAATGATTGTAACCGACTGGGCCGATATCAACAACCTTTATACTCGTGATAAGATTGCATCCAGCAAAAAAGAGGCCATCAAGCTGGCTATCAATGCCGGGATAGATATGTCCATGGTACCTTACGAATGGAGCTTCTGCACTTATCTCAAAGAACTGGTACAGGAAGGTGAAGTACCCATGACTCGTATCGACGATGCCGTACGCCGTGTTCTGCGCATGAAGTACCGTCTGGGCCTGTTCGAAAAACCTGTTTACAACAACAAAGATTTTCCTTTGTTCGGATGCAAAGAGCATGCTGATGCTGCCTTGAAGGCTGCTCAGGAATCGCTTGTCTTGTTGAAAAACAGCGATCATATCTTACCTTTAAGCACCGGAAAGAAATTATTGGTAACCGGACCAAACGCAAACTCCATGCGTACGCTCAACGGAGGCTGGTCGTACTCCTGGCAGGGCGACAAAGCAGATATGTGTGCCACTCAGTACAACACCATCCTCGAATCTCTCAGCAACAAGTTTGGTAAGGATCAGGTTATCTACGAACCGGGAGTTACCTACAAACAGGGTGGTCTCTATTGGGAAGAAAATGCGCCCGAGATTGATAAGGCTGTAGCCAGTGCTGCCAATGCCGATTATATCATTGCGTGCATCGGCGAAAATTCCTATTGCGAAACTCCGGGCAATCTCACCAATCTCTCTCTTTCAAAGAATCAGCTCGACCTCATTAAGGCGCTTGCCAACACCGGCAAACCGGTTATTCTGATCCTGAACGAAGGTCGTCCACGCATCTTAAACGAAATCGAGCCCCTCACAAAAGCTGTGGTAAACATCATGTTGCCGGGTAACTATGGTGCCGATGCGCTGGCTAATCTCTTAACCGGTGATGTTAATTTCAGCGGAAAGATGCCTTATACTTATCCAAAGGAGATCAATTCATTGTTTACGTACGACTATAAGCCTTGTGAGGACCTGGATAAAATGGAAGGTGCTTACAATTACGATGCGGTGATGTCTGTTCAATGGCCTTTCGGATACGGATTGAGCTACACTACCTTTAGTTACAGTAACCTGAAAGCAGACAAGTCTTCTTTTACTGCCGATGATGTGCTCACTTTCAGTGTAGATGTTACAAATACCGGCAAATATGCGGGCAAGGAAAGTGTGCTGTTGTTCAGCAGTGACCTCGTTGCTTCTCTTACTCCCGATATCCGCCGTCTGCGTGCATTCGATAAGGTTGATCTGCAACCCGGTGAGACTAAAACGGTTTCTTTTAAGGTAAAAGCTTCCGATCTGGCTTTTGTTGGATTCGACGGTAAGTGGATTCTGGAGAAAGGTGATTTCCGTATTCAAACGGGTAGTCAAACGTTGACTGTTTCTTGTCGTGAGGGGCAGAAGTGGGTTACTTCTAATAAATAACTGTCCTTTTCTTTTCCCTTGACGGAAAAGAAACAAAAGGTCAAGGCTGCACGAATTTTACTAAAATAAGGGAATGTAGAGCTAAAGAAAAAGAACTCGCTGCGCTCAAACAGCTTTTTCTTTTTAACGCTCCACACTCCCTTATTTCTTAACGTAAAATTCATGAGGCCGGTTTTTTTTCCGCTCGGCTGCGCCATTACTCACTGCAGTTTTGGAACGAAGTAGTCTTTGCTTCGCTCGGCTTGTCACTTTGTGGTGGTTCTTTTAATAAGATACCAGATCCCCACATTCTGCATTGGTCGACTGAGCTTTAGATATAGCTTCTTCCACAATAGTAAGTAAGTAAAAGAGTTTGTCTAAATATACAGAGTCTTCCAGCAAAAGACTTTTTAAATTTGCAATCAATTCATTAAGCGTATCCGAACCATATATATTTTTGATAATGCTTTTACTAATAACACTTATATTAGCGTCGGTGAAATTTGTTGCAATTTCTTCCATTTTAATATTTCGTGGTGATTCTCCAAGATTTTTAAATAATTGCGTTCTGTCAATATTTAAGTTATTCAATATATTATTGGTCTCAACAGTCCTCTTGTTTTCATATTGATTATATATTAAATAGTCAGTAATTTTCTTAACAGGCAAAGGTTGTTTCTTGAAAATTCCAGAATATAATCCTTTTTGTTTTATTTTAGCATCTATTTGATTTAAAAAGACTTCTTGTTTAGTATAAGATTGTTCCAACAAAAATAACAGATTCAATATTTCATTTACCATACGAATAAATCCTTCAGTACCGGTATATGAACCCGGTTTTAGTTCATTATTTAAACTAGTATGTCTGATAGGGTCTGCAACAACATCCCAATTCATATCGCCAAAAATTGTTTGCCATGGTCTTGGGAATGCTCCTGTGTAAATATTAGCTGCAGCATTGATTATTGATGTATTAGAAAGAATATTCTTTAAATGAAGAATAGATGGAGAAAAAGCATTGTAATCTGCTTTCATTGAAGCTAAATAGTCAGCTGTTGTTTCCGTTATTTTTGCTTTTTCTTCCGCACTCATAGTGTTAAACTCAGTAGTGTAGATGTACTGATATAGATAACAATGTCTTACCATTAAATCCCATCCACCGCCTAACGAAGCATAAAAAGGTATTGCAGGTTTATAGAATAATGATTGAGTATTGATTTCAGTATTATCATTTCTATAAATTTTCTGATGAAATCTGTGAGGGGCTTTAGATGTCAGCAAACTGGCAGTATAGTAAGAAGACCACCACATACCAAATTTATTAGGTTTACCAAAAAGTTGCATTATTTCGGATGGATTGGGGGTGTCTGTAATCCCTGGTGCATAAACAGAAGTGGTTGACATTGCTAAATATTTTTCACCAATCGCGTTTAATACAGACTCGCCAGCATCGCAACTACCATCAAATACTGATAAATCAACTCCTTTGTTGCCTAATAATTCAAATGATGGAGCAAATTGGTCATATCCTACAATCATTCCATCTTCAAATTGAAAAATATGAGATAGTGAAACACTTTTAGTTGTATCTCCCAAAGCCCTGCTACTACCACCATGTCCTGCAAGATAAACAAAAAGTCTGTCGCCGGCTCTAAGATATAATGACAATTGTTTCAAAATGGTTATACCATTTGTAGCATTAGGAATTACAAACATGGTGTAACCTCTGTTTCTTAAAAATGATGTTGTGGTATTAACCGAATTTTGCCATTGAGAGTGATAAATAATTAAACCATAAGATTGACCTATACCTGCTTCAAAATCATTATCTGCTGTATTGAGCAGCCACCCACCAATTCGAGTGCCATTAGGCAACATTGTAATTGCATTGAAAGTACCACCCGATTGTTTTAGAATACCAATACCCCAAGGAGAAGTAATTTGAATTTCGGGAATTCCATCACCGTCAAAATCCGCAACATAATTTATACGATTGTCTCTTGTATTCAATAGCCAGCCACCAAATCGAGTACCATTGGCCGCCATTACTGTAGATTGCAATGTATTTCCTTTTAATTTTAAAACACCCAAACCCCAATTGCTGGTAATTAAAATATCTAATTTACCATCCTTATCAAAATCACCTGTAATGTTCATTTTATCCTTTTTGCTATCCAGTACCCAATTTCCCAATTTAGTTCCTGTTTTATGCATACAAAGGGTAGAAAGTGTATTTCCTTGTAGCTTTAAAATTCCTATGCCATTGCTATTACTTACTAGTATTTCGGCTTTACCATCTCCATCAAAATCACCTGCAACCTCAAATCTATCTATGGCAGTATTTAATACCCATCCGCCAATGTTTGTATTGTTTGCAACCATAGCAATTGAGTTAAGTGTTGAACCATTGAATTTAAGTACCCCTAATCCCCAAGGCGATGTTACAATAATTTCCGTCTGTTTATCACCGTCAAAATCACCCACTAAGGTAAAATAATTATCTGCAGTATTGAGCAGCCAATCACCAAAACGCGAACCATTAGGTGATAGCATTAATGATGAAAAATCATTATTAGCATATTTTAACAAACCAATACCCCATGGACTTGTTACCAATATCTCTTTTTTCCCATCCTTATCAAAATCGGCCGCATACAAAAACTGGTTATCGGCAGTATTAATTAACCAACCTCCATGTCTTGAACCATTTTGCCCCATTGCTATAGATGTAAGATTTCCGTTTAGGAGTTTCAATATCCCTATTCCCCATGGACTCGACATTAATACTTCTGTCCTTCCATCACCATCAAAATCTGCTTTAATCTCGACATAGTTGTCTTTGGTGTTTAATAACCAACCACCAAACCTGCTTCCATTAGGATACATTCTATGCAATGTAAGTTTACTGTTTGTAAGACTTAGAATACCCAGCCCCCAAGGGCTAGTCACTAAAATATCAGCTTTGCTGTCTCCGTTAAAATCATTGTTCATAATACTCAGGTATTTTCCCTACTTTGTAAAGCGGTTTTCGGGAATTCCGCATATTTGCAATCAATAAAATATACCGCATGCCATGCCCGATGAACCCAAAGTTACATCAGCAACAAATACTTAACAACTCTATAAGAACAAAACTCAATTAAAAAAAGCAGAAAAACACTGTTAAAAATGTAACGAAAATCTGTTAAAGAAACAACAATACACTATTAAATTTATTAAACCAGCAAAGCAAAGGCTGCGCTGTTGCATTTAAATAAAAAAAGCTGCGGGAAGTATTCTCACGAACTCTATCCCGCAGCTGCTTCTAAGTGAAACCTAATCTATATTTTTTTTCAATTCAATTTATTTATCGGCATGTCCACCTCCGGTTGTTGGCCAATATAAGTTTTGATACAGGTATGTATTTTCTTTTGTATTGTCGGGTGATGCATATTGCATATCCGATATGGAGATCGGATTCAGATAGTATGCTTCGTGCCAGTTGTAACCGTTCTTCAGGTCATTGGTTGATGACATGCTTCGGCTGTACGGACGCAGGTACTTACTTAAGTCCTTACTGCTTACTATTGAATTGTTTGATCCGTCGGAGATAATAGTCACTGGTTTGCCACTTGCGTCTACCAGATAATTCTGATACATGCTGTCCCAGAAATTCACTCCTTCCGGAACCCACTTCGTGGTTAGCATTCTGTCAAATGATCTCCAGCGAATCAGGTCGGTGTAACGCTGACCTTCACTGAACATCTCGTTCATTCTTTCACGACGGATGTTATATAATGTCTTGCTCACCATGGCTGTACCCGAGTATACACCAAAATCGCTCTCCTTGCTTAAATCGGTAGCTGTAATTGTTGCATCAATATCGGTACTTACACCCGCACGTGCACGCAATGACTGCCAATAGCTTCTCGCTGTTGCATCTATTGTTCCGTTTAGTTCGTATGATGCTTCAATGTAGTTCAACATCGCTTCTGCTGTACGGAAAATCGGACAAGCATTGGTTCCTCTCACCTCGTCGTTGGTAGTCTGGTTATAATCGTAAGTATAGTACTTACGTGGCTGATAACCGGTAATACAACGTCTTTCGTCGGTAGCTTCGGTAATAGCAGGAGATTTGAAAAGTTTACCTACACCAGGTGCAGCCGGATCTGAATCCATTAAATCGCTTTCACCCCACACAAACAACTGCAAACGTTCGTCACGTCCCGATTTTACATTGTCTATCGTAACATCTCCCTTGTAATCACCGCTTGCGTAAATTGGCAAACCATTCTTCATCAGGAACGATTCGGCAAACGTACGGGTATATCCGTCGGCACAACCCACTTTACATCTGTAAGGAGTATCATGCTTTATGTTCTGTGCGCTGCTGTACTCTTTCCAAAGCAAAACTTCAGGAACACTAGACAACGACGGACGGCTATACATTTCAAAGTAAGAGTTCCATCCTGTAGTTACTCCCACAGCTGGATTCATCACGTGGTTGTTGGCAGTAAGCTGTGCATTGTCGCCCACCTGTTTGGCAGCGTTCATCGCTTCTTGCAGGAAGAATCTGATTTCTGTATTTATATCAAATGTCTTTCCACTGTTGTAAGAAGCTGTTGCTCCCGGCCAGTTGCTGTCACCCGGCACACGTCCACTGCCTTTGTGGTATTTCTCGAACGTACCTTCAAAAAGGGCAACTCTCGATTTAAACAGCAAGGCAGCCTCTTTATTCAGGCGCTGACCGTTAAACTGAGTACGTGGAGCAAGTAATGCAATCGCCTTGTCCATATCTTCCAGGATAAAACGAGCCACTTCGTTGCGTGGAGCACGTTTGCTGGCATCCACAATTACAGTGCTTTGGTCGGGCAGCACGGTAGTGATAATCGGGAAATCGCCAAATACGGCCAATGCTCTGAAATAAGTGATGGCACGCATAAAATACATCTCACCAATATAGTTCTTTGTCAGCGTTGCATTTCCCGAAATCTGTCCCGCTTCGTATTTAGGAAGCACCGTTTCCAGGAAATAGTTACATATACGTATGTACGCAAAATAGTTGCTCTGAAGATTTTTATCGGAAGGAACTTCCCAATAGTTATCGGCAAAAAGTTGTGTGTTACCGCCTATGCTCTGAACAAAGATATCCGTATTTCGGTCAGAACGTGCCATACCATCGTTGTACGCCTGTTCGTGGTACATATATCCGTTGTATGGCAATTGCAAAAACGAATTATAATAATTGTTCAGATACGTAGCCAGCTGATCGGCTGTTGAATAAAAATCGACCGGAGTAATCTGGCTCACCGGCTCCATATCGAGCAGATCGTTACAGGAAGTGGTAGCCAAAGAAGCCACTCCCAGCATTGCGCAAAGCCCTAATTGTTTTATATTTAGTTTCATAGTTATATTGCTTTAATAAAGTTAGAAATTAACAGAAACGCCAAACGCTACTGTACGTTGCATAGGGTATGTTTTACCCGATCCCCAGCCTTCGTCACCATAACCTCCAAATGCTTCAGGATCGTAAATACTTGATAAGCTGGTCAAAGTAAACAGGTTATCGCATGATACGTATAGACGGCAGTTTTCAATTCCTGCACCTTTCACCCATGCCTGAGGCAAAGTGTAACCCAATTGAATGTTCTTGCAACGAATGTAAGATGCATCCTGCAAATAGCGTGTCTGTGTCACCTGGTTCTTGTTAATGCCACCAAAGTAAGGTTTTGGATAGTAAGCCTTTTGGTTATCCTCTCTCCAGTAGTCTAAGTGTTCCTTGAAACAAGCCGATTGCCAAACATTTCCGGTAGCTCCCCAGAAGTAAGCATCTCCTTGTCCAAATGCCCAGTCGCGTTTCAACACTCCCTGGAAGAACACAGAGAAGTCAAATCCTTTCCATTCAGCATCCAGGTTCAAACCTACACGGTAGCGAGGAGTACTGTTACCAATAATCTTCAGGTCACCATGGTTAGCCAGTGTATTGTCACCGCTTGATATCACTCCATCATTGTTCAAATCCTTAAACATCACGTCTCCTGCGCCCCAGTTCGATCCCCAGTTTGGCTTATTTTTAGCAATCCAGTTATCCATTTCTTGTTTACTGCTTGCAAGACCTGTTGATGTGTATCCCCAAATTTCATTCAGCATTCTTCCGTTGTAATAACTGCTCAATGAACCTGTCTGGTTAGGATAGTTCAGAATTTTTTGCTGAGAATCAGACAAGTTAAAGCGAGCACCATATTTTACATCACCAATCTGGTCGCGCCATGCTATTTCCAGTTCCCAACCTGTAGAGCGCATATCACAGTTGTTAATTTGTGGAGCACTTGTTCCCAAAGCAGAACCCAATATAGGAGCCGGACCAATCATATTTTTAGTGCTACGGCTAAACCAGTCGAATGTACCTGTCAACCGGTTGTTCAATGCAGCCCAGTCCAGACCGATATCCCATGTTTCAACAGTTTCCCAGGTAAGTTGTGAGCTCACAATACTTGGTAAAGACGCTGTATTAGGTTTTGCTCCACCAATCAGCCATCCACCCGTTGCCGAACTGATAGCCTGTTGCTGGTAGAACGGATACCAATCGCTGAACGATCCGTAGTTGGAACTGGTGTTACCTAACTGTCCCCACGATCCACGTACTTTCAGTAAGTTCACCTTATCAGATAATTTTTCAAAGAACTGCTCACGTGCAATGTTCCATCCCACAGATACAGAAGGGAACCATGCCCAACGTTTGTCACCAACAAAACGTGAAGATCCATCGTAACGCATGTTGTACTCAAGCAGGTAACGTCCGTCATAGTCATAGTTCAAACGTCCGAAATAACCTGCTGTAGCTCTGTTCCAGTAGTTATCACTGTTTTTCTTGTTAGCCTGTGTCTGGCTCAGGTAAGGTTTTTCTGCTGTAGTCAGTGTAGTACCGCTTCCCCACAAGTCGTCCTGGTCGTAACGTTCATAGTTCACACCCGCCATCACCTTTGTATTATGCTTACCGAAGCTTTTTACATAATCCGAGTAAACATTCACGGTATAGTAATTCTGTTTGTAACGGTCGTCGTACACATACGTATCTGTACCATACCCACTATCGCGAATAAACGGAGTATTGTTCACTGTGTAGTGATATACCGGAATCTTGTTCTGAGTTGTCTTATTGTAAGTGTTCCTCATAGATCCTTCAGCGTAGATGTGCCAGTTTTTCACCGGTTCAAAAATAAACTTCAGCTGTTGTGTAAACAGGTCGTTGTTTTCTTTATAGATACCACCATCTTCCAGTTCAGCAATTTCCATACCTTCACCCCAGTGTCCGTTAGGATCTTTCGCGAAACAGGTCGGCCATCTGCGTGCTATGTTGTGGAAGAACAAACCAGTAAGATATTGTGGTTTGGTATAATCCTTACGAGTCCACTTGGTAGAATATTCCATCTTAATCCAGTCAGCAAGCATCGCTCCAATTTTTGCATTCATGGTGTAACGGCTCATCTCATCGTGACCATGTTTTATCAATCCGTTCTGATTGAAGAAACTTCCACTAAGGCTCCAGTTCAGTTTCTCTGTACCACCGCTTAAGCTCAGGTTGTGCTGAGTAGAAGGCACATTCTTTTTATAGAACTCATTAAACCAGTTGGTATTGGCAAACGATCCGCTATATAGCGACCATTTTCCATCGGTACCTGCTGTTGTACCGTAATATTCTGGTTGTGTGGGGTCTGTATATTTACCACCTATAAAATTCTGGATCTTCTCCATAATCTCATTGGTGAAAAAGTTACCCGATCCCGCGTTTGTATTGGCAGCATTAAAATAAGAGGCAAAATTGTAAGAGTCTACCATTTCAGGAACCTGTGTAGCTGTACTGAAACGTACATCGCCTGAGTAAGCAACTTTCACTTTGCCCGATTTGCCACTCTTTGTAGTTACCAGAATCACACCGAAAGCAGCTCTTGTACCGTAAATAGAAGCCGATGCAGCATCTTTCAGTACCGATACGCTCTCAATATCATTCGGGTTCACCAGGTTCAGGTCGCCTTCAATTCCATCAACCAGAATCAGCGGTTTGTCGCTCGAGCTGATAGATCCTGTACCACGTATATTAATACTCATGCTCGAGTTCAGGTCACCACCACTGCTACTGGCGTTGAGGTTAAGTCCTGGGATTGTTCCCTGCAATGCCTGAGTCACATTTGCTACCGGTCTGGATTCCAACACTTCAGAACCTACCATACTTACGGCACCGGTCACATTTACCTTTTTCTGTGTGCCATAACCTACTACAACTACTTCATCCAGTACTTTCTCGTCGTCTTTCAACGTAACGTTCAGTGAACCGCCTGTCCACTTCACTTCCTGAGCCTGAAAACCAACAAAAGATACTACGATTACACTCCCGCGGGGAACATTATTCAGCGAAAATTCACCATTCATTCCGGTAACACTACCATTGGTGGTTCCTTTAACTACAACAGATGCACCAATAATGGTCTCTCCTGTTTTGTCTTTTACTACTCCCGTGCACTTCCCGCTTTGCTGCACGATTTCCATGTCGGATTCTTTTGCTAATGCTGCGTAAACCGTTTCCCCACATATTGATGAGAGAAAAAGCAGCGTACCGACTAACTTTAGATGTTTTAACATATTAGATTATTTATAGTTATTATAAAAACACAAAAAGAACAAGGTTTCAGTTGCTTTTAGTTGTGTTCTGTTTCATAGTTTCAATAGTGAATAGACTTTAATTAATATATAAATTAGATTTAAAATGGATATATTATTAAATTAATTATTTAATATTGCATTTACTAAGACGCAAATAATTAAAATACCCCTTAGTTGATAATGTATTTTTTTAATGGAGTATTCCCGTTTTTAACTTTTAAGCGGTTATACATCTTTATCAAAAGTCGTTATAGCAGCAAGAAGAGCTCTTTTTTTAAAAGAGAAAAAAGAAAAAAATAGTTGCCGGCTAAGGGATAATATTTAATTCTGCGACCTTTATTAAAGAAGCCTAAATAAAACAGTTCATTATTGAGTAATAACGCCTCCGGGAATATCAGATCAATTATTTGCGAGCTCGCCACAAACGACTCACAAACGGCATTCAGGTCATTATACATGATCTATTATGGGAGACTTATGCGCTTTGCTATCCTTCAAACGGGACTGACTACCGTGGCCGAAGAGATTGTATCAGACACATTTATGGTAGTTTGGGAAAGTCGGAAGAGTTTACCGGATATCGCCAATTTCGACTCTTACCTCTATACAATCGTCCGTAATAAATGTATCTCATATTTCAGGAGTCAGCATGTAACCAACGTAGACATTGATGAAACACTGGTCGATTTCTTTGTACAGTCGGAGACCACTCCCGAAATGGATCTTATTTCCAAAGAGAATGTTGCCCGACTCAATAACGCTATTAATTCATTGCCATATAAATGCAAGCTTTCCTTTAAGCTTGTACGGGAAGACAAGATGAAATACAAAGATGCTGCCGAGCTATTGGGAATCTCCGTAAAAACACTGGAGGCTCACATAACCACGGCAGTAAAAAAGCTGAGAGAAACTCTTTCGGGAGATATTTCTGTTTAAAAAAATTTAAAATAAGTTTCTATTTTTAAAATAACAATCAGTAACTAAGGGAGTTCTGACTTTCATGCGACTGAGTAAATATAAACTACAACTTCATGATTCATAATATTGACAACATAATTGCACGCATCCTCTCGGGAGAGTCTTCAAGTGACGACTTTCTAAAATTCAGCGAATGGCTGCAGATGGATGAGAAAAACAGAACAGAGTTCTGTCAGTTGAAAGATTACTGGGATGCGGAAGTCTCCTACTCCAATCACATTGGCCAGGCGCTGGAACTGAAACGGATTGAGGAGAAGATCGGCAAAAACGATCAGCGCAAAAAGAACAGGCAGTTATGGATCAGAGTTGCTCCCATAGCCGCGGTAATAACCCTGTTTTTATTAATCAGTTCTGTTTTTTATCTGCAACATGAAAAAGAATCCAAACCTATTGAATATTTTACCTATATAAGCGGTAACCATATATCCACCTTTACCTTGCCCGACCACACCAAAGTAACGCTAAATAAAAACAGCAAGCTTACTTACACCAATCTATTTGGGGAAAAGCTTCGTGGGGTAACGTTAACTGGTGAGGCCTATTTTGAAGTAACTAAAGATCCGTCACGTGTGTTCGAAGTACAAATGGACGATGCGGCAATCAGGGTACTGGGTACTAAGTTCAACGTAAACACCAATTTGCAGAACGATATTGTTGCAACCTTGGTAGAGGGATGTATCCGTTTCGAAAGCGGCGAGCAGAAAGTTCAGCTCTCTCCTTCCCAGCAACTCAAATTCAACCGTAAAAGCCGCAAAGTTGGAGTAGAGAATGTGGAAACCAGCTGTTTCACTGCATGGAAAGATGGACTGATAAAATACCAGTCGCTTCCATTGGGCGATGTCGTAAAATCTTTAGAGCAACTCTATAACGTTAAAATTGCTATTCTCAATCCAAAGATTAAGGAAATAATTGTCTCCGGATCATTCAGCAGCGAAGAAAGCATTGAAGAAACATTAGATGTTATCTCCGGAAGTCTGCCTGTTAAATGGGAGAAAAAAGAGGATGTTTTTTATATCCGATAAATGAATGCCATTTGTGTATAACAACACCTTTGTTCCTTTTTTAAAAATAAACTATGAATAAACACACTAAACGAAACCTGTTGATAAAATTAGCTTTTATTATTGCATCGATTATGCAACCGATGCAAATAAAGGCTGCAGATATTGATGCAAGTTCCAGGAAAATAACGGTTGTAGCCGATAAAATATCTCTCACTCAGCTTTTCTCGCAAATTGAAAAACAGACCGATTTTCTATTCTTCTACGTAAATGCCGATGTGCAGAATATCTATGTCAGGGTACAGGCACGGAATAAATCTATAAACGATGTATTGAACGAAGCCTTAAAGGGAACGGGACTTATCTACAAAATAAAGAACCGGTACATCAATATTTACAGGAATAAGAACAATGAGCCTGAAAGGTCGCAGCAAACAAGAAGAATCACCGGTAGAATCACTGACGAAAACGGAGAAACAATCGTCGGAGCCAACATCATTGAAGAGGGAACCAACAAAGGAACTATTTCCGACATTAATGGCCGGTTCTCCATGAATCTGGAAGATAACCCGGTAATTCAGGTCTCCTTCACCGGATTCGCTCCGCTAAGTATCAACACCAAAGGTAAAAGTGAACTTCTTATTGTTTTAAAAGAGAACTCCAAATGACTCGATGAGGTGGTTGTAGTAGGCTATGGCACACAGAAAAAAGTAAACCTTTCCGGTTCTGTGGCTGTTGTCGATGGTAAGGAGCTGGCAAACAGGCCCGTTGCGAATATCACCCAGAGTCTGCAGGGAGTAGTGCCGGGCTTAACCACCAATGTAACCAATAAAGGAGGTACGCCGGGCGCAAGTTATAACATTCAGTTGCGCGGGCAGGGCAACTTAAGCAACTCGGATGTACCTTATGTGTTAATAGACGGACTGGAGGGCACTCTCTCAATGGTCAATCCCAATGACATTGAAAACATATCTATTCTAAAAGATGCGGCAGCAGCTTCCATTTATGGAGCGCGTGCCGCTTATGGCGTTATACTGATTACAACCAAAAAGGGTCAGGAAGGAAAAACATCCATCAGCTATAACGGCAACATCGGAGCTACCTCTGCTGTTAGTTTGCCGGATATGGTCAACAGCTACGAATTTGCCCGATATTTCAATGTGGGCTGGGTTAATGCAGATCACACACCGGAGTATTCTGATGCAAAGATCGAACAGCTTCGCCGGTTCTGCGAAAATCCCAAAGGCATAAACCAATGGCCGGAACAGTCAACCAACCAGTTTTTAGCCGATAATTCCACAACAGGCATTGGTAATACCAATAACTTTAAACTCTTCTATAAAAATGCGGCCATCAGGCAAAATCACAATGTTTCGGTAACCGGTGGTACAGACAAAATTAAATATTATGCCTCCGGAGGATTGTATCAGGAACAGGGGCTTATCAGATATGCAGATATCAATTTTAAACGCTTTAATTTTACTGCAAACATAAATTCCACTATCACAGACTGGCTCAGGTTTAATATAAAAACCAAATATAACAAACAGATATCCACCTCTCCGTTTGGCGATCATGCTATTTATGAAATCGGGTTCTTCCATAACCTGGCTCGTACCCGGCCAACCAATTCCATGTACGATCTGAATGGAAATTTTACGGAATTGTCTCAGGTTCCATACCTGCAATCCGGCTCCCGGAATGACAATAACTCAGGCAATTACAGCCTCACCGTCGGTTTAGTGGCCGAGCCTGTAAAAAACTGGAAAATAAACTTCGACTACAGCTACCGCACTAACCCGGCTAAAAACGAGCAAGCCGCTATACCGGCTGCCATTACCATGCTCGATGGTTCGGTAACCTATATGACCCGCACGGAATTAGGAATTCCAATCACCGGTAGTTATTACCGTTCCATGTCACAGTCAGACTATAATTCGTTCAATCTATATTCCAATTACTCTCTGAAACTGGCGGAGTCACACAATTTCAATATCATGGCCGGCTATCAGGAAGAGAACAATAAATACTCCTTTTTATGGAGCAACGTAACAGATCTGCTCAACTTCAACAATCCGGGAATCAACACCGCCACCGGCGATAAGACTACCGGCGAAACCCGCAACGGATGGGCAACCAGAGGCTTCTTCGGCAGAATTAATTACGACTATCAGGGCCGGTATCTGCTGGAGCTGAACGGGCGTTATGATGGTTCTTCCCGATTTACACACAACAACCGCTGGGGCTTTTTCCCTTCGGCCTCCCTGGGATGGAACATTGCCCAGGAGAATTTTATGGAACCACTCAGTGCAACAGTGAGCAATTTTAAACTCCGTGCTTCTTATGGCTTGCTGGGCAACCAGAGTGGTGCTGCTCTTTACACATTTGCTCAAACCATGAATACCCAGACTCAAGGCTCCTGGTATTTTGATGGTACCAACCGCCAGATGATTATTTTTGCACCGGGGTCCTATAACTCCAATGTTACCTGGGAAAAAATAGAAAGCATAAACTTTGGTTTGGATTATGGATTCTTCAATAATAACTTAACAGGCAGTCTGGATATTTTCCAGCGCACCACGCGTGACATGCTTGGCCCTACCGAAAGTCTGGCAAGCATGTACGGAACCACAGCTCCCGAGGCAAACAATGCCGATATGCGCAACAGGGGCTGGGAATTCTCCATCAACTATAAAGGACGCATCAACAGTGATATAACCTACTCCATTGGTGGCATGATTTACGATTATACAGCCGAAGTGCTGCACTACGTCAATCCTTCAAAATTCAACCCTTCAAATCTGTGGTACCCGGGACGTAAGGTTGGCGAAATATGGGGATACCGTGCTTCCGGCTTAATTCAGAATCAGCAAGAAGCCGATGAGTTTAATCAGTTAGACCACAGTTACCTCACCAACAGAGCGTGGGTTCCCGGAGATGTAAAATACCTCGATCTGAATAAAGACAATGCCATCAATACAGGCAGTAATAAAGTGGGCGATATGGGCGATAGAGAGATTATCGGCAACTCGGCACCGCGCTACCAGTACTCTTTCAACGGCAGCATCAGTTACAAAGGGCTCACATTAAGTACGTTGTGGCAAGGTGTTTTAAAACGCGACTACGATCCTTCGGCTTCAGTTTACTTCTGGGGGTGCCATTCAAAAGCACAGGTTACGGTTTTCTCTCAGCACCTGGATTACTGGACAGAAAATAATCGGGATGCCTATTACCCCAGACCATACATTTCAACAGCCGGTAACATTAGCTCTTATACAGGCAAAACTCATCAGGCGTGTGACAGATATTTGCAGAATGCAGCTTATCTCCGTTTAAAGAACCTCACTTTAAGCTACGAACTGCCCTCGTCCATTACCAGGAATATTGGTCTGCAACGGGTAAATGTATATGTTACCGGTGAAAACCTGCTCACATTCACCCAACTGGCAAAAATGTTCGATCCCGAAACTGTATTTACATTCAATGAAGGAGGAAAGAATTATGCTTTAACAAAAGTTTTCTCCTTTGGACTGAGTATTAACCTGTAAATAAAGCGATGATGATGAAAACAAACATAATGAAACACCTGATACTGTTTGCGGTAATAGCCTTATCGTTCGGTTGTGCCGACCTCAATCAGGAACCGGAAGGTGCACTCACATCTTCAAACCCCATCAGTTCCGTTTCCGAACTTCAGAAGTATGTAAATCAGTTCTACGAGGAAACGTTCAGAATACAGCCAGCCAATCTGCAGACTATCGGTATAGCATTCGACGATCAGTATAGTGATAATATGGCCTGTTCGTCGGTTCCGTCATTACTCGATGGCACCCGTTCGGTCAGTTCTGCCGCAAGCCCTGCCGAATATACAAAGATTCGCAGCCTGAACTTCCTGTTTGCAAACATCAACAACTGCAAAGGCAATCAGGCAGATATCGACCAGTATACCGGCGAAGCCTATTTCTTCCGCGCATATTACTATTTCAACATGGTATGCAAATATGGCGATATCACCTGGATAGACAGAGTGCTGGATGCAAGCAGTGAACAAATGAAACTGAAACGCGATTCACGTGCCGATGTTATCGATCATATTTTAAGTGATCTGGATAATGCCATCAATCTTTTAAGCACAAAAAGCAACAGCTCCACCATGAGGCTTCACAAGGATGTAGCACTTGCATTTAAGTCGCGCGTGGCTTTGTTCGAAGGTACCTGGCAAAAATATCACAAAGCAAAAAACGATCCGTTCTTTACCGCCGGAATCACCGATGCCCGGATTAACAATTACCTGGAGCAGGCACGAGATGCCGCCCTGGCGGTTATTCAGAGTGGCAGATGGAAAATATACAGCACATCAAATCCGCTTACTGACTACAAGAATCTGTTTATCACCAAAGATCTCTCCACTAATTCCGAGGTATTGTTCTGGAAAAAATACGATGCTAAAGTGGTCGGGAACAACGTTACCCGTTATTGCAACAAGGGTGGAGGCAACATCGGACTCACGCTTTCTCTGGTAAATGATTACCTAACCCGAGACGGCCGCATCTTTACCGGAGCTGAGCGTGATGAAGCTCAGAAAACTTACGGAAAGGAATTAGATCCGACACTTCGTGATCCACGTCTGTGTCAGACTGTAGCTCGTCCGGGCGAACGTTTGCGTCCGCTCACATCCAATGCTGCTTATATTTATATGCCGGAGTTCAGCCCCATCATTACCGAGATAGCCCTTCCGGTTATGTGGGCCAACCCTACAGGCTATTCCTTGCTGAAATTTATCGAAGTAGACTGCACGGATGCAGCAGCCGATGATGAACTTAAAGGCGAATGCCCGGCTATTCAGTTCCGCTATGCAGAAGTATTGCTCAATTATGCCGAAGCGCTTGCCGAGCTCGAAGGTGCATCTGCTCAGGAGAAAATAGCTAAGGCGCTGCAGCCTTTGCGAGATCGTGTGGGCATGCCGGGCATCGATTTCCAACGCGAATATAATACCGATCCCGACTATCCTTTCCATCATTTAGAGGCAACGCTTCAGGTGGTTCGCCGTGAACGCCGCATCGAACTTGCCTGCGAAGGTATACGCATGTTCGATATCTTCCGTTGGGCAGCTGCCGATATTTTAATTGCCAATAAAGAGATGCTTGGGGCTCTCTTCACAGGCAGTAACATGGAAGCTGCCAATACAGCCGGCGGATACTTCAAAGGCAACCTTATCTATGACAAGCCAACAGGCAACAACCTTTATTTATCGGGTAAACCCGGCGATGCCAAACGCTACATCAGTCCTTACAAGGGAGTATGCCCCAATGGGCTGACATTTAATGTTAACCGAGACTACCTCTACCCCATCAGTCTGGACGAAATAGCATTAACCGGAAATATGTGGAAACAAAACCCGGGCTGGTAATTGTTTAATAACTAAAAGAAGAGTAAAAATGACATATCTTAAATACATCCTGCTAACGCTTATCACCTGCCTGGCATTGAGCAGTTGCAGCAACGAAGACGAATCAGTTAATTACAAACCAGAACCTTCACCGTTCAGCGTGAAGGTCAATGAAAACACAACCGTTGGTGCGGCAGCCACCCAAATAACAGCCACCATTACAGCCGGAACAGATGGCTGGTGGATTGATGTGCCTACCGGTAGTTGGTGCGGTTTTAACGCTGCCGTAACCTCCTACACTATTTATGGCTCGGGCAATAAAACCATTACCATTTACATTGCGGCAAATAAAACCGGTGAGTCGCGCACCCAGACTGTAACATTTCACCCAACTTTCGGACTTGCACCCGTTACGGTTACCATCATACAAGGAGCATAACACTAACTTAATTTAGTTACTAATATCATAATGAACAGAAAACAGATTTTATTGATGGGTATCACAGCAGTAGCTGCTACCTCTCATGCTTCAACCAACAAAGAAGCCACCAAAAAACCCATGAACATCCTCTTTATCATGAGCGATGACCACTCTTTTCAAACCATCAGTGCATACGATCACAGGTTTATTGAAACACCCAACATCGACCGTATTGGCAACGATGGAGCCGTTTTTACCAACAGCTTTGTGGCCAATTCCATCAGTGGTCCCAGTCGCGCTTGCATGCTCACCGGCAAACACAGTCACAAAAACGGATTTATAGACAATGCACATAAGTTCGATGGCAGTCAGCAAACATTCCCCAAGCTGTTACAGAAAGCGGGATACCAGACTGCCGTGGTAGGAAAATGGCATCTCACCTCCAATCCTACCGGGTTCGATTACTGGAACATCCTTATCGGACAGGGAGATTACTACAACCCACACTTTATAGACAACGGGGTAAAAAAACAGATTCACGGCTATGCCACCAATATTGTCACCGATCTGGCTATCGACTGGCTTGGCGAAAAACGAGACAAGAGCAAACCGTTCTGTCTGCTGCTGCACCACAAAGCACCTCACCGCACCTGGATGCCCGATACCTGCGACCTGGGTGCATTCGATGATGTAAAATTCCCCCTACCCGAAAACTTCTACGACAAATACCTGGGAAGGGTGGCTGCCTCGGAACAGGAAATGAGCATATTCAAAGACATGGATATTGTTTACGACCTTAAAATGGCGGATAAGGAAAATGAGATTCATTCAAACACCTCACTGGAAGGCTGGGGACGTGCACTCTACAGTAACCTGGATTCTGCTCAAAAGGCAAAGTGGGATGCTTACTATGAACCCATCATCAAGGATTTTAAAGCCAGAAAACTCTCCGGAAAGGAACTGGCAGAATGGAAATATCAGCGCTACATGCACGATTACCTGAGCGTAATCCGTTCGGTGGATCGCAACATTGGTCGCATGCTCGATTACCTCAAGAAAGAAGGCTTGCTGGATAACACGCTTATCGTCTACACTTCCGACCAGGGATTCTATATGGGCGAACACGGATGGTTCGACAAACGTTTCATGTACGAGGAGTCTTTCCGCACCCCGCTACTTATGCGCTATCCTTCTGCTGCACGCAAAGGAGCAAAAATTCCTCAACTGGTGCAGAACATCGACTATGCTCCTACGTTCCTCGAGTTGGCCGGCGTTAAGATTCCGCAAGACATACAGGGCGTTTCTCTGTTACCACTGCTCAAAGGTGAAAAGCCTAAAAACTGGCGCAAGTCGCTCTATTATCACTTCTACGAATATCCGGGAGAGCATGCTGTGAAGCGTCATTATGGTGTTCGCACGGAACGTTATAAGCTTATTCATTTTTATAATGATATTGATAAATGGGAGCTTTATGATCTCAAGAATGATCCTCACGAAATGGTTAATCTTTATGGTACTAAGGGGGTTGAGAAGATTACCGCTCTTTTGAAAAAGGAGCTTGTAAAACTTCAGATTCAGTATGATGATCCTATTGAGTCTTTACTTATAAAGAAATAATCTTATTTTTTTGAGTTGGCAGTTTGATTTTTTAGGCTTTTTTTGGTCTTGGGGTCAAACTGCTTTTTTTTTGATTTCAACTGCTTTTTGCCTTGATTGCAAATGCCTTTTCTTTTGCCTTGATGCAAAAGAAACAAAAAATCAAGGCTGCACGAATTTTACTAAAATCTGTGAGCGTGGAGCTAAAGGGGGTGAAACTCGCTGCGCTCAAACAGCACCCCCTTCTTAACGCTCCCCACACCCAGATTTCTTAACGCAAAATTCATGAGGCCGGTCTTTCTGGGCACTCGGCTGCGCCATCGCTGATGGGGGTTGGAGCGTGTAGCCTTTGCTTCGCTGGGCTTTTGGGTTGGGCCCGGCTGTGCCATCGTTGTTTTTTCTTTGTTTTGCTCGGCTTAGTATTCTATTGTCTCATCAAGCGTATTACATCTGCCGGCGATAGTACATCTTTACTTTCGCCGGAAGGGTGATTTTTTAGAAATAGTTTTGCCACTATTATATGGTTTTTGGCAAATGGCAATTTTTCAGCTTTCTTTTTCAACTCAGACATTAATCTGTCAGTATTTTCTCCTGCTGTCCATTTACACTCACCAACGAACAAATATTTCTTATCTAACGATTCTGCAACAACATCTATCTCAATTTTTTCAGTACGGGAAACATTCCCCCACCACCTGCGAGCTATACCATAAGTAACACCGTCTATATCATTGCCGGAAACAGATTCACGACATAACTTTTCCCAATACTGAGCCACAAAGGCTGAAAATTGATTCTCATAAGCTGATAAGATAGGGGTTATTCTTCCTAACTCTATGAAAGAGCGATAGGGTACGATAAATCGAAAATAAAAATTCATGAAAGGGTCACTTATTTTATAGAGACTTTTTTTGGAGTTCTTTTCATCTTCCCCATATGGCAACTCTTTTTCGAGATAACCTAAAGACATCAATTTAGATAACGGACGAGAAAGATTTGTAGAAACTTCCCCACACCGACCCGCAATTTCAGAGAGCTTATTAGCTCCTAATCCTACGTAAGACATGATGGTAGCGGTTTTTACAATATCATTCATATCATCTTTAAACAACTTCATAGGTTCCTCATATAAAGTGCCGTTTACCGATAACATATTATGCTTTATCGAATCAAGGAGATTTTTATCACCCTCTCTCAACTCCCAGTAACGGGGAACACCACCCCATACAGCATACTCTTCTACTGCCTCTACGTCTGACAGTTTCAGTGCTTGCTGAATATATGGCAATTTAATTGGCGCAATTTTAAGTATTACATCTGCACGCCCATATAAAGGAGATGTGCTATCCAATACCAATCCATACATTAACTGTTGAGATGATCCACACACGATTAAATTATACTTTAACGCCTTTGAATCCAACTTCTTTTGCAGGATAGACGGAAACTCCGGACAAGCCGAAACAAGGTATGGAAACTCGTCAATACATAATGTAAACCGTTTGTCCAGTCTGTCATTCAATGTATCTAACAAGGAGTCCCAATCCGGATAAATAACTTTATCGAACCCCGGAATAACACTAGCAATCATCTTAGCCAACACTTCTCTTTGGTGTATTGCCTCAGTTTGGTCTGCAAGATAATAGACATCTTTTGAGGTCAGAACACGTTTTATCAGCGTTGATTTACCCAAACGTCTACGACCATAAACAACAACAAACGATGTGTTGTCTGCTGCAAGTGCTTTAGTCAGTCGCCCACTCTCTTCTATTCTATCGACAAATTTCATATCTGCAATAATTATGTTTCGCAAAGATAATGTTTACTTAGCATAATAACAAGCATCATATCATCTTTTTCTGTCTGGAGTAAACAAGCAAAAATTGTCCTAACGATGGTAAATCCGAGAAATAAGGAAGCCAGTCGAGCAAAGCAATCCCCACCAGCAAAGGCTCAGCCAAACCAAGAAGAACCGTCACAAAGTGACAGCAAGCGAAGCAAAGCTCATTGATCCACAACCCACTAGCAAAGGCTCAGCCAAGCAAAAAACCGTCACGAAGTGACAAGCGAGCGAAGCAAAGCTCATTAGTCCACAACCTACCCGAGCGATGGCGAAGCCGAGCGACCAGAAGGACTGGCCTCTTTTTTTTTGCGTGAAGAAATTGGGAGGATTGTAGCGAAAAGAAGGGGCTGCTGTTTGAGCGAAGCGAGTTTCAGCACCTTCCGCTACAAGCCTCACAATTTTAGCAAAAAAAATGCAGCCTTGATTTTTTGTTTCTTTTTGATCAAGCAAAAAGAAAAGGTATTTGGAGTCAAACCAAAAGAAAAAGCCAGTTGCAAAAATTTATAATGGCAACAATTGAAAGAGAGTTCTTAACGTATTTCGAATATAATTTCCTTTATTTACAGGTAATTGAGGTAATGCGAGAGGAATTTGAAGATTATCCTCTTCATCCGGATTAATCTCTACAATTAGTCCATTCTTAATGCGGTAAACAAAATATTGAGATTTGAAGCTTGAATTTAATTGGTTTGTAAACCAGATATATTCTTTTTCATCCTGTTCTTTCAGGCAGGCAATAAATCTTTCGAGATAATTAAACTTTTCATACCACAAACAAGCCGGATTTTCTATATATTCAATGGTAACGGTTTTAAAGCCCTTTGTAATATTTCCAAAGTCTTTTAAACGCTTGTTCAGTACCTTATACCACATATATCTTTCCAGACTATAGAATAATGCATAGTTTCTATCCCGTAACAGTTCAATATTATTACATATTGCATTTGTTAATTCAGGTGTTAATTTTTCCCTGAGGTAGATTTTAGTTGGTGTTATATAACCATATCTTTCCGCAAAACTATTCATTCTATAATTATGTTTTAGTATCTTTTTAAGATTATTTTCTTGACAAATATAGCACTTTTGAATTACCCGTTAACCATATTAACAGTTTTTAAGTGAAAAAAATATTTTAAATGTAAATCAAATTGATAATATCAATAATAATGTATAGCATATATTTTACCCTTAAATACTAGGAATTTAGTCATAACATTATCATTTATTTTATGTTATGTTATTTAAACTGGCAATAACATCTTTACATAATATATAATAGTCATTTCATACTCCACAACTAGCCAGCAATGGCTAAGCCGAGCGAAGAGAAAAGAACAACTCTAAAACAATAATGCAAATGAAAATCTCTTTAAACAATTTTATGGCTGGTAACCTGTGCCGAGATATTTGTTATTTTAAATATCAGCTTGACTAAAATCTTAAATGTCAATATCGTATTTGCCATTGATATGATTATTTGGTTTGCATTCATACAATTGCTCATTTTTTTGAAAAGAAAGAAAGAGACAAAGCTCAATAAGGCAAAAATACCGCAATAATAAAGAAAAAGCCGAATAATGGCTTAACTAAATCAAAAACCACTACTAAAACTTAAAAATTAGTTAAATAACCATTCAATATTTGGAAGGAACAACTCCCTCTGATATTTTAGTCTAAAAATTAACTAAATTATTCGAGGTAGAGATGAGTAAATTAAACAAGTGGCTCTATAAACGTAATGAAGCTGGCTTCATTAATAAAGAGCACGAAAAACTAGAAAAGTATCTCATGATTGGAGCAGGCTTTCTTATAGCTGTAACCTTTTTTTCATTAGTAGCATGGGTACTTATCGAAACTTAAAACAAAAAAATAGCATCAGAGCAATCTGGTGCTATTTTTTTGCTCCATAATCACCACCAATTAACATCAACCTTTTATCTATTTCGAGAGAATTTTCATCTACAAGAAATATTCAGTATATCACCAATAGACTATACAGAGGTTTTAAGATTAATAATTTGCTTTTAATGTAAATGTGCAACTGCTTTTTCTTTTGCCTTGATGCAAAAGAAACAAAAAATCAAGGCTGCACGAATTTTACTAAAATCAGGGAGCGTGGAGCTAAAGGGTCTGAAACTCGCTGCGCTCAAACAGCAGCCCCTTCTTAACGCTCCCCACACCCTGATTTCTTAACGTAAAATTCATGAGGCCGGTCTTTCTGGGCACTCGGCTGCGACA
Organism: Bacteroides luti; assembly: GCF_900128905.1. Lineage (GTDB taxonomy): Bacteria > Bacteroidota > Bacteroidia > Bacteroidales > Bacteroidaceae > Bacteroides > Bacteroides luti. Next base: position 82,295 of record NZ_FQTV01000003.1, read on the forward strand.
TCGTTCGGTGGGATTGGGGAACGAAGTAGCCGTTGCTTCGCTTGGCTGGCTGCGCCATCGTTCATTAGCCGTTGCTTCGCTCGGCTGGCTGCGCCATTGTTCTCCAATTAGCTTTACTTCGCTGGCTTGTCACTTCGTGATGGTTCTCAAACTATCCTTAATTTCTTGGTATAACAACAGTAATTGTATTTAAAGAAGACTGACTTCCTCCTCAATATCTTGTTTTATTAACTCCCAATATTTCCCTTTCAAACAGATAGGGTCGAAATCAGCATCAGCATATTGAAAATCAATTAATTTATTTTTTAAATATTCTGGAGTAAAAGTATACGGATAACGTTCTGAATGGAGTTCAATCATTTGTTTAATTGACATAACATCCATAAGTTCATGGATATCCCAAAAATCCTTTTTTCTACCATTTTGTCCAATAACCTCCATTTTCATTGCAGTAATTTCTTCAATAGAAGCCATACGTATAGAATCATAGACAAGTACTGGACGAATGAATTTATCAGTATAGAATAAATCAACCTTTACAATATCATCTTCATTTTGGCCTATAAAATAACTTTTACCAAAACTATTATTTCCTTCATACTGCATTTCTACAAAAGAAAATTTGTCCTGCAATTTTCTGTCTATCTGATCGAAATCAATGCTTCCATATTCTACATCAGTAAATAAATCTATATCTACAGATATTCTATGACCTAACTGAAGACTTAAAGAAGTTCCTCCAACCAGCCTGAAAGGTAAAAGTACTTCAATCTCCATTAATTGCTTTAATGTCCACCAAAGTGCATCGGATACTGTTTCTTTATGTAGTTTTGTTTGCATCATTAGTGGAGATTAGGTTTATGCCAAAATATTTATCTGCATTCATTGAAAGTGTTGGTAAGAATTGAGGTAGTTCTTTTAATTCTCCAATTACTACCTCTTCTCCATAAAATGAAATAATTTCTTTTATTTCAGAATCACTACCACGTTCAAAAATTCGTCTGATTATAGCTCGTTTATTTTTTTGCCAGTCAATTTTGTTTATATCAGTGTCCCAAAATAAGATTTTGCGAATTTTTGCCAGGTCAGGTTTTGTTTGGTTTTCAAGTAACATTTTACGCTCTTTCTCTATATCATAATAAGCTTGTAAAAGTGCAAAATATTCATCATCAACACCCAGCGCATGACCTAATTTTATAGACAACGCCGGATTAATACCTCTTCTACCTTTACTGATAGCATTAATTGTTTGAGGATATTCACCTAAAGATAAAGCAAACAATTTACTTTCTATCCCTCTTCGTTTCAATTCCCTTCTAAGAACAGCACCAGGATGGACCCCTTTTATTTTTTCTATTTTAGGTAACATATTATTTCTATTAGTAGACACAAATCTAATAATAAAATCCTGATAAACAAATCTGTTTATCAATTAATTCACTTAATTATTTTCAGCCTTCGCAAATGGCAAAGGCGAAGCCGAGCCCAACAGCCGAGCGAAGCAAAGGCAGCGATGGCGAAGCCGAGTCTAACCTAAGAGCCAAGCGAAGCAACGGCTACACGCTCCACAACCGTAGCCCGCTCAGAAACCAGCAGGACCGGCCTCTTTTTTTTTGCGTGAAGAAATTGGGAGGTTTGTAGCGAAAAGAAGGGGCTGCTGTTTGAGCGAAGCGAGTTTCAGCACCTTCCGCTACAATCCTCACGATTTTAGAAAAAAAAATGCAGCCTTGATTTTTTGTTTCTTTTTGATCAAGCAAAAAGAAAAGGCCAGTTACAAAAGAATAACCTTAACTACAGTAATTTGCCCGGAAATTATAACCCGGCAAAAATAAATTCCTTTAGAGAGCCTGCTTCCGCCATCCGAATCTGCATTCCAGGCTAACAGATGATTGCCCGATGACTGCCGGGCACTTAAAAGCGATCTTACTTTTTGTCCGTTCAGGTTGTAAATACCAACATCCACCTTTTCATCACCAGTAAGAGTGTAGCTTATCTCAGTTGAGTTTTGCACAGGGTTAGGAAACACTCTCAAAAGTAAATCATCCGACTGCATTCTCCTGATATCCGTAAAAACAGACGATTCATAAACCTGCGCACTATCTATATTGCTAATCTGAATATTATCAAACCACAACGTTTTTCCCGTCATATTCATTTGTTCGGCCACAATTTCAAACCTATCCGTTGCGCTCCAGTCAAATGCCCCTGTTGGATTAAACCAACCATTATCCCACGAGCCACCATCCACAAAACGGGTTAGCGGAATAAATACCTTATGCCATTTACCATCCCATTTCACGGTATTTTCGTCTATAGTAAAATTCATACGCCACGGATGGTCGGAAGCATCCTTCTTAGTATCCATAAACCGAAGATCAAATTTAGTACCCGGAGTATTTCCTCTCACAAGCATACTCAACGCATAATTTTGTGCTCTGAGCTTCGACAAATCCTTGTCGGGCACAAAATCCACCCCCACAGATCCATATTGACTGCTACCACGCCAGCTCAGGCAGTACTTCCCATTGTTAGGTTTGCTATCGGAATAGAAATCAGTTGCAGCCCCACCATTAGCGCCCGACTCCAGCATATTCTCACCCGTATAATCAGTATAGATATCAAATCCCACCGAGTCGGGTTTCAGCGTATAAACCTGCTGCGGGGGAACTGTCAGACCAAGAGCATTAAGCAACGGCACATTCAAATCATAATCGAATTGCTGATTGGAACCCTTGTTAAACAGTCCAAACCCTCCCTGATAATCCCAGGTAGTCCAGGCAATACCTTTAGACTGTAGATAACTGCTAACCTGTCCATACCAATACGCCCTGTCAGTATTATTGCTGTTTGGAATATACACACCAAACTCACCACAATACAAATTTACATTACGTGCCGTTTTAAAAGCCACAGCAATATCAATCAGAGATTTAACTTTAGCAACCGTACCTTCATTCTTATAATTATTCAGCGAACCGGCCACCCACGTACCGGCAAGATCGGCGGGAACAGTTGGCATAGCCGACGCATTATATGGAAAAGGCACATTGGCAAGGGAAGTCATCGACGGAGATGGCCAGCTGGCACCCTGGTGCGTAAAGACAAACGGATCGTAAAAATGGAAAGTATACAATAAGTTCGTATCAGTATAGTATGGCAATTGATTCAACTCACTATAGGTATTCCAGCCGGAGGGTCCCACCACAACAGTATGCTTAGTATCAACATCCCTGATAGCAGTAATTGCTTTTTGCTGAATAGCTCCCCAGGCAGATGTTGTCAATCCGTTGGGCTCATTCAAAACCTCGTATAGAATATAAGAAGAGCGATCCTTGTAATGCATAGCCACCTGAGACCACACCTTTGTAAGAGCCGTCTCCAGATTAGGGTTTTTGCTGGCAATATCATCGGTGGAGTGATTATCCAGAATCAGATAGATTTGTAACTCCTCAGCCCAACTTACCGCCTGGTCCATAAAATCATAAAACAGCGGATCCACTGTATAATCAGGATTTCCGTTGGTCATGTAAAACAGATTAACGGGAAGGCGGATAACGTCACATCCAAGACTTTTGATATTAACAAAATCTTTCTTTGTGTATTTTGAGAACTGAATATCGTGAGCTGAAGCCGTCTGAAACCATCCGGTAAGGTTCACTCCTCTTGAAAACGGTGTTTGAGCTTTTACAACCGAGATTAATGCAGTTAGCACTATACAGGTAAATAACAATGCAATTTTTTTCATATAGATTTGGGATTAACATTTCATTGGAAAAGCAATGACAAATATAAATATTCTTTTCTTTTCCCTTGACGGAAAAGAAACAAAAGGTCAAGGCTGCACGAATTTTACTAAAATCAGTGAGCGTGGAGCTAAAGGGGCTGAAACTCGCTGCGCTCAAACAGCAGCCCCTTCTTAACGCTCCCCACACCCTGATTTCTTAACGTAAAATTCATGAGGCCGGTCTTTCCGGTTTCTGAACGAGCTACAGCTTTGGAGCGTGTAGCCTTTGCTTCGCTCGGCTGGCTGCGCCATTGTTCTCCAATTAGCTTTGCTTCGCTTGCTTGTCACTTCGTGACGGTTCTTCTGGTCACTTGGCTGCGCCATCGCTGCCTTTGTTTCGCTCGGCTGGCTGCGCCATTGTTCTCCAATTAGCTTTGCTTCGCTTGCTTGTCACTTCGTGACGGTTCTTCTGGTCACTTGGCTGCGCCATCGCTGCCTTTGTTTCGCTCGGCTGGCTGCGCCATTGTTCTCCAATTAGCTTTGCTTCGCTCGCTCGTCACTTCGTGACGATTCTTCTGGTCACTTGGCTGCGCCATCGCTGCCTTTGCTTCGCTCGGCTGGCAATTTATACGAAGTTCTGGCATCTTTGTAATATCAATATTACTTATCTATTTTTATAGCTTAATTTAAAAATAATTATATCTTTGCCGAAAATTAAATAAACAAAAACAAAAAAAATGGATTACACAAAGTCAGTGAAAAAAGAAATAATATTAAGTTCGTTAAGTCATTTTGAACCGGAAATACAGCAATACCTCTCTCTCTCAGATGAAATTCAACATTTGATGAGTAATGCCGTTGACGAGAATGACCCATGTATACCAATTGAACTTATAGCAGAGTTTATGATGCTACAAGAAGAACTTTATCAAAAGGCTGCAAAAAAGAACAAAGAAGAAGCAAACTAATCAGCAAAATATCTTTCATTTATTTAAAAATCCTTTGATTTATTCAGAGGATTTTTTTTTAAACTTACCATTTAACCATCCTAGCATTTTCCGTACATTTAATAAGTTCATCTTCAGTCGATAACAATACAAACTCACCAAAAAAAAGTCACGAAGTAACAGCCGAGCGAAGCAACGCTAATTGGTCCACAACCCCACCCAAGCAAAGGCGAAGCCGAGTCTAACCTAAAAGCCGAGCGAAGCAAAGGCAGCGATGGCGAAGCCGAGTCTAACCTAAAAGCCAAGCGAAGCAAAGGCAGCGATGGCGAAGCCGAGTCTAACCTAAAAGCCAAGCGAAGCAAAGGCTACATGGTCCACACCCCCCACCCGAGCGATGGCGAAGCCGAGCAACCAGCAGGACCGGCCTCATTTTTTTTGCGTGAAAAAATTGGGAGGATTGTAGCGAAAAGAAGGGGCTGCTGTTTGAGCGAAGCGAGTTTCAGCACCTTCCGATACAAGCCTCACGATTTTAGCAAAAAAAATGCAGCCTTGATTTTTTGTTTCTTTTTGATCAAGCAAAAAGAAAAGGACAGTTGCAATATTCAAAAAACCACAAATAAAAAACCATCTAAAATATTCAAGTGTATTTGAAAATTCCTATATTTACAAAAAATATTCGGCTATGATTGAATTAATAAACTCCATCAGAAAGTATAATTTCTGGGATGCTAACCCTGTTGATACAGGTTACAGACGTACAGCCTATACCGACAAAATCGGGCAATGCATTGGCAATAAATTAATCAAAGTATTGGTTGGACAACGCCGTGCAGGCAAAAGCTATATTTTGCGTCAAATAGCATCTAAACTAATCTCACAAGGGGTTAAAAGCGAAAATATACTCTACATAAACAAAGAGTATATGGAGCTTATAACACTACGGAGTGTTATTGAATTAGAGGAATTATACAAAGCATACCTTCAGGAGTTAAAGCCAGAGGGTAAAGTCTATCTTTTTATTGATGAAATACAGTATATTGAAGGGTGGGAACGATTTGTAAACTCCCATTCACAAGATTTTGCCGAACCTTGTGAACTATTCATTAGCGGCTCAAATTCCAATCTGCTGTCGGGTGAGTTGGCAACTCTTTTGTCTGGTCGTTATGTAAAGTTTGAGGTATTTCCATTTAGCTATACAGAGTATTGCGGAATAACGGAGCAGGAAGTAGGTATTAACAGTTATAAAAAATATCTTCAAAGCGGAGCCTTGCCCGAGCTCTTTAACTTATCCGGCGATGAGATGAAACAGAACTATATATCTTCAATTAAAGATACTGTTATGTTGCGAGACATTGTGAGTAGATATAAAGTTAAAGATATCAAACTATTGGATAACCTGTTTGTCTATTTGGTAAATAGTGCTGCAAACATCGTGTCGGTTACAAACATCATAAATTTCTTTGCATCAAAAAAAAGAAAGACCAATTACGAAACATTATCAACATATATAACCTATCTTGAAAACTCTTTCTTAGTGCATCGTGCAGAGAGATATAATATCAAGGGAAAGGATACCATTTCAGGCAACTGTAAATTCTACCTCAATGATTTAAGTTATCGCAACTATCTTTATTCGGGGTATGGCTATGGTCTTGGTTATCTCCTGGAAAACGCTGTCTATCTAAGTTTAAGACGTGCAGGATATCAGGTTTACGTAGGAACAATTAAAGATGCAGAGGTTGATTTCGTAGCTATTAAGGGGGATAGAAAACTTTACTTACAAGTTACACTTCAATTGACAGAAGAACAGACCGTCGAAAGAGAATATCGTTCGTTGAAGCTCATAGATGATAATTTTGATAAATATGTGGTGAGTATGGACGACTATAAAATTCCCACAAACGAGGGTATCGAACATCTATCAGCATGGAATTTAGACAAAGTTCTGGGCTCTTGATACAATTGTCCTTTTCTTTTGCCTTGATGCAAAAGAAACAAAAAATCAAGGCTGCACGAATTTTACTAAAATCAGTGAACGTGGAGCTAAAGGGGCTGAAACTCGCTGCGCTCAAACAGCAGCCCCTTCTTAACGCTCCCCACACCCTGATTTCTTAACGTAAAATTCATGAGGCCGGTCTTGCTGGTTTCTGAGCGAGCTGCTGTTTTGGACCAATTAGCTTCGCTTCGCTCGCTTGTCACTTCGTGACGGTTCTTCTGGTCACTTGGCTGCGTCATCGCTGCCTTTGCTTCGCTCGGCTGGCTACGCCATTGTTCTCCAATTAGCTTTGCTTCGCTTGCTTGTCACTTCGTGACGATTCTTCTGGTCACTTGACTACGCCATCGCTGCCTTTGCTTCGCTCGGCTGGCTGCGCCATTGTTCTCCAATTAGCTTTACTTCGCTCGGCTTTTATGTGGTGTTCTTTATTCTACTGAATATACAATACTTTCAGCAAGTTCTTTATTTTCATGATAAAAGGAAATGTTGTCTGTTTTTTCATTTGCCTCTTTAAACCATTTATACTTATCACTGTACACAAATGAAGTCTGATATTTGGCAATGTTTAGCTCTCTGATTTTTTTCGACTTAACAATTTCAGTTTTCGCTTCGTCGTACTTTTTTAAACGATAAAGTAGTTGTCCGAAGTTATTCTTTGTTTTCGACAGATATTTTTCATCTACTTGAAAAGAAAGTGCTTTACAGTAGCAAGACATCTCTTTTTCTTCTTCCCTTTTTGCTGCGTAGATTTCAGCAAGAGTAAGCCAATCTTTGTAGTTTTCAATTTTGTTTTTATTTTTTATATAAGAAATCCAAAATTCCTCTGCTTCGTCAAAGCATCTTGCCAATAATAGCAAATTTACATAGAGATGATTCAATTCATCTTTATACTCACCCTTTTCAAAAGCCGTTTCAACCTCAGCCAATACATCAAGCAAATTATCATTTCTTCCTCTGGCTGAAAAAGTTTTAGCCCAAAGAACAGTTATCCGGTATGCTATTCCATAAACCTTTTTTCCTTGCCACATAGACGAGTTCCAATCATTATCATCAAAATTCTCATATCCGCCTAAAATCTTACTTAATGGAAAGCGAAAATCTGAATGCAATTTTTCAAAAAGATACAAAAACTGAGAATGCACCATAGATGGGCGTTCTAAATCAAGCTCCAGATAAGCATCAATATACATTGAAACATCCTTATACACTGCTTTTTCCGCTATTCTTTTCTTCACCTGATCATATAAAGTCCATGCATAAGCAACACTTATATATTTATCCCCGGGATTCTTTTTATGATAACCAACTGCCACCTCATAAGCCTTATCCTTATCTGTCTTCCTAAGCATATAAATTTCCTGATATTTATCCATAGTATTGATTAAAATTTTAGCCCACAAAGGTAACATAATTAAACTAAAAAACAAGCCGAGCAAAGCAACGGCAGCGATGGCGAAGCCGAGCGAAAAAAGAACCGTCACGAAGTGACAAGCCGAGCGAAGCAAAGGCTACATATCCCACAACCCCACCCGAGCGATGGCGAAGCCGAGCGACCAGCAGGACCGGCCTCTTTTTTTTTGCGTGAAGAAATTGGGAGGATTGTAGCGTAAAGAAGGGGCTGCTGTTTGAGCGAAGCGAGTTTCAGCACCTTCCGATACAAGCCTCACAATTTTAGCAAAAAAAATGCAGCCTTGATTTTTTGTTTCTTTTTGATCAAGCAAAAAGAAAAGGACAGTTGGAGTCAAGCCAAAAGAAAAAGCATTTTGGAGTCAAGCCAAAAGAACAAAAAAACCAAGACATTTGCCTTTTTAATTCAATCAACAAACTATGAACAAAAGAAGTAAAAAGAAAAAAAGGCTCAATGCAAAACAATTTCACGAGAAAATAACAAAAGCAAGAAAATACCTTGAAAAAGAGTTTGGATGTATTACCTGGCATGGCACAAACGACAGGTTCGGAGAAATCATTGCCGAACTGATTCACAGTGGGTTAATAACTCATGACAAAGGAACAGACTCCTATCACTTCGGACTTATTATAGCATGCATTTTAAACGTAAAAAGAGCAAATGGAAAGAAAGAAAACCTTAAACACACAGCCATTCACGAGGGAATTAAAAAAGGAAAAGCCAATTTAAACTATGAAAATAAGCGTGTTAGAAAATAATTAAAAATGCCGTTTTTTATCAAAAACAAAGAATGTTACTTTGCAAACGTTGACCGGCAACACACAATTAAACAAAATAGCTTTTAAAAAAGCTTAAAATAACAACACATTTAACATGGAAAATTCGAGCAAGATGAGTTACATCATCAACCACTCAAAAATTGTATCCCAGATCACCATGGAAGAGGCCGTGGCAGAGATCAGAAGTGACAAACACAAAGAAAAAACAGCGCAGATAAGGCAGCTGAGCAGTGCCGGCGAGACCGAGGGGGCCAACCGCCTGAAAGGTACGCTGCCGGGCTGCACTCCCGCCGGCACATTCCTGGGAAGGAGAAAGGCGGAGTGTATCAGTGAGTATGCATCACGTATCGTGCTGGATGTTGACGGCGTGAAGCCGGAACAGTTCGATGAAATTTGCCGTAAAATTGAAGCGGACAAGCATACCCATGTGCGCTATGCCAGTCCCAAACGGGGAGTAAAGATTATTGTGTGCGGCGAACCGCTGGTACTGGACGATTCCGCAGCACTCACGCAGCAAGAGAAGACAGCAGTGATAAACGAGTATCACTTGCGGCTGTTCCGCTCACTGGTGCCCTATTACGAAGCACTGATAGGCGTAAAGATAGATACCTCGGGCAGTGACCTGCCCCGCATCACCTACCTGTGTCACGATCCGGAAGCTTATTACAACCCGGACTCCGTGTTCTTCCCCCTCTCTGCCTCTGCACCGGAGGCGGGGGCACACAGCGGGAAAAGAGGTAAAGGAGCCCGCGGAACAGGAAAGACCCATACAGGAGATTTTCCCGTTGAGAGAAACAAGGGAAAAAGTGAGCTGACAAAGAAGTCGTGCAGCATGCTGTTTCGTGTGCTCGAGATGCAGCTGCAACGCAGCAAGAGCTATGAGCCCGGCAACCGTAATAACTTCCTGTTCACCCTGGCATGCAAGTGCAACGAGGCAGGAATACCCGAGGATGCTCTCTTCAACCTCATGGCAAACAGTTACGATGACATTGCTACACAGGAATTGGAGAGCATTATAGGCAGTGCATACGGCAATACGGAGAATCACGGCATTCATCCGCTCACCCGTCAGGCAATCCGGGTACTCTTTGCACAGTGCTACCTCAAGGAGAAGTACGAATTCCGGTTCAACGAAATCAAGGGAATACTGGAGTATTGCCCCAACAAGCCCGATGCCGTATTTGAGGCGGTGGACGACCGCATCCGGAACTCACTCTGGGTAGAGCTCGCCGAGCATGGATCGGAATGTTCGGCAGAGCAGCTCTACTCCATCCTCAACTCCGACTTCAGTCCGTCGTACAACCCACTGAAGGAATATTTCCTCAACCTGCCCGCGTGGAACGGCAAGGACAACATCCGGGCGTTTGCCTCGCAGGTAAGAACCACCCGGCAGGATCACTGGTTTTATTGCTTCGAGAAATGGATTTGTGCCATGGTGGCAGCAGTGGTGAAGCCCAATGTGCAGAATCACACCGTGGTTATCCTCGAAGGTCCGCAGAGCCAGGGTAAAACCACCTTCGTGCGCAGCATACTTCCACCCGCTCTCCGTGATTACTATTGCGAGGACAGAATCAACACAGAAAGTAAGGACGACATGATAAAGGTGTTTCAAAGCCTGCTTATCAACACGGAGGAGATTGAGGCAATGAACGGGCGCGAGCTGAACCAGTACAAGGCCCTCATCACCCGTGCCACGATGAACATCCGCCTGCCGTATGATCGTATCATGCAGGTGCGTAAACGCATGGCTTCGTTTATTGCCACCACAAATAACCATGATATACTGACGGACAGAACCGGGAACCGCCGTTACCTCTGCTTCGAGGCACTGAGTTTCGACAATAACAGCGCCGTGGATTACGAACAGCTCTATGCCCACGTAATGCACAAGCTCATGGTAGAGGAATTCCGCTACTGGTTTACCAGGGAAGAGTCGGTGAAGGTGAACAAGCACAATCAGAGTTTCATGCAGCAAACTTTAGAGGAGGAGTTCATCGCCACCAACATTCGTAAACCACTTACGGGAGACAAGATTTCCTATATCACCGCGAGCCAAATTGCCATACTGATTAAAACCCGGACTGGTCTGGTCCTCAATCATGGGGGAAAGGTAAACATCGGCCGGATATTGAACGACCAGGACTACGAGCGCATACCGGCAAAGGGAGGTGTTTATAAATACGTGGTGCATGTTATTAGTTATGAAGAGGTTATGCTAAACCTGCACATCAAGGATGAGGTAGAGAAAGAGCCCGATGCCACACAGCAGGAGTTAAATTACAACACCCCTGAGAATTAAACTACAGGGTGGGTTGGGTGGGTTGGTTAGATATAATTCTATAACTTTCCTGAAAAAAAATAGAATAAGTGTTCTTATTATAGGAATGATATAATAGAAAAAAATAGGAAGTTATAAGAAACAACCAACCTAACCCAACCAACCCACCCTAACCGGTTGCATTATTAAGAAAAACAGCGACATTCATTTCTTGCCGCAAGTCCCGGAATGCAGCTTCATGAAGCTATAAAACAGCTTCTAACAGCATTGATAATCAACCGATTAGAAACACAAAAAAGTCCCGCCTGCTTTTCAAAAACACAGGCGGGACTTCATTCCAACTCCGGTCGGAGTTCGTTCAACATCCGGTCGGAGTTTTACGGCTCTCCCAGGTAGTGTGTGATGATGCCGACTTCTTTTGGTGTAAAAATCTTACAGGTCTTCTTATAGCCTATAACAAGAAGCTCTCTATACAGCTCTTCGTTCCTTACCATCCATCTGGTTAGTGTCCGCAGTGCTTCCCGCGTACACATTTGCGGATTATACAACATTGCCAGTTCGGCTTTTCCATAGGCTTTTACTCTAAATTCGGTTTTATTTTCCTCCATAAAGGTTGTTTTTATTTTGAAGTAAATTTACAAAATAAAAGGTTGATTTCCTAGTATTTTTGCTACTATTTTGCACTTTTTGAAATGCTTTTTTGCTTGATTGCAACTGCTTTTTCTTTTGCCTTCATGCAAATACTTTTTCTTTTGCCTTGATGCAAAAGAAACAAAAAATCAAGGCTGCATATTCTCCGCTACTCCATAAAAGGTCTCCGCTAAAGAAAAAGAACTCGCTTCGCTCAAACAGCTTTTTCTTTTTAACGCTCCACCCTTTCATTCCGTTTAACGCTGCGAATATGAGGCCAATCCTGCTGGTTCCTGAGCGAGCTGCTGTTTTGGGCCAACTCGCTGCGCTCAAACAGCACCCCCTTCTTAACGTCCACACTCCCAGATTTCTTAACGTAAAATTCATGAGGCCGGTCCTGCTGGTCACTCGGCTGCGCCATCGTTCGGTTGGGTTATGTACTAATTAGTCATTGCTTCGCTCGGCTGGCTGTGCCATCGTTGCCTTTGCTTTGCTTGGCTTTTATGTTAGGTTCGGCTTTGCCTTCGTTTGATAACGATATAAATGATAAAAAATAAATTTAGAAAATAAAAGCACTAGTTTCCTTGTATGATAAAAGTTTTAATGCTATCTTTGCATAAAGAGAAATCGGGCTTTGCCCATTTAAAGATAACAGTACCCGTTCTGCATACCGTAAGATCTGCGATCGGGTCATTTTTTTATTATGCCCAATAAAGAATCAAGAAGCATCGATGAGCAAATTGCTCTACTAAAAAGCCGGGGAATGATTATCCGAGATGAAGCTGCAGCATTTAAGCAACTACAACACATCAGCTATTATCGTCTTAAAGGTTATTGGTGGGATATGCAATTTGACCGCGTAAATCATACATTTGCTCCCGGATCCTATTTTGAAGACACTATTGATCGTTATAATTTTGATCGTCAATTGCGATTAATATTATTTGATGCTATTGAAATTATAGAAATAGCCTTACGCACAAAAATGATTTATCACCTTTCGCAAACCTATGGTGGATTATGGTACAAAAATGACAATCTAGTAGAAAAAAAAGAAACTTTCACCAAGCAGCTAGATGAGTTACAGAACGAATTTAATCGCAGTGGCGAAATTTTCGCTAAAGATTTTCGGAATCGTCATCCAAAAGCTAATCCCGATGCATGGATTATTTTTGAAGTTGCTACTATGGGAACCCTCTCAAAAATATATAAAAACCTAAAACATCAACTTCCACAAAAATCTATAATAGCAAATGAAATGGGGCTAAACTTTCATAGCGAGCTTTCCAGTTGGTTAGAATCAATCAGCTATATGCGTAATATTATAGCCCACCATTCTCGCATCTGGAGTCGCAACATGGTAAAGCGTCCTACTTCGCCTTTAAATCCACCACATCAATGGCTGCAATACAGCATTACTGAGGTACAAGCAAAAAAACCATTCTACGTTATTACTACCATGTTATATCTTTGCAATGCTATTGACCCGAATAATCACATAAAGTCAAAACTACTGCAATTATTTAATGACAATCCAACCATTCCTATTTATAAGATAGGCTTTTTCAATAATTGGCAACACGAACCAATCTGGAAATAATTTTCTTTTCTTCCAAGCACCCGATTCCACCTTTTTTATTGTACAGAACAGTCAAGCAATGGCGAAGCCAGCCAAGCGAAGCAACGACTACACGATCCACAACCCCACCCAAGCGATGGTGAAACCGAGCCAAAAAAGAACCGTCACGAAGTGACAAGCGAGCGAAGCAACGCTAATTGGTCCACAACTGCAGCACACTCAGGAACCAGAAAGACCGGCCTCTTTTTTTTTGCGTGAAGAAATTGGGAGGATTGTAGCGTAAAGAAGGGGCTGTTGTTTGAGCGAAGCGAGTTTCAGCACCTTCCGATACAAGCCTCACAATTTTAGCAAAAAAAATGCAGCCTTGACCTTTTGGTTCTTTTGTGTCAAGACAAAAGAACAAAGAAAAGCTCAAAAAATACCTCTAAAAACCCATTACTGCCCAATGCGTGTGCCCCCCGCATACGCATGCCCTATCTTTGTACAGAAATCAAAAAACAAAGTATTAATCATTTAAAAAACAAACAATTATGGCAGTAAGATTTTCTGTAGTTCCAAAAAAGAATCCCTCTAAAAGTTCAGAACCCGCAAAATTCTATGCACAGGCGCAAGGTCACGGCGATATGGACTTCGACGCTATCTGTAAAGATGTAGACAGTCGATGTACCGCTACACCGGCCGACGTGGCAGCCGTGCTTAAAGCTTTGCTCACCACTATGGAGACATCACTTGGTAAAAGTGAGATCATTCGTCTGGGCGACTTCGGTAGCTTCCAGATCGCGGTTAGCAGCACCGGTACGGTGACCAAGGAAGAGTTCAACAGCTCCCTGATCAAAAAGGCGCGCATCAGCTTCCGCCCGGGCAAGTCACTCAGCAAAATGCTGAAAACACTGGATTACACCCAGGTACCTAAGTTGCCGGTGAAGGTAACCAATGGCGGTAACGAAGTAGGTTAATCGCGGCACAGTTATTAATTAGTTAAGCACAACAGCAATGAAAGTAATCGACCAATTACTGAATGTAATCACCCTGGTGCTCCCCATCTTCAAGAAGAAGGGCGCCAGGGAGGTGCAAGAGTTCACCGATCTGGTAAAGAGCCAGTTCGACTACCTGATGGAGCAGGTAACCCGTTTTGAGACCGACTACTTCGAGCTATCGGAGAAAGTACGGCAGATGTACCAGGAAATCATCACCCTCAACGCCCGCCTTAGCGAAGCGCTGAAGCAGCAATGCCTGGTGCCCGCCTGCAAGGAGCGTGCTCTAAACCCTGTGTAGCGTATGAGAGAGATAAACCTGATAGTGATACACTGCACCGCCACCCGCTCCGACCAACCCTTTACCCAGGCCAATCTTGAGCGAAGCCACAGGGAAAGAGGCTTCAACGGCATCGGTTACCATTACTACATCCGCCGGGATGGCAGTATAAAAAGTACCCGCCCGTTGGACAAAGTCGGAGCACATGCCAGGGGATATAATGCCCACAGCATAGGCATCTGTTACGAGGGAGGCTTAAATGCACTGGGAAAACCGGCAGACACCCGCACCGAATGGCAACGCCACTCACTCCGTGTACTGCTCCTCACCCTTCTAAGGGATTACCCCGGTTGCAAAATAGTGGGTCATCGCGACCTCAGTCCCGACCTCGATGGCGATGGTGTTATTGAGAGTCATGAGTGGCTGAAATCCTGTCCTTCATTTGATGCTGGCAAGGAGTACAGCTCTCTTAAATAGTTTAATCCCCGTTACCATTGATTTGTTGGTAATGGGGATTTTTCTTTTCCCTTGACGGAAAAGAAACAAAAGGTCAAGGCTGCACGAATTTTACTAAAATCAGTGAGCGTGGAGCTAAAGGGGGTGAAACTCGCTACGCTCAAACAGCACCCCCTTCTTAACGTCCACACTCCCAGATTTCTTAACGTAAAATTCATGAGGCCGGTCTTTCTTGGTTCCTGAGCGAGCTGCGGTGGTGGAGCATGTAGCCGTTGCTTCGCTCGGCTTTTGGGTTGGGCTCGGCTGCGCCATTGTTTACTTTATTTCATCCATATTCGTAATCCTTTTACACCACCAGCATTCGCCAAGAGGAATGTTGCGAACCTTTCGTTTATTCATAAAGGGTATTTTTAACTTTTTATGTTGCTGTAAAGTGATTTAGCAGGTTGTTATACTGGTAATTTCATAGTATATTTGCAGAATAAACTAATAGTTGAACAACAAGATAAACTAATGATTAAACAGCGGAATAAACTAATAGTTGAACAACAAGATAAACTAAAGGGTGTACATCATGTTCTTAATGACCTTAAAAGCAATGGTGGGCTTTAAAAATATAACAAAAATATGGCAGCAATTCAGGAAAAACTAGCGAAATCGTTGAAGGTATTACAAAATTTGCAGAACGAGAGTGGTTTTGCAATCATAAAGTCTTCAGAATGGCCGCCCGTAGTTACTATCAGGCTTTTGAATCGGTAAAAGGTAGTATAAAACGCATATTGGAAGGTGAAAATCCAGGAGAGGTCATAGATAACGATCATAGGACATGGTATCGAGAACTTTTTGCTCCAAGTGTTACTGCCGGAATCTTAAAGCCGACCGATTTAGCTGGATATCGTACTGGGCAAGTTTATATTCGTGGTTCACTGCATACACCTCTAAACCCTGAAGCAGTACGAGATGCAATGCCTGTCCTTTTCGAATTGCTTAAAAAGGAACAGGATGCACGTGTCCGTGCAGTATTAGGTCATTTTATATTTGTATATATTCACCCTTACATGGATGGCAATGGCAGGATGGGACGTTTTTTGATGAATGCCATGTTAATATCCGGCGGATACAATTGGACTATAGTCCCTGTTGAAAGACGCCAAGAATACATGAAAGCCATAGAAAAAGGAAGTGTTGATGGGGATATTACTGACTTCACATTATTTATTGCCTCATTATTAAAGTGATATGATAAGCCGAGCCTCCTACAGCCAAGCGAAGCAACAGCTACCCATTCCACAACCCCACCCGAGCGATGGCGCAGCCGAGCGACCAGAAGGACCGGCCTCATTTTTTTTGCGTGAAGAAATTGGGAGGATTGTAGCGAAAAGAAGGGGCTGCTGTTTGAGCGAAGCGAGTTTCAGCACCTTCCGATACAAGCCTCACGATTTTAGCAAAAAAAATGCAGCCTTGAACTTTTGTTTCTTTTGGTTCAAGCCAAAAGAAAAAGCATATTATTGATCAATATATTGAAAGATAATTCTTATATTTGTATCAATAAGATGCATAAATTATGGAAAAGCGGGTAATAAAAAGTCTGATTCTTGAGAAACAGAATGAAATTCTGAATATCGAGCTGGTAGAAAGACCACTTGAGTTGGAGGAAACAGCCAACTATGTGTTTGTGGGGCTTCGTCGCGCAGGTAAATCCTATTTGTTATATCAGCATATACAAACGCTGATTAAAACAAAACAAGCATCCATTGAAGACATCCTGTATATCAATTTTGAGGACGAGCGAATTTCGTCGGTCAAAGTGGAAGAACTCAACCTGTTTATTGAGAGTTATAATGAAATGTTCGATGGTAAACCCATTATCTATCTGGATGAGATTCAGAATGTAGATGGCTGGGAAAAGTTCGCCCGCCGTCTGGCCGATTCAAAATACAGAGTATTCATTACCGGCAGTAATGCAAAGATGCTCAGCAAAGAGATGCATACCACCCTTGGCGGCCGATTCATAGCAAAAGAAGTGTTCCCCTTTTCATTCAGTGAATACCTCACCTTTCATCAAATCACCTTAGATCGTAACTGGGAATATGGCAACATTCGTCTGCAAGTAGTAAAATCCTTTCATGATTATTTCTATTTTGGCGGTTTTGCAGAATCATTCCCTTTGAAAGATAAACGAAGCTGGCTGAACTCACTTTATCAGAAGATTCTTCTTGGCGACGTTATTTCACGAAATGATATCAGAAACGAGAATGCCATCAAAGTTCTTGTAAAGAAGCTGGCAGAAAGCGTTATGCAACCCTCATCACTAGCCCGGATAAAAAATATCATTGACTCAACCGGAACAACCATTTCCCGCAATACCTTGGTAGATTATCTTCAGCTTCTGGAAGATGCCTACTTAGTGTTTGGCATATCCAATTACTCTGATAAACTGAGTGACAAGGAAACATTTAAAAAGAGATATTTCTTTGATAACGGATTGCTAAACAACTTTCTGTTTGATCCCGAGACCAAATTGCTTGAAAACATAGTAGCCATCACACTGAAAAAGCACTATGGTGATGAACTGTTTTTCTACAACAAAAACATAGAAGTAGACTTCTTCATGCCTGGCGAAAAGAGAGCCATCCAGGTATCTTACAGTATTGCAGACGATGCCACAAGACAAAGAGAGATAAAAGCCCTGATTAAACTTTCTGAAGTATACGCTACAAAAAAAATGGAGATCATAACCTGGGATGAAGAATCAACCATTCAGGAAAATGATAAAACAATAGAAATTATCCCTGTCTGGAAATGGCTTGCTTCTTTTCTTTTGCCTTGATGCAAAAGAAACAAAAAATCAAGGCTGCACGAATTTTACTAAAATCAGGGAGCGTGGAGCTAAAGGGGCTGAAACTCGCTGCGCTCAAACAGCACCCCCTTCTTAACGTCCACACTCCCTGATTTCTTAACGCTAAATTCATGAGGCCGGTCTTGCTGGTCACTCGGCTTCGCCATCGTTTGGTGGGGTTGTGGAGCGTGTAGCCGTTGCTCGCTCGGCTTTTGGGTTGGACTTGGCTGCGCCATCGTTCATTAGCTTTGCTTCGCTCGCTTGTCATTAAGTTTTTTGGTTGTAATATACACAATTATAAGGCTTTAGAAGAAAACCAAAAATGCCGTTTTTTATCAGGAACAATTCCTGTTTCTTTGCAAGCGTATTAAAAAACATATAAAAAATGAACAAAATTATTTCACCAAAAGTTTATTTCAAGAACCTTCCTGAATGGGACGGTACAGATCACCTTACAGCCTTTATTAACCGCGTGCAAACCACTAATCAGGCGTTGTGGATAGAAACCCTTACCAAATGGCTGTGTGGTATGGTAAAATCTGAACTTTCCGGCAAACAGTGCAATACCCTCGTACCACTTATTTATGGCGAGCAATTCATAGGAAAGACAACTTTTATCCGTAGCATCCTCCCACGCGAGCTTAGAGAATTCTACTCGGAGAAACCGATCGGCACGTACGGCGAAGAAATTAAACCGCCATTCGGGTATGTAATGTTTCACAGCTCCAACATGGAATACCCAATTCTTCATGAGGCGTGGTGTTACAAAGAGATGTATGGAAACACCCAAAAAGGCACCCGTGTGCCCTCTGTAATTTACACCACCAGTTGTGAACAAGAGGAATGTTGCGAACCTTTCGTTTATTTCGAAGTAACAAAACAGATCGATAACGAAAGCCCGGTAAACTATGAACAGCTCTACGCACAGATTATGCAGAAGCTGAAAGATGAATAAACAAAAAAAGCCTCTCAGTGATGAGAGGCTACTTACTAATATTAAAAATATATCATATACTACTGTACAAAACAATGGCAAAGCCGAGCAAAAAACCGTCACGAAGTGACAAGCGAGCGAAGCAAAGCTAATTGGTCCACAACCGTAGCACGCTCAGGAACCAGAAAGACCGGCCTCTTTTTTTTTGCGTGAAGAAATCGTGAGGATTGTAGCGAAAAGAAGGGGCTGCTGTTTGAGCGAAGCGAGTTTCAGCACCTTCCGATACAAGCATCACTATTTTAGCAAAAAAAATGCAGCCTTGACTTTTTGTTTCTTTTGTGTCAAGACAAAAGAAAATTGTTGTTATCTTTGCTAAATGATCAAAAAAATTACAACTATACTTATTACTGCTTCATTGCTCTCAACAGTAGCACAGGCTCAAAGCAGTGATAAAGTTACATACAGCATTGAGAGTGGAATAACCACTGCAAGCGGAAGCCACTCCCCTTTATGGCTGAATGCCAACAAACAAGGCCTATCCTCACTGAATAAGAACAACGGATACATGGAAGCCGGCATATTCCAACCAATGGATACAAGCAAAATAATTTCTTACGGTTACGGTCTTGAACTTGCAGGCGCCTATAACTTCACATCAAGTTTTATTATCCAGCAAGCCTATGTAGATGTAAAATATCACAAATTAGAGCTAAGTATAGGAAGCAAAGAGCGCACTGGCGAGTTTGTTAACCCACAACTATCTAGTGGCGGACTCACCATTTCGGGCAATGCACGCCCCATTCCACAAGTCTGGGCCGGATTGCCCAATTATATCCCCGTGCCGGGCACCAACCACTGGCTCTCTTTCCGCGGACATATAGCTTACGGTCGCTTTACGGATGATAACTGGCAAAAAGAGTTTACCACACCGCTTGGAAAACGCACCACCGATGTGCTTTATCATTCCAAAGCAATGTATGTAAAGATTGGGAAAGAAGAAATATGCCCGCTGAAATTTGAATTCGGGTTGCAGATGGAATCTGAATTTGGAGGAACACAATACAGTAACGGAAATATGTTTAAGATGCCTTCCGGGATAGAAGATTACTTTAAAGCATTTGTACCCATGGCCGGAGGAGAAAAGACACAGGTTTCAGATCAGGAAAACATTGAAGGTAATCAACTGGGAAGCTGGCATTTTTCACTAAACTATAAAGTAAAAGGATGGAATTTGCATGCCTATTATGAGCATTACTTTGAAGACCATTCTATGCTCTTCATGCAGTATCCCTGGAAAGATGGCATGGCTGGGATAGAGATAACCCCTCCCGCCAATCCGTTTGTGAGTGGTGTGGTTTATGAATATATTGGTAGTAAAGACCAAAGCGGACCTGTATACTGGGATCACAACAATGTGATCAATGAACAGATCAGCGCCCGTGACGGTTATTACGATCATGGCTTTTACACCGGATGGCAACACTGGGGAATGGCAATAGGAAATCCACTGTTTACTTCGCCTATTTATAACAATAACGGACAGATTACATTTACTAATAACCGCATTATAGCACATCATCTGGGTATCTCCGGCAAACCAATCCCTGAATTGCAGTACAGAGTACTTCTTTCACACAGCGACAACTGGGGAACTTATGACAGACCGTTTAAAGATATTAAGAAAAATACTTCAGCGCTAGTGGAACTAACCTATTCACCATGCAAACTAACCGGATGGAGCTTTACCGCTTCAGGTGCCACAGATCGTGGTAGTCTGCTGGGTAATAACACCGGTACAATGCTTACAATCCGCAAAACAGGACTACTGACAAAATAAGAACAAGATGAAAAAGAAATATATTCTACTGACTTTTATTGTTTTGATAAGTATAACCTCGTGCCAGAAGGCTTCCATTAACGGAGATTTGGATGGCATGTGGCAATTAATGAAGATTGAGAAGAAAGATAAACCGGCTGAAGTGCCCGTTCAGCTTTATTATTGCATCCAGCTACACATGGTTCAGTTGCAAGGTGCAGCTACATGTCATGGCACCTTTAGCCATAAAGGAGATTCAATTTATCTTGTGATACGTAGTAGTAACAAAAAAGCTGTAGCAGCTTATGGTATGAATGATACCATTCAATCTTTTGGCATTGAAAATATTAGTTCAGAGAAAATGACACTGAATTCGTCTTCTGCACGATTGCAATTCCGAAAATTCTAGAAAAAAAGACATAAAATATGCAACTTTGTTTTTTTCATAAATTGCAGCACTGTCTTTTTTATCTATTTCCTTGAACAGCTCTACGCACAGATTATACAGAAGCTGAAAACTGATTAATTTAGTGGTATATCTATTAAAAATAAGAGCATTTAGTTACTAAACACTCTTATTTTTTATTCTTGATTATATTCCTTTATTTGCTGTTCCTTATCAATGGGTCGAGTTTATTTTTAATAAGATATCAGTCATAAGTTGCGCATTCAAGGTTTTATCCAAAACCTCATACTTAGAGCATTTACTCTTGTACTCCGGCACAATTTCTTTCATTATCTTCACAATGGCCATATCATCGAACGAGCGGGATGCTTCCAGCAAACGAGTTTCGTTTTGGCATGCAGTCTCGTAATCGTATTCACGAACGTTGGCAATCATAATCTTAGGATGGTGTGTAGGCTTTGTCTGCTCTTCATCATTCAGCACCTCCTCGTAAAGCTTCTCGCCTTCACGAAGTCCGGTGAACTTTATTTCAATATCCTTGGCTCCGCAAAGGTTGATCATGCGTGTAGCAAGTTGAGTAATTTTTACCGGTTCACCCATATCGAAAACAAAGATTTCGCCACCTTTACCCATGGTACCGGCCTCAAGCACGAGCTTACAAGCCTCAGGAATCAGCATAAAGAAGCGAGTAATATCCGGATGAGTAACGGTAAGCGGCCCCCCCCTCTTAATCTGCTCACGGAACAGAGGAATTACTGAGCCATTGCTTCCCAACACGTTACCGAAACGAGTGGTTACAAACTGAGTAACCCCCTTCATCTTACCCTCAACAATAGCCTTATTGAGTGACTGACAGTAAATCTCACAGATTCGCTTTGAGCAACCCATTACATTGGTTGGGTTAACCGCCTTATCGGTGGAGATCATCACGAACTTCCTGGTGCCGTACTTCACAGCAAGATCTGCAATTAAACGTGTACCATATATGTTATTCTGAATAGCAATAGCAGGGTTGTTCTCCATCATTGGCACATGCTTGTAGGCAGCTGCATGAAACACGTAATCCGGCTGATACTCAGCAAAGATCTTCTCCATGTGTTTTTTATTAGTAATGCTGGAAACAATTGTTTTACTCTCAATGTCACCGAACTCACGAGCCATCATCAGACGTACAGTGTGCATAGGAGTCTCTGCCTGATCAATAAGAATCATCTTCGCAGGCTTGTACACCGCCACTTGGCGAACCATCTCACTGCCAATGGAACCAGCAGCACCCGTAATAAGAATCTTCTTACCGGTGAGCAATGCACCAATGGCATCCATATTCACCTCAATCTTATCACGAGGTAGAAGGTCTTCAATATCCACTTCCTTGAGGTTCTGGGTAGTCAGAGGAGTCTTACCATCCCATTCCTCCGCTGCAGACGGCATCATGATTTTGATACCAGCAGCAAGGAATTCATCGATCATGTCTGCATTCTTGCGGAATAACTCACTTTTTAGCGGAGAAACGAGGAGCACTTTTACGCCCATCTGCTTCAAATCTTCAGCAATACCATTACCATTTAAGAGAACCTTCTTACCCAGCAAATAAGTATTCTTCATTTCCACACCATCTGTGATGAAAGCCACAAGACGGTATTTCTTTACCTTTACGTTTATGATGCTGAAAGCAATGCTAATACCACCAGCCTTGGTTCCATAGATGGCAACAGGCGTTGCATCCTCTGCACGAAACCCATCGAACATACGCTTCACGGCCACACGTTCCAACCACATCAGGAATGTTGAGACGAAGAACATGGCACAAACGCCCAAAAGATCGGGCATATTGACACCCCTGACAGATTCCAGTGCAAAAGAGGCTATGTAGGTAAGCACTGATCCTGTAAATGCGGCGAACGCTACATGCTGAAGGTCTATAAACGATGAATAACGGATAATACCGGCGTATGTACGAAATAGGCGAAATGACACAGCATAAAACACTAGGCTGATTATTATGCCATTTGTCATTGGCCAGAATAACTGAGCAAATTCTAAACCTCCAACTTCAAGATACTTTGCAACGTATCCTGAGAACATTACAATAAGACAATCCAAAGCAAGTACCCCCCAATAAGGAAGTGCTTTCTTAGAGAAATACCAATTGGTGATTTTTGGAATCATTTTTATAGATTTAAATAGTTAATTTCAATATTCATTATAATGCGACCTATTTCTTGACCGCAAATATAAAAACTTACTTAACGTGTGAAAGCTTTTTTGCATATCCGTCGGCTCACTGCACAGCAGGTAGCGTTTACTGTCGTCAAGACTAAACATGACCAACTGAGGATAATATTATACTGGGAAATTTGTCAAAATTGACAGAATTTATAATTTATGAGACTTACCTTACCAGAGTCTTACTTAAAATTGATGCCACTAAAGTACCATATTGCTCTATTTTAATACATTCCTTTATTTTGCCAACAATATATTTTACATCTTCGTCTGTTACCATTGGTCCTGAAGGAAGGCACATACCTTTCTTGAATAGACTTTCAGACACACCATTCACATAGGCTGGAGATTTAGCATAAACAGGTTGCTTGTGCATTGGCTTCCAAAGTGGTCTTGACTCAATGCCTGCTGCATCTAAGTAAATTCTCATGGCTTCAACGTTTGTGTTTGGTTCACAATCAGTATGGATAGACCCAGATTTGTGAGTAACACCTGCTGCACCACCAACAGCACCTTGCACGGCTACGGCATAAGCGTTTTCTTCACCCTGCACGCGAATAGATGGGTCAATTGTGATCGTATTCAACCAGAAATTACTATCACATCCTTCAAAAGCATTCTTATGAATGCTAATGCCTTCAACATCCTTCAATAGTTCGCAATAAAGCTCATAGACGTGTTTGTGATGCGCAATATGCTCTGCAGCAACGGTCATTTGGCCACGACCTATGCCAGCACAGATATTTGACAATCTGTAATTGTAACCGATTTTCTCGTGTTGATAATAAGGGAATGCTTCACGAGCTTGTGTAGCATAGAACATAATTTCATCTTTAGCTGCTTTGTTTTCACAAATCATTGCACCACCACCAGATGTAGTAATCATCTTGTTGCCGTTGAAAGAAAGGACACCAAATTTACCAAATGTGCCACAGACCTTACCTTTATACTTAGAGCCAAACCCTTCGGCTGCATCTTCGATAACAGGAATATCAAATTCATTGGCAACCGCCATAATTTCGTCTATCTTTGCTGGCATACCATAAAGGTAAACTGGAACAATAGCCTTAGGCTTCTTACCAGTCTTGGCAATTCTATCCACAATAGCCTCTTTCAAAAGTATAGGATCCATATTCCAAGTATCTTCCTCACTGTCCACAAAAACAGGAGTAGCACCAAGATAAGTAATGGGGTGAGATGATGCACAGAAAGTAAAACTCTGCACAATAACTTCATCACCTTGACCAACACCGCAAGCCAAAAGAGCCAAATGTACAGCTGCTGTTCCCGAACTAAGCGCAACAATATCTTTCTCTCCGCCCACAAATTCGGCAAGGTCGTTTTCAAATCCGTTTACGTTTGGTCCGAGAGGCACCACCCAGTTAGTGTCGAACGCCTCTTGAATATACTTCTGTTCATTGCCGCTCATGTGAGCAAGGCACAAATAAATTCTTTTATGTTCCATTTATATTGAAATTTAATCGTTTAAATATTTACTAAGAACTAAATAGATAACAATCTTTACATTTTTCATAAAGCCCTAATTATCAATATATTCGATATTAATTCTTACATTATTAGAAAAGTTCTCATAGAGAACTGAACCTTAGTTTTTAGTACTCTATATTTTTGTTATTTGAAATTATACATTCTATTATTTTAGTATATAGAATTATTAAATATAAAAAAGTTTTTTAATATTAAAACATGTTGTTGTTGCTAATTTTAGTATGATTATCCTTTTAAATACTTCAGAAGAATAGATTCATTATGTCCAGGATGTACAATCGTAAATTGATTACATAAATGCATAATTTTCACTTCAGATTCTTTGGCTAGAGTTTTATTACTTTTAGGGAAATATGTCACTGTCTTTATCCCTGGTATTAATGAATCTCCAGTAAATATCACATTCTGTATGGGGATGTAAAAAGATAAACAACTCGGATTGTGACCTGGAGTTTCTATTACTTGCATATCAACTTCAGAAAATAATTTAATATTATCGCCTTCTTTGCAGACAACATCATTACAACCTTCATAAACGAAAGGCATTTCATGATATTTCGACAAATTCAATTTACTATCTGACAATGCATCCACACCGACTTCTGACGTATATATAATAGTTTCGGGATATTCTTTAGTAATCTTGTTAAGTCCATAGATATGGTCGAAATGAGTATGAGTTATAAAAATACCCTTTAGTTCTAATTGTCTTTTCTCTAATCCAGTTAAGATAGGCTCAAGATCACCGCAATCTACCAGCCAAGCGTCCGAAGACTTTGTGTCACTTATGATATACGTATTTGAGTTGAAAATTGAATTAACTATAGTGTCTATTTTCAGCATTTTATAATAAAGGTCCAAATAATGTATTCCACTTAACTAACCTATCAATAAGGAACATTCCATCCCAGGGCATTTCGAAATTCAACATTCTGCCAATTAATGGGCATCTTGCTACACCAGCCATAGTTGCCTTATTTGCGAAATCAATAGCTTTGTCTTCAGGAGCAGCTATGCCTATTGTTTGAATGTAGTCTCCAATATGTTGTAACGTATCATTAATATGGTCAACTGAATGAATTATTAAGACTCGTGAATATACTGGTTTATTGATAATATTCTCATCATCGTAGAGAATAGACCAACTCATAGAATCACTGCCCCATACTTTACCTTTGAAATCGTATATTCCTCGAGCCGAATGTATTGCAGACACTTGCTCAGGTGAAATAGCTGGTTTGGGAATCTGCAATTCTGTTTTTGGAAATGATTCAGCAAGAATTTCACAGAATCTTTCAGGAGTAACGGTTCCGCTTTTCTCAATATATAAATTATGAGGAGATGCACAGCCTGATTGATCAAACACAGAGACATCAACTGATACCCTTCTAGCTAATTTCTTTGCAGCCTGTTCTGATGACAGTTCTTCTGATGCAATAACTGCATAAGATAACTTAGGACCAAATATGATAGTCTCACTATCAATCATTGAAGGATAGTTTGCTACTGTTTCTACGGATTCTTTTCCCCCCCAAGCTATTCTAACATCTGATGCTTTTGACATCTTTTCACCTAACTTAACTGCGCTTCTTGAGAAATATACAACTGCTATAGTTTCTAACAAATCATTACCCGATATTGTATAACCAGAAGTTGAAGTATATTCCAGTCCTTCAAAGACACTCAGTAATGTTGCAAAAACGCCATCATCTTTTCCTGACACTTTCAAAAGATTTACATTCTTAGTTATTATACATTGAACCAATGCAAAAACGCCAAGAATCTGAACATTTCCAGCCATCCAATGTCCACACAATCCTCTCGAATTCGCTCTTAATAGATGCTTTGATGAACTTGCAAATGGTTGGAATGTATCACAATAAGCTATATTTCCACGAAGGCCCTCCTTTGCAATATCATTAAGGTGAGTAGCGCTACACCAATTACTTAAGAACAGAAGCCCTTTGTCTTTCAAGAACGAAAATTTAGGGTCGCTAATCCATCTCTTAGATGCTAAATCAATCAAACCTATCAACGATTCTATAGGTTGTTGTCTAATCCAATTCAGTTTGCTTTTTAATTGTTCTATTATTGAATCTAATTTTGCATATCCAAGCTCTCCAATTACTTCATTCTTGAAATATTGAATATCTAGTTTTGAATCTTCATTATCAATAGAATTGTTTGACTTTTGGAATGTTAGTTTGTTTGAAAGTATATCACCGCATCCCCTAACTTCAGCTTTCTTAAGTCTTCCTTTGATTAGGAAACGTTGTCCAGATCTTCCGTAAGGACATTCTCCTTCTACTAATTCTCCTAGGTCATCTGTCAATACAGCATTGCCAGGATAAGAGTGCGGTATCGGAGTAATAAACTCAAGCATACCTTCTTTTCCTACTGGTAAAATATCTCTAGTAACAACATCTCTAACTAAGACCTTAACATAAGAAGATGCATGCTTGCATCCACAAGGGCAATCAGGGTAATTCAATCCCATCTGTTCCGTAAAACCGTAAATATCAATTATATCTATTGGATCAATGCTAAAACAATCAGATAGTTCCTTATTGAAGTCTTCTTTACTGATTTTCTCACTTTCCAATTTCTTCCAGCCCCCAATATGTATCACCTTTGAACCTTTTGGCAACTGAAATTTTATATTTGAATTTTTAATTGATTTTAACACATTCTGATATAAAATATATGTAAAACCAAATACTATGACTGGTTGGCCTGTTGCAATTTGCTCTAGATATTCAGAAATGCCATAAACATCAAAATATGAGATATTATTCTCATCAGTCTTTAAAAAATACCCAACTTTACTAGCAAACTTAAGATACCCTGTTACTGCTGCAAATCTAGCTCCTAATACTTTTCTTGACGTAGACTTTGGATCAATATCCATTATTAGGAATGGTATTCTCTCGTTGCCAATGAACTCACTAACGACCTTTACCATTGCTTTAGCTTGTCTTTTTGATGTTATCTTATCCACAACAATAGTACTAGGAATACCTGAAGTAGCTGAAGATTGCAAAGCCATTGTTAGGTCTTCTTGCGGTACAGAGTTTAGTTTGAAGCCCAACTCCTTAAAAACACTAACAGCCACTGGTGGTATTGACTCTAAAGAATTGATTCCATTCATTGGGTTAAAACCCTTTCTATCACAAAAATTGTGATACATCTCATTATTCTGATATTGAAATTGCAATTCTTCTGATAACGCTTCCCAATATGCATTGTTGCTCTCTTCGCTATCATTGTATGGTGACATACTTAGTAAAGAATCAACTTTTGTTACATTATTCATATTAAATTATTTCAACATTAATCTTTGAATCTTTCCCGAATTCGTTTTGGGTATTTCATATATTTTTTCAATATAAACTGGTATCTTGTAGTTTTCGATTTGTGACTTTAATATCTCTTTGATTTCAGCATCTTTGATTTCATTATCACACACGATAAAAGCTTTTACTACTTCACCGAAAACATTGTCTTTTACTCCAATACAAGCAGACTCTAGAATGCCATCAATTTTATTGATAAATTCTTCAACTTCTATTGGACTTACTTTCTTTCCACCTACATTGATAATCTCCTTCTTCCTACTTTTTAAGTATATGTATCCTTCAAAATTTTTGTATCCCCAATCGCCTGTTTTGAAGAATTCTCCATTGAAATCATTATCAAAATCTGATTTAGGCAAACCCCAATAGGCCGAACAAACATGATTTCCTTTTACACAAATTTCACCTTCTTTATTAGGTCCTAGTAATTCTCCTTTTTCACTATAAACTTCTATTTCTGTATTAGGTGAACTTTTTCCAACAGTATTTAGATGTGCTATATCATCGTGAAAACTAATAAAGGCACTTCTTGACGCCTCAGTCAAACCATAGTGCATACATATCCTTGTTTTAGGAAGTAAGTTCATTAATAGTTTTTTATCTTCAACTGGCATAAACGCACTTCCTATCTCAATGTATTTCAGTTGATCTGCGTATTTTGCTATTCTTTCTGAGCTCATTTTCTTGATATAAGCCCAGCTAGCTGGAACCATTCCAAAACCAGTAACTCCACAACGTTCAATTTCGTTGTAAAATTTCTTCATACTTGCAAAGCTACCAAGCAAAACTAATGTTGCGCCTTGCACTAGTGTGCATCTCAATCTTCCTAGACCGAAAGAATGACTAATTGGTAATGCCAACAATTCAATATCACTTGAGTTATTGCCAATGAAGGAATTTATATTTTTAGCTGCCGACAAAAGATTATTATATGACAAAGCTACTCCTTTTGGCAATCCTGTAGTTCCTGTAGTGAATAGTAAATCTGCAATAGACGTTTCATCTGGAAAAGAATATACTTGTTTAGTTTCTGATGATACTTCAGCAAATGGAATTACGTCAAAACCTTTTGAGTCCCTTAATTCTCCTATGATTAGTTTTGGCTGAGACTGGTTGTATATACGCTCTAACCTTACTTCGTTAGTTTCTGTATCTATCGGAACACATATCAGCTTAGCCAAATGAGCTCCTAGATAAGAATATATGAAGTTAACGTTTTTACTGGCAGATATAATAATTCTATCGCCAGCATTAATGTCTGTTCTTAATAGAAAATATGAAGCAGCTTCCTCTATTTTTAGCCATAAATCTGAATAAGACAATGATATTTCACCTGAAATGACAGCAATCTTATTAGGTTCATTAAGCGAGTTTTGATAAATGATTTCTTCAATAGTCATAATAGTTTACAACTTAGCCTTTACTGCTTTTTCTATATCATTCACATCTTCAAGATCCATCATTTCTTCAGGATCAAAATTGATATCAAAAGCTTCTTCTACTTTTGATAATATAGCTAAATGTCCCATTGAATCCCATTGAGGAAAATCACCAATAGTACTTTCTCCCTTGATGTTATTTACTTCTGTTTCACATACAGATGCCACAATCTCAAAAATTTTGTTTTCTACTTCCATAATCACTTAATATTTACGTTTTTTACTTAATATATCCATCAACTCTTAACACTTGTCCATTTATAAAAGATGCTCTATCTGAAGCTAAGAAAAGAACTGCATTTGATATTTCGTGTGCAGTTCCTAATCTGTGCATTGTAGATATTTCTTTCATTGATGTTATCGCTTTATCACCCATAGTAATCGCAAAATCGGTGTCGGTCAATCCTGGAGCTACAGCGTTCACTCTAATTTTACTATTTGCTACCTCTTTTGCTAATACCTTAGTGAAAAGAATCATCGATGCTTTTGTTGCTCCATAAACACAATTTCCGATATCACCGTCAATCCCTGCTATTGAAGCCATATTAATAATAGCGGCGCCTCCTGTTTTTGTCATAATAGACAAGAGAGATTGAGTTATCATTAATTGAGCAAAATAATTAACTTGAAATACTCGTCTAGCATCACTAATTCTAGTAAAAGGGAGAATCGCCAAATGTGGGATACCAGCATTGTTCACTAAAATATCGATCTTAATTTTTAGTGATTTGATAAAAGATAAGCCTTTTTTGATAGATTCATCACTTTCTAAATCAAAATAACATGGATAAACTGTTATTTTATATCTTGAAGCTAATTCTTTATAGAATTCTGTGCTTTCTGGATTTTCTTCTCTACTACATAAAATCAAATTAGCACCTTCATTAGCAAATGTTATTGCCAATTCTTTTCCTATACCTCTATTGCTTCCAGTAATGCAAACAACTTTATTTAAAAACTCTTTCATTGTTAATATTCAATAAGTGGTAATACTTTTATATCTTTAGTCTCAATATATACTGAAGCCCAAGACAAACCAGCTCCGAACCCGCAAAGCACCATTCTATTCTGACTATTTGATAACTTTTCTCTAATCTGTGTAACCATAGTCATAGGAATTGTTCCACTGCTTGTATTTCCAAAATATTCAAGGCAATAAGGAACTTTATCTTCTGAAACTTTTAGCTTCTTTCTAATTTTCTCATCGATATACTTATTTGCCTGATGTAATAGTAAGTAATCCAAATCTTGGATATCAAGATTGAAATGCTCACATAAAGATTTTATGCATTTAGGAACACTTGTTATTGTAAAAGAAAAGACAGCCATCCCGTCCATTGCTACATGAGTTTTATTCCTTGCAATTCCAGGTTCTAATTCTATAATCTTTAGAGAATCAATGGTTATAGGTTCTCTAACACCACTTGAAGGAGCTATAATTGCATTAAATTGCGTTCCATCACTCATTAAATTAAAATACATAGGCTTAGCTGAAATATTATATTCAAGAGCGGTTGCTGTTCCTGCATCGCCATGTATTGGCCAAAGGGTTTTGTCCAAAGGTGATATTATCTTTGATGGAGTGTCTCCAACTAGCAATAAAGCACGCTTTATGCAACCTGACGATAGTAGAGATGCAACTATCGAAAGTCCATAACAATATCCAGAACAAGCCATGGGAATATCGAACGTGATACATTCAGATTTAAGTCCCAACTTTCCTTGGATAACTGTAGCAGTATTTGGCTCAATATAATCACGAGAAACTGATACATATACCAATGTATCAATACTTTCTTTGTCCCATTTTAATTCATCCATTAATTTTTCTGCTGCAATAGTACAATAGTCCGAGCAAACCATTTCCCTGGGAGCTATGCGTCTTTCTTTTATGCCCGTTAAAGCCATAACTTTCTCAGCTTCTCCTGGTGCAAAGAACTCGAGATTGTCTAGCGTCTCCACATTCTTGGGTACAGCGGCTGCAAGGCCTACTATTTCAACGTTATTTACCGATAAAAATGCCATAAATTAAATTATTTTATAATGAAAATCCTCCATCAACTTTTAATGCTGTACCTGTTACCCACGAAGATGCATCTGATAGTAAATAAATAATCGCAAGTGCAATATCTTTTGGTTGACCATGTCTTTTTAAAGGATATTTTTTGATATCGTCATCTATTTGCTCTTGTGATAACTTGTCAGCCTTTGTCATAGGAGTCTCAACCATGCCAGGATGAACACTATTACAGCGTATCATTTTTGTGGATAATTCTAAAGCAGAAGTACGAACAAAAGACGCAATAGCAGCTTTTGTTGTATCATAAATACCATTCCCGATACTAGAGACGTAAACACCTCCTATAGAAGAAGTGAACACTATAGATGAATGCTTATTCATTTTTCTTTTCTTGACTAAGAATTTTGTTAAAAGTATAGGAGCTACAACATTTATAGAATATTGCTTATTTATTTCTTCTTCTTTATAAAATTGAATAAGTGTAGTATTTGAAATTCCTGCATTATTAACACATCCATCTAATACTGGTAATAGTGATACTAACCTCTCAATTTCTGCCGAAATAGATAAATCTGCCACAATCTGTTGGTGAGCTCTTTCTTTACCTTCTAAATTTCCAAACGTTTCTTTTAGACGTTCTTCATTTCTTCCAGTAATAATTAGAGTGGCCCCTAATTTAGAACATTCTATTGCTGTTGTTTCTCCTATACCCGAAGAAGCTCCAGTAACAAGAATAGTCTTCCCTTCTAAAGAAAATGGATTATACATCTATTATATTCTGCTTTGAACAAGTTTAAACAAATCTTCAATGGTATTCGAATTACGAATGTCTTCACCCTTTAGAGCAACGCCATATTCCTCGTCAGCCATAGCGATAATGCTAAGTGCAATTAGGGATGACCACTCGTCAAGCCCCTTAAACACTGTTGTTGCTGCGATTTCAGCTGCATCAGTTTCATCAAATTGGACAGCAAAATTTTCAATAAATTCGTTTAATTCCATAATGTTTCTATTTTTTTAGTCATTAATATTTTACTATAGTAGCAGGATTACCTACATAGGTATACCCATCTTTTGTCCTTCTAAGTATTGTACTGTTAGCTCCAATCACTGTGTCGTTACCTATTTTAATCTGCTGCAACACCACGGATGAAACCCCTAAGAAGTTCCTATTTCCAACGTTAACTTCTCCTGAAATTCGTACTGCAGGCATCACAGAATTAAAATCGCCAAAAGAAGCATCATGCCCTACTGTCACAAAACCGTTGAATGTATTGAAGTTACCGATATTCACATTACAAGAAAAAAGACAACCAGTGCATATAAGATTTCCTTTACCAAACGATATATTGTTCGGATCAATAATAATTGTGTCGGGAGCTATGATATTGGGAAAATCGATTATAGGATTTTCAATTTTACTCACAATTTTCTCCACCAATTTTGGTGAACCAATTGAAATTATTATTGCTAGTGTAGTAGGCCAAGCATTTAGTTCATCGATGCCACCAAGCACTTTACCATATTCGTTAGCCGAACCTATTTCCTTTCCGTCGTCAAAAAAACCGATCACATTCCAAGTTGGTGTTATTGCATTGATTCGCTGAATCAAGCAATAAACCTCACGGCCGAAGCCGCCAGCACCATAAATTGCTATATTTTTCATATTATTCTCTTTTTAGTTATTTCCATTAAAAGCCTCTACTGTTGCGCTTGTTTCAGAAGAAATTCCCTCACGAACAAATACCTTTTTGATGGTGGTAAATATTATTTTTATATCGAGTATGAATGAACAGTGATCAACATACCAAACGTCTAATTCAAATTTCTTATGCCAACTGATAGCATTACGTCCATTACACTGTGCCCATCCAGTTATTCCTGGACGAACATCATGACGACGAGCCTGTTCTTTGCTGTATAATGGTAGATATTGTACCAAAAGCGGACGTGGACCAATCAGAGCCATATCACCTTTGAATACATTGAATAGTTGTGGAAGCTCATCAATACTTGTTGAACGGACAAAACTACCAATTTTAGTCAATCTATCAGCGTCAGGCAGTAAATGACCATTCGCATCCCTCTCGTCATTCATCGTCTTATACTTGATAACACGGAATATCTTGCCATCTTTACCTGGACGTTCTTGAAAAAAGAAAGTTCCAGCACCTTTGTTGGCTAAGTGAAGCCAAATAGTAACTACTATAAATAAAGGACTAATGCATATTATTATCAATGACGATAAAAAGCAGTCAATAAGGCGTTTGAAAAAGTGTTTATACATTCTTCATCATTATAGAGTGATAAATATCAAACATTGTCTTTGCTGTGTTTTTTACATCAAGCATCTCAGAAACAAGCTTCTTCCCATTTTCTGAGATTTTTTTCAAATTGTATTTACCCTCAATAATAGCGTTTATAGCTTTTGCTAATTCTTTAGGTTGTTTTGGAGGAACGAGAAGTCCTGTCTTTTCATTAACTACTATATCTGGAAAGCCTCCAATATTTGTCGCAATAGTAGGTATTCCCAAAAGTAACGATTCTCCAGCTCCTCCTAAATTCTCGCTATGCGAAGGATGTACAACACAAAATAAATCTTGATACAACTCTGGGACATTAGTTCTCGTACCAAGAAAATGAATATTTTTAGTTCTTTTTTTTGCATAATTAATTACAATCTGTTCGTAATTAATTGCATTACCCCAAGCACCACCAACACATACACCATGAACATTGGGATGTTTTTTTGACACCAAAGAAATTGCATCAATAAAATCTTCATGACCTTTCAATCCTCGCTTTTGACCCAAAAAATATTTTGGAGCATACATAAAAGCAATCATTCCAACTAAAATATCATCATTTTTTATTCCAAGTTCAGTTCTAATTAGTTTATTGTTTTCATATTTTTTATTGAGAATATCTGTTCCATAATACGATAAATACAACCTATTTTTTGAGATTCCAGCAGATTCATAAGTAGCGTTTGTCCAATTGCAACTACCAACCCAATAATCATACTTGTTAGCCGAATATATATCTATAAATTTGAAAAACTTATTTTCTAAATGCAAAGGACCAGGTATTTGAAAAATTCGAGGTATATTCATATTTCTTAAAGATATTCGCATAACTAACGTAGTCAAAACAAAATGACTATGAATAATGTCAGGTTTTACATCTTTCACTATTTTACGAAGATTTATAGCAGTTTGTACTAAGCCTCTAATACTATAGTTTAGACCATGAACATAAATACCATTTGCTTTGTACCGTGATATTAAATACCCATCTAAAGGCAAGGCAACATGTACTTCTACACCCAACTTAACTAATTCAATCATTTGTCTGAGAGCCCATGTTGCTCCGACAGAAGTTTTTACTAAATGCAGTACAATCATTTTTTATTAATTTCAATTAGTTTGTTGAAGAAAATATTTCTATGTTCTGTTAATATTGATTCTTTATATTTGCATGATTCCGAAATGTTTCTTATGACTTGTTTTTTTGAAAAATCAAGATCTCTAATCATTTTTTTTATAATAGCTACTAACTCATCTGAATTATTTGGTTCTATAAGAACATCATCTTCCAACAATTCAGGAATACCACCGACCTTTGTTCCTATACAAGGTAATCCGGAAGCCATAGCTTCTATAACAGCCCGTGGAAGACCTTCTGTTCTTGAAACCAACAGAAATATATCAGAATGTAACAAGCCTTCTCTAACTTTTTTTTGGGGAACATTGCCTTTAAATTCGACATTCTCTCTAATTCCAAGCTTTTCAGATAACTCAATCATCTTTAATCGATATATTCCATCACCTAACCATGTTAAATGACAATTAATACCCTCTTTCTTTAGTTTTGCAACAGCTTCTAAAGCTATATCAGGAGATTTATACATTTGTGATAAAGAACCAACAGATATTAGATTATAAACTTTCTTTGTATCTAAAAAAATAGGGTATTCTACAATATCAGAATCCTTAATGCAAACATCTGATGCTGAAATGCTGAATATATCATTTCTAGTTGGATATCGTTTTTGAAGTGCGTTCTTGGTAACATATAAAGCACAATCACTTTCAAATACTATTTTTTTTAGGCTGTAAGTTGCTAATAAACGTAAGAATGGTCTCAAAGGGTGATTAATTGAACCTGGTGCATAAACATCCCATGGGTCGCCGACGACTTCCACTGCATAAGGGATTCTTTTCTTTCTAAGTATTTTTATAGCTTCTCCTCCTATCACTCCAGGAACTCGACAGATATACGCAAATTCATTAGTAATATTTTTTTCCATAAATCGCCGGATCTGTAATTTCTTTTTCATATACTGAAATGGACCAATAAAGTATGGCACATCAATAAAAGAAACTTTTTCATTAGATGCAATATAATTCTCATTAATAGGGGTATTATCATTACTATCAACTCTAGCCAAAACATATAATCGGTCGAAAGTATTCAAATATCTATCCCAAAGAGCATTTGTAAATCCTCCATCAATACTATAAATAGCACCATTTTTTCGACGTACAAATCTACCTTCTGTTGCGAATATTAAGTCCATAAGTTTTATGATGTTTAGTGTAATATATTATATATGCGTATATAGGCCAAGCAAAAAAACACACCCCCCTTACAACGCTTATGAAAGAGTTTCTTACAGTAGATATTGTAAACCAAAATATTATCATACAAAAGACAAACTTTGCATAATCATTATTTCTAATTTTAGAAACGTTCATAAATGAAGCAAATACGTATCCCATTAGTAACATCACTATCGATCCAAACCACCCAAAGTTTATGTATGATTCTGCTACCATAGAAAAGCCTGTTCCGTATCCCATATCGACTTTCTTTGTTAACCAGGCATTTAAGTCTGATTCCTTTACAGCGGGATGAATCTTCCAAAAATTAATATTTGGAATTAACGTTGTAAAAGAAAATAAATACGATTTTCCATATCGATAATCTTCAGTATTAGGGACATAATCTTTTGTTTTTATCAAACAAAACATTGAACCTCCCATCTCACAAATTGTATTAAGTGCCGAATTTTGGCCTTTTTCAATATTATTAGTATAAGAATCTATACCTCTACCTGAATTACTCCGTGTATTAGAAATAACAGAGAGAATTGACAATAGAAATATTCCTAAAACCAATATAATAACATATTGTTTTTTTGTTAATGGCTTAATTATAAAATTATAGATTAGTATAGCTGTTGCTATAAGTATCACACCATTTGTTCGCCCACCTGTAATAAAAATTACTATAATTATCACAACAGCAAAAATATTCAACATCCTTAAAACTTTTACATTTTTTCTAAAACCTACATAAAGGCAAATATAAGAAGGTATGAAATAATTAGCTACAATCAAAAAAATATTATCTAGACCTACCCTTTCTTCGATTTCATACAATGCTCCATATCCTCTTGTTAAAGAAACAATCATATCATTGATAAGACTATATAAGAAAGGAATAATCGAAATGATGAACAAAATAATTCCAATTTTTTTTATTGCTAAGGAATAATCTACATTAAGACTCTTTTTAGTGTTATAATTTGATTTCTTAATTGACATTAACGCTCCAATATGAAAACATGTAATCATTACTAATGTATAACTTTGAGCATAAAAGATATCATTAATTGTAATTCCTGCATACCCAATTAAGTCTCTTTCTTCTGAAATATAATTTATAGTATATAAAAAGGATTGTCCAAAAGAAAATATTGACAAGGTTACTAGAAATACAATGTAAGGGCTAAAGAGTTTCTGCTTTAAGTCATTCCAAGATTTGAAACAAAAACTTAAAATAAAAACACCTATACCACCCATTATTCTCAAGTCAACAAACGAAACGATATTTACACTATTACTATACAACACCGGTAGTGCTATTATTAAAGTAAATATCATAATGTAATTGCGTTTCAAATTAATCACGCTGGCCATATATTGATAGAAGTTTTTCAGCTATGTTAGTCATATCAAATCCTTTTGACTGAATAATATTTCGTACATTTACCCTAATAAATGATCTAAGCTTTTCATTAATAATATTTGCCCAATAAAAATCACCCTTATCTAAAGGTAATAAAATAGTTGTTTCTAATAATTTACTCATAATTGAAATTGAATCGGATTCAACTACTAACAACCCAGCTGTTTGAGCTTCCACCAGAGCAACAGGAAGTCCTTCAAATAAAGATGGGAAAACAAAACAATCCATTGCTTGTAATAATTCGTTTGTATCATCACGTAAACCTAAGAACAACACATATTGGTTAAGATTCAAATCGTTGATTTTATCTAGTAAGGCTTTTCTACCGACACCATCTCCAATAAGCATCAGACGATATCTATCAGATTTGTTCACTAAAGCCTTTAGTATATCAACAAGGAATATCTGATTTTTCACTTTTGATATATTTCCAATATGTCCAACAACAAGATTGTCTTTTTCAAGTCCTAATTCATTTCTTTTGGCATTCCTAACATTTTCATCAAATGCAAAATTTTCTAAAATTATTCCATTGTTAACTACAATTACTTTACCTTCAACACCAGTGTAATTAAACATCCATTCTTTTGCTAATTCCGAACAAGCAAAATAATGAGTAGCTAAGGGTTTTACTCTGAATTTGTTAAACCAATGAAGTAAATAATGCAATTTGCTTGCGCTAATGGAAGTGTTATGAGAATGAAGTATACGTATTTTTATACCATACTTTTTTGCATAGAATAGCGGATCTATACAAGACAATGAAGATGCATGCTGATGAACCACAGAAATATCTTTGGCATTTTTTTTGAAAAAATCATTTAAATTCCTATGATATTCAATTATTGAATTTCTCCTAGCAGGTATTGTATAAATCTGCCCTCCTAATTCCTCTATTTCTTGTCTATGGGAATTTGATTTATTTTGCAAAAGAAACACGAAACGAACTTTGGTTCGATCAATAGATCTATATAAATTCATTATGAACGATTCTATGCCACCACGATTCATCGAATCTAAAATATGCAATACTGTTAACATTATAATAATTTGGATTTTAAAATTATAGATATAAATTCTTAGATCTTGATTTTTTGTATTAAGATAGGTAACAAGGGATATCCCTTTTCTGCATTATAACTGAATTCAAACTGTTTTCCAATTTCTCAAAACATCCTATTATAATATCACTAATTCTTAGTACACGTAAAAATCAACAATTACAACAAGACACTCTACTTAATAAGCCTTTTAAATACAATCATATATAAAAGATTTCAGATTCAATTTGTATCCATAGACTACTGAAATATATCCCAATCATTTGAGATTACTAAATTGTTTTTTTACATTATGATTATCTTTAATATTCTGAACTTTAAATTTGGAAAGACAATTATTAATACGACTATACCTCCAATTATATTATAGACAACGAAGTCTATCTCACCTAAAACTTCAAGAATAACAAGTAATATGAAAAATACAAGCATTAATAAAAATGTTTGCAAATACAATAGAAGTGCATTCTTCGCTATTCGCTTATTTTTTTATTGATAGATACTGTTGAATCAATGAGCAAAATAATAAAAGATTTTCTTACTATCATAACCCTTCGTCAGTATAATGACCGTAGAAAGCTTACCATCAACTTATATAATCAGGTACGTGAAATAATTGTATCCCAAATTCTTAATAAATACATACAATCCTATAAAAACTGATCAGAAAACAACATTTTCGGTAACAGAATCATCACCACTTAATTACCATATCCAAGGTGTGTACAATATTCAAAAAGATATACAATATTACCATTACCTCCTATATATACTAAATTACGTTCTATAATAAAACGCTCTAACGTTTCTTCTTTAAAAAAAGTTTCAAAGGTATATTACTACTATTATCTCTAACAACTAATTGAACATTATAACTAATTGAGGAAGCAGCAATCTAACTTATTTTTATATTTGCTTTGGTCAATTAATAAGTAGGTATGCTATTGCCTGTAATAGTTCATTTTTCATTATGCCATTCATTTTTTTTAGTAATATATATGTTATAAGCCCACGGCAAAGAACAAGCTGATATTAAACAATATCCTCCTGTAATACCTATTACTCCTAAAAATTTCCCCATTAATACAGTAGAAAAGCAACATAATATTCCACTTACTAAAGAATTTACTAAAAAAGGCTCTTGCTTATGACATCTCAAATAAGTAGCCCATGAACCAACAAATTGGTTCAAAAACGATGGAATCACCATAAGAATCATTGGAATATAATTCAAGAAACGATCTCCTAAATTCATTCCTCCTAATGTTATGTGAAACGTTTTAATTACAAAAAAAACAAACAACATAACAATTAGACCTAAAGCATTAATAAAAACTAATTGTTTTAATGTCTTATTAAAAATCATATCCAACTGATTA
Source organism: Bacteroides luti (assembly GCF_900128905.1). Lineage (GTDB taxonomy): Bacteria > Bacteroidota > Bacteroidia > Bacteroidales > Bacteroidaceae > Bacteroides > Bacteroides luti. Next base: position 122,361 of record NZ_FQTV01000003.1, read on the forward strand.
TAATTTTTCAATTCTATCAAGCCTGAAAACATGGGTATTTTAGTTGATATCCAGCTCATTGACAAAGAACTAATCCCATTTAAAACAGCCAATGTCATTCCCATCTGCCCAGCAACGACTGCACCATCTGTTGCAAATAAAACAGGATTAAATAATTGGAAAATGAAATAACCACTAATCCAACTTAAGGCTATTTTCCATTGATATGGAAATATCTCATGCTTATATGAAACTTTTTGAATAATTGAGATATGCCAAATATCAAAAAGAATTACTTTAAATGGAGTAGCAAAAATAAAAAAAGACGCCGATAAAATCCAAACAAGACTATTAATTCCAGACACCATCAGTTTTGCACCTAAAAATAAGCTACTCCAAACGAAAAATAATCCAAAACAGTTTTGATACAATCTAATTTTGGCAACTTCTTTTACCTTGCCTAAACCTTCTAAATATGCAAAAACTGGAGCAATCAATAAATTTACAGCAGTACAAATACACAACAAAGTCCATGGAAACCTCCAACTAACAAGGCCACCACTTTTGTCATACTTAGTAAAAAAAACAAATCCTACTACCATAAGCGCTACAAATAGGACAATGGCAAATACAGAGTACCACTTTACACTAAAGTGTAGTAAAGAAGACAATCTTGATTTATATTTTTCTTCACCCTCTAAATACATACCATCTCTCAAAGTAAGATGCGAAGCTTCATGTGCTACATATTGAGTAATAATTCCATTTAGTCCTAATTCAAAAAAAACTTGTATTGCTAAAATACTACCAAAGGTATAATAAAATCCTTGTTCCACACCTGTTAAGTATCGTACAACAAATAGGATAGAAATTATGCTACCTCCAGCCTGAATTATTCTAGCAATAGATGTGTATGCGACAGCTTTATCTACACCAATTTTATAAGCTAAGTTTTTTATTAAACTCAAAATTTTAATCTTTAGGATTATAAATACATTTTTTTGTAAATCATCTTGTATAAACATAGCTATTCTCTTCTAAAGGTGCAGATGACATCTTTCCATTTCCCTCCTTAAAAAGAGTAGACATACAAAACAGGGGGTGATATAGATACATCTTTATTTCACATATCATATGACCATTTTCGTTTCTTTATTGAATTAATTAAAGCGATTCCCTCTTTTTTAATCTAATACCATAAGGCTTCTGAAATGCGTTTTAGTCTGGACAAAAAAGTCTAGATTAGATCACGTAATAAGTTCTTAAAAAAAATAAGCTTCCAGCTATTTTTATTGCAAGATAGCCTTCATTTTCCAAAAAATAAAAATCATTAAAGTCAATCTATAAGTAATTAATCCATTACTTGTAATAATGACTATCATATCACTGTTATACGAAAGTAATTGGCAATTTTCTCTTTAATAACATATTGCTTATCACATTACATAATAAATTCATTAACACCGTAATGACTATATATTTTCAAGATGTACTAAAAATTCAACTTATCACCAATTTCTACTATTGATTTTGGAATTAAGTTAGTAACTTCAAATAGACGCGTTCCAAGACTACCAACTGCTTCATTTTTTATTTTCATATTGTATAATCAGTCTATTTAAGCACTGTAACAATCAAAGATGCAACACCAATTACTATTGATACAACAGAAAATACGACATTAGTAGCATTACCGATATCAGCGCCTTTTGCTTTTGCTTCATTAGGTTCTACATAAACCACATCGCCTTGTTGCAAATAAAAGTAAGGTGAGAATATCAGGTTTCTATCGTTCAAATTTAGTGTAACAATATTCTTTTGTCCATCGGGTAATTCACGAAGAATTTTAATCACATCTCGGCGGCCATAGATAGTTAAGTCTCCTGCCATGGAGAGTGCCTGCAGGATATTAATTTTTTCATCTTTTACGGTAAAAGATCCGGGAGTAGTAACTTCGCCCAATACAGAGATTTTATAATCGGCAAAACGGACAGTAACAACGATATCTCCTTTTAAGTAAGATCTTAGCTTTTGGGTAATTGTTTTCGCAATAGCGTCGGTAGTTTGATTTACAACTGCTAATTTACCTAATACAGGGAAATCTATAGTACCTTTGCTATCAACTAAATAGTTTTGCAATGCTGCCGTTGAGTAAGTTTCATTTGAATTTGCAGGAACCGCAGTAAGTATATTAAAGGGAAAATAGGTTTCCGCATCCTCAGAACCACTTACCACAATACGTAGTAAATCGTTCGGCTTGATGGTAGCATTAAAGGGTTGTGAACTTTGAGCCAGTTGACTGGGCGTGAGTGATTCGGCTCCTTCCAGATAAGCGATGTTTTTTGCAGATTTACATGCAGAAAAAAGTAGTATTACTGTGAATAGCAGTAAATAGCGATAGTTTTGTCTGTTCATTGGTTATTAGGAATCGGTTGTGTTACTATGCAACAAGGTTCGTCACTAACATAACCGTAGCAACGAATTCCTGTTTTTTAAAATTCGCTGCAAAGGTAAACACATTTTTTCTTTAAAAGAAACTTTTTAACTACAAATGATATTTAATTTCGATTACTTTTTTGCTTCAAAAATGATTTTAGCATTATTTTGTTAAACAAAACACTGAATGTTAATCAATTAGATTACTGATAAAAAAAAATAAAGAAAGTATTTTTTTTAGCTAAATATACACATACACAATAGAAAAAAGATAAAAAAAGCAATCATTTAGCAACGGTTACTATCAGGGAGGCTACACCGATGACCACGGACACCACAGAGAATACGATATTGGTGGCGGCTCCTACCCCAGCACCCTTGGCTTTGGTTTTGTTGGGCTCTACATAGACCACATCGCCCTGACGGAGGTAATAGAAGGGAGAAAAGATGAGGTTGCGGTCGTTGAGGTTGAGGGTGGTGATGGTTTTGTGCCCATCGGACTCTTCGCGCAGAATCTTTACCACATCTCTACGGCCATAAAGGGTGAGGTCTCCTGCCAGCGAAAGGGCTTGCAGGATGCTGATTTTTTCGTCGGGCACTGTATAAACACCGGGCTGGTTGACTTCGCCCAGCACGGAGATTTTATAGTTGACAAAGCGCACGGTGACTACGAGGTCGGCCTTGAGGTAATCTTTCAGCTTTTCGGTGATCATCTGTTTTACCTGATCGGTAGTGGAATTAACCACATAGAGCTTTCCCATCACGGGGAAGTCGATGGTGCCACGGGTATCTACCAGGTAGCTTTGCAAGGAGACATTGGCCTGGGTGGCGTTTTCGTTATAGGGCACTGAAGTTAATAGATTGAAGGGCATATAGGTGTCGGGATCTTCGGCTCCGCTTACAATGATGCGCAGCATATCGTTGGGCTTTATCTTTGCACTATAGGGTTGTGCACTTCGTTGCAGTTGTGCATCGGTAAGGTTCTCTACACCTTGCAGGTAGGCTACGTTCTTTGTTGACCGGCATCCACTTACTATGGCTGCCGTGAGCAGGAGGGCTACTATTTTAATAATGTTTTTCATTTGACTGTGTGCTTTGTTAAATAAACATTCGAACTGTTATTTTAGTTCATTTTCCTTAAAATTTTATTCAAACAGGAGTAATTAATAAATTAATTTATTTTATTTGGCGGTTATTAGATAAATTGTTTATCTTTGTGACCATTGAAAAGGCTTAATAATCTAACATTAATAATTTACTCTATAACAGACTAAACATGAAAAAACAACTCTCTGCTTTGCTTGTGGCACTTATGTTGATAAGCGGAGCTGCCTTTGCTCAACAGGCGAAACACTCGTTTGCCATAAAGGACGGAAACTTTCTGTATGATGGCAAACCGACTCAGATTCACTCTGGAGAAATGCACTTTGCACGTGTGCCGGCTCCTTACTGGCGCCACCGGTTACAGATGATGAAGGCCATGGGGCTGAACGCTGTGGCCAGTTATGTGTTCTGGAACTACCACGAAACGGCTCCGGGGGTGTGGGACTTTAAAACGGGTAATCGCAACATACGTGAGTTTATTAAGACTGCAGGGGAAGTGGGACTGATGGTGATTCTGCGTCCGGGTCCGTATGCCTGTGCAGAATGGGAATTCGGTGGCTACCCGTGGTGGCTGCAAAAGACTCCGGGACTGGTGATTCGCACGGACAACAAGCAGTTCCTGGATTCGTGCAAGGTGTATATAAACAAGCTGGCCAACGAGGTGCGCGACTTGCAAATTACAAAGGGTGGACCTGTGGTGATGGTGCAGGCTGAGAACGAATTTGGATCTTACGTAGCACAGCGTCCGGATATTCCGCTGGAGACTCACAAGAAATATAGTGCTGCCATTCGTCAGCAGTTGCTTGATGCGGGTTTTGACATTCCGATGTTTACATCGGACGGTAGCTGGCTGTTTAAAGGGGGTGCCATTGAGGGTGCGCTGCCTACTGCCAACGGTGAGGATAACATAAAGAACCTGAAGAAAGTGGTGGATGAGTTTAACGGTGGCAAGGGCCCGTACATGGTGGCTGAGTTCTACCCGGGATGGCTGGACCACTGGGCTGAACCGTTCCAGAAGGTATCTGCCGAGAATGTGGCGAAACAGACTAAGAAGTATCTGGATAACGGGGTGAGCTTTAACTTTTACATGGTGCACGGGGGTACTAACTTTGGATTTACATCGGGTGCCAACTATAACACAAAGAAGAATATTCAACCGGACATAACAAGCTATGATTATGATGCGCCGATAAGTGAAGCGGGATGGGTGACTCCGAAGTACACTGCCATACGCGACCTGATGAAGCAGTATGTAAAATATGAGGTACCTGCCGTACCTGCTCAGATTCCGGTGATTGAGATTCCGGAAATTAAGCTTGCCAAAACAGTGAACCTGATGGACGTGGTGAGCAAGATGGAGCCGGTGGAAAACGACACGGTGATGACTTTCGAGGATTTGAATCAGGGTCACGGATATGTGTTGTATCGCCGTCATTTTAATCAGCCTATCAATGGTGAGCTGAAGATTAAGGGTATTCGCGACTTTGCCACTGTATACATAAACGGCAAGAAGGTGGGTGAACTGAACCGTGTGTTCGAGAAGGACAGCATGAATATTGATGTGCCTTTTAACAGTACGCTGGATATTTTGGTAGAAAACCTGGGACGCATAAACTACGGTGCTCAGATTACCAGTAACCTGAAGGGTATCACTACTCCGGTAACCATTAACGGTATTGAGATAACCGGTAACTGGGAGATGTACAAGCTACCAATGAGCGATATGCCTGACCTAATAGCTTTCTCAACAAGCTACACTGCCGGACAGCCTGTGATTTACGAAGGTGAGTTTAAGGTGAGCAAACCAGGTGATACTTTCCTTGACATGGAGAAATGGGGCAAAGGCATTGTGTTTGTAAATGGCTTTAACTTGGGTCGTTATTGGAAAGTTGGGCCGCAACAAACGCTTTACCTTCCGGGATGCCTTTTGAAAAAAGGTTCTAATAAGATTGTTGTTTTTGAACAGCTTAATGACATTAAACAGGGTTCACTTTCAGGAGTGAAGGTTCCTGTTCTTGACAAAGTTATTAAATAGTTTTTTCTAACTGCCCTTTTCTTTTTGCTTGATCAAAAAGAAACAAAAAATCAAGGCTGCACGAATTTTACTAAAATCAGGGGATGCTGAGCTAAAGAAAAAGAACTCGCTGCGCTCAAACAGCTTTTTCTTTTTAACGCTCCTCATCCCCTGATTTCTTAACGTAAAACTCATGAGGCCAGTCCTGCTGGTACCACTCGGCTACGCCATCGTTCATTAACATTGCTCGCTTGGCTTTGCCATCGGTTATTAGCGTTGCTCGCTCGCTGCCACTTTGTGGCGGTTCTTCTTTCAGTTCGACTTCGCCATCAGTTCTTCTTTCATCCTTATCAGTAACCCTTTTTCTATAACTAATTTTAAGGCAAGCGAAACAAAACACGATAAAATTGAATGAAGAAAAGGCAATTAAACAAAGAAACAATGCCAAAGCAAAGCACAATGGTTAAGCCAAGAAAAAGAAGAACCGTCACGAAGTGACAAGCCGAGCGAAGCAACGGCTACACGCTCCACAACCGCAGCACGCTCAGGAACCTCGTAGACCGGCCTCATTTTTTTTGCGTGAAGAAATCGGGAGGTTTGTAGCGTGAAGAAGGGGCTGTTGTTTGAGCGAAGCGAGTTTCAGCACCTTCCGCTACAAGCATCACGATTTTAGCAAAAAAAATGCAGCCTTGAACTTTTGTTTCTTTTGGTTCAAGCCAAAAGAAAAGGCCAGTTAATAATCTAATAAAAAATCCCGGATAAACACATGCTTAATACCCTCATAGCTGTTACCGCGAAATTCGTCTTCACTAACTACAATTTTCGGGTAGTTATCCTGCACTTTAAGCAAATTGCCAAATTCCCGTTCAATCGTTGTTTCGCTATCCAGTTTTAAAGTTGCCTGCACATAGAGCTTCTCGGCCCCCTTTTCACAAACAAAGTCGATTTCCGAGGAAGCGGACATGCCCACTTTTATAGCATACCCCCGGTACAAAAGATGATTATAGACAATGTTTTCAAGAATCTTTGCTCTGTCTTGCAAGCGATAACCGATAATCACATTTCTGATACCCATATTCTCGAAATAATACTTCTCACCAATCTCGAAGAAACGTTTACCAATCAGATCATACCTACCCACCCTATGAATAAGAAATGCATTTGTGAGGTATTCAACATAATTCTGGATCTGGTTGACAGAAATCTGAGTATGCTGTGATTTAAGATAATCACTGATATTCTTTGCCGAAAACAGCGAACCGATATTTTCCGAAAGAAACTGAATGAGCCTTTCAAGGAATACTGTGTTCCGAAGATTGTAACGACTCACTACATCACGGAACACAATGGTTGAATAGATACTCTTCAGATATTCATTGACCACATCATCGTTCAACTCCAGATTGATGAGATAAGGTAATCCTCCATATCGGGTATATAAATCATAACTTGCGGCATTATTTTCCAGTTCGTGAAACTGCAGAAACTCACTGTACGCAAGACTGTACACTTTAAACTCCACATACCTGCCACTTAAGTAAGTAGCCAGTTCGCCTGAGAGTAACCGGGCATTGCTTCCCGTTATATAGATATCATTGCTCTCATCCAGCAGTAAAGAGCGCAGAGCCTTTTCGAACTCGGAGATATCCTGAATTTCGTCAATAAAGATATAATTGCGTGCCCCCTCTTTCCGGTTAGCAAGAATATAATTATTCAGATCTGCAGCCGTTCGCATAAAGTCGAACTCCATATCCTCCCGGTTGATATAAATAATATGAGCATCGGGATCCTCGTTCTGCACTTGTTCCATTAACTGAAACAGCAGATAACTTTTTCCCACACGCCGTTGACCCGTTAGTACCTTAATCAGCGGTTTTCTCATAAAAGGGATAATACGAGCAATGTATCCGTCTCTCTTCTTGATAGTCTTAGGGATTTTCATCTTCAAAAGTTTAATGTATAATTAAAACAATAACAAATATAAGTAAAAGTTTTAAGTATAACTAAAACTTTTCTGTTTTTGATTAAAAGTTTTATGTATGATTTAAACTGGCCTTTTCTTTTTGCTTGATAGCAAATACATTTTCTTTTGCCTTGATGCAAAAGAAACAAAAAATCAAGGCTGCACGAATTTTACTAAAATCAGTGAGCGCGGAGCTAAAGGGGGTGAAACTCGCTGCGCTCAGACAGCACCCCCTTCTTAACGTCCACACTCCCAGATTTCTTAACGTAAAATTCATGAGGCCAATCCTTCTGGTACCACTCGGCTACGCCATCGTTCATTAACGTTGCTCGCTTGGCTTTGCCATCGGTTATTAGCGTTGCTCGCTCGCTGCCACTTTGTGGCGGTTCTTCTTTCAATTCGACTTCGCCATCAGTTCTTCTTTCATCCTTATCAGTAACCCTTTTTCTATAACTAATTTTAAGGCAAGCGAAACAAAACACGATAAAATTGAATGAAGAAAAGGCAATTAAACAAAGAAACAATGCCAAAGCGAAGGAAAGCACGATGGCGAAGCCGAGCCAAAAAAGAACCGTCACAAAGTGACAAGCCGAGCGAAGCAAAGCTAATTAGTACCCACCTCCACCTAAGGGATGGCAAAGCCAGCCGAGCAAAGCAAAGGCTACACGATCCAAAACCCACCAACGATGGCGAAGACGAGCCAAAAAACCGTCACGAAGTGACAGCGAGCGAAGCAAAGCTAATTGGTCCACAACCGCAGCACGCTCAGGGACCTCGTAGACCGGCCTCATTTTTTTTGCGTGAAGAAATCGGGAGGTTTGTAGCGTGAAGAAGGGGCTGTTGTTTGAGCGAAGCGAGTTTCAGCACCTTCCGCTACAAGCCTCTCGATTTTAGCAAAAAAAATGCAGCCTTGACCTTTTGTTTCTTTTCCGTCAAGGGAAAAGAAAAGGACAGTTGCTCTCCAACCAAAAAGAACCAAGCTTATGGAAAGCCCCAAAAAAAAAGAGATTTAAAAATAAATAATGCTGCTGAACTTCAGCCGATCAAGTTCCACCACCATACTCCCCCAGGTGAGCCCAACACCAAAACCGGCAAGACAGGTTTTGTATCGGTTAGTCAAAAGCTTATCCCCCAGGTTATAGGTAATGGCTGTGGGGATGGATACACCACTGGCATTACCGAAATCGCCAACAACGTTGCTCGGCATCTTTTCGCGCGGAACCTCCAGGCGGTCCGCCAGTTTATTGAGCATGAAACGGTTGGGCTGATGGAACATGTAATAGTCTATCTCGTCTTTGGTTACTCCGGCTGTTTGCAGTATCTCTTCCACCATGGGCGGGACTTCTGTTTGCATAAAGTTGAAGACGGCATCGCCTTTCATCACGAGGTTGTCTTTTGAACGGAGATTGCCATCAATATCCTCTTCCATAATGGCAGTTTCGGGTGTTGACGGTTGACGGAATCCTCCGGCAGGGATGATGAGGGCATCATAACGGGTGCCATCCATCTTGATGTTGCAGTGGATGGTTTCGTCACTATCGCTCTTTTCGACAATGGTTATAGAAGCAGCATCGCCAATAAGTGGGTTGCTGTTATGATCTTTTTTGGATACTTTACGGCTGAGTATATCGGCATTGAGCAGTGCCACTTTGTTGATGGCAGGCTGATCGAGCAAAAGGAAAGACTGGATGAGTCCGATGATGTATCCCGAGCATCCCTGGTTGATATCCATGCAGATGATGTCCTGCTTCAGCCCAGCGCGACCTTGAATAACGCTACTGGTGGGCGGCATGAAATAATCGGGCGACTGGGTGACCAGCACCAAGGCATCGATATCATCTTTTGCAAGCAACTGTTGATTAAAAAGGTACTCGAGACCAAAGGTGCAGAGATCGGACACGGTTACGCCGTCCTCTACAATATGGTGTTTATTGTATCCCATGGTAACCTTCAGCTTCAGGGCTTTTGACTCGGAGAAATGGTAATTGCTCATTTCGTCCTCGAACTTAACTTCATTCTTAGGCAAGACAGTAAGAATGCCGGTTATCTTTTTGTGCTTAAATGTTAGGTTCATGCTTTTACTCCGTTTTTGATTAACAGGTTTATAATATTATCGACCGATGAGAAATTATTGGGAAGTATATCTACGCCATCGATGAGGATGCCGTAAGCGTTCTCCAGATCGGTTACGAGGTTTACCACATCGAGTGAATCGAGCATACCTTCGTCAATAAAGTTAGCGGATTGGCTGAAATTGAATTCAGGTCTTAATTCGCTTAAAATGGTTAGAATTGTTTCTTTCATATTTGTACTTATTTTATATTTATCTATAATTAAAACACCATCTGAAAACCTTAAAAAATTGCCGAAATCTGTTTGCATATAAACACCATTTGTTCTATATTTATCAACAATTGATTTTGTAACATCACTATCAGGATAATGGGCCTTCAAGATGATGATATTGCTAAATTGGGCGCCGTGATATGGTAAAGAGACTCCTTTTATGAGGTTATAAGCTGACTGACAACCAGCAGTGAGCTTAATTTGACATTGCTGTGTCTTCAACTTATCATAATAACTACCCTCCAATGCTGATTGTTTTACAACGGGATGCCCTTTCAATATTTTTTCTATTGCTTTGACTACAATATGGGAATAAATCTTTATCCATTCGTTTTGTAAATCGGATACGTACATATCTTTCCCTATAAGTATACGTTCCTGTATAATAATATCGCCGGTATCGAATCCTGTATCAACATAATGGACGGAAACACCTGTTTCTTTTTCACCATTGATAATAGGCCAATGCTGGGGAGCCCGACCTCTGTATTGGGGCAATAAAGAGGGATGCAAATTAATGAACCCTAATCTAGGTATTTCCAATATAGGCAATCTAATCATTTTCTCAAAGTGAACAACGACACACAGATCAGGGGCGAATAATTTTACACGCTGGAAAACTTCTTCTGAATTTATTTTCAGGTAGCGTTCAAAAGGTATATTAAATTTGCTACATGTAAATTCAAGCTTCTTATAGATGAGATTGTCATACCAAGGTGAGATGACCAACTTTACATGATGGCCAGCCTGAATTAAAGAATTAAGAACTATATTACTAAATGAATCTTCACCCCAAAATACTATATTAAGAGATACATTTTCCATATTATAGGATTCTTTAAAAATTATGTAGTATTCACTTTTTCATTATAGAACAGACGGTCTAACTTACCATTTGAATTCAGCTTTAAACTATCGACCCGGTAGTATTCGGATGGTATCATGTATTTAGGAATCTGTTTTAATACGTTTTTACGAAATAAGACCATATCGAGTTCGCTCTTTGACTGATAGAACAGAAGGATTTTTCTTCTGTTGTAATCGTAAACAGCGCAACAGTTATCTACCAGCTCACTACTGAGAACAGCTGTCTCAATTTCGCCCAGTTCGATGCGGTAACCATTGTGCTTGATCTGGGAATCTTTACGCCCCACGTACATGATCTCTCCCCGCTTATTGAGGTAAACAACATCTCCGGTTCTGTAAATAATCTCCGGGTAATGAGTGTTTAGCGGATTCTGGACGAACGCTTTTTGTGTTTTCTCCCAGTCGTTATAATAGCCTAGTGCCAGCGAGGTGCCACGTACACAGAGTTCTCCCTGTTCTTCTACAGCGGCTATCCGATTATCGTCGGTAAGGATAAGTATATCACTATTACGGCAGGGAATGCCGATAGGCAGGGGTTCGTTATCCTCAAAGGTTCTATCAACGAGGTAATAAGTGCAATCTACTGTGATCTCCGTTGGGCCGTACAGGTTGGCATACCGGCAGTGAGGCAGGTGTTTCCTCCAATAGTTGAGGTGCTTGTTGGGCATAACCTCTCCTGCAAAAAACACATCCTTGAGGTAGAGTGGTTTCTTAGAGGCAAAGATGTCGAAATTGGCAACGTTGACCAGTACAAAGGGAACCCAGAACACAAAGGTGATTTTATACTCGTTGAGGAAATCGACCAGCATAGCGGGAAACATAAAGTTCTGCTCGGGGATAATGACCAATGTGGAGCCGGTGGCATACATGAGGTATATATCGAGCGTTGAATTATCAAAATAGAGCGGTGCCTGGTTACCAATGACCGAGGTACTGTCTATATGGAACGTATCTATTGCCCAATCGATATAATCGAGTACTCCGCGGTGAGAGATAACAACTCCTTTGGGGGTACCGGTGGATCCTGATGTGAAGATGGAGTAAACCGGATCGGTATCGATCTGAATGGATTGTGCCTGTTCGCATTTATCATAATCGGCCACTCCTGCAGCAATGACATCTTCGATAACCAGTATCTTTACACTACAGATAGCAGCGAGTTTTGCATAATGTTCCTTATCTGTTATAATAACAGCAGAATTGAGGACATTGATAATGGAAAGCACTCTGGAATCGGGTGATTTGGTATCCATAGGGACATAGAAGTTACCGCTGATATTTATACCTGCAAACGCCTGAATAGCTTTACATCCTTTGGGTATATAGACTCCAACCGGCTTGTTTCTGATACCATGAGACAGAATCTCTGTAGCAAGGATGTGTCCGTTATGATACAATGCCTTAAAGGTGATTTCTTCCGTCGTATCGTTTACCGCTATCTTATCGGGATAATGAAGAACTGTTTGCCTTAAATATTCGATAACACTTTTTCTCATATCGCTCCGTTTTTTGGTATAAATTAATTATACTTTATAAACATTTGATAGCGGGTTATGTTCAATACTCTGTTCTTTTCTCTTGATAGAAAAGAACCAAAAGATCAAGGCTGCACGAATTTTACTAAAATCAGTGAGCGTGGAGCTAAAGGGGCTGAAACTCGCTTCGCTCAGACAGCACCCCCTTCTTAACGCTCCCCACTCCCAGATTTCTTAACGTAAAATTCATGAGGCCGGTCCTGCTGGGTTCTGAGCGGGCTGCGATTGTGGACCAATTAGCGTTGCTTCGCTCGCTTGTCACTTCGTGACGGTTTTTCACACGGCTACACACTTTAAGCCACACCGAGCGATGGCAAAGCCGAGCCCACCCCTAAAGCCGAGCAAAGCAACGGCTACACAATCCACAACGCACCAGCGATGGCGAAGCCGAGCGACCAGAAGGACCGGCCTCTTTTTTTTGCGTGAAGAAATTGGGAGGTTTGTAGCGAAAAGAAGGGCTGCTGTTTGAGCGAAGCGAGTTTCAGCACCTTCCGATACAAGCCTCACGATTTTAGCAAAAAAAATGCAGCCTTGATTTTTTGTTTCTTTTTGATCAAGCAAAAAGAAAAGGACAGTTGCAATAAAGCCCAAAAAGGTATTGGAAGTTTTCTCCCGGTAGCATTGGGAGACTTTGCCCGATAATAATGGGAGATTTTATTTGCTACTATTGGGAAATAGTATATCTTTGTGATTATATAAATGACAATGAGATGATTACACAAGAACAAATAGCAGGAGTTATAGATTCTCAATGGGATGTATTTCTTAGAAAAGATACAGGATTGAGACGTGATGCTTTGAATAAGTTGCCAGTTATAGAAACATACGCAACGATTGTAACCGGCATTAGGAGGTGTGGAAAGAGTACTCTTTTACTGCAATTATTAAAAGAAAGATTCAGTAATGCCATCTATCTTAATTTTGAAGACACCCGTTTGGCCGGTTTTGAAATATCGGACTTTGCACGGCTTGGAAATGAAATTATTAAAAGAAAAATAAACGTTCTATTTTTTGACGAGATACAAATAGTGAGTGGATGGGAAATGTTTATCCACCAGAAGCTCAATGAAGGATACCAGATATTTATTACCGGATCGAATGCATCTCTTCTAAGTAAAGAGCTGGGAACGCATCTCACCGGAAGGCATATTTCCTGTGAGTTATTTCCTTTCTCGTACAATGAATTTATATCTTTCAAAAAGCTTGAAAATAATTCGGACTCATTAAACGACTATCTGGCACATGGAGGAATTCCTGAATATGTTAAAAGTGGGATGGGCGTGATACTTAATAATTTGATGGATGACATTTTGATTCGTGACATAGCAATCCGTCATTCCATACGCGATGTAAATTCTCTACGTCAGTTGGCAGTTTATCTGATATCTAACATAGGTAATCTTGTTTCTGCCAATAAACTGGAAGGAATGTATGGAATAAAATCTAGCAGCACTATTCTAGAGTATTTTTCGTATCTGAAAGATTCTTATTTGCTTGAGTTTATCCCTCAATTCAATTACTCATTAAAAGCACAAGCCAGAAATCCCAAAAAGATTTATGCCATGGACTTGGGATTATTTAATGAAAATTCAACAGCATTTACAGACAACACCGGACACAAACTTGAAAATGCAGTATTTCTATATCTAAGAAACAAATATCCCGACATCTATTACTTTAAAGATAAAGGAGAATGCGATTTTATAGCAATGAACAAAGGTAAAGTTCAGGATGTGATACAAGTGTGCTACAAGATTGAAGACACTAATTTTGAAAGAGAATACAACGGACTTGTTGAAGCCATGAAGTATTTTAATATAAACAAAGGAACAATAGTAACATTCAATCAAAAAGATATTTTTGAAGAAAATGATCTAAAAATCAAAATGATACCAGCAACAGAATTCCTACAATAAGCCAAGAAAATGAAGGCGAAGCCAGAAAAAGTACGAAGGCGAAGCCGAGCCCACCCCTAAAGCCGAGCAAAGCAACGGCTACACAATCCACAACCCACCAGCGATGGCAAAGCCGAGCGACCAGAAGGACCGGCCTCATTTTTTTTGCGTGAAGAAATTGGGAGGTTTGTAGCGAAAAGAAGGGGCTGCTGTTTGAGCGAAGCGAGTTTCAGCACCTTCCGCTACAAGCATCACGATTTTAGCAAAAAAAATGCAGCCTTGATTTTTTGTTTCTTTTGCATCAAGGCAAAAGAAAAGGACAGTTGCAATAAAGCCAAAAGAAAAAGCATTTGCTCTAAAACCCCCAAAAAAGAATAAAGCAAAAAACCTTAAGCTTTAGTTTCTTTTGGATCAAAAGAACTAAAGCTTCTCCAAACAACTGGCACTAATAGTAGTGAGCGCACATCCCAAACCAGTGAGGCGAACAGCAACTTTGAATTTACCTTTTACCTCAACAAGCTCACCTATAAGACCGGTAAGCTCGCCACGGATAATACGTACAGGAGCACCCGGTTCCAGATCGGAGAGGTTGAATTCAACCTCTTCATCTGACATCTCCACCATTTGGCGAAGGCGCTCTATCTGACTATCGGGAATAACAGCAGGGCGTGATTGCTCACGAACAAAGGCAATGGCACCGTAGGTCATCAGTACTTTAGAAGCCTCCTCGGGGAGAATACGGACAAAAATATAACCTGTAAGAACAGGCTGCTCTACCTTTTTTAGTCTGTCGTGCCACTTCCTGGTAACCATCTGAACAGGAAGATAATGCTCGATACCCGACTGCTGAAAACGTTCGCGAACCTTTTTTTCTGCACACGGAGCAGTATAGACAGCAAACCATTGAGGGGTATTCTTTTTTATTTCCATAAATTACAGTTTTCAGATATTTCCATTCAATTATTTTGCAAATGTAAGAAGTTTTAGACATTCCCAATCAAAATATACACTATTTTGAGCAAAATTTATACCGCGGGTCTCGATAATAATCATTAATTTTGGTCCCATTATTTTAAAATTACTAATTATTAAATCATTTATCATGAGTACATTTCAGAATGTGAATGAAAAAATGACCCGTTACAGATGGGTTATTTGTTCCTTACTATTCTTTGCTACGACCATTAACTACATGGATCGTAACGTAATTGCTTTTCTAAAAGAATTTTTCTGCTCACCAGTGGCAGAGGGTGGTTTTGGTTGGAGTAACTCTGACTTCTCTTATGTTACTGCATTCTTTACTGCCGCTTATGCTGGCTTCACTGTTTTCTCCGGTGTTGTTATTGACAAGATCGGCGCTAAGATGGGATTGGCTCTCTCTTTAATTGTGTGGTCATTAAGTGGTATCGCTAATGCTTTTGTAGGAAAGACTGTAGCTTTGCACGTAGCAATCAGAAGTGTATTCGGACTTGGTGAAGCCGGTAACTTCCCTGCATCTATCAAGACTGTAACAGAATGGTTCCCAAAACGTGAACGTTCTTTGGCAACCGGTATCTTTAACAGTGGTTCTAACGTAGGTGCTATGATTTCTGCACTGTTTGTTCCATGGTGTTTGGTTTACTTCGGTCCGGCTCTTGGATGGAAGATGGCGTTCATCCTGACAGGTGGTATTGGTTTTGTTTGGTTGTTCTTCTGGTTTGCTTTATTCAAATCACAGAAGAAGTTACTTGAAGCAGGTACAATTAACCAAAGCGAATATGACTATATTCATATTGACGATGCTGAGCTTACTCCTGAACAGGTTGAAAATGCAAAGAATGGCATTAAGGAAAAAGTATCCTGGAGTAAGATGTTGAGATACCCACAAACATGGTCTTTCTTCTTCGGTAAATTCATGACCGACGGTATCTGGTGGTTCTTGTTGTTCTGGTTGCCTGACTACCTGAAAAAACAATTCCACATGACAACTCAGGAAGTAATGTGGCCTACATTCATTGTATTCGGTATCGCTATTATTGGTAGTGTATTTGGTGGTAGTATTCCAATGTTCTTTATGAACAAGGGTATGAATGCTTATAAAGCTCGTATGACTTCCATGTTCCTTATCGCTCTTTGCCCTGTTACTTTATTATTGACTCAATACTTCGGTAATGTAGAACATTTTGGTACTGCAGCTATGTATATGGCAACAGGTGTTATCTGTCTTGCAGGTGCTGCTCACCAGGCTTGGTCTGCTAACCTGTTTACAACTGTTTCTGATATGTTCCCTAAAAAAGCTATCGCTTCAGTAACCGGTATCGGTGGTTTGGCTGGTGGTATCGGTGGTGTATTGGTTCAGCTGTTTGCTGGATTTATCACTGACTTGTATGCTGCTACTCCAACTGTAGCTTACGGAATTATGTTTGGTGTATGTGCATTTGCTTATCTTATTGCATGGGTTATCATGAAAACTCTTGTTCCTCAATACAAGATTATCACTGATCTATAATAGATGAAAAGATAAAAAATACATTAATAAATGAGGAAAGGGTGCCCGGTCGTTGACTGAGCACCCTTTCCTTATTTAAAAAGAAAGACATAGTATTGAATCAAAAAAGGCCGCCTTTATGGGGCGACCTTTTTCTTTAGATCTTAAAAAAAAGGGAAGTCTCACGACTTCCACAATTCTTCTAACCTTAAATCTAAATCTCTATGAAAAAAACGTAGTGCAAAGATAAGCCTTTTTTTCAGTTGAGCATGTTAATGAAAGGTAGGAAGTATTAATTTAATCAAAGCTTTATATATTTTATTAAGTTTTAATAATTCGGGGACCCCAATTAAATACATTTGCTTACGAGCTCGCGTTAATGCCACATTGAGTTTACGATCAATTTCTACCCCGTCTTCCTCGGTTATATTACTTAGGAACTGAAGTTGCCATGGATAGTTAACACTGAAAGAGTAGATGATAACATCTCGCTCACTGCCCTGAAAGCGTTCTACAGTATCCACCAGTATATTATTGAGTACAGGAATATTCCGAAGAGCAAGCTCTTTCTTTATCATGGCTATCTGACTGCGATAAGGAGTTATGATACCCAGTGAACGCACTGCATCGAACTTATCAGGGCGACGGTTGTAGACTTGCACGGCAATTTCGGCAGCCAAGCGGGCCTCGAAGATATTGCATTTGTCGGACCCTCCACCGGTATGCGGTTGAGAAGGAATGAATTGTACCCGGTCACCATAAGGGGAATCTGTTTCCAGCTGGTGGGGCAAACCTACGGGTTCTAACTTACCTCCGTAGAAAGCTTTATTGGGGAATAGTGCTACGGCAGGGTTCATTCGTCCCTGCTTACAGAGCATATCGACTACCCGATTTTCCGGATCGTGCGCATAATAACGGTAGAGGCGTTCGAAAAGGGAGTCTTTGAGATTAGTGACTCCTACTGAAACAAGATCTTCTGAAGCAATTCTTGACTGATCACTACTCTGCATTACAACTGCAGGAAGTTGTTTATGATCGCCGATGAGGATAAACCGGCCAACGGCATTCTCCCCTGCCCTGTCTTTAGCACAAAGAATGCCCAGCAGTTGAGGTTCGAGTATCTGGGTAGCCTCATCTACAATAGCCACATCGAACTTCTTGAGACGGAAAAGGTCGGGCTTATTGGATATGGAGGCAACGGTACCCACGATTACACGACATTGAGATATACGTTCGCTGACTTCCGAACGACGATTGCAGGAGGCCAGCACGTTCTCGATAAGATGAGGGCGGAAACGTTCTTCGCATGAGAGTTCACTGCCCACACGGATATAATCGATTTCCGGATTGATGGATGAAATGGATTTGCAAATCTCGTCTACTGCTCTATTGGTATAAGCAAGCAGTAAGATATGCGTATGAGGTTGCTTATGAAAGGCAGTAACCATCTGCTTCAACGCCCAGGAAGTTTTCCCGGTACCAGGAGGTCCCACAAGCAGGAAGAAATCTTTGGCAGCAAGGGCTTTCAGTGTGATACGTGCAAAATCGTTTGTAGCCTGAGCAATCTGTTCATCGAAAGAGGTCTCGAACTGCGGTTTCCGCTGAGCCAGCAGCAGGTCGCGACGACCTTTATTAGCCTCAGCAAAAAGGGTTAGCGATTGGAACATGCTTTTAAAGGATGTATCCATACTGTCGTGTTCCACCGCATAAAGACTCTTCTGAGGAAGTACGGAAGGATTTTGTTGCGAAGCACGGATACGCACCGCAATCTCTTCTGAGTTGATAGCAGCGATACTCCCTTTAAATACCATTTTATTGGTAGCTACATCTTCTGTTTTATTTCGTTCATAGAAAAGCACCACATCTCCTACCCTGAAGTTTGGAAGGAATTCCTCCTCGTATCGGGGAATAGTAAACGTAACTGTGGCTTTATGTGCATCGGCTGCACGATTTTCCTTAATAGTAAGATCATAAAGAATCTCTCCAGCTTCCCGTTTCTCCTCGAGAGTAGCCAACCAGAGGGAAGCAGCTCCCGCACGACCGTCATATTCCATCTCGCCCGATTTGGAAATGTATTGCTCCTTGACAATGAAGTTATAGAGCGTAAGGTAATAGCTTTGTTCCAGTTGGGAGAGTGCATTGAAGTGATTGCCAAAAGCAGAGATAGAGGGAGCCAGATAGCGTTCCCAGAACATGCCACGCAAGTGGTATTCGTTGAGTACGGAAGGGGTAATTTCACTCAGTACTTCGAACGTATATGCAGAACTGTTTTGCAACTGAACTGCATGTTCACCAGCCACAATGAGGTTGCGCAGGTTAATAGCCCGGCGAACCAATGCCCATGACGGACGAGCCGGGTAAAGCAACGGATAACGCGTATAGAGCAGATAGGGATGCACCTTGCGGTGGTTGATACCCATACTATATTCCAGCACTGCCAGGTAAAGAAGCATCTGCACCTTGTGGTTCTCTTTGGGTTCGATTTTTCCTTTGATGATATATTCGTCGGCCTTACCCGATTTCATTTCTATAAAGCTACTCATATCCCTCTGCATATAGTCGAGACGTCCCTGCAGACCAAGAGCCTCGCACACATACGAAGGTTCCAGTACGGCATCTTCCTTATTCAGATGATATCCCGGAGCAAGGAAGGTATCAGTTACGACCTCTTTTATATGCTCAAAATGAGTTTTGCAGTCGTTAAAGAACTCGAACTCCAGCTTTGGATCGAGCAGATCTTCACAGGAAGCCAGCTCTATGGGATAGGTGCGGAATGCTTTGCGCATGCACTCTATATAATCTACTTCTCCATCGGCATGAATCCACTCGTCCAGAAAAAGATTGGCTATATTACCAAGCAATAGCGGGCGGGTGTTGGACATAGGTTGTAAACGTCCGAGTATATAATTGGCCGGATGATGACCGTAATCTTTGAAACATTCGGCCAGGGTACTGATATCAATCATATAATCCGGTTCGAGTACAATCATGGAAGGAATGAGGATTCCCTCTCCATCTACCGTGACATCGAGCAGATTGAGTTGTGCACAATTCCAGAGCTGAGCGATGGTTTCATTGAACTCTTCATTCTTACCGGCAACTGCATAGCGCACTTTCAGCGGTTCGTCCACCGTTCTGTCTGCCGGGATAACGTACAGATAAGTATCATCGGCTGACTGAAAACAAACCCTTATCCGGCGAATAGTTTCGCTACGGGGAGCAGTGACAGGAACATAATGTACATCTGCCTGACTGGGCAACAGATCATAAAGTTCCTGAGGAATATCCATCTGAAACAGTTTCTTCACCGTTAAAGCCAGGGTACGAAGATCGCGAAGAAGATTCTCGCGTGTAGGTTCCTCACGACGGTTCATCACCGCATTGGAAGTAAGCCGGAAGGTATGCAGCAAGTTTTGAGCATTGCGCGACAGCGAGGCAACGGACGCCAGATAGCTGATACGGGCAGAAAGATCGGTCATCTGCAGTTGCTCGTTCTGCATGGATTGTCGGCAAAGGCGTTCGAGCAGTTCACGCATTTGCCTGTATTTCATTGTAAGAGAACTCTCCTCACTGAGGTATATCCTCAGGAGGGAGTCATAATATTCATTTGCTAATTGATTCATTCTTCTTCCTCTACAATTTCTTCCTTCTTATCCTTAATAATAAGGATACTCATTTCATAGAGCAGGCAAAGAGGAATGGCTACCACTGAGAGGGTGAACGGATCTCCGGTTGGTGTAATTATAGCAGCTATTATAAAGATAGCAACAATGGCATGCTTTCTGTATTTCCTAAGAAACGACTTTCTGACAAGTCCGATTTTAGCCAGCATCCAGGTTACTAGTGGAAGCTCAAAAACCAGTCCCATCATGAGGATAAGCATCATAAAATTATCTATATAGGAATTCAGAGAAATCTGATTGACAATCTCTGCACTTATCTGATAGGTTGCAAGGAAACGCAGGGTAAGCGGGAACACCATAAAATATCCCAGCAATACACCCAGAAAGAACATGATAGTTCCTATACCGAGTGCAGTACGCACATTACTCTTCTCATTCTCATAGAGCGCAGGTTTGATAAATCCCCATATCTCGAAAAGCAAATAGGGCACAGACACCACTACCGACATCCAGAAGGCAGTGGAAATATGAATAAAGAAAGGCGAAGCCAGATTTATATTAATCAGCTTCACCTCAAATTGTTGGGTAAAAAACTCATCGGACAATTGGAGCAAGTCCCCTATCTTGTGAAGAAGGGAATAAAAGGCAAAATCATTGTGACAAGGTGCGAGAATTACCGTATCGAACAGATAAGGCATTGCAATAAAAAAGCCTATCAACAATACAAACCATACTCCACATACCCTGAAGAGCACACGACGTAACTCGTCCAAGTGATCCCAGAACGTCATTTCAGCCATGCGCACTTATTTTTTCTCTTCCGAAGGCTTGTCTAATTCGTCTTTCGTATTCTTAATCTCGTCTTCTGCTTCCTTAATTCCATCTTTAAAGCTCTTAACACCTTTGCCAAGTCCTTTCATTAATTCTGGGATTTTCTTTCCACCAAAAAGGAGCAACACAATTAAAGCCACAACAAGGATTTCAGGAAATCCAAGATTCCAAAGTAAAATGCTATTCAACATACAGATTGATTATTAAATTATTAGTGTTTGTTTAGATGACAAAGCTAGACAAAAGTAACAAACCTGCAAATAATTCTGCCAAATTATTACTGATAAAGGAAAAACTAGTCCTGGAAGTAAACCCTCTTAACCCGCGAAGAAACACTGGTAAGGATTTCGTAAGGAATAGTATCTAATATATCAGACAGGACAGTTATAGGTAATTCATCACCAAATATAATAGCATTATCACCCTCTTTACAGTCAATATCAGTAACATCGATCATGCAGACATCCATACAGATATTACCCACATAAGGAGCTTTCTTTCCATTAACCATGCAATAAGCATTACCATTACCCAGGTGGCGGTTCAATCCGTCGGCATAACCAATAGGAATGGCAGCTATACGGGAATCTCTTTCCAGGCGTCCTTTACGGCTATACCCTACTGAGTCTTCCTTAGGCACATCACGTATCTGAAGGATAGTGGTTTTTAGTGTGCTTACATTATTAATGATAGAATTATCTACCGCACTAACTCCATACAAGCCAATACCCAGACGTACCATATCATGCTGCGCACCGGGGAATCTTTCAATACCTGCAGAATTACAGATGTGGCGTAGAATTTTATGCTGGAAAGCGGAAGTGAGCTGCAAAGATGCTTCATCGAAAATCTCGATCTGCTGACGGGTAAAGGTATCGAACTTCTCGCTATCACTACCTACCAGGTGAGAGAACACTGAACGGGGAAGAACTGCATTCTGCGATTTCAGTCGTTTAATCAGTTCAGGCATATCCTCGGGAGCAAATCCCAGGCGGTGCATACCGGTATCCAGTTTTACATGGATAGGGAAATTGGTAATACCTTCTTTCTCGGCCTCTTTAATCAGGGCATCGAGCAAGTGGAAACTATATACTTCAGGTTCGAGCTTATAGTCGAACATGGTTTTGAATGCAGACATCTCGGGATTCATGATCATGATAGATCCGGTGATACCAGCCTTACGGAGGTCGGAACCTTCATCGGCCACAGCTACTGCCAGGTAATCTACCCGATGATCCTGCAAAGTCTTTGCCACTTCATAAGAACCGGCACCATAAGCAAATGCTTTCACCATGCACACCATCTTAGTCTCCGGTTTCAGCTTGGCGCGGAAATAATTAAGATTGGCAACCAGGGCATTCAGGTTAATCTCCAATATAGTTTCGTGAACCTTCAGTTCCAGCTCTTCCGAAATACGTTCGAAAGCAAAATCGCGGGAGCCTTTGATAAGAATCACCTCATTACGCAAAGAAGAAAAGACTTCCGACTTGAGTAATGCTTCCGTATTGGGGAAGAAATATTTTTCTATTTCGAACTTCTTGGCACTGGAAGTAATTTCGGGTCCCACTCCTATTATCTTGTTAATCCCTCTGCTATGAACCAGCTGGGTCACCTTTCTATAGAGTAAAGTTGTGCTCTGTCCGGTTTCAAGTATATCAGATAGAATCAGTGTACGCTTCATTCCTTTGGCTTCCGAACGACGGTAAAGGAAATCGAGTGCAATATCGAGAGAGGCTATATCTGAATTATAAGTATCATTAATAAGTACGCAACCATTTTTACCCTCTTTTACTTCCAGACGCATGGCTACAGGTTCCAGTTTAGCCATCCGTGCAGTAATCTCCTCGTTAGGCACCATCAGGTAAAGACAGGCAGCCAGACAGTTGAGGGAGTTTTCAATGGAAGCATCATCAATAAACGGAATAGTAAAACTATTATCAAATCCAAGATAACGGTAACTGATAGAAGTCCTGTCCGTGCCCTTATTTATAGCACTGATAAAAAGAGGCTTCTCCTTATCTTTCTTTGACCAGGCAATTTCTCTGGCTGTAAGCATGTTCTTGGCTACACAATCTGAAATAAGATCGTTATCTCCATTATAGATTACAACATCGCAATCCTTGAACAGCGAAACCTTTTCCATACACTTCTCCTGCAGAGAAAAGAAGTTTTCCTGATGTGCACCACCAATATTGGTAAGTATACCGATAGTAGGACGAATAATGGATTGCAGAGCTCTCATCTCTCCCATTTCTGAGATGCCGGCTTCAATGATAGCCAGTTCTGATTCTTCGTTTAATTGCCATACAGAGAGGGGTACACCAATCTGAGAATTATAACTACGCGGAGAACGTGTGATAACACGATCGGGACTGAGCAACTGGTGCAGCCATTCTTTTACAACTGTTTTACCATTGCTGCCTGTAACACCGATAACGGGAATCTGGAATTTAGCACGATGCAATTCGGCCAGTTTCTGTAATGCCTTTAGCGGATTGGCAACCACCAGAAAATTAGCATCAGTAAAAGATGCAGTATCGGGTAACTGACTTACAACAAAATTTCTTACACCCCGGGCATATAAATCGGAGATATATTTATGTCCATCGTTACGTTTGCTTTGTAAAGCAAAAAAAAGAGTTTCTTCAGCGAAACAGAGTGACCGGCTGTCTGTTAAAAGCCAATCGATGCGTGATTCTTTATCACCAATGCGTTTTGCGCACAATAATTGCGAAATAGTTTCTATAGAATACGACATAATTCAAGTTCTTTTTCGACATCTAAGAACGGACATTTTTCCTTAAGTTGATTAATCTTTAACACAATTTGTATTAAAAAAGACTTATAATGTTCCGACTCCGGATGGAAAGGTTTATGTTGCAGGGCTTTACTAATTTGGCCCCATTCTTTCATAATTTGTCTGGTTTCCCGGGAGAAATAGCAATTATCGAATGCTTCCCACAAATAGTTCACTGCCACGGAGGATGGATGAAGCATATCATCAGCATAAAAACGATAATCGCGCAACTCATCCATGACAAGTTCATAAGAAGGGAAATAGAAAACATTCCGGGGAAATGCCTCTTTTAATTGATCAATTGCTAATAACAAAGTAGCCTTACTTAGCTGATTGCGGTGCATGCCATCTTTTACGTGACGGATAGGGCTGACAGAGAAAAGGATTCTTACATCTGAATTCTTTTTCAACAAGCCGGTTATCAGTGAGACGTAAGTATCAACAATCTGCTCTACGCTCAGCAAACGGCGGGTAAAAGCACTATCAGGTAATTTATGGCAATTAGCCACCACCATCCCTGTTTGCTTATATTCGTATACATAAGCTGTACCAAACGTAATAAGCAGATAGTTTAGCTTTGAGAACTGAGCAGTTGCCGTTTGCATCCGATTATTGATATTATTCAGGCACTCGTCTGCAGAAGAAGCAGAGAAAGAGCCATGGTGCATAAAGCTATGATATAACCTTTTGTATTCGAACAAATCCTTTTCTGAAAATGTTTTCTTATCGTCCAGACATTGCAGGGCATTGGCTATTGATAGTGGATTATAAAGAACTCCAAAGGGGTTGACCTCACAGTTGAACTTATTCTTTACTAAAAGATTTCCTATATTTTCGGCAAAACAGGAACCTAGTAACAGAATCTGATCAGAATAAGAGATAGTCAGCTCTTTTTTAGGAAGTTCTACTAATGTTCTGAATTCCATTTATATACATGCTATATATTTGACTACAATAAAAATATCCCTGCAAAAGTAAACATCTTATGAGTTATTTATGCTAATTTTGCGATAAATTTGTCTGATAATGAAGAATGACCAAACATATAGCTTACTTAATGGCATAAATTGTCCGGGGGATCTTCGCAAACTCAATGTAGATTTGCTTCCTGAAGTATGTAAAGAACTAAGGCAGGATATCATTGATGAGCTTTCTTGCAATCCGGGGCACTTTGCCGCGAGTCTGGGAGCTGTGGAACTGACCGTAGCTCTGCATTACGTTTTTAATACTCCTTACGATAGAATTGTGTGGGATGTTGGACATCAGGCTTATGCTCACAAGATACTGACCGGAAGAAGAAAAGCCTTTTCAACCAACCGGAAATTAAATGGCCTTAAGCCATTTCCTTCTCCAGATGAAAGTGAATATGATTCTTTCATCTGCGGACATGCATCAAATTCCATATCTGCTGCATTGGGAATGTGTGTGGCTGCCGAACATAAAAAAGAGAAAGACCGCCATGTGGTTGCCGTGATTGGCGACGGGTCAATGACGGGAGGACTGGCTTTTGAAGGACTGAACAATGCCTCTTCTACACCAAATAATTTACTGATTGTGCTCAATGATAACGATATGGCCATTGACCGTACCGTTGGGGGGATGAAAGAGTATCTGCTTAATCTGACCACAACCAACCGTTATAACCGCATACGGCAAAAATTTGCCCAGCTAATGCTTCGTTGGGGTATATTAAATGAAACGCGAAAGAAGAGTATTATTCGTTTTAATAACAGTTTAAAAGCTTTGCTACTTCAGCAGCCTAATATATTCGAGGGAATGAGTATCCGATACTTCGGCCCATTCGACGGGCACGATGTAAAGAACATATCTCGTGTACTGAATGATATTAAGGATATGACCGGCCCCAAGATTCTGCACTTGCACACCATAAAAGGAAAAGGTTTTGAACCGGCAGAGAAATCGGCAACAGTATGGCATGCACCGGGACTCTTTGACAAAGAGACGGGGGAACGAATTGTGACCAATACCAAAGGTATGCCTCCCCTTTTCCAGGAAGTTTTTGGTCATACTCTATTGGAACTTGCCAAAAAGAATGATAAGATAATTGGTGTTACTCCCGCTATGCCAACCGGATGTTCCATGAACATTATGATGAAGGAAATGCCGGAAAGAGCTTTCGATGTGGGCATTGCCGAAGGGCACGCTGTTACCTTCTCGGGCGGAATGGCACAGGATGGCTTGGTTCCTTTCTGCAACATATACTCGAGCTTTATGCAACGGGCATTCGATAATATAATTCACGACGTAGCCATTCAAAAACAGAACGTGGTGCTTTGTCTGGACCGTGCCGGATTGGTGGGTGAAGACGGACCTACACATCATGGTGCGTTTGATATGGCTTATCTGCGTTGCATTCCTAATCTGACTATTGCTTCTCCATATAACGAGCACGAGCTAAGAAGATTGATGTACACTGCTCAGCTTCCGGATAAAGGACCGTTCGTAATCCGATATCCTAGAGGACGAGGTTCTGTTGTGGAATGGGAATGTCCTTTTGAAGAAATACCTGTGGGAACCGGCCGTAAACTGAGAGACGGAAAAGACATGGCCGTTATAACCATTGGTCCGATAGGACATTTAACCTCCAAAGCAATTGTGCGAGCAGAAGCAGAAGGAGCAAGCATTGCACATTATGATTTACGTTTCCTGAAACCGCTTGATAAAGATTTGCTGCATGAAGTGGGACAAAACTTCAGTAAAGTGATAACCGTGGAAGACGGTGTTACGGAAGGTGGAATGGGAAGTGCTGTTCTGGAATTTATGTCTGACAATAATTACAATCCAAAGATAAAACGAATAGGAATTCCTAATATATTTGTGGAACATGGTAATGTTAAAGAGCTTTACAAGCTTTGCGGAATGGATGAAGAAAGC
The DNA here is from genome assembly GCF_900128905.1 of Bacteroides luti. GTDB lineage: Bacteria > Bacteroidota > Bacteroidia > Bacteroidales > Bacteroidaceae > Bacteroides > Bacteroides luti. The sequence continues at coordinate 149,113 of NZ_FQTV01000003.1, forward strand.
ATATATCAAACTATAAAATCGCAATTATGAAAATTATTATAGCAGGTGCCGGAGCTGTGGGCACACATCTTGCCAAACTACTTTCTAAGGAAAAACAGGACATTGTTCTGATGGACGATAGCGAAGATAAACTTGTAGCACTGGATGCCAACTATGACCTGATGACAGTATGCACATCTCCCACTTCAATTGCCGGGCTTAAGGATGCCGGAGTAGCCAATGCCGATCTGTTTATTGCCGTTACTCCTGATGAAAGCCGAAATATGACTGCGTGTATGCTTGCTTCCAACCTGGGTGCAAAGAAGACGGTAGCACGTATTGATAATTTTGAATATCTGCAACCTATTCATCAGGAATTTTTCAAGAAGCTGGGCGTTGATTCGCTTATTTACCCGGAAATGCTTGCCGCCAAAGAAATTGTATCATCAATAAAAATGAGCTGGATTCGTCAGTGGTGGGAGTTTTGCGGTGGTGCGCTGATACTTATTGGTGTAAAAATAAGGCAGACAGCTACCATTCTTGACATTCCACTCAGTGAACTAGGAAAACAAAATATACCATTCCATATCGTTGCTATTAAAAGAGGTAACGAAACCATTATTCCGCGTGGTGACGATACCATAAAACTATATGATATTGTTTACTTTACCACGACTCAGAAATACATTCCTTACATCCGCAAAGTTGTAGGAAAGGAACATTATGCCGATGTGCGTAACGTGATGATTATGGGAGGAAGCCGTATTGCGGTAAGAACAGCTCAATATGCACCAGAATACATGAAGATGAAAATTGTGGAAAATGATGCTGCCCGCTGTGTGCGACTGACTGAATTGCTGGACGACAAGACAATGGTGATCAATGGAGACGGACGTGATGTTGATCTTTTGGTAGAAGAAGGATTGAAAGACACAGAAGCTTTTGTTGCGCTGACCGGAAGTTCTGAAACAAATATCCTGGCCTGTCTTGCAGCCAAACGAATGGGAGTAAGAAAGACTGTTGCAGAAGTTGAAAATATAGATTACATCGGAATGGCTGAAAGTCTGGACATTGGTACGGTTATCAACAAGAAACTGATTGCAGCGAGCCATATTTATCAGATGATGCTAAACGCAGATGTAAGCAATGTGAAGTGTCTGACATTTGCCAATGCTGATGTGGCTGAATTTAAAGTAAAAGAAGGATCGGCTATTACCAAACGTAAAGTAAAGGATCTGGGTCTACCTAAGGGTACAACAATCGGAGGACTGATACGTAACGGAGAAGGTATTGTGGTAACAGGAGATACACAGATACAGCCTAAAGATCATGTTGTTGTGTTCTGCCTGAGTATGATGATTAAAAAGATTGAAAAGTTCTTCAACTAACAGATAAAGAAGCCATAGATAGCAAGAAATATGATTAATTTTAAGATAATATTTAAAATAACAGGTATTCTGGCACTCATCGAAGCCATATTACTACTTTCGTGCGCAGGAATCTCTCTCATTTATCAGGAAGAGATTCTGAACGATTTTCTGAAAGTGGCAATTGGCTCAGCAGTTTTAGGTGGATTGCTGGTATTGATGGGAACAAGAGCTTCAAAGAAGCTGAGCAAAAGAGACGGATATTTAGTCATAACCCTGGCATGGATACTCTTTTCTGCAATTGGTATGCTCCCCTATTTAATTAGCGGATATATACCACGACCTGTTGATGCATTCTTTGAAAGCATGTCGGGATTTACAACTACAGGAGCTACCATCCTTAACAATATTGAATCTCTGCCTCATGGGCTGCTCTTCTGGCGAAGCCTTACTCAATGGGTTGGCGGATTTGGCTTTATCTTTGTAGTTATTGCAATATTACCGGTATTTGGAATTGGAAGCATGCAGCTCTTTGCAACTGAAACCAGTGTATCTGTAAGCGAAAAGCTACACCCACGTATCAGCGTTACAGCAAAAAGAATTGGTTATATCTATCTGACACTAACAGTAGCACTGGCTCTTTTATTATTGGGAGACATGAGTCTGTTCGACTCTGTATGCCACTCTTTCTCAACCATATCTACAGGAGGATTCTCTACTAAACAAACTAATATTGCATATTTCAACTCTCCATATATTGAGTACGTAATATCTTTATTCATGATATTATCGGGTATAAACTTTACTCTCTACTTTTTCCTCACAAAAGGTAAAGTAAAAAAGGCATTAAAAGATTGTGAGTTGAAGTGGTACATGGTGGGAATTGTTATTGTAACAATAATATTCTCCTTCGCACTGGCAGCTACTACTTCTCTAAATGGTGAAGAGTCGTTCAGAAAAGGTTTGTTTCACGTAACATCAATCTTAACTACAACAGGATTTACCTCAGCCGACTACATGACCTGGGAACCTTTCCTTTGGACCATGATAGCTGTTATGATGTTTATTGGCGCAAGTAGCGGTTCGGCCACCGGAGCCATAAAAACTATCCGTCTGATTATTCTTGGCAAGATGACCAGAAACCAGTTCAGACGTATGATTCATCCAAATGCTGTTTTACCGGTAAAAATAAATAAGATTGCGGTATCCCCTTCTCTGCAATCATCTGCCATTGTTTTTGTAATTGTGTATATCACAATCTTTGCAATAGGCTGGCTTGGCATGATGATTATGGGAGTAGGAAATATTGAATCCTTTGGAACGGTAGCTTCCAGTCTTGGAAATGTAGGACCTGGGTTAGGACTTTGTGGACCTGCCTATACATGGAGTAGTCTGCCCGATGGTGGTAAATGGCTTCTTTCGCTTCTAATGCTGATTGGCCGTCTGGAAATATTCTCTGTACTCCTTCTCTTCACGCCCTATTTCTGGAAGAAAAGATAAGTATTTTAAAAGCGCGGAAAAACCACCCCTATTTTTTGTTATTATAGGGGGTGAACATAATTTTTCCGCAGCTTATAATCAATCTGTTAAGTTAAAAAGTAAAACGTATTGTCAGAATCTAACCTTATAAGTTGCCGAAAAAACTGAGAGGACCGAGTTAAAAAGTGTTTCACCGTTCTTTATCAGCCATTTATTCAGGTTACATTCCAAAACCAAACAGGTTATCTTGCCTGATTATTGAGGTTACATTTTTATTTATTGGCGGTAGATTTTTTAAAGGAACGATTCGTTCCGCACGTACAATATAGAAAAGTCCGGTTTTGTTTTTTGAAAACGTAACCGGACTTTCTAAAAACATGGCGGAACGTTTTACAAACAACAACCGAACTTACTGACCCATTCCAGAATAGCTGACCTTTCCTGGTTTTAGATTACAGTTTCTGTAGTTATTATTTGAACTTAATTACAATATTTTTCTTATTCCTAAGCCGGCTTAGCATTAAATATTTTATTTCAAAATTCGGTTTACATAATTTAAATGGGGAATTAACCATCTCTGGAACAGGCTACCAGTTGCTTTGCATATTACTGAAACCGATTTTAAATATTTATCTCAAGCCGAATACCGGTTTATTTCTTTAAAGAAAATTTATTAATATTTAGCAATTCATAATTATTCACTCTTTACTTCACAATTTTATCAAAGAAAGAGTCATTAAGCTCATTTTTCTATTTTTTATTTTCTGTCATCCCAATAAAAAGAGAATAAAAAAACTACTTTTTGTTAGGTGTGGTTTGCAAATCATTAATAATAAATTGTATCTTTGCGCTCTTAAAAGCTGAGAATCAGCCTATATTTCATTTTTGTTAAATATTTCTATTTATATTATACATTTTTAATGTACATTGAACTATGAATTTTATGATGTTAGTCGTCGCTGTAATCACGGCAATTGCCTTGGTTGTTGCGGCATTGTTTATCGCCAAAGCGATCTCGCCGCGGTCGTTTAACCCGCAAAAGGGAGAGGCGTACGAATGCGGTATACCTACGCGAGGTAAGTCTTGGATGCAGTTCAGAGTTGGTTACTACCTCTTTGCCATCCTGTTTTTAATGTTCGACGTTGAAACCGTCTTTCTTTTCCCTTGGGCTACCATTGTGGGTGAGCTAGGCGTAAACGGACTTATCAGTATTCTATTTTTCTTCGGTGTATTAATTTTAGGCCTTGCGTATGCTTGGAAGAAAGGAGCTCTTGAATGGAAATAAAGAAGCCGAAAATAAAGTCAATGCAATATGAAGACTTTCAAGATAATGAGTATTTGGAAAAAATGGTTGCTGAGCTCAATGCAGAAGGTACAAATGTACTTTTGGGCAAATTGGATGATCTCATCAACTGGGGACGAAGCAATTCCCTTTGGCCGCTTACATTCGCTACAAGCTGTTGCGGTATCGAATTCATGGCACTTGGTGCCGCGCGTTATGACATGGCCCGTTTCGGGTTCGAAGTAGCACGTGCCAGTCCTCGTCAGGCAGATATGATTATGGTTTGTGGTACTATCACAGACAGAATGGCTCCTGTATTGAAACGTCTGTACGACCAGATGCCTGATCCAAAATATGTGGTTGCTGTGGGTGGATGCGCTGTAAGTGGTGGTCCGTTTAAGAAATCTTATCACGTAGTAAACGGAGTAGACCAGATTATGCCGGTTGATGTTTACATCCCAGGATGTCCTCCACGTCCGGAAGCATTCTATTATGGTATGATGCAATTGCAACGCAAAGTAAAACTCGAAAAATTCTTCGGTGGGGTAAACCGCAAAGAGAAAGAAGAAAAATAAGCTATGAATATAAAAGACAGAATATTAGAAATCGTCCCCGAAGCACGGTTTGCTGAACAGGGTGACTTGACTGCTACCATTCCTGCCGAATCCTTCCACGCTTTAGCAGAAAGACTAAAGAACGATAAGGATACGCAATTTGACTTCTTATTAAGTCTGACCGGTATGGACTGGGGCGAAACGCTGGGTGTAGTATATCATCTGGAATCTACCGTGTACGGCCACACCATTGTTTTGAAAACAATGACTGCCGATCGTGAAAAACCAGAACTAGCATCAGTTACAGATTTATGGAGAGCTGCCGAATTTAACGAACGTGAAGTGTTCGATTTCTTCGGCATTCGTTTTATTAACAACTCTGACATGCGCCGTTTATACCTGCGCGAAGACTGGGTTGGATATCCATTGCGTAAGGATTACGATGATTCATTGAATCCGCTTCGCATGACCAACGAAGTTACAGAGGACACTACCGAAGAACTTTCTGTTGATGAAGAAGGTAATCTGGTTAATAAAACAAATGTCCTTTTCGAAGACAAAGAATATGTAGTTAACATCGGTCCTCAGCACCCTGCAACACACGGTGTACTTCGTTTCCGTACTTCTCTTGAGGGAGAAACAATCAAAAAGATCGAACCTTATTGCGGATACATCCACAGAGGTATTGAAAAAATGAACGAAAGTCTGACTTATCCTCAGACACTGGCATTAACCGACCGTCTTGATTATCTAGCTTCTCACCAAAACCGTCATGCTGTATGTATGTGTGTTGAGAAAGCTATGGGTGTAGAAGTTTCAGAACGTGTTCAGTACATCCGTACCATCATGGACGAACTTCAACGTATCGACTCTCACCTTTTGTTCTACTCATGTGCATGTATGGACTTAGGTGGTTTAACAGCATTCTTCTATGGTTTCCGCGACCGTGAAAAGATTCTTGATATATTCGAAGCAACAACAGGTGGCCGTTTGATTCAGAACTACAACACCATTGGTGGTGTACAGGCTGACATTCACCCTGATTTCGTAAAAGACGTAAAAGAATTCATTGCTTACCTTCGTCCAATCTTAAAAGAATACCACGACATCTTTACAGGAAACATAATCGTTCATCAACGTATGAAAGGCGTTGGCGTATTGACTCGTGAAGACGCTATTTCATTCGGTGCTACCGGAGGTACAGGTCGTGCTTCAGGATGGGCATGCGATACACGTAAGCGCAAACCTTACGCAATGTACGGAAAAGTAGACTTCAAGGAAATTGTTTACAATGAAGGCGACTGCTTTGCACGTTACATGGTTCGTATGGATGAAATTCTTGAATCAATGAAGATCATTGAACAACTTATTGACAACATCCCAGCAGGAGACTATCAAGTGAAAATGAAACCTATCATCCGTGTACCAGAGGGTAACTACTTTGCTTCTGTTGAAGCTAGCCGTGGAGAATTTGGTGTATTTATTGAAAGCCACGGAGATAAATTCCCATACCGTATGAAATACCGTTCAACCGGTCTTCCATTGGTATCGGCTATAGATACCATCACACGCGGTGCCAAGATTGCCGACCTTATTGCAATTGGTGCAACGCTTGACTATGTAGTACCTGATATTGATAGATAAATAAAATATAAAAGATATGTTTGATTTTAGTATAGTTTCAAGCTGGATACATGGTTTGCTTACAGGCTTCATGCCTGAAGGCTTGGCCATATTCCTGGAATGTGTTGTCATTGGCGTTTGCATTATGCTAATGTATGCTGTACTTGCTATCGTTCTTATTTATATGGAGCGTAAGGTATGTGCATTCTTCCAATGTCGTCTTGGTCCTAACCGTGTTGGTAAATACGGTTTAATGCAGGTCTTTGCCGACGTATTTAAAATGTTAATCAAAGAGATTATCACTCTGAAAAACTCGGACCGATTGCTTTACAATCTGGCTCCATATATGGTAATTCTCGCTTCTATCCTTTCATTCTCTTGTTTACCTATAAATAAAGGAATGGAAATTATCGACTTTAATATTGGTGTATTCTTCCTTATGGCAGCTTCTTCTATCGGAGTTGTAGGTATTCTGCTTGCAGGATGGAGTAGTAACAACAAGTTCACTTTGATCGGTGCCATGCGTAGTGGTGCTCAGATTATCAGTTACGAACTTTCAGTTGGTCTTTCAATCCTTACAATGGTAGTACTTACAGGAACAATGTCGTTCTCTGAAATAGTAGAAGGTCAGGCTGACGGATGGAATATTTTCAAAGGTCATATCCCTGCACTGATTGCTTTCATTGTTTACCTTATTGCCGGTAATGCTGAAACCAACCGTGGTCCGTTCGACTTACCTGAAGCTGAATCTGAGCTTACAGCCGGATACCACACAGAGTATTCTGGTATGCACTTCGGATTCTTCTACCTTGCAGAATACCTGAACTTATTCATTGTATCGGGTGTAGCTGCAACAGTATTCTTAGGAGGATGGATGCCATTCCACGTTTCTGGTCTTGACGGATTCAATGCAATAATGGATTTCATTCCAGGATTTGTATGGTTCTTTGCAAAAGCCTTCTTTGTAGTATTCTTGCTTATGTGGATTAAATGGACATTCCCACGTTTGCGTATCGACCAGATATTGAAACTTGAATGGAAGTTTTTGGTGCCAATCAGTATGTTCAACTTATTGTTGATGGTACTCATTGTTGTATTTGGATTACACTTTTAATTAATAGAAAGATATGAATAGTTTTAATCAATATATAGGCTCACTGTTTGGTGGTTTGAAGACCTTACTGATAGGTATGAAGACCAGTATCACAGTGTTCTTCCGCAAGAAGACCACAGAGCAATACCCTGAAAACCGGGCTACTTTGAAAATATCCGACCGTTTCCGCGGTACACTGGTTATGCCTCACGACGAGAACAACCAGCACAAATGTGTTGCCTGCGGACTTTGTCAGATGGCTTGTCCAAACGATACCATCAATGTAATTTCAGAAATGGTTACCGACGAAGAAGGTAAGAAGAAAAAAGTATTAGTGAAATATCAATATGACCTTGGAAGCTGCATGTATTGCCAACTTTGCGTAAATGCATGTCCTCACGATGCCATCAAGTTTGATAATTCTTTCGAACATGCTGTCTTTGATCGTAGTAAGCTTATTAAGCAGCTTAACAACGAAGGTTCGTCAGTTGTAGTAAAAAAGAAACCGAATAGTGAAGGTTTAACAGAAGAAAAAAAGTAAATGAATATGGATATAACACTTCAACAAGTAGCATTCTTCGTTGTGGCAATTTTCATCACCATCTTTTCGGTGTTGACTGTTACCACCAGTAAGATTCTACGTTCAGCCACTTATCTGCTGTTCGTTCTATTCGGCACGGCAGCTATCTATTTCCTATTGGACTATACGTTCCTGGGAGCTGTACAATTAATGGTTTATGCAGGAGGTATTGTAGTCCTGTATGTATTCTCGATACTTCTTACCAACTCTGATCAGAGCTTGAATAAGAAAATGAATAAAAGCAAACTTCTGGCTAGTCTGATTTCTGCCATTGCCGGTGCTGCCATTGTATTATTTATTGTTTTGACTCACAACTTCGTTCCTACAGCTACCGCTGAATCACAGGAATTAGGTATGAAAACAATCGGTCATGCACTTATGGGTAGTGGTAAGCAACAATATTTGTTGCCTTTCGAAGCAGTCAGCATCTTACTGCTTGCTTGTATCATCGGAGGTTTAGTAATCGCACGTAAAAGATAAAAGAGAATGGAAATACAAGTAGAATATTATTTAATAGTAAGCACCATCATGATGTTTGCCGGAGTCTTCGGATTCCTTACCCGCAAAAATACGCTGGCTATGCTTATATCATTGGAACTTATATTGAACGCATCAGACATCAACTTTGCAGTGTTTAACCGCTTTTTGTTTCCTGCTCAGTTAGAAGGTCACTTCTTCACGCTCTTTGCCATTGCAATTGCTGCTGCCGAAACAGCTGTTGGTATTGCAATCATTATCAATATCTATCGCAACGTACGAGGTATTCAAGTGAAGGACATCGAAGAAATGAAACATTAATAAAGAGACATTATGGAATATACAATATTTATCTTACTGCTTCCGGTGCTAATGTTCCTTTTCTTAGGATTGACGGGACACAAGCTTAAACCTAGTGTAGCAGGAATATGTGGAACAATATCTTTGGGTATTGTTGCTGTGCTATCCTACCTTACCGCAATTCAGTATTTTACTGCACCGCGCGTAAACGGAATCTATCAGACGCTCATTCCTTATAATATAGAATGGCTACGTTTTACTCAACATCTTCACATTGACATAGGTGTCTTCCTTGATCCTATCTCTGTAATGATGTTAGTAGTTGTATCAACAGTATCATTCATGGTGCATATCTACAGTATGGGATACATGAAAGGTGAAAAAGGTTTCCATCGTTACTATGCATTCCTTTCACTCTTCACCTTTGCTATGATGGGATTGGTTTTAGCAACCAACATTTTCCAGATGTACATTTTCTGGGAACTTGTGGGTGTTTCTTCTTATCTGTTGATCGGTTTCTATTATACAAAACCAACTGCTATCGCAGCATCTAAGAAAGCGTTTATCGTTACTCGTTTTGCCGACTTAGGATTTTTACTTGGTATCCTTATCCTGTCTTTCTTCGGAAACACATTCAGCTTCACTGAATTGATGAGTGGTACTTGTGAAACAGTTCTTAAAACAGCTGCCGGACAAACATTCCTTGGTGGTAGTGTTATTGCATGGGGATTAGGACTTATGTTTCTTGGTGGTGCCGGTAAGAGTGCCATGTTCCCATTCCACATTTGGTTGCCAGATGCAATGGAAGGTCCAACTCCTGTTTCAGCATTAATCCATGCTGCAACAATGGTTGTTGCCGGTGTATACTTAGTAGCAAGAATGTTCCCATTATATATTGGCTTTGCTCCGGATGTATTGTCGGCTATAGCTTATGTGGGTGCATTTACTGCATTATTCTCTGCAACAATTGCCTGCGTACAGACAGATATTAAACGTGTACTTGCTTTCTCAACCATCTCTCAGATTGGTTTCATGATTGTAGCGTTAGGTGTTTGTACAGGAATGGATACACACGAAGGTCTTGGTTACATGGCTTCTATGTTCCACTTGTTTACACACGCGATGTTTAAAGCATTATTATTCTTGGGAGCCGGTTCAATTATCCACGCTGTTCACAGCAACGAGATGGATCACATGGGCGGTCTTCGCAAGTATATGCCTATTACACACATAACATTCCTGATTGCTTGTTTGGCTATTGCAGGTATTCCTCCTTTCTCTGGATTCTTCAGTAAGGACGAAATTCTTGCTGCAGCGTTCAAGTTCAGCCCTGTTATCGGATGGTTAATGACATTTGTTGCTGGTCTTACAGCATTCTATATGTTCCGTCTTTATTACAACATATTCTGGGGTAAAGAAGCAGAGCACGAACACACTCCTCACGAATCTCCACTTGTAATGACATTCCCATTAATGTTCCTTGCAGCTATAACTTTAGTAGCAGGTTTCATTCCATTCGGAGAATTGGTAAGTAGTAACGGTGAAGCATATCACATCCACCTTGATGTAGTAGTTGCTAGTGTCAGTGTATGTGTTGCAGTGGCTTCCATTATAATCGCTACTATATTCTATCGCAAACCGGAACAGACAATTCCAAACATGTTGGGCAAAAAGTTCCGCGGACTTCATACAGCAGCTACACATCGTTTCTATATTGACGAAGTATGGATGTTTATTACACACAAGGTTATCTTCCGTTGTATCTCTACTCCTATTGCCTGGTTTGACCGCCACGTAGTAGACGGATTCATGAATTTCCTTGCATGGAGCACACAGGAAGCATCTTTCTCTATCCGCGGATTCCAGTCAGGACGTGTTCAGCAATATGCTTACGTATTCCTGATCGGTGCTTTAGTTATTATTGTAGGATTACTTCTATTTATCTAAATAAAAAACAGAATAGATATGAACTTTTTAACATTATTCGTTCTCATACCTCTGTTAATGATACTTGGTTTGTGGTTAAGCCGCAACATTAAGCAAATCAGAGGTGTGATGGTTGTAGGTTCTACATTACTGCTAGTATTGGCAGGCGTACTTACCTACTTATATCTTGCCGCACGGGGAGCCGGTGACACTGCAGAAATGCTTTTCAGATCAGATGTTACGTGGTATGCACCACTTAATATAAAATACTCACTTGGAGTGGATGGTATCTCAGTAGCCATGCTGTTACTATCTGCTGTTATTGTATTCACAGGAACATTTGCTTCCTGGCAGATGTCTGTACAAACCAAAGAATACTTCCTTTGGTTCTGCTTATTGTCATTAGGAGTTTTCGGATTCTTTATTACAATAGACATGTTCGCCATGTTTATGTTCTACGAAATTGCTCTTATCCCAATGTACTTGCTTATCGGAGTTTGGGGTAGTGGTAAGAAAGAATATGCAGCAATGAAGCTTACCCTGATGTTGATGGGTGCTTCTGCAATGCTATTGGTTGGTATCCTTGGAATTTATTTCTGCTCGGGTGCAACTAGCATGAACATTCTGGAGATTGCAAAAATGCATAACATTCCAGTAGACTCGCAATTAATTTTCTTCCCTCTTACTTTCTTAGGATTTGGTGTACTTGGTGCTTTGTTCCCATTCCACACATGGTCTCCTGACGGTCACGCTTCAGCCCCAACAGCTGTATCTATGCTTCACGCCGGAGTACTTATGAAACTTGGAGGTTACGGATGTTTCCGTATTGCAATGTATCTGATGCCAGAAGCAGCTAACCAGCTTGGTTGGATCTTCCTTATTCTGACATCAATCAGTGTAGTTTACGGTGCATTCAGTGCTATTGTTCAAAAGGACTTGAAATACATCAATGCTTACTCTTCAGTAAGTCACTGTGGTTTGGTACTTTTCGCTATCCTGATGATGAATCAGACAGCAAGTACAGGTGCTATTATTCAGATGTTATCTCACGGTTTGATGACAGCCTTGTTCTTCGCCCTAATCGGCATGATCTACGGCCGTACACACACCCGTGATATTCGTGAATTAAGTGGTTTGATGAAAATTATGCCTTTCCTTTCTGTATGTTACGTAATTGCCGGTCTTGCTAACCTTGGTCTTCCAGGTTTAAGTGGTTTCGTTGCTGAAATGACAATCTTTGTTGGTTCATTCGAACACACAGATATGTTCCACCGTGTAGTAACTATTATTGCTACAACTTCAATCGTAATCACAGCGGTTTATATTCTTCGTCTGGTTGGAAAGGTTCTTTATGGAAATGTTGAGAACAAAGAGCATCTGAAACTTACAGATGCAACATGGGATGAAAGATTCTCTGTAATCTGTCTGATTGTTGCTGTTGCCGGACTTGGTATTGCTCCACTCTGGATTAGTAACATGATTAGTGATAGTGTGTTGCCTGTAGTAAACGCTCTAACCAATTTATAACGAATTAAAATCTGAAGAAAATGGATTATAGTCAATTTCTATATATGAAAGAAGAGCTGTCGCTCATTGCAGTAATTGTTCTTTTGCTATTATTTGATTTACTAGCAGGAGAAAAAGGACGCAAATACTTTTCACTGACAGCTTGTTTGCTACTTGGCGTTCATACGCTGGCAAATCTGATACCCTCTGCACCGGCGGAAATATTTGGCGGTATGTATTACTATACCCCAATGATGACAATCGTGAAGAGCATCCTCTCTTTTGGAACACTGATTGTGTTTTTACAAGCACACACATGGTTGCAACGTGAGGATACAAACATTAAGCAAGGAGAGTTCTATGTACTTACACTCTCTACTCTGCTTGGTATGTATTTCATGATTGGATCAGGAAACTTCCTGATGTTCTTTATCGGACTTGAAACAGCTTCTATCCCTATGGCTGCATTGGTAGCTTTGGATAAATACAGACACAACTCTGCAGAAGCTGGTGCTAAATACATTCTGACTGCAATGTTCTCTTCCGGACTGTTATTGTTTGGTTTATCAATGATATACGGTTCATGCGGAACACTTTACTTTAATGACATACCTGCAGCATTAGAAGGAAACCTTATGCAGATCCTTGGATTTGTATTCTTCTTCACAGGAATGGGATTCAAAATTTCATTGGTTCCTTTCCACTTGTGGACAGCAGACGTGTACCAAGGTGCACCAACAACTGTTACTTCTTACCTGTCGGTTATCTCTAAAGGATCAGCTGCATTTGTGTTACTGACAATTCTTACTAAAGTATTTGGATCAATGATTGCTGAATGGCAAGCAATCCTTTACGGAGTTATCATTATCACAATTACAATGGCTAACTTGTTTGCTGTACGTCAACAGAACCTGAAAAGATTCCTTGCATTCTCTTCTATTTCACAAGCAGGATATATCATGCTGGGTGTAATTGGAGGAACAGCAATGAGTATGACTTCTTTGGTTTATTACGTACTTGTTTACGTAGTAGCTAACTTAGCAGCATTCGGAATTATTTCTATCATTGAACAAAGAAGCGGTAAAATTGAAATGGACGACTACAATGGTTTGTATATGACAAATCCAAAACTTTCGTTCATCATGACTTTAGCATTGTTCTCACTTGCAGGTATCCCTCCTTTCGCAGGGTTCTTCAGTAAGATCTTTATCTTCATGGCTGCTTTCAAGAGCGGATTCTACTTGCTTGTATTCATTGCATTGGTAAATACTGTAATCTCTTTGTATTACTATTTGCTAGTTGTAAAAGCAATGTACATCAACAAGAACGAAAATCCTATTGCTACATTCAAGAGCGATAATTACACAAAGGTAAGCCTTGCAATCTGTTTAATCGGTATTGTAGGATTAGGTCTTGCAAGTATTGTTTATGAAACAATCAATGCATTCAGCTACGGTTTGTAATTTGAGAGAATAAAAGGCTTAAGCCTTAATTAAATAGAATGGGGTTGTCCAGTTGGAACAACCCCTTTTTTTATCCCTTTTATCAGGAATGTGTAGTCTGAATTAACTAAATAAAGCGAGCTATTCTACGTTTAAATGATACAAATTAGTTTTTTTAGCCCCATTCAATACAACATACTACTATTGAACAGTTTGATGTTTAAAAGATACAGGTTTGTTTTCAACCCCGTAATGGTCATTAAATGAGACAATCTATTCTATATTTAAAAGTTAGTAGTCTATTTTCATTCCCATACCAGCCATTAAATGAAACGAGTTATTCTATCTTTAAAAGTCTAAAACCGGATTAAAATTCACCCAACTTTGAATTAATCTTAATAATAGAGCTTTGTATTCCACCGGAAGTAGCTTTCAAAGTTATTTCCCCTTCACTTTTTGAAGACTTCACGATGATCTGAGCATATCCACTGAACAATTTCCTTTTCCACTGAGTTGCAGGATTATAGATTTTTATTTCTCCGGGATTAGTGCTTATCTCTTCCCAGCTAACTTTCTTAACAATAGGTTTACCCACGAAAACAACTATATTCTCACCCTTTTTCAAGATATTATGATCTAGTACATAAACCTGATCAGGATTATCTCGTTTAACAACTTCGGCCAGTAGTTTGCCATTTACATAAAGTGATTGATTTTCTGTCAGACTTTTTGCATAAAATGTAATTTCTGTCTTCTCATTAAAATCGGGTAAAAAGAAGGAGCCTTTAATGATTAGGTTCTTTGAAAAATCATATTCACCATAACCTTTTTCGAAAGCGTTCTTCCAATCCGCATCTGTATTCTCTATAATCTTATCAATACTTTGCGAAGAAGAGGATTGCATAAATTTTAATCCAGAAACCGAAGCTCTTTGTACTGATTCCACAAATTGTTCCGGATCGTGAGAAGCAGGATCACCATTGCCAACACCAATAATTTTGCCCGGGCCATCGAGTGTAAACTCAATCTCATTGTCGGCCGTTGGAACCATTCGGTTTTTATTATCATTTACCTGCACAGTAATAACGGAAACATCCTGACCGTCTGCTTTAATTTGGGTTCTATCTGCAGAAAGAACAATTTTAGCAGGAACATCAGTCGTTTCTACTTGCTGAGCTACCACCATTTTATTGTTAGTAAATCCTTTGGCCTGAAGAGTTCCCGGTTGGTAAGTAACCATCCAGTCAATATGACCATTTTTCGGCATTGTCTTTTTACCCAGACTTTTCTTATTCAAGACCAATTCTACTTCATCAGCATTGCTATAAATAGTCACTTTAATCTCTTTTCCTTCGTTGCCTTTCCAGTTCCAATGAGGCATAATATGCATCACCGGTTTATTGGTCCACCACGATTTCAAATAGTAAAATATATCTTTCGGGAAACCACAAAGGTCAACAAGTCCGAACTCTGAATTCACAGCCGGCCATACCAGCGGATTGGCCTCACCGCGATAATCAAAACCTGTCCAGAAAAAAAGACCGGCAAGGAATGGGCGTTCCAGATAGAACTTCCATCCTGATTCTGTTCCCACATTTTCGGGCATACGATTAGTTGCTGCCATACGTCCGTTGGCACGATCGTCCGCATAAACGCCACGTGTTCCTATCGTATTGCTTTCTTCAGTACCGATGCCACATTGCCATGGAAACTTTTTATGATGAACATCAATATCACCCTGCACTATATAATTATAACCCATAACCTGCATTGTCTGTCCACTGCCATTGTCCCATCCACCGGACACGGCAGCTGTAAATGCACGAGATGAATCGACTTTCTGTGCATACTCCTGCATTGTTTTGGTTATCCTTGCTCCTTTTTCATTCCCCTCTATTTTCCATTCTTCATTACCCAACGACCAAATTACAATAGATGGATGATTCCTGTCTCGAACCATGAAGCGTTTAAGTAAATCAAAATGCTCCTGATTAATTCCCATCAGCCTGTTTTCGTCAAGAACCAACATTCCCAATCGGTCGCAAGCATCAAGAAAATCGGATGTGGCTGGGTTATGAGAAGTCCGAATTGCGTTGCAGCCCATTTCCTTAAGCTTCATAATACGAAACTCCTGCAAAGCATCGGGAATTGCAGTACCTACACCGGCATGATCCTGATGGTTATTAACACCTTTGATTTTTACATTCTTGCCATTGAGGAAGAATCCCTTGTTTGGATCGAAGCGAACCGTACGGATTCCTACATTCGTATTGTAACAATCAACAGTCTTTCCATCCTGCTTCACCAGCGTTTCAAGACGATAGAGATAAGGAGATTCAATGGACCAGAGTTTTGGATTTTCTACCTTCAGCTTCTGGAAGAAAGTATTATCCAGATTTCCTTCCAAAGAGAGAAAATTATACGTCTGACTGGCAACCGCAAGATTGGATGCATCGAACAATGTTTGTTCTATGGTAAATTTTGCAGTTTCGGGATATTGATTTTCAACTGTTGTACGAATTGTTAGCTCAGCATTATTGTCCTTCAATTCAGAAGTTACAAAGGTTCCATACTGAGCAACATGCAGTCTGTCTGTTTTATTAAGCCACACATGTCTGTATATTCCGGCACCTTCATAATACCAGCCTTCTTCAATGCTTGCATCAGCGCGCACCGTTACAACATTTTCTCCACCATAATTCAGATAGTCTGTTATATCATAAACTGAAGAAGCATAACCACTTGGCTCGTTTCCCACATAGAAGCCGTTTACCCAGACCGTTGAATTGCGATGAATGCCGTCGAACTGAATACTAATCTTTTTTCCAAGATCGGATGTCGGGATCTGAAATCTTTTTCGGTACCATCCAACTGAAGTTTCAGGGTATTTCCATCCTATAGTTTTATAGCCATGACTGTGACTAGCCTCAGCAGAAAAAGGAAGTTCCACCGCCCAATCGTGAGGTATATCTACTTCGCGCCAGGTTCTATCTTCAAATTCCGGAGCAGCTGCGCCATCGCCATAACCGGTTTTAGCAAAATAAGTAAAATAGCTTGTTCCGTTCGAAAAATCTTTTGCATAGTCTTTTGCATGACCTAACGCAAAACGCCATCCAAAGTCCATTGAAAGATGTTCACGTTCACTACCAACCACATTATTCGTATTACTATTCTGTGAAAAGCAAGGTAGAACAAACGCACAAATAAAAAGAGTCTGTAGTATTGATTTAAGTTTCATCTTTAAAAAATTAAGTATAACAAAAGAATTCTAAAAAAATAAGATCAGGGTATATTTCACCCCTGATCTTACTTACCACTAAATTACCTTATTGAAATCGCCCTAATAATTCCATGCACATACGTCCGTTATGGTACGGACATTTCCAGAAGCCTGCTTTATCGTCAATAGTATTAATAGTTCCATCGGCTTTCAGGCTCCAGAACCATTCACCATTTTTACTGTCGATAAGATGCTTCTTAATAAAATTCCAGCATTGCAAAGCCTTCTCAAGAGCGTCTTCATTGTTGAAATATTCATAGAGATTAATATATCCTACTACCGTTTCTGCCTGAACCCACCAATGTCGATCGGCATCAACTTCACCTGTTTCTGTATTTTTCTCGTAAATCATGCCTCCATCCGCTTGAAGTCCTTCACCCGCGGCATTAGCAATTAGTGGAACAATGGCCTCTACCCTCTTTAATAACGTTTCATCTTCAAGAACCAGAGCAGCTTCGTGAATAAGCCAGGAAGCTTCAATATCATGTCCGTAAGAAATTATATGATCTTTTCCATTCCAGTTTTCATCAAAGAACAACCTCAAATGATTGGTTTCTTTATTTAATATCTTATCAAGAAAGACCTCTACCAGATTCTTTATTTGCTTTCTGAGTTCATCATTTTTCCACACCCGGTAAAGGTTTGTGTAAGGTTCAAGAATATGAAGATGCGTATTCATCGTTTTCTTTTCGTTGGCGTCTTTCTCGCTAAGACGCATATCTTCAATCTCATTCCATTCACGTGTCAACGCTTCCAGATATCCATTTTTCTCCTTATCAAAACTATGCTCCTCTATAGATTTGAATAACATAATGGCATAATCAAGTGCTTCTCTATCGCCCGTTGCTCTGTGATACTCGCTCAGTCCGTAAATGGCAAAGCCAAGCGCATAAATCTGCTTCTTAGTATCCAGCGGATTTCCTTTATTATCGAGCGACCAATAGATTCCGCCAAATCGTTTATCATAGAATTTATCAATGAGATATCGTTTGGCACGAGTAGCCATTTCCCAAGACTCACTTGATTTCAGTAAACGATAGGCAGATGAGTAAGTCCACAAAATGCGGGCATTAAGTATGGCTCCTTTTTCTGCTTCCGGCATTAGTTTCTCGTCGCCGGTCATTCGTCCATAGAAACCACCATTTTCATGATCCTGCATATTTTTCTCCCAATACGGAAGAATATTGTTTTGCAGAACATCGAGCATTTCGGACTTTAATTCACTTATTTTGTTCATAGTTGTCTACTTTTCAATTTTACGACGTTCCTCCAGTTTCTCTGTTATTTCCTTTACTTTCTTTTCACTTAAAGGATAAAGAGAGATGAAGATAACCGAAAGAACAGTACCTACAGCCGGTAAGAAACTAAGCATCATCTTGATTCCTGATATTGCAGAGTCGGATTGAGCAACATTTGCCTTGAATCCGAAGTAACCAAGTAACCAGCCGGTTAATGCTCCTCCCAGAGTCCATCCCAGTTTTTGAGACATGGAAGAGGAAGAGAATATTAATCCGGTGGCACGGCGACCACATTTTAATTCAGAATAATCGGCAATATCGGCATACATAGACCATAAAAGCGGGAAGATAATACCGGCGCAAATGCTGATTAAAGCCTGGAATACAAATATAAGGATCAATTGATCGGCAGTAAACCAATAGAAAATAATGCTTAGAAGCGTAGCCATTGCCATTGCTGCCATATAGGTATTTTTCTTTCCTATATGATTTGCAACCGGAGCTGCCAATGCCACACCTACCATATTTGAAGCCTGACCAAGTGCCAGATATAATGAAGTCCACGTTACGGTTACACCCAATGATGCTATCTTAAGAGAATTGTCTTCCAGAATATAATACTTGAAATAATAGATGGTTGCTCCATCACGGATTGAGTTAAAGATCAATGCTGCAATACCTGCTCCCAATAATATCCACCAGGGACGATTACGCCACAAATCGAGTAAATCTTCTTTCAAGGTACTCTTCGCCTCTTCCTTTACGGGAATTACACGTTCTTTTGTCAGTGCAAAACATCCCAGGAACAAAGCCACACACATAATTGCAATAACACCTACTCCATAAGTCCACCCCTGCTGAGGATTAACTGTTCCACCAATCTTTGAAAAGAATTCCACCAATGGCTGAATAATTAACAATGCAATAAAACTACCCAGATAAGCAAAGAACATACGGTAAGAAGAAAGTGTGGTACGTTCATTAGGACTCGGTGTCATTACACCCAGCAAAGAAGCATACGGCACATTGATGGTTGAATAGACCATCATCATCAGCGTGTAGGTTATATAGGCATATACCAACTTCCACTCAATACTGAAATTGGGTGTAACAAAGGTCAGCACGCCAATTATACCGAACGGAACGGCTACAAAGAGCAGGTACGGACGGAACTTTCCCCAACGAGTATTGGTTCTGTCGGCAATTACTCCGATAACCGGATCGAGAAAGGAATCCCATACACGAGTTACTAAAAACATTGTTCCTACTGCTGCAGGAGCCAGACCATAAACGTCTGTGTAAAAATACAAAAGGAACATTCCAAATATCTTCCAGAACATGGAAGATGCCATATCTCCGAAACCGTATCCTATTTTTTCTGATAGTTTTACCATGATGTTTTTCAAAATTAAATCTTTGTGTCAACTCTTTTGTTAACAACTTAACGATTCAATCTGCTATTTATTGGCTAGCAGACTAAGATTCTTTTCAATTTGTTTCTTCAATGTTTCTACCGAAGCCGAAGTGGTAAAGCCATCTTCAGGAGTATTCATGCAATAATCCACCAACTTATCAACAGTTGAGGTGGCTACATGCATACGTGTATCGGATGATGCATAATAAATAAACACGGTTCCATCTTCGTCGGCTATCCAACCGTTGCTGAACAGTACATTAGACACATCGCCAAATCTCTCTTCTCCTACAGGAGCCATGAAATATCCGGCCGGAGAAGCTATTAGTTTTGTTGGATCTTCCAGAGAAGTCATATACATATAAAGCACATAACGCAATCCGGCAGCGCATCCTCTTACTCCGTGAGCCAGATGAAGCCATCCTTTGGCGGTTTTAATGGGGTGAGGCCCTTCTCCGTTCTTCACTTCCTTTATTGTGTGATAGTAACGATGATCTATAATTTTTTCTTCTTTAATTACCGCGTGAGTCATATCATCAACCAATGCCCAGCCAATACCTCCACCGCTTCCGGCATCGATAAATCCATCTTGCGGACGGGTATATAATGCATATTTGCCATTCACGAACTCGGGATGAAGCACCACATTACGCTGCTGACTCTTCGTTTTTAAATCGGGAAGGCGTTCCCAGGTCTTCAAATCTTTTGTGCGGGCAATACCTGCAGTAGCTGTTGCGGAAGAGAGATCTCCTACTGGAGCATTTGGGTCAAGACGTTCGGCGCAGAAAATGCCATAAATCCATCCGTCTTCGTGAGCTGTAAGGCGCATGTCGTATATATTAGTCGCAGGATCTTCCGTATCGGGCATAGTTACCGGGTAATCCCAGAAGCGGAAATTATCTATTCCATTAGGACTCTCGGCCACGGCAAAGAATGATTTACGATCTGCTCCCTCTACACGTACCACAAGAATATATTTACCGTTCCATTTTATAGCACCCGAATTCATAGCTGCATTCATTCCAATACGCTCCATGAGGTAAGGATTTGTTTCATCATTCAGGTCATATCTCCATATTACAGGAGTATGTGCAGCTGTAACAACCGGATTTTTATAGCGTATAAACAGACCATTTGTTTCTTCTACGGGTTCATTCTTTCGAGACAAGAAGACTTCGTGGTCTGCTAATAGTTTCTCGATTTTGTTGTTATACTGATTCATGACAATTAAGATATTATTATTTATTAGTTGATTAGAGTCTTACTTATACAAGTTTTTTATATCTGAGCAAAACTTGGTTTTTGGGTAATTATAGAATTCTACAAAGTTTTTTGCCGATGCTTGTCCCGGATAAGGAGCATAGAAATGATTTGGCTTTTCGCGAGCATTACGCCATACCAAAACATAAGATATAGGATACTTATCAACAAGTGGGAAGAGAACTTCTGTCCACCAATCGGCAATAGGCAGAGCTTCCAATCCTGTTTCTGTTACAGCAATAGGCTTATTATGTTCTTTACCCAACTGTGTAAGATAGGTTAAAACTGTGGTCATTGACTTTCTGTAAGCATCTGTTCCCTGAACATCAGCAGACGGATAGCAGTCAAATCCCAGCAAGTCTACATAATTATCACCCGGATATCTTTCTATATAATCTTCTACCTTATCTTCGCCACCAGGAGAATAGGCATAAAGCAAGTTATTAACACCATGAGAGCTGAGATAATCGTGAGTCATTTTCCACAGCTCTTTATATTGTTCCGGTGTACAATGGCTTCTTCCCCACCAGAACCAACTGCCTGTATGTTCGTGCCAAGGGCGGAACAGTACCGGAACCTTTTTCCCATCCGGGGCAGTAAGGGAGTTTAAAAAAGTAGCCAGTTTTCCTAACCAACCAATAAATTGATCGTGTTTAGCTCCGCCCGGAAGAACAGAGGTTACTACTCCGGCAGTTTTAACATCCCATGCATCTCCACCAGTTAATGGGTTATTTAAGTGCCAGCTAACGGTATTAAGTCCGCCACGAAGGTATTGTGCAATGATATCCTGACGAATTCTTTCGAAAGGAATATTATCGAGGTTTTTATCTGCACCCAGTTCTATGTGACCTAAATCCCATCCGCAAACAGCGGGATAGTCGCCGCATACACTTTTTACGTCGGAACGATTCTGATCTCCATCCCAACCAATGCCATAAGCCGTGTCATCCTGATGACCGAACATAAATCCGTTTTCCGGAAATGACTTAAGATTCTTCAGTAAATTCTGAGTTTCCACAGTTCTTAATGAGCCTGCTTTAACTTCACTATCTGTTACTTCCTTAGCTGTACAGCATGACACAAACCCTGCTATAATTAAAGCACCGGCCGTTATACTTTTTATTTTCTGAACCATACTAATCATATTTACTAATTATTCGTGGAATGTTTTTCGAGAACTGCCCTGACATTTAAATCGAGTTGCGCAGGTCGATCTAGCGAGTTGTGCAGGTCGCGTTTTCGAGTTGCGCAGCTCGTTTTCATGACCTGCGCAACTCACACTAAACATTCTTTATTTAACCAAAAAACTTCTCTTTAGTAATGCACTATCTTCCGACGACGTTCCTACCATTACAACGAACTCTCCCGGTTCAACCTGCCAGTTCATCTTTTTATCATAAAAGGCAAGCTTATCTGGTGTTACATTAAACTTCACTATTTTACTTTCTCCCGCTTTCAAAGCAACGCGGGCAAAATCTTTAAGTTCCTTTACCGGACGAGTTACACAACTAAACTTGTCGCGAATATAAAGCTGAACAATCTCTACTCCGTCACGATTTCCGGTATTTGTAACCTTTACGCTTACATTTACATTACCGTCTTTCCCAATTTCTGATTTATCAAGAGTCAAGTCGTCATACTTATAAGTGGTGTAAGATAATCCATATCCGAATGGATAAAGCGGAGTACTTGGTTTAACCACATAAGGATGGAAATATTGAGAAGGCTTATGATTATAAATCATTTGCAACTGACCAACGCTGCGAGGAATAGTAACCGCAAGTTTAGCAGATGGATTTACCTTTCCATAAAGGATTTCTGCTACAGCCTGACCGCCATACATTCCCGGTTCCCAAGCTTCAACAATTGCAGGAAGGTTTTCGGCAGCCCATTCAACACCAAGCTGGCGACCATTAACCAGAATAAGGATTGTAGGCTTACCGGAAGCAGCAACTTTCTTAATTAACTCGTTTTGCAAGCCCACTAAATCAATATCCGAGCGATCGGTATCTTCACCTCCGGTACGGTCCTTCCAGCGGAAACGCATCATGTACTCTCCCGCAACCACTATGTTCAAATCAGCATCTTTTGCTTTATCTGCAGCCTCATCAACCTTAGCCTGACTCATGTTGCGAGGATCCCATCCCTGATCTACAAAGTCAAAGTTTGTTTGAGGTGCTATCATTTTCAATCCTTCAAGGATTGTAGTTACGTTCTCTTCTTTCTGAACCGCACTCCAATCGCCAAGAATATTCATATCATTGGCATTGATACCTGTTACCAATACTTTTTTATACTTATCTTGTGAAAGAGGAAGCACTCCGCTGTTCTTTAACAGAACAATACCATTGCGTGCAGCTTCGAGTGCAGTTGCTCTATGTTCATCGCTCAAGCGGATTTTCATGCTCTGTTTTTCGTCGGCATAAGGATTCTCAAACAAGCCGAGACGGAACTTTACATCCAGAATACGACGAACAGATTCATCAATTCGTGATTCAGGTATACGGCCTTCCTTTACAAGTTCAACTACATATTCGTTCCAAAGAATGCCATGCATGTGCATATCCATTCCGGCCATGATACTTTGATAGAAAGCCTCTTTAATATTTTCGGCGGTAGCATGCAAATCGTGGGTATGTTCAATATCCATCCAGTCGCTAACCACAAATCCCGGGAACTTCCATTCTTTACGAAGAACGTCTTCCATCAGCCATTCATTGGTGTGACAAGGAACGCCGTTCAGTTCGTTGTGTGCTGTCATCAAAGACATAGCACCAGCTTCAACCCCTGCTTTAAATGGTGGAAAGAAAACTTCGCGAAGTGTACGTTCGGATAAATCGGCCGGTGCACCATTGGTTCCGTTAAGAGGCTCGCTACCTCCCACAAAATGCTTGATACAAGCCAGCACATCTTCTTTTCCATTCATATTTCCCTGATATCCCTTAACAGACTGCACACCCATTAATGTAACCAAATAAGGATCTTCTCCATAGGTTTCGCCAACTCTTCCCCAACGGGCATCGCGGGCTACTTCCACATTCGGGTTAAACGTCCAGTGCATATTCATGGCACGCATCTCCTGTGCAGTTTGGCGGGCAATTTTATATGCCATATCCAGATCGAAAGAAGAAGCCAGACCAATATTGGTAGGATAGACTGTATTATCGGGAGCATTGGCATTTCCATGAATAGCGTCAATACCAAAGATGATAGGAATCTGCAAACGGCTCTTCATAGCCAGTGATTGCAGATAATTAGCCTCTTTTAATGTTAGCACGTGCAGGAACGAACCTATTCTTCCGGTTTCGGTCCATTTAATCATGTCTTCAACAGTAGTGTTGGGGTAGAATGCATTGGCAGTGTTAGTCCTCAGCTCTTCTGCTGTTAATGAAGCTTGAGCTGACTTAAAATGTTCGATACCAACAAACTGGTTCATCTGCCCCACTTTTTCTTCCAGAGTCATTCGCTTAAGCAAGTCTTCCACTCTGTCTTTCACCGGAGCCGAAGCATCCTTATAAACCTCTTTCTTGTTTCCATTAGAGAAAGAGCTGGTTAAAATTAACGTCATAACGGCTAAAAATATCTTTTTCATAATAATTAATTTTCGGTCTGTAATATCTACATACTTATCAACTGGAAAACATGCATGAGAAATACCTATTATTACGTTAGCAAAAGTAAATATTGCGACAATGGATTACAAATACAATTTTATCTATTAATAACACTTTATTAACTGACAAAAATTAAATAGAATTTTATTATTAATAATTTGAATAAACTATCTATAATTCCTCTATTTAAAAACCATTTAATGCTGTATTTAAAATGATAATGCACGAATCATTTATATCCAAACATCTCTCTTCCAGACCATAAAGCTGATTAGCTGAATCTTATTAACAGCTTTACGCAAGAGGATTTAGCCAAATTAAGCTATAATAAATCTGCTTTTTACATTATTGAATAACTAGTAAAGAGAAATAACCATGAAACACAACTAAAAAATAATATAATAATCCTGATAACTGATACTTTTGTATCACTTATCAGATATTACAGTGGCTTAAACATAACAAAGGCTTCTTATATCACTTGCAGGATAAAGAAGCCTATGAATATTAAGTATATAAGATGTTTATAGATTGCCAAACTCAGGATTATTGTTTTTCCGTATAGCAATACATTCCATTTCAATAAGCCAGGTGGGACGACAGACAGAGGCAAGTACAAACTGTTTAGGAATTTCCGGGAATTGTTTTTCAAGCATAAGCCTGATAACTTTATAATCTGCTGCATCGCGCAGATAAATAATAATTTGCGCTAAGTCTTGAAAACCAGAGCCTCCCTCTTCCAAAAGTTTTTCTACATTTTCGCACATCCTTTGAGCCTGAGATACAACATCTCCTTTGTGCAAAACCTCACCTTTGTTATCAATGCTGGCAGTTCCACTTATATATAACTGGCATCTGTCTCCATATAATATGCTGACTCCTCTTTCAAAGGTTACCCCATAAATGGCTGTAGGACTTAAATGACTTAATGCATAAAGGTATTTAATCTGGCCGGGGTGGAGTCCTTTCACAGCATAAGCATCTAATAAAACATGAATCTTTGGATTTGCATGACGCCCTTCAATACCTGTACTGGCTATATAGTGAGTATGCTCGGTAAGCCCCTGGTCTAGAAAATTATAACGACGGGCTTGTACCATACCGGCATAGTTCACATCTACATTTTGCACAAAGAACCAGGTGCGAATACAATCTTTTTCTAATGTACACTCACGTTGTTGCAATTCGACCTCATAATTTTCCAATAAAGCATGAGTCTGCTCTTCTGAATTGCCCGAAGCAATTCCGGCACCAGCCGTCCAATAATGTTTATATGCAGAATTAGTATTGGTTGTTAAATAGCACCATAATGCAATTTTACTACCATCTAACGGAGGCTGCTGAAGAATAGAGGTAGCACACTCCGGAAACGATTTTAATTCCTCCTCCAATTGCTCACTCTGGTTTGCTGCATCACTAAGAAAATAACGCTTCATAACCGGTTTTGCACCAGTCAAAAGTTCATCATTCAGTAATTCGCTATAAGCACAATGCAAATTTCTTAACTGAGTTTCATAATTTAGTTCTTCTCCTTTTACATGAAACATGAGATGATATTCCACCGTATGACCGGTTTCGCCAAAAGAAGAGAGTTCTACATTTACGTTGTAAGAAGAAAATGTATAAGACCTATATTTCATTTTTACTTTTTAATTGTTACTTGTGTTCGTTCTTTAGATGTAATACCTTTTTCCATCTCTTTAATATCCCATTTCACAGGTGAAGATACAAAATCGGGTACATTGTACGAATAAACAGATTCATCATAATAACGGAAAGGATCTTCCTGTGGTAAAAGGAAAGGCTTGCTAACTTTTCCTTTATCATCGATAGAAGCTATATATAAACGAGTATACAATCCTCCGTCACGGCGACTGCTGAATACAAACCAGTGAGAATTGCTACTCCAGTTATGATAGCTTTCCGTATCATCGCTATTCACCTCTTTAAGATTTCTTATACTGCCATCAGCCAAATTAAGTAACCATAAATCGGCTTCCTTATGCCAGATTGAGAAATTCCCATAATCGGATAGTGTAAACATAATATATTTTCCATCATAAGACGGACGAGGAAAAGATATACTTTTGTTTATCTTCTTTGCAGATACAAGGGTGTCTATATGATCGCCAAAGGTTCCATCTTTTGGATTAAAAGATATACTGCATAAACTGTATTTTACATCTTCATATTCTTTTGTCATTTCTTTCTTCTCAGCAGAACAGAAATATAATGTACGACCATCAGCTGAAAAAGCCGGAAAAGTCTCGAAAGAAGCTGTTTTTAAGAGATCCGGAGTCAATACCTTTTTCGTTTCCGGCTGATATACAATTATATCCGACTCCAAATCTACCACTTCTATGCGCTTATCCTTTGCAACATGAAATACCTGACGAGTTTTATTCACAGAATAAGCTACATATTTACCGGATGGATGCCAGTAAGGATAAACAAAGGAACCAATAGTCTTATCTGTTTTTGTGTTTAGGAATTCAGCCTTACCATTGATATTCATATAAGTTGCTCCGTTTGATCCACGTAAATGCAAGCTGGAATGATTTGGATTCGTTTTATTAAAACTATGACAGTTTACGCAAGACCCAGTAACCAACGTATTTTCATACAAGGCAGTTTGTTTGTACGAAGCTAAATCACGTTGATAAATACCCATCTTACTATATACCTCATATCCGGGAGCAACAAGTCGATAGACTAAACCGTAGTCAATTGGATATTTGCTAATATAGATTGGAAAAGATTTATATTGTTTCCAATTGCCATTTTGTTTCAAACAAACAGTTACCAAAAGACTATCTCCCTTATTACTTTCCAACAAACTCTTCCATTCAGAAGAAGAGAAAGATACAGCATCGCCATTTACATGAATTTCGTTACCTTTCTTTCCTTTTACTACAACATCTACCCTGTCAAAAGTTTCATCAGGTAATGAGAAATTCAGAGGAGCAATAGAAGCTGGTACAGTTACACCAACGCAATCAGGATAAATCGGTGGAAATTTATCTATTTTAGAAGGCGAATTAACTTGATTATTACAAGATACTATCGCTATTCCAACCAAAAGCAGAGTTAATATTTGTTTCATTATTTTCATAATTTCTTAGTTCCAAAGTGTAAATAATACCAATACGTATCACCAAAGCGTTCTTTCAATATCGACCCAGAATTTTTATCCTGCATATAAATAGGAGCATATTCTAACAAGCGCTCTGTAATTTGTTCAGAAATAGGCCATGGAGCTTTTTCCTTTAATGGATGATGCTTTAAACTCCAGATAAATAATAATGCTTCCTGATAACTTTTCGGTATTTGCTGATAACCAGCATCTTTTCCTAATGGATAATAATTAAAGAAGCGATCCAGATTTTTGCTAAGTAAAGTGCAAGCCATTAAATACTCAAAGGCCATGCGATTGCTATTATTTTGCTTGAATAATATTCCCAGCATTATATCAAGTTCGTCTTGACTATAAAGGAAGTCTTCTTTGTAACGTAACTGTCTTAACCGTCCCCACTCAGGATGAGCATTAATTCTACTTTCGTTATTAAAATAGGTCAATGTCTCAGTTGCCCAATCACGATAAAACAGTGTATGCTGGAGAGATCTCAGATATTTAGCCGCAACTTTATATTGTCCGTTAATTAGATTTGTTTCAGCCAGGCGTTTATAACAACGGGCACTTTTCTGATAATCAGGAATTGATTCCATTGCCTCAAAAACTAAACGTTGAGAAGAGTTTATCATTCCCAAATGGTAGTAAATTTCGCTGGTAGGCAGCGGAGATGTAAAATCGGGTTGAAAAGGAGGAATTAATCCTTGTACTCCATTTTGATAATAACAAAACATTTTATCAGCCAATTGTCCAGTTTTTGACAATGCTAAATTTAAACAAGCAACCGACATTGGGGCAGTAGGAACTTTTTTATCTGCCATAGCTATTACTTTATCCCATTCCTGCATCCTGACATGATGATCATATCCCATTATCTCCTCTTTATCCCAATCGGCCGCATTTTTTATAAAGTAACCTCCACCAATTACTAACACCAATAATTGAAACGCAATCAGTGCGAAATACTTTTTCAATAAAACTGTTTTTGATAGGAAACGAGGCAATATGGAAACAGCAACAGTAAGCAACCATATAATAATTTGTCCGTAAGGAGAAATATTTGGGAAACGATAAAATCCAATACCCAGCCATAAGCGTTCCAACGGATATTGATAAAAGTTTTTAGAGATTATTGGGGAACAGATTATCAATAATGCAGAGCCTAAAACCATAATCCACCAACGGATATCAATATTTTCTTTCCAGTAAAATATTTCTAACAGAATCATAAACAAAGCAAAAAGCCAGAAACAACCACTACAAAGAATATATAGTACAGGAGTAAGAACGATTGTGGATATCAAACGAATTGTTCGAGAAGGTATTGTTGTACAAATAATAACTGTACCCAAGACCATTATTAATAAAAGCAATCCTGACAACATATAGTTTTCATCACATAACAAAATCCAGTAAACAATGGAAGGTAATAACGTTAATGGATAATATGTATTATTTAAACCAAACTTCTTTGTTAACCAGACAATCTCCCTCTGAAGTAAAACTAGCAAGAATGCAATAACAAGTGCACCCAACCAGGCATAATAGAAGAATTGAACAAAGAAGTTTCCTAAATATATGGCTAGTCCACCAGGCAGCGACACTCTATCAAGAAAATAATCTTTAGTAAACAGAAACATCTGAAACTGCTCCTGATATTGAACATGAAATGGATAATAGAAATTAAAGAAAATAAATACACATACTCCCAATAATATGGATAATAGGAGATTACTCCTTTTTATGTGAATGTTTAATATTTCTTTCATCGTGTTTTATTTATAAGATTCAGCAGGATAGTTTTTATAATAAGATTTTATGGTCAAAGCATCCAATAGGTATGTTTATGTTTAAAACTTAAAAGTAAATAGATCTAAAGTGTTACATTGTGAATAACTTATGTATCATGTATCAGTGTCTAATCTTTTATTAGTTAGTTTCACCAACCATCTTTCTGATAAAGGTACCAACCGTATTATTTCCTTGTTCTTTGAGAAAGCGTTCATTATAGATACGTTCACGTTCCTGCAATGTATCCTTTTGAGCAATCCAACGAAGAGAATCTTTTCCTGATACCGTTTGCAATCCATTTCTAATAAAATTATAAGCAGCCATGTTCTTCTCTTTTTCTTCTTTCCACAATTGCAACGCATCATTCTGAGGAGTACCATGGGCTGAACTAGGTGAATTAAGAACAACCTTAATGTTGCCAGACTCCGTTACAACCAGCAATTCTTGTAATGATAAACGTAAAACAGGTCTAGTGCGAATTATAGCCATTCGCTCTATATCTCCTTTAAAAGTAAACGAAGCATTCTTTATTTTGGTTGAATCAACATTTGAAGAATTAGCACCTTCGGCAGGGACCAGATAAATCCATTCGCCATCATATTTAGTTGATGAAACTGTACCTTCTATCGTGAATTTTTTATGATCTGATTTGCAACCGGTAAGACAAACTAAAAAGAGGAATGCATATAGTGTTTTCTTTAGCATTTTTATTTTCGATTAATAATATTACAAATATAACAAATTGTTTGAAAAGCCGGACTTTGATAAAGCCTAATTCCTCCTATTTTTTTTGCACAATTTGCACTGGCATTCGTTAAGAAATAAAACATCGAACATATGCATTTCAGATAGATATTTTATAAACCAGTTATTTACAAAAAGATATCATGATATTATAAGTACAATTTTATAAAATCAGGTATTAAGGAAGAAATAATTCAAACATAAAAATTGGGCGAAACATTTAATAAGTTCCGCCCAATATACAAATTCAAATGTATTAAGATCTACATAAGAACATTCTATTTAGCTCTGAAACACCAGAACCAACAAGTTCCCCAAGATTTAACTGTTGCAGTTTCCTTACAAGCTAAATATAAATGCTGAGCATCTAATTTCAGAATATCATATTCGTTAATTACAGCATTTCCTTCGTTCGGTTGAATACCTAAAAGTACATTTACACTTTTAGTATATAGTTTACCAATACCCCAGATATTACCGTTATCATCTTTAGTTTTCTTAGACATATCAAAAGAGAATGAGCCTGAAGTACCATCACTCTTTGTTATCTTAGCACCCTTAAGAGAGAAGATCATAGATCCATTTTTTCCATCGCCAGGATATCCTTTTTGAACAGCTTGTTCCTGAATAGCATCCACATTACATGTCCACCAACCAGGAGTTGTATTACCAAGGTAACCACCATTACCCCAAGGAGTACCCTGTACATCATCCCAAACCCATGTTTTAGTTCCTTTATCTCCGCAGAACAAAGCATATTCAGGTTCTACATCATACAATTTATCAACATGAACAGTTATTGTTTTTTTAATGATAGTACCATCTGGATTCATACCACTGAATACTATATCATTATCACCAGCCATCATCACCTTAACAGTTCCTTTAGTAGTAGTTAAGGTACCGAAACCATAATCCCAGGAAGACAGGCAAGGATTACCTTCACTATTCAATTCGATATAGTTCGACTTTACGCCGTCTTTAACAACTGGTTTTGCTGAAATTTTCAACTGATCAGCAGTAATAGCTCCGGTCATCGTATCACGGTCTTCAATGGGGTCGCAAGCAAACAACATTGCAGCTCCCACAAGCATTGAAAATATAATTGACTTTTTCATTCTTATTACTATTTAATAATTTATATTAGTTATTCCAGCTTGAGAAGTTAGCCGATTCATCCCAGCCTGCATTTTGTTTCAATGCTCCGCCAGACAAATCAATTTCTGTTTTTGGAATAGGGAAGAATCCTCTTGTTGCCTTGTAGCGAGCCACATATCCGGCGCCTTGATCTTTCATAGTAGTTTTCTGACCTTTATTCCAGATCTCCTGACCAACTTGTTTTGCTAAATCAGTTTCAGCCTCACGCCAACGACGCATATCACCCCAACGAAGACCTTCGAAAGCTAATTCGTGACGACGTTCCTTTTTCAAAGCATCTAAAGAATAAGCAACTGGATCAAGTCCAACACGAGCACGAACCTTATTCATACCATCAGCAGTACCTGTCAATTCTGAATGCATCAATAATACATCAGCAAAACGGATCAAATTTAAATCCTGTGCATGAGAAACCTGGAAATCACTAGTTTTATCATCACCATAATAATCTTTTGCAGAACAGAAACTTGGTAAAACAGTACTACCTACAATAGCACGAGTTGCTACAATTTTAGATTGCCACAAACCAGTTTCTTCCATCTGAGCGTCACGACCATATTGGAAATTATCTTTTACCTGATAAATGGAACCTTTACGACGGATAGTATCATTTGGTTCTTCAGTTTTCCAGTCATTCCATAAATTGGCAGCTACAGGGCCTTGTCCCCATCCCTGACCAATAGGGTAAGTACCATCTAATCCATAGTCAGTACTTTGGTCACGAATACCGAAATATAGCGCATATTGGTTAGAGAAACCTAATTTATCGCCTACCCATGAAGATAAATAAGAGAACTTAAGAGCAAAAACCTGTTCGGGATTCTCACCATCTTTTAACCATGTTGGAGCATCTTTCTGATATTTAGAATTCTTCTTTGAAACAGAATTTGTGTAAGGCCACAAACTACGAAAATCAGGAGCAAGACTATGTCCGGAATTAGCAATACAATCATTCAAGCCAGTAACCACAAAGTCTTTTGTCAATTTACTACCGTCAGTTAATGGAAGAGCATCTTTCTGATAAAACCCAGTATAGAACAAATAAACACGAGCTAGTAATGCTTCGGCAGCCCAACGTGTTGCTGTACCTGAAGTAACTTGATTCCATTTAGAATCCGGCATAATTTCAACAGCTTGTTTCAGGTCTGAAGCAATGTGTGCGTAAATAGTATCAGCAGGCATTTGAGTTGGAGCAATCTGAGCTTGTCCTACGTTTTCTGGAGCAGCAGAAATCAAAGGTACATTTTCGAACATTTGTGTTAGTTCAAAATAGAAATATGCACGTAAGAAAAGAGCTTCACCCTTCTTTTGGTTTCTGATTTTCTCATCAGCTACATTATCCAGGTTTGCCAAAGCCATGTTTGCACGGTTGATACCTTGATAACGTGCAGACCAGAAGTCAGCAAAAAGTGATTCACCATAGTACAGAAGGTGGTCTGATGCCTGAGCATCTTTATCATTTTCACCACCACCACCATAACAATCATCAGACGCCACTTGTGCTATATAAAAATAAGTCTTATTTACACCCTTTTGAACAGCAATATTCATGGTTGCATATATTGCTGTAATCATTTGGGTAGCATCTGTTTCATTCACAGGAAAATTTCCTGAATTTTTATGTGTCAGATCCTCTGTTGCCAGGAAGTCATTACAACTAGCAAACAAGAGAGCCGCTACTGCTAAATATAATATTTTTTTCATGCTATTATCTATTAAAATTTAAGATTAACACCAACCAGGAATGTTCTAGGACTAGGATAGAATCCTAAATCGATACCTGATACCCATGATTTATCGTATCCATAACCAATTTCCGGATCCATTCCTGAGTAACCAGTAAAGGTATAAAGATTTTGAGCTGTAAAGAACAAACGAGCTTGTTGAAGTGGTAATTTAGTGAAAAGCTTTTTGAAATCATAACCAATTGTTACGTTTTGGATCTTCAAATAATCACCATCTTCAATATATATATCAGAAATCTTCTGCCAGTTAGTATGGGAACCAGAAGTTAAACGAGGTAATTTATTAGATGTACCTTCACCCGTCCAAGCTCCGAAAATATCCGTTGTGAAGTTTTGAGTCTTTGTATCAGCAAATGAACGATATGATTTAGCAATTTGCTGACCAAAAGAGCCGGAAGCAGCAATGTTCAAATCAAAACCTTTATAGCTAAGATTAAGACCTAAACCTAAAGTATAATCAGGATGAGGATCACCAATCATTGTTCTGTCATTATCATCAATAACACCATCTTTATGATAATCAGTGAAAATAACATCACCAGGTTGCGCTCCAGCTAAGACACCTTTTCCTGCAGCTTTATATTCAGCTATCTGATCATAATTCTGGAAAATACCTTCAGTTTTATATCCATAGAAGTATCCAATAGGCATACCTACCTGAGCACGATACATTTCATCAGTACCCTGACTTAATACGTTTGCATCACCATGGATAATTCCTTCAGAGTTTGCGATACGGGTTACCTTATTTTTATTTTTAGAAATATTCAGATTAACTCCATATTTAAAATCTTTACCAATTTTATCATTCCAGTTAAGAGCCAATTCAAAACCTTGGTTTTCAACATCACCACCATTAATATATGGAGCATTTAAACCGTAGGTAGAAAGAATAGGAGCTACAACCAACCAGTCTTTAGTAGTTTTCTTATACCAGTCGAAAGCTACACCCAAACGAGTGTCAAGGAAACGAGCATCAAAACCTAAGTCAAGCTGTTCTGAAGTTTCCCAGGTTACATCAGGATTCTTAAGGATGTTAGCATAACCACCTGTTGTTTGAGAAGATTTATCTTTACCAAAGTAATAACCATTGGTTACATCAAAAGCGAAAGTGGTTAAGTATTGATATCCAGAAATGTTACAGTTACCATTCTGTCCCCAGCTACCACGAACTTTCAAGAAATCCATCCAATTTTTAGTTGATTCCATAAATGGTTCGCTACTTACAACCCAACCAGCAGATACAGATGGGAAATATCCCCATTGATGACCTTTAGCAAAGTTTGAAGAACCATCGGCACGCAATGTAAATGAAGCCATGTACTTTTCTTTGTAGTCATAATTAACACGACCAAAGAAAGAAGCCAAAGTACCTTCACCCCAAGGACTACTACCTGCAGTAATCTGATCTAACGCAGTAGGTTTAGTATTATCTACATATGCATTTTTCCAGGAACCCAGGAATAATGTATTCTTTCCAGAAGCACTAACATTATCACCCAATCCCCATCTTTCAGCAGACTGACCAACCATCATATCAAAAGTATGTTCGTTTAGAGTAAACTTATATGCCAATGTATTATCTAATGTCCATGAAGCACCTAAACCAGCATTTTGACTTACAGTTTCTGTTGTAGTTTCATTTGTAGAACTTAATTTTTTAATTCTATCGTATGAACGATAAGTATTAGCACTCATCTTATATCCAAATTGAGATTTGAAAATTAAATTCTTAATTGGCTGTATTTGAACATAAGCACTAGCTTGCAAGTTGTGGCTCTTTGAAAGATTTAAGCCCTGGCTTGAAAGAGCAGTGTTAGCTATAGGGTTAGCTGCACTTGCATCATAATTCCATCCGTTTCTTTGTTTTGCATAGTAATCATAATAATCGCCATTTTCATCATATAAAGGCATTAATGGATTAGCTGTCAATAAACTATGGATAGAGTTCCAATAAATATTACCAGTAGAAACACCTGATTTTGTACTATAGGAATAGTTCAATGTTTCACCAATTTTAATTGCATCAAAGTCTCTAACCTTTAAAAGAACATGATCTGAATTAACACGGGCAGTATAACGTCCATAATTAGATTCAACAGGTTTTCCAAAGATACCTTCCTGAGAAGCATAAGAGAAACCTAATGAGAACTTAGAAGCCTCGCCACCACCAGTAAGGTTAATTGCATGATTCTGAACAGGAGCAGCCTTGTTATAGGATTCTTTCATCCAGTTTGTACCATTCCATGTTCCATCTTCGATAGATTGTTTCAAAGCAGAAGGAAGTAAAGCCGACCAGTTATTACCTGGATTGCCTTCATTGAAGTTAATCATATCCTGAACAGCCATATATTCCTTAGCTGTTAATAAGTCCGGCATTTTGTATGCATACTGAGAACCATAATAACCATCGTATGAAACGGTAACCTTACCAGATTTACCTTGTTTTGTTGTTACAAGGATTACACCGTTTGCAGCACGTGCACCATAAATTGCTGCTGAAGCAGCATCTTTTAGTACGTCAATAGATTCAATATCAGAAGGATTTAAGTTATCAATACTACCACCAGCTACACCATCTATTACATATAGAGGAGATGAAGAACCAATAGTACCCAAACCACGAACGGTTACTTTAAATCCGTCACCCGGCTGACCAGAACTCTGAGTAATGTTCACACCTGGAGTTTGACTTTGTAAAGCAGTCAAAGCACTAGTTGTACTTAACTTCTGCAAGTCGTTTCCACTTACCTGAACTGTAGCACCGGTTACCAGTTTCTTTTTCTGAACACCATAACCAACTACAACCACCTCGTCAAGTAATTCAGAATTCTCTTCTATAACTACGTTGACTGATTTTTGATCACCTTTTACACGTAGCTCTACAGATTTGTAGCCTACACAAGAAACAACCAGAACAGCATCTTTTCCGGAAAAATTCAAGGAGAAATTTCCATTCATGTCTGTTATGGTCCCACTAGTGGTTCCTTTCACTAGAACATTTACGCCAGGCATCCCTAAACCGTCCTTTTTATCGGTAACTGTACCGGTAATTCGGTTTTGCTGCGCCATGACATGACAACTCATTACAAGTGCCATTAAAAACAACATGATGTTTTTCATAACTGATAATTAGATTTATAATATATGAATACAAAAGTATTTATTAAGCAAATTCACTACAAATGCAATTTTATCTTAAAATAATACTATTTTATCTATTCGCTTATTTTTTGATGTTTCTTCAAAATAATTTCAACTTTAGCATTTTTTTATCATATAGATAAAGTATAAAGTTTCATTACATGATAACATTCTTACCTAGGATCTGATACAAAAATATAGTATTCACGAGAGCGACAAGGATATATTTTGTTTTCAATAAGGTATATATATGTTTCATTTCATGAATTTATAAGAACTTTATAATAATAATGCTATCAATCCTTAATTATTTCATATGCTTTTTAAAGAATTCCATACGAATATTCCACCAAGAAGGAGGTACATCATGCCCATAGGTGGGATTAATAATGTATTCTTTTTCAGTACTGATACGATTATAACCAGAGAAATTTGTATGAGGGGGACAAACTTCATCCTGCAAGCCTGAAGCCATTATTATAGGGCACTTAATCCAACCTGCCAGATTCTTTATATCAAAATAAGATAGCATATCATACAGCTGGGTTTCACTTATTGATGACTGTTTTGCCAAAGCTGCTTTAACCGCATCACCCGGCCAATGAACAATCTTAAAATAATCGGGATAATCTGAAAGAAAAGGAATAAACGGAGCTGCTGCTGAAATACGATGATCGAGCGCACAAGCTGCCATTGTGAAAGCGCCACCCTGACTCCCCCCTTCTGCAAAGATATTTTTTGTATTTACTTCGGGACGTGAAGCAACAAAGTCTATTGCACGGACCAAATCCATAAAAGCACCACGATAGTAATAATCTTCTTTTGACTGCATGCCATAAGTAATCCAGTCTCCGTAAATATTGGTTGGTTGCTGCAATCCCTGTCCGCGAACTGATAATACAAATTCTACAAACCCTGGATTATCGTTAGGCTTTGGAGACCAAGGTTTGGAACCATAGCCCATATAACTAATGATTGCCGGATATTTTCCTTTTTTAACCGGAGTACAATAATATCCGGAGATTTCCACACCTCCGAAAGATTTCATACTAACCTTATATAATTTACGCAGATTAGTTGAAGAATCGGGGATCAGAGTTAGTTTATATTCAGGTGCAACCTTAGCCAGCTCAGCCAGACTTTCATCCCAGAATTTACGCAAATCGGGTTTATTATCGGGTAAAGAGACAATATATTCCGGTTCATAACCAATATTGAACTTCTTAACTTCATTAACAACTCCATCAACTTCCTGAGTTACTGTACAGCGGTAAAAACCTGGTGCAGGAACAGAAAAAGAGAAATCGGCCTCTATAGAATCACCTTTACTGAGAGAGAGAGATTGTGCAAACCGATGTACTGGTTTGAAATCATCCGTAGTTACTTGCAGATTTAGTGTAGCTTTTGCTGCATCGTTTCTGGTATTCTTCACAATAATCTGTATTTCTGGATTCTGAGGTGAATAAAATACCCAATCGTTTGTTTGCTTAACCTTGTAAGATAAGCCTCCTAACTCTTTATCTGACTGAGCAGATAAAGAGATTGAGAGACTAACCAAAAACAAACAAACCAAACCTTTCCTTATATTATTTAAAAACATGATATTCTTTATTTTGCAATGGATAATCTGTATAATAGTACATCCTGAGCCGGAACTGATACTTTTTTATCTTTTTTGGTACTTCCTTCAATTTTTTTTGTCCACAAATTCTTTATTACATAGGTGGTATTATAAAAATTAGTGGAACGTTTAGAAACTTCATCATCAAAATTAAATTTCTGCCAATTGATTTCATATTCCTTATCTACATTGGAACGATTGAGCAAGCAGAATGCCCAGTCGCCTCCAGCAAGTGGTTTAAACCAAACTTCAAGTCCATCCTGTGAAGCAACCTTCAAACCTTGAACGCCAAGAGTATCCTGATCAATAGCTATAACATCTTTATTCATGATGATTGCTTTTGTTTCGTCGGACATATTACGAATGTCATTACCTAAAATCAGCGGTGCTGCAAGCATGCACCACATAGAGAAATGCGCACGATCCTGATTTACTTTTTGTCCGTTACCAACTTCCAGCATATCCGGATCGTTCCAATGTCCGGGACCGGCATATTTACGAAGTCCTTCCTGCATATCCAGAATCTGCAGTACACCAAAAGCTTTCCATCCCGGATGTTCGTCAACACAATCAAAGCAATTAAAAATATCACCAGTGGTACGCCACATGTGACCAGTATCTTTTGCCCATGTCCAGGGTTTACTATTTCCCCATTCGCACATGCTGAACAAGATAGGACGTCCGGCAGCACGAAGAGCATCCCTCATCAGGTTATAAGCACCGATTGGATTAACATCTTCGGTATTGCACCAGTCATATTTCAAATAATCTATTCCCCATTTTGCATAAGTAAGTGCATCCTGATACTCGTGACCAAGACTTCCCGGACGACCACCGCAAGTTTGTCTGCCTGCATCTGAATATATACCTATTTTTAATCCTTTTGAATGAATATAATCAGCTAAATCCTTTATTCCGGAAGGGAATTTCACCGGATCGGCAGTGATAAATCCCAGACTATCACGTTTGCCATGCCAGCAATCGTCCAGGTTTAAATAAACATATCCTGCATCGCGCAATCCGGATTCTACCATTTTGTCGGCAACACCACGAATAATCTCTTCATTGATATCGCAGGCAAATTTATTCCAGCTATTCCATCCCATAGGAGGAGTCTTTGCCAGTTCCTCATACTTCTGTGCTTTCACAGAACTTAGACAAGAGAAACAGAAAAGAGAGAATAAAAGAAAATACTTTTTCATTATTTATCAGATTTACAAATTATTGGTTATTTAAATTTCAGGACTGACTCTTTAATTATTTTCACTGTCGATTTATCTGATGCAAAAACAGAGTTCAGTCCTTGTTCTTCCTGAGCCGGATCGCCACAGTAATCGTCTCCTTTTTGCCAGTAAATATGTTCCTTTGAAGGATTGGCGAAGCCTCCCCATCCCCAGAAATTACATCCGGCAAAAGGACCTCCGGCTTTCTTATCTGCAATAATCAGCTCGAATACGTATTTATAAAATGAATCACGAGAGTTGGTTGTACTTTCTTTGGAGAACTTAAAGCCATCGCGTGGAAATCCAAATTCTTCCATCACCAAAGGTTTGTGGTGTTTTTTAGCTACTGCCAGATGTTCGAATATATATTTCTTTGTTTTTCCCTTAGCCGACTGAAGTTTCTCGGAAAGACTGTCTTTAGTCACCCAGTTCCAGTTATAAGGCCATAGGTGTATGTTCATATAATCTACATTCTTATCGGCATGAATTCTTTCAAAAAGGT
Organism: Bacteroides luti; assembly: GCF_900128905.1. Taxonomy (GTDB): domain Bacteria; phylum Bacteroidota; class Bacteroidia; order Bacteroidales; family Bacteroidaceae; genus Bacteroides; species Bacteroides luti. The sequence goes on from NZ_FQTV01000003.1 coordinate 188,585, forward strand.
TAATATCCTGTTCGCATCCATGCTTTCCTTCGCTTCCGGTAGATACCATGTGGTTTTTATCCAGACTTTTTATCTGGGCTGCCACGTCGGCAATCCAAAGTGCAAAGGGTTCTTTATTTTCATCAGCAAAAGCGCGTGGCTCATTTCCTATCTGCCAGGACATGATGTATGGATCGTCTACATATTTTTTCTTTGTATAACGGTTGGTTCTGCCAATGATATCATTTACATAATTATGGAATAGTTTTTTTGCAGAGTCGGACTTTGGAAACTGTTTCACAAAAGCCATATATGCAGGCCATCCGTCAATAGCCGGAACAGGAGCCTTGCCATATCCTGCCCATTGAAGATATTGTGAGTATCCGCCGGTCCACTCCCATGAATTATTCAAATAAAGAACGGCATACATTTTTCGTTTTCCCATTTGATATAATAAATAATCCAGTCCGGCTAATATAGTATCATTATATACTCCGGGAGACTTTTGCAGGGTTGGTTCTACTTTAGATCTGATACCATTCTCGCCATCAGCTCCAACCAATACTCTAAGATTATTAATACCTATTGATTTTAAATAATCGAGTTCCTTATTCAATCGTGCACGATTTCCACCTTCACCTTCAGAACCAAGGATTGCTCCATACCAGAAATTAGTACCGATATAATAATAAGGTGAACCGTTAAGCATAAAACGACCTTTTTCTACATGAATGAAAGAAGATTTGTTTTGAGCAGAGGAATATCCTATAAAAGAAAAAAGCAATAGGAAGAGAGACAAGATATGTTTCATACTATTTAAAATTTAAGGAATAACAGCTTTTCATTTTTACACAGTTGCAAATGTATATATTTCCAAAAAATAAATCCGTGCATTATTTATCAATTCATAATACAATTTTAACTTATCTAGAATAATCAATATTATCTTGTACAAAAGATTGAATTCTTTTGTACAAAAGAAAAGATTGTTCTGTACAGAAGAATTAATTCTTTTGTACAGGACAATCTCAATATATAATCAATAAAAAGGAAGAATGACGAGAAAACTATATTATATATACCTATATTATATAGTTTTCGACTCGGATGAGTTAAATAGTTTGATTTATACTATAATAGATAAAGTGCTGTTTGTTAATTTTATAAGGAAGTGTATATTGTTATATCATTTCCCATCTTCCATTTGTGCCAGAAAGATACGACAGAAACTAACCATAAACTTATCGAAATCCGTTGAAGACTTTTTCTGAACTACTTTAAAGGAGATCTCCTTATACTGTTTCAGTCTGCCTGAATCTATATCCTTCAGAGCCAGTTTACCACCAAAACGGAGTTTATAGAAATCTACCATCATATCGAAGCCTGTCCAATCAGCAGATTTAGGAGTGCTTTTTACATTAGCATAAGCAAATAGTTCTGAAGCTTTCATTAAAGCAAAACGTTCCTTAGCCACCGGTTTAAAATCGTTGGGGAGATAACGCAGGCGAGTGAGCTCTCTTAAATGAGCTTCGCAGAATTGACGATAGTTCTTTGAGTTTAGAATTGATTCGTCCCATAAAGGTTGTTTGCCTGCTCGCTGCAAAGAATCATGCTCTGCCTTATAACGAGAGAAAAAGCTATTAAATCCTTTTACAGTATCTAAAGAAATAGTCTCAGCCTCAACTTTTCCTTTAGTCAGCTTAAGAATTTTATATCCAGGCACATAACCGGCAGTAGAAGGAACCTGAATATTTAAAAGACGATTTCCTTTCTTTGAAACAGATACTTGTTCATCATTCATGTGCATGTGTCCACCCAGATGAAGAGTGATTCCGGCATCGGCCAGGAGTTTTGCCATAGCGGGATCGGGAAAGCGATACACATCGAACTTGCCCGGTGCAGCAATATCCGGAATATACTTGGCTATTCCATCATTATAATCGGCCATAGGGAAATGGCTGAAAGTCACCAGCCTTTTTCCATACTTTTTAGCCTGAGCAGCCACTTTAGTTATCCAGGGCAAGAGATAAGGTTTGGCTTTAAATCTCTCATTATAAACTGATCTGGCTCCTTCAAAAGTGAGAATGCTATCACCTTCAGTTGTCTGCGGATAGTATACAGAAGCATCAATTGCCAATATCCACAATCCTTTTACTGGTTCTACCAGATAGCTCCCATCTTGAATTGCCGGCTTTTTATTTTCAATAGTATAAGTCCGCTTGCTCCAGTCTGCCTGTTTAGCAGCCTCATCATAGGTATAGTTTTCATAAGTATATGTGCTGAACGGGGTTGCCCAAAACAGATACTCTTTTTGTGGAGAAAATCCAAAGGAAGCCCATTCGTTATGTATTTCCTTATAACCCAGCTTTTTCATTTGTCCTAGGTCGCTATTAGAGAAAGGGCGTGCCGGATCATGATTGCCGGTCATCATAAAAAAGTGCATATTGTAGCGGACAGAGTAAGAATCGAGTATTTCACGAACCTTACGTACATTTATCAATTGTCCATCGTCAGTCTGGTCACCTGGCAAAAGAACATAATGAACATCCCGCTTCGCAATATCGTCTAGCGCAGAGATAAAGGCAAAATAGTTTTCATTAAACAGACGAGTGGAATGTAGTTGGGCATCCATGGAACGAACATAAGATGTATCCTGCAAATGAACATCCGATAATACTGCTATTTTTATTGCCTCTCCAGATAGAGGGCAGCCTCTGCCCAAAAGATTGGGACAGAGGCATACCACAAACATAACTACAAACAAACACCTTTTCATAAGAAAAAAATTACTTCAGATTAACAGTTTGCAAACCATCTATATTCTGACTAAACATTGTGTCGGCAAAATAAGACGGACGGGTGTCTCCCCAACGAACTGTTGAATTGCGGATATTTACATTTGATGCATTATCAAGATAGAATCCGTATGTTTTTCCCTTCACAAATTCATCGCCTTTACATGGACGCTTGTCATAAATGCCACCTTCGTAGTTGGTACGCTTGCAAATCATCAAATCTACCTGGTCAAAATAGATATTCTGAATCTTATCTTTTGCTTCTGCGCCAAGGAATACACCATTTTCACTCTCGCACTTTATATTGTTGAAACTAATATCAGTAACAGCTCCTACCTCATAGTCGGCCATTCCTTTAGGAAAACGCCATCCTGCATCTTTGTGATCTCCTGCTTTACGAGTATAGGCAGTTACATAAATTGCTTCAGATTTTCCCCACCACACATTTGAGAAGAGTTTACAATCTACCTCTATATTAGAGAAAATAACATTTTCCACTGTACCTTCATCGCGATTCTGAATACCAATACCACGATTACTATCTCTGATAATACAGTTATTTACTACTACATGACTGATACGATCCATATTTTCAGAACCTATTTTAATAGCGCATGAACGCGAAGTCATTGTACAATTGGTTACTAAAACATTCTCGCATGGTCCCAGCTCCTGGTATTCACGACGATTCTTGAGACATATACAGTCATCACCCGATTCAATAAAACAGTTACTAATGCGCACATTCTTTGAGTGATCTACATCAATGCCATCTCCATTACGGATTTTCAGGTTATTCAAAATGTTTACTCCATCAACAACAACATCGTTACAACCTACAAGGTGTACAGTCCAATAAGCCGAATTACCAATAGTAACATCCTTGATGCGTATATCTTTGCCATTAATTAAAGTAAGTACATGCGGACGAGGATCGAATTCGTGTACTGGTTTCAATTCATAAGAATCTTCCAGTTCCTTACCCATAAAGGCAACACCATTACCATCTATTTTACCTTTTCCACTAATAGAGAATTGCACAATATTAGTGCCGCTAATCCACATCATACCTTCGCCTTTATTATCGCGAAAAGCACTCTTATTATAAACTTTTTCGTCCGGATTAGCCAATAACTTAGCATTTGCTTCCAGATGCAGATCTACATAAGACGCTACGGTAATCGGACCAGTCATATATACTCCGTCACCCGGAATAATCACACGGCCTCCCCCGGATTTATTACAATCATCAATAGCTTCTTGTATTGCTTCTGCATTATCCGTTATGCTGTCTCCTTTCGCTCCATAATCACGAATATCAAAATCTGATTTGCTAGTATGGCAGGATGTCATAAGCCCTATTCCGAAAAGGGCTACTAAAAACTTTAGTCTCATCATCTTCTATGTATTAGTTGTTAACTTTTATAATTTGTTCTTTTTTATCTAATGGAAAAAATACTTGTTCAAGTGATTCGCCTTTCACATCGTCCATAATAATTGCCGGACGATAATCAGGTTCAGCCAACTTCAATCTCACATTCTTCAATGTAATATCCTTTGCATGACGAATATAGAATCCCCAAGAAGGTAGCTCACCAAACATACTGAACTCCGGATATTTATCTATCTGTTCGGGAACCTGGTTCAAACGATTCAACGGTATATAAGCCATTCCTTTAGTTGCCCTTCCCGGACAGGTTATTTCAATATTTTCAAGATGCACTCCTTCTATGTAATGCCCAGGTATACCCACAATAGACGAAGGAAATGGATTGTGGAAGATATCTACTTCCGGTCCCCGCAGATCATAGTTGATATCCGGTCTGCCAAACGGAATTTCCACATTGATATCTTTTATAGATATATTCTTTACTGTTCCTACACGTTCGCTTGCCCGATGTCCCAAACGGATAAAGATTGCATTACCTGTATTCTTCGCCGTAATCCGGCTCACATTAACATTTTCAATATCACCTCCGTCGACAGACTCAATAGCAATAGCCGAACGAAAGGTATCGTATACACGAATGTTATCAATAGTAATGTTCTTAAAGCCTCCCCACGAAGCTGTTCCAAACTTAATTGCGCTTGCACTGCTACGTACCTCACAATCGGCAATATAGATGCTATCGTTACAGGCATTAGGATGGTAGGATTTTAAGCAAATACCATCGTCAGCAGAATTCACATTGCAACGAGTAATCTTTACTCTACGACAATCTGTTATATCAAAGCCATCATTATTCCAATATGCTCTGTTTGTCATTGAAACCTGATCTATTGATAAACCGGAACAAAGATCAAACGTAACACCCCAACAAGCACTGTTCATAAGATGCAATCCTGTAACTGATATATTCTCGCACTCTGAAAGAAAAAACAGTTTTGGACGGGCAGTTTCATTAGGACGCATTCTTCGAACATTATAATTTGGATCTATGCGCACTCCGGCATTATGTAAACTATCTATATTCAAAGCTAAAGCCAGTCCCTGACCATCTATTGTACCTTCACCACTGAAAGCTATGTTTTTTACCTTGTGTCCAAGAATTAAAGCCAGCTTTGAATTATCACTTTTTTCTGTAATATTATCAGCTTTATTTAATGGGTAATAATCATCAGGATTTGTACTTCCCAGTAAAACTGCATCTTTTTCGATATGCAACTCAATGCCCGATTTTAATTGCAAACAGCCAGTGAGATAGATACCTTTCGGAAAAATAATCCTTCCGCCTCCTTTTTTGCTAAGCAGGTCTATTGCTTGCTGAATAACTTTTGTATTCAGCGTTTTACCATCGACTACGGCCTTTCCCTGAGTTACTATATTGTAATCCCGGGCCCATATAGGGATGGTAAATAGCAAAGAGATTATTATGCAAATATATTTCCTCATTATCTATACACTCTTTATTTCAAAATAGATTGCGGACAATTCTCCTTTTTAGCAGCCCAGCTTTTATTCGGAATAGCTCCCATTACAAATTCCAGAATTCCACCTTCGAGAATCTGCTTATGAGTTATGTAACTATTCTCAAATATTTTTCCATTCAGCGTTGCCGACTGGATATAAATGTTCTCTGTTGAAACGCCATGAGCTTTTACTACAAACTCTTTCCCATTTTCAAGGCGGATACTCATCTTTTCAAATGCCGGAGAACCTATTACGTAATATGGATTTCCGGGACAAACAGGATAAAATCCCATTGCTGAAAAAACATACCAGGCAGACATCTGACCGGCATCATCATTACCGGACAATCCCCCCGGAGCATTAACATATTCTGTATTGCGAATATGGCAAATCTGCTTCTGGGTTTTCCAGGACTCACCCACATAATTATATAAGTAAGCAATCTGATGGCAAGGCTCATTGCCGTGCCAGTATCTCAATTCACTAAACATGGAATCCAGCTTGCTTACAAACTTATTCTTGCCACCCATCCATTGAACTAATCCTTGCACATCTTGCGGAACATACCACGTATAGTGACAAGGTGCTCCTTCGGTAATGAACCGTGCAAAGCCAAATGCATTATCAGCATTAAGGAAAGTGCCGTCAGCATGTCTTCCCTGAGCGTATCCGGTTCGTTTATCAATCACATTTTGCCAGTTCTTTGCACGCTTAGTAAGCAACTTATAATCTGATATTTTCCCTAGTTTCTTAGCTACTTGTGCCAATACATAATCATCATACGCATATTCCAATGTACGAGAAACCTGCTCATTCATATGAAATGCTTCCGGCACAGAGTCTTCCAATGGAATATACCCGTACTTTGTGTAAGAAGTCAAAGCCCTGCGCCCCATACCGTTTTTATAATCTTCGAACGAAGCCGGTGATTGAAAAGCATTCTGCCGCATAGCTTTATAAGCTGTTTCAATATCGAAGCCTTTTATGCCTTTTATATAAGCATCTCCAATAACCGAAATGCAGTGATCTCCTATCATGGCTGCCGTGTAACTGTTCCAACAAGGGAAAATGGGTAGCCAACCACCTTGCTTATATTTCTCAACCAACGACTGAACCATCTCACCATCCCGTTTCGGATCAATGATTGTCAAGAGAGGATGCAAAGCACGATAGGTGTCCCACATGCTAAAATCATCATAATAATCACCCTTTTCTATCTTACGGATTGGAGTACCTTTTGCAAAAGAAGGATAACGTCCATCTACGTCATTAAAGACCCTCGGCAAAAACGATGAACGGTATAAAGCTCCATAGAATTTCTCTTTATCTTCTTTACTGCCACCTTGAACATTTAGTTTAGATAGCTGGTTTTGCCAACATTGTTCAAGTTGATTTTTGGTCTGATCGAAATTCCAATGAGGAATCTCTGCATCAAGATTATTCAAGGCCCCCTTCATATCGGTAAAAGAAGAACCCACTTTTACCATTACTTTTTCATGCGCCGCAACCTTAAAACCGATAAAAGCGCCTATATTATATTTTTTTCCAATTGATTTCTGTTTTGAATAAACCAAGCTGTCTTGGTAAACGCCATACGTTGAAGGCTCTTTTTCGAACCTTACCACAAAATAGCCACTAAATCCTGTGGGTTCACCCCACCCTTGATAAATACGATGAGCGGGATTGTATCCTCTAATCTCACGTTTTTCCAAATCTATTTCAATATACCCCTCTCCTTCATCACTATTAGGGTTAACCACCAAATAGGCCATTCCCTCTTCATCATAAGTAAAACGAAACAAAGCAGAACGAGATTGGGCGGTCATTTCTGCCTGTGTGTGATAATCTTCCAGATAAGCTGAGTAATATGACGGAGTTGCAATTTCCTTTTCATGAGAAAAAGAACAAGCTCTCTCTTCGGGAGTAGTTTTCAGAACTCCTGATACTGTCATTAAAGTCATACTGCCATAATCCTGCGTACATCCTCCCACAATCCAATGCGAATTGCGGAATCCCTGCAGCTTGCTATCTCTGTAGTAATAAGGAGCAATGCATTTACGCTCTGTATCCTGGGTCTGTGGTGTCCAGAAGTTCATACCATGAGGTACTAATACAGCGGGCAAAGTCTGCCCATATTCTTCTGAATGCTTACCAAACTTACCAGCTGTTTGAGTTATGCTTGCAGCTGTTCCCACGCGGGTATCAACATATTGTTGTAACAACTCCTGCGAAGTAGCTCTATTACACAAGCAGCACAATAAAACTAAAAAAAGGTACTTTCTATTCTTCATAAATCTAAAAGTAAAACTAAGTAAAAGGGTAAAAAATGGGGAGAAGGATGAATATCTTTACACTTATAACCAATAAGACAATTTATTATCTTCTCCCCAAGAGCACAACACTATAGCTTTACTTTTTCTTTGTTAGTATCCAGTGTTTTGTTTCCAGTTGGTATTAGAGTTCATAACATTTCTATGAATTGGAAATATACGACGCCATTTCTGAGTTTTTGCAGCTGGATTTACAACATGTTTCAATCCCCAATCCTTTTCGAACTGACCAAAACGGATCAAGTCATTGCGACGCCACATCTCACTAAAGAACTCACGTCCACGTTCGTCAAGAACATCTTGCAAAGTAGGAGCTGTAGTTAATGTAGGAGCTTTTACATAACTGCGAATCTGATTGAACAAACTCATAGGAGTATCGCCGTTGGTAGCTGTTGCACCACGAAGAATAGCTTCAGCCTTCATCAGTAGAATATCTGCATAACGGAAAATAGGCACATCGTTACTTTGGTTACGGTTATAAGTTTCATAATCAGAAGCCTGAATACCCCACTTAATACAACGGTAACCTTGATTCCAACCATTAAAGTTATCACCTACATTCATAGAGGCATCACCCGGTATAAGTAAAGTTACATTTTTGGTAAGTACTACACGCTCTCCTTTATACATGTAAGGCGTTGTGGTTTTATCAAAGGTTGTAATATTATAAGTATTAAGCGCATCTTTCAAAATGATATCATTACGTTCATCTCCTACCAGAGAGAAACGATCGGCAGCTTCAGGTGTAACTGTAAAAATACCACCGGCATTCTTTGAAAGTGTTACGCCTAGCAAACCAGTACCAGTTCCTCCATCATTATTAAATTTAGGCCAGTATTGGAATCGAGCGTATGTCAGACCTTGCGCTGTTGCATTATCATAAGGCATTGCATAGATAAAATCCTTAATCTGGTAACCATTAGTCGGCATAAATTTCTTGCGATAACTATCACTCAGATTAAACTTACCGCTTTTAATTATTTCATCACAGTATTTCACTGCATCATTAAGTTTGGCATTTGCCAAAGTAGGCTCATAATTAGCAACGTCACCACAAGTGTAAACAGCCCAATTTAGATACAGTTTTACAAGAAGAGCCTTAGCCATCCATACAGTAGGCTTTCCATAAGTCGAAGCATCAACATTTTCAGATAAGCCGCCGGAATTAATGGCACGAAGTAGATCGTTCTCAATAAAGGCTGCTACATCTGCACGTGGAGAACGGTCAATTGCCTCATCAGCTGCAACAACATGATCCAAAATAGGCGCATCGCCAAACATATCCATAAAGATGAAATGATAGAAAGCACGCATTGCTAAAGCTTTTGCTATAGACTCATCAGTTGCACTTTCGCCTCCAAGGTCTACAATAGCCCGATTACATTTAGTAATGGCTCCTGTGATATCACCAAGCCAATCGACATGTGCATCATCAGGATTACTCATGTGAAGCGTAGAATGAACATAATTACCACCGTCATACCAGTTACCACCATAAGTAACTGCAGTAAATTCGTCGGAAGATAGCCATACTGCTTCTGTAAAACGACGTCCTAAAGCACCACGGAATCCATAGTACAAATCCGCCATCTTTGCCTCAGTTGCAATTTCGGAACTCGGATAAGAAGTATAGGTTGACTTAATATCTACATCCAAATCGGTACAGGCCGTTACTGATGATATCAGCAAACCTGCTAATAAGGTATTTTTAATATAGTTTTTCATTGTAAGTTCAATTTTTAGATGATTAGAAATTAACATTTACACCTAGCATAAATGTACGAGTACGAGGATAATAATTAGTTCGTCTATCTATTCCCGGTTCCAAGCCACCAAGATTAATTTCAGGATCACGGCCGGAATAGCCAGTAATTGTAAACAAGTTATTGCAGGTTGCATATACCTTGAGTGAGTTAACCCAATTACCCAACTTTCCAAATGAATAACCTAAAGAAAGAGTTGACAAACGGAAATAATCACCATTTTCCAACCAACGATCTGAAGGAGCTTGTGACTGAACGTCTGTTGCTCTTTGTTCTGTAGCTACTGATTTCAGTACATTTCTGCCTTCGGTTACGAAGCTTACATTACTATATTGTTCGCGAGTTGCATTATAAATCTTATTGCCAAAAACTCCTGTAAAGAACAAATCCAGACTCCAGTTCTTATATTTGAAGTTGTTTGTCCAACCCAAATTCAACTTAGGCTGTGCACAACCTGTAATAGTACGGTCTGTATCAACTGGATCTTTTGTAGTTTCGCCAGTGCGTTCTCCAGTTACTGGATCATGTTTGTAGAATATTGATACACCATCTGAATTATAACCAGCCCATTCATAAGTATAGAACGTTCCAAGTGGATGACCTTCCATAATACGCTCTACTTGTGCGTTTGAAGAATAACCTGCAATTTCCGGATCGCCTGATGCAATATAGGCTACAGAATAATCACTATTGGAAATACTTTTCACGTTGTTTTTGTTATGTGAAAGGTTCAAGCTTGTATCCCAAGTGAATTTCTTTGTACTGATAGGGGTTGCATTAATTGTTAATTCAATACCTTTATTGTCAATATCACCTACATTTGCATACATCCAACCATAAGGGTAACGGTTTGTTGATACACTATATGGGTGAATCAAATCGCTTGTACGCTTATCATAGTATTCAATTGTACCACCTAGACGACCTCCAAAGAAAGTAAAATCAAGACCTAAATTGAGCATTGCAGTTCGTTCCCATTTCAAATCAGGATTTGCATTAGACTGAGCAGCGATTGTACGGTAAAGACTGGAATTTCCATTAGCATCTGTATATGTAAACCATCCTGAAGGACCATAAGTCTGAATTGCCTGGTAAGCGCCAAATCCCAAAGAGTTACCACTGACACCATAACCTACACGGAATTTCAAATCATCAAATACGTTCAAATCTTTGATAAATTTCTCTTCGCTCATACGCCATGCAAGAGATGCAGAAGGGAATGTTCCCCAACGATTATTTTTACCGAAAGCCGAAGAACCATCACGGCGGAAAGTAGCCTGAAGCATGTATTTACTGTTATATGAATAATTCAAACGACCATAGAAAGAAATCATACGAAGAGTTTCCAGTCCATAACCCGAGATACCACTCATGTCCATTTTGTTAGCAAAAGCAAGGTTATAGTATGAAGTAGCATTGCTATAGAAATTATAAACATTAAGACCAAAGCCATCGTTATTGTCCGATTGCTCATAAGAATAACCGGCCATTAAACCTAATTTATGAACATTAGCAAATGTATGATCATAATTAAAATAGGTTTCAAGCACTTTCTTTTTATTTTCAACAGTTCCACGATAAGCATTACCATTAGTATTAACAATCTGAGACTGTATAGTATTATAATTGTTATAGTTGATTTGCTCGTTCTCATAAGAAAGATTCAAGTTCCAAGCTAAATCCTTATTGATTTGTAGAGTGGCCTTACCTGTTCCCTGAAGATCTTTCTTAATCGTTTCATAAGAGTCCTCATAGATCATGGATAGCGGGTTGAAATATTGATTTACAGCTGTGTAATTATACCAAGAACCATCTTCATTTTTTGTAGGAAGTAAAGGTGAATAATAGTTCATGGCATCAAATACACTCTGACCGTCTTTATTTGATGAAACAGTCTTGCCTTTGCTTTGTGCTGCATTAACATTGAAAGCCAAAGTCAAACGGTCATTTAAACATTTTGTCTGCACATAAGCACGACCTGAAAAACGTTCAAATTCAGTACCAAGAACAATACCTTCTTTATTTAAATAACTCATGCTGGCATTGTAGCTTGAACGTTCGTTTCCTCCGTTAATAGAAACATTATGATTGTGGCTGACTGCTGTACGAAGCACTTCATCATTCCAATTCGTATTGGAACCTTTATCATTAGGAAGTGTGATATTATTAGCTGCTGCGTAAGATTTCAAATCACTAGCCGACATCATATCAAGACGTTTAGCTATGTTATCAAATCCAACATAACCACTATATGAAACAGATGTACGATCAGTTTTGCTTCCTTTCTTTGTAGTGATAACAATCACACCATTGGCAGCCTTAGAACCATAAATAGCAGTTGCAGATGCGTCGCGAAGCACATCAATTGATTCAATATCCTCTGGAGCTACAAGATTCAAAGACATACCAGGAATACCGTCAATAACATAGTAAGGTTCCATCGCTGCGCCTGAACGCAAAGAAGATGCACCACGAAGAGAGATAGAAGCTGTTCCAGATGTAGGATCACTGCTCTGAACGATAGTTAATCCAGGAACCTTGCCTTGCAATAACTGTCCCGGATCGGTATAAACACCGGTATTCAGTTTGTCAGCTTTCACTGTAGTAATAGAACTAGTAACATCCTTACGGGTCATACTACCGTAACCTACAACAACGACTTCATTCAAAGTTTTGCTGTCTTCTTTTAAGGTTACATTAATAACATTTTGAGTTACCTTAATTAATTGGGCTGTAAAACCAACATAGGTAAATGAGAGAGTACTTCCTGATGGAGCTGAAATGGAATACTTTCCGTCAATATCAGTAACGGTTCCGTTAGTAGTTCCTTTCACCAGGACATTAACACCAATCAGTGGCTCGTTGTTCACGTCGACCACCTTTCCAGTAATCATACTTTTTTGAGCAAATACGGAAATGCTACTCATCAAAAAGATGAAAAGACATGCTAAAAGTGTTTTGCGCATAACTATAAACTTAGGTTAAATAATTTTTTTACGCCGCTAAAGTAGATCACAACAATCAGATGAAGGATGAAAATCGAAAAATAAAGGAGGAGAATTGAGCAGTTTCCGATATTTAACCAATTGTGTTCATTAATTATCCAGAGAAGCACTAGGCAATATACCAAACTTCTTAAAATAACATTGGCTGAAATATTTAGGATCGTTAAAGCCTACTTCATAAGCAATCTCAGAAACATTCATATTCTTGCTTATTTTGTTAATATTAATAAGTTCCTGAGCCTTTTTCAGACGATAATTACCTATAAACTTTGCTGTTGAAGTTCCTACCAAATTCTGTAATTTCTGATTAAGCAATGTTTTGCTAATTCCCATAGCCTCAGCAAATGAATTTACATCAAAATCCGGATTTTTATAACTATCCTCAATAACACTCATCACACTATTCAGGAATTTGCTATCGCGTGACTCTTCATCTATACGCAGAGTTCCGGGATCCATTTGAACATCAAACTGTTGCTGAGTTGTTTGCCGTGTTTTAAAAATATTATGTATACGAACCAACAACAGTTCTTCATTAAATGGTTTCTGCAAATATTCGTCCACACCAATACGGTAGCTTTCCAAACGGGTATCATCGGAGACTTTAGCAGTAAGCATTAAAATAGGTATATGAGAGATAGATAAATCCTCCTTTACTTTTTTAGATAGTTCAAGACCATCCATGACAGGCATCATCAAGTCACTGACAATAAAGTCTATGTTATTAGACTTAAGCAAGGTCAGTGCTTGTGCTCCATCTTCCGCTTCAATAATATTATATTCAGAGATCAATATGGAACGAACATAAGCACGCATATCGGGATTATCATCAACCACCAATATTGTTTTCTTCAGTTTATCATTCTCACCTTCTATTTGTTCTGAAATTTTAGAAATAGCTTCAGCTTCCTGATTTGCACCAACTTCTTGATAAAGTCCTTCATCAGTTTGTGGCTCATAAACCTCCATAGGCATCAGAATTCGGACTGTAACTCCGGATTTTTTATTATTTCGGGCGTAAATTCGTCCACCGTGTTCATTAATAATACGCTTGCAAAGGTACAGACCTATACCTGTTCCGCTCTGACCATAAATATGAAACTTCATATTCTTCCGAGACTGATAGAAGCGATCGAATATTTTATCCAAATCTTCATTCAGTACTCCAACACCTGTATCAGAGATCGATATATAAATTCTATTCTGTCCTTTTTCATCAATATAAGAATACACATAAAGATTAACTTTTCCTCCATTAGGCGTAAACTTAATGGCATTGGAAAGCAAATTCACCAAAACTTTCCGCATCCATTCTTCATCATACAGGTAAAAGGCGTTCTTTGTACGAATCATGCAACGAACTTCAATTTGCCTATCTTTTGCAAAGGCTTCAAATGGTACTACAGTACTTTGAATAAAAGCAGGCAAATTGTTTTGCTTTTTTGCTATCATAATTCGTCCTGATTCCACCTTACGGAAATCCAGCAATTGATTTACCAAAGAAAGTAATGACTTTGAATTTCGTTCCGCTAAGTTTAGCTGCTCTCTCACTTCTGGATTATTGCTCAGCTTTAATGCACGATCTATAGGTCCAAGAATTAAGGAGATAGGTGTCCTGAATTCATGCGTTATATTTGTAAAAAACGAAATTTTATCAGCAGTAATTTCCTGTATTCGTTTGGACAATTCTATTAATTGTTTCTTTTGCTGCGTTAACAAATCGTTCTGATGAGAAAGAACATTCATTTTTTCTTCGAGTTCCAGCGTACGTTCTTTTACCTTTTCTGTCAAGATCCGTTTTTGCTCCTTATAAGTAGAAATCCGCCACTGATACCAATAGAACACTATTATTGCTGCGATAATTATCATAAGGAAGAAAAACCACCAAGTCTTATAAAAGAAGGGCGAAACAGTTATAGAAAGTTCTGTTATCTGGCTATCACTCATATTCAGAGGGTTCTGTACCTTTACCTGAAATTTATAATGTCCAGCTTTCAAGTTAGTATAGCTTGCATAATGTCTTTTCGGATCACATTCAATCCATTTATTATCGAAACCTATCAAGCGATAATAATACTTCAGTTTTCCTGCATTCTCATAATCTAAAGCAGAGAACTCTATAGAGAACGATTTATCACGTTCATGGAGATGTACTTCATTAGCCCATGATATGCTTTTCTTCAGATAACTATTTCCGCCTTGTGTTATATCGTTATCCAGAACGGAGAGACGAGTAAAAATAACTTTCTGAACATGTTTCTTGTTATGGTTAATCCCTACTCCATTAAGTCCTATCATTCCATCAATTCCTCCAAAATAAAGAGTACCATCTTTTGCACGGCAATATGCATTCCAATAAAATTGTCCGGAAAGTAACCCATCCTTTTGATAGTAGTTTGCAAAATTTTTCGATTTTGGTGTATAACATGAAAGTCCATCATTTGTACTGAACCAAAGTCGATGCTGTTTGTCTTCCAAAATACCAAAAATAGTATTATCACATAAGCCGTTCTTGGTAGTAAAATTAGAAAACTTATAATGGTAATCCTTACTTTCTTCTAAGCGATAAACGCCATAACCGTTGCTGCCTAACCAAATTGTACCATCCGAGGCCTCAAAAATGCAACATATTTTCTCTATCAGTTTACTCTGCGGATTATCCAGTTTGTATTCCATATAGTGAAAACTAACATTTTTCCGGTTTTTGGCAAA
Organism: Bacteroides luti; assembly: GCF_900128905.1. Lineage (GTDB taxonomy): Bacteria > Bacteroidota > Bacteroidia > Bacteroidales > Bacteroidaceae > Bacteroides > Bacteroides luti. The sequence continues at coordinate 204,080 of NZ_FQTV01000003.1, forward strand.
CGAGTATAGATCAATGATAATCAAGCCATGATGAGTACCAACCCATAATCTTTGTTTTCGATCAATAAGCATATTAACCAATGAGTTTTTAGGCAAGCGGTCGGTTGGCAATACAATATTAGTAAATGTATTCCGGTTCAGATCGTAAAAAGACAATCCTTCAGCAGTACCAATCCACATTCCATCATTTAACTTATCAAAACAAAGAGATCCTATAAAATTGCTACGAAGAGGAGTATTCCTTGTACTATAGTTTGTAAACGAAAGATTTGCCAGATTATTCAAGCTGGTCCGGTCAACTCCGCCTCCCGATGTAGCAACCCATAGCTGATTACGATTATCTTGTGCAATAGCACATACAGAATTATGGCTCAGACTATTGGAATTTCCTGCCTGATGACGATAATGTATAAATTCGTCTGTACCCTTTTTACGTAAACTAAGCCCTTGTTCAACATTACCTAACCAAAGATTTCCGTAAGAATCTTCAAAAATGGAATTAACAGGATTTTCAGCCAAGCTACTTATGTCATATCTGTTATTGGTATATAAACGAAGTTTCAAATTACGGCTCTCCATCTTATTCATGCCGCTAATTTCTGTTCCTATCCACAGTATTGGTCCATCAACAAAAAGGCAATTAATAAAACTAGAGCTGTTAATATGTTCCGAAGTATAGACAGATTTCTCCAACCGCACAAAATCATCTGATGCGGGATTATAAAAGTTTAGTCCTTTAAGAGTTGAAACAACCAGTTCTTGATTTTGTGTTATTGCAATGTCTGTAATATAATCCTGTGTCAAAGAGTTTATATTCCCATCCTGAGAAGAATACAGCTTACACTTTTTACTTCGTTTATCATAACGAAAAAGTCCTCTATCTGTTCCTACCCAGATATCTCCTCTGTAAAGACAGAAACAGTGAACAATGGCTTCTTTACCAAAAGAGAAAGACGGCATAAGCTTTAGCAATCTCATTGGGCCAAGCTTTCTGGAAATTACCTTAAACACATTCGGACCATAGCCCACCCATATATCTCCATTAACCAGACTTAAAGCGGTAATGGAAGCAGAGTGTCGTTCATATTTTGAAGTAAGTGCAACGCAACGTTCAATGCGACCTTCCGAAGTAAAGAATAAGTGATACAGATTTGTCTGAGTGGCCAGCCAGATAGATTTATCTTTATCACAGACAATAAAGTAAACAGGTTCTTTAGAAAGATCTTCGCTTTTAAAAAAAGAAAAATCAATCGGCTCCAGCCTGTTAGTCTTTAAATTCAATAAATCCAGTCCTGCTTCAGAAGCAATCCACAAACGGTTAAAACCGTCTTCGCATACCTGGTTAATGAAATTAGAACGTAAACGTACAGTTGGCGTTGTAATATTATAGTTTACAAAAGAATAGCCATCATAACGTGAAAGCCCATTGTGTGTAGACAGCCACAGAAATCCCTGACTATCTTTATAGATATCGTCTATATAATTGTGAGGTAACCCATCGCTGATGGTAATAGCCGAAAAATTATATTGGTCCAGGATTTTTCGAAGAGATACTTGCGCATGACATGGAATTACAATTGCTAAAAGACAAGCCAGCAACAAGCAATCTATACTTCTATTTATAATTTTATATGTTTTTCTTTTCATTTATGGACTAGTACTAGTTTCTCAAAGCTTTATTGGTTCAAAGAACAAAAGTATATTTCTTTTCTTTGAGAAACAACAAATACCTGCACAAATTGTTTCAGTAAACAATTTCTATTCCACAGTCCAATCAATTTCCAAGGGATTATCACTAGTTTTATAAATTAGAGGTAAGTTTTCATTATCTATAATCCACATATTCGTCAAGTCTACATCTGCTAATACATGAATTGTTTTTTTTCCATTAAACTCTTGTTCTTCTGTTAATTCTTCAGCAGCCTTCCGATAGGTCGTTCCATTATAGACAAACCAACCTTTTTCTTTCAACGATTTCCATGCACTGCGTGAGATAAAGCCAAAAGTTTCATTCGCAGGTAGTGCTACTACGCATCCATCAACAGGTTGCAACCAGCTCAGACTGCTACCGTCTTCAACATTCTGCCTCCCCATTTTGTAACATCCCTTCTGCCTGTTAAAGTTACGTAAGACACTCCATTCAAAACGGATAGTATCCTGCTTTTCTGTAATACAAACGTCATAATTACGAGTTTGTCCATGCAATTTAAAAACAAACTTATACTTTTCGTTTATCTGTGCATTAACACACATAGTCAGCAACATGACAAACATTCCTAAACATATTATTCTTTTCATCGTTGCACTTCTACATTTTAACCGGAGGTAACTCCTCTGTACCCCAATCAGAAGGTTTATTTCCCATTTCTATAATCAGTTCTCCACCTTGCGATAACTCATCATGGTTTATCCATGCCCGATGGAGTTCTTTCCCATTTAAACTTACATGTTGAATATTGCAATTCTTTTCGGATAACTTTTTAGCTACCACATGCAAACTGTTACCATTAGTCAAACGAATGGTGTATTCACTAACCAAAGGCGAATGTATTAAATAATAAGGTTGCCCTGCATTAGGATAAAGCCCCATCATGTGAAAAGCAAGCCAGGAAGACATAGCTCCAGAATCATCGTTACCAGGTAAACCGCCGGGAGTGTCATTATAATTTCGTGTAATAATCTGTTTTATACGTGCACTGCTTAAATCAGGACGTCCAATCCAATGATAGAGACATGGAGTTAAAAAAGATGGTTCATTATTGACATTATAATATCCTTTGTCGAAGAAAGTATCCAATCGGTTACGGAAAGCTTCATTTCCTCCACTTTTCTCTATCAAAGCCGGAACATCATGGGGGATACTTAATGAATATTCCCATGAAATGCCTTCATAAAAGAAAGTTCCCCACCATGGAGCATACCATGGAGATTCATTGGTTACTGGAGTATAACGGAATGTGGGATGTTGTACTTTGGAATGACCAAAAGGCAAATCATCCAGCCATTCTCCGGAAGCAGAGCGAGGCATGATAAATCCCTTTACACCATCATATTCATAATTATCGCGCCATAAGTTTTTCCAGTTATCAGCTTTGCGAATATATTCTTTGTAGATATCGTTTTTCCCCAGCATCTTAGCTACTGTAGCAATGTTATAATCGTTATAAGCATATTCCACCGTACGATTTCCAGCACGGTCAATGCCAAATGGCACATAGCCCAGTCTGTTATATTCCAGTAATCCGCCGCGTCCTTCCTGTTCTTCATTACCTCCGGGAGGAACAGTAGCATCTTTCAGCATTGCTTTCAAAGCTAATTCATAATCAATGCCTTTCAGTCCTTTTACCAATGCATCGGCAATTACAACCTCTGCATTCGAACCACCCTGGGTACGACCATTTGCATTACCACTACGAGCATCGGGCATATAACCATCCCTCTTATAAATGTTTATGAGTGCATTAACTATATCAGTTTCTCTTTGCGGTGAAAGAATTGTAATGAGCGGACTAGAGGTGCGATATGTATCCCATATAGCATAAAAATCATCGTAATAAGGAGCATTATCCGTCCAAAGAGGATTCTCTCCGGTACGGTCAACCGGCATAATAAGAGTATGATAAAGGGCGGTATAAAACATTCGTTTTTGTACTTCCGTTGCTCCTTTTCCCAACTCTATGCGTTCCAACAGTTTTTCCCATTGAAGGCGTACTTTTGCCAATAGCTGCTGGAAGTCCCAATGTGGAATTTCCTTGCGAACATTTTCCTGAGCCTTAAGTGAACTCAGAAAAGAGATACCAATCTTAAGTTTAACGGTACTTTCTGTACTTTCTTCTCCCCAAGAGATTACTGCACCCGTTTTCTTCCCCTCGTCACATTGTGCTTTCTCAGTCGATGAGGAAAATTTATCTTTCCAGGTAAGTGTCTTTGTAAAAGGTTTATCGGCCACTGCATAAAAGTAAACCGTATAGGCTCGTCCATTGTTCCATCCTCCACGGATGCGACTATAGCCACGAACTTCCGTGTCTGATACAATTTCTATTTCTGAACCAACAAACTGTTGTGCTTCGCGAGCATCGGGAACCGGATTCTCTCCCAAAAAGAAACCGGCATCTACCCGTAATGAGCGTTTACTCTCTTTTGGATAAGTAAACTGATAAAAAGAGCATCGGTCAGAAGTGGTCAGCTCTGTTTGAATGCCATTTTCCTGGAAACGTGTATTGTAATATCCTAGCTCTATCTTCTCATATTCCCGCTTTGCCTCATGGCTTTCCATATCAGGTTCTCCACAATAGGGCTGCACTAGAATATTTCCATATTTAGGTCCTCCACCTGTACCGCTTACGTGCACCTGAGCAAAACCGGTAACAACTTCGGGCATAGGTAACCAGCCGCTATTAGGTTTGCAGGTACAATCCGGGCCGGGTTTTACCATTCCAAACGGTGCCGACGGGCCAACAAAGACCCGTCCCAAACCTTCTGAACCAATTTTAGGATCAACATATTTACCGTATTGAGCATATGTCATCAAAGAGATACATAAGCACCATACAGAAAGAGAGAACTTTATCAATCCACGTTTATTCATAACTGAATGCATTCTTCAATTTTTTCTTTATATTTTAATATATATCTTCTTTTTGTAAAGCGGATAACCTATAGCCCAGTTTAGTAATACAAAAACAATTGCATAAACAAGAGAAGCCACATAATCATCGGGCACCACAGAATGAATGCCTCCAAATAAAGCTTTACTGATTCCGAAATCTGCAAAAACAATATTCATCAGTTCACTGATAACATATATAAAGAGGGGATTTACCCCAAATGAGACAAAGAAAGGAGTCCATCCTTTATTGCCTTTGTCATCAATAACATAAATGAACCAAGCCAGCAGACAAGTAGCTAGTCCGCAAGTGAAAAGCACCAGTGTAGGCGACCATATACGTTTGTTCATTGGCAGTCCGTATGTAAAAAGCAGACCAACGCTAATCAATACAAAGCCAAAGATAAACAAGTGAAGCATTTTATTTTTCAGATCAGCATGTTCCATCAGAATCTTTCCTCCCCAGAAACCAAGAATTGTGTGTGCTATGGACGGAATAACGCCAAGTAATCCTTCCGGATCAATAGGGCTCTTGTGATATAAATGCGCTGTTCCAAACACTCCACGATCTACAATACACAGAATATTTGTTTCATCACATATATATCCGTTAGCTAACAGCAACAAAAAAGCATATCCCACTAATAATAAGCCAGCCAACCACGGCAACCATTTATGGTTAACCGTTACAGCCAAAAGCGAAACAATCCCGTAACACAATGCTATGCGCTGCAAAACGCCTGGTAAACGTATACTATCGAAAGGAAGGAAATCTCCTTTGCAACAGCCCTCGAACCAATAGATAGCCCATCCTATTAACAGGATAAGGCAAGTACGTTTCAATATTTTGAGGGCTAGTGGATTTGACCACTTAAACTGAAACTTTCGTAATGATATGAAAGTAGACATTCCTACCATAAACAGGAAGAAAGGAAACACCAGGTCGGCCAGTGACAAGCCATTCCAGGCTGAGTGGCGCAAAGGTTCGTATGAAACCTTACCTCCTCCGTTATTTACCAGAATCATGCCTGCAACTGTTAGTCCGCGCAACACATCGAGCGAAAGCAAACGTTGTTTTTGAGGTATATTGTTTTGTGTATTTTCCATTACTTAGAGTTTAACCGTTTAATTATTTCCTCCAAAAGCCTTTGCAAAGACCTCTTTTGCCACAGTTACACAATCATTTTCGGGAGCAGAAGTATACGGGTTTGTAGCCTTTGTCCAAGGTTCTTCCATAGAATAATAATCCAGTTCCACCATTGGTTTGCCATCGAGCACATCAGACAGTGTTTTCCAGTAAGCTTCCCAACGCTTGTAATAGAAATCTTTCAGAATACCATTCCATTCCTTGTGGGCATAATCGCGCAATCCACCTTCATTGGCCGAATAACGATTACCCCATGTTGTAATCTGTACACGTGCATTCCATTCGTAAAGGTTCTTTTCTTCTTCATTATTGCCCAGGTTACGAGCACTTTCAATCCATGTACCTACACGGAACTCACTGCGTGTACCCAATAATTTATCCTGCAAAAGCAATAATTTAAGGAATTCTTCGGAATCTTTCTTAAAAGCTTTTTTATCGAAACTCTTGAAATCGGCTACTGTACGGTTATAAACAATTCGTCCGCGATCGGCCAAAGACTGACGTACAACATCCACCAAATCATATTCAAAGTTATTGTTACCTCTGTACTTATCTGCAACTTGCACCATTAATCGGGCAGCATCTTCTGTTGATGTAGGATCATAATAATTCTCCATCTTTGACCAGCTTGAAACCTGGAAATTATTCAATGACGGACGACCACAGAAAATAGATTCATGAGTTCCTTGTTGATTATTTCCTTGCGGACAATTTAGTATGCCGTTAGCCAAGACTGTCCATGCTTGCTCTATTGTGTTATCTTTTGCTCCATATCTGGCTGTCAGATATTCTTTAATCCATCCTGTTTTAGTAACCTTTTCTGAGCGCCAAGGTAACTCAGTCATCAGTTCAAACATCATCGGATTATTTTCAATACCCTCCATTGTAAGTCCTATACCTTTTAAATGTTGAGCCAATGGATTATTTCTTGTTTCATAGAAATTATTCAGCAACTGATCCAAACGTCCATGTAGTCCTACATTTCCTCCAAAATTTTCGAGCATGCAGAAAAGCCAGTTGTGTTGTTTATATCCGCCTTCTCTGTACCATAGAGATGGTTTCATTCCCCACATTGGGCGACATTCGCTGAACAAATCGAGTATCAGAAGATCTCCGTTCTTCATATTCTTTATCATATCTTCACGTGGATTTTCTGTCCATCCTTGAACAACCCATACTGCTTTAGGATTTACTTTCTTCATAGCATCCATTACAGCTTTTCCGGCAGCATCAAGATCTACTTTCTCAATACCTTTAGCTTCGTGGAACGGGTCCATTGAATAGTAATTGGCTTTACCGAAAAGAGCTTCCTGTTCTTTATAGTATAAAGCTGCAATTTCTTTGAAACGACTGTCGGTTGGTTGCAAAAATGCAGGACGTAAATATCCGTTCCACAATTCAGGTTCAGTTACATTCAGGCCTAATTTTTCTTTTGCATCATGAGGAACCATTCCAGAGTAACCAGGAAATACAGGTTCAATGCCATATTCCCTCATGCGTTTCACAATCTTCTTTTGTAAAGCAGTTTGCTGCACATACCATGAATCAGGATTCGGACCTCCCCATCCTTCCAAGTTATTCATTTCCCACCAAGCCATAAAAGCTGGTCCGGAAATAAACTTATTTATTTCTTCTTTAGAGTAGCCCAGTTTTTTGAGCATATTAAACCATACACACTCCTCGCCTACTACAGCCAGCGGTAAATTTATACCATGCAATGCCATCCAGTCGATTTCCTGTTCCCAGCGTTTCCAATCCCAGAAAGCCATAGAATAAGAGAATGTGCAATAATTGAAATCGTAACGTAGTTTCAGTGAAGTTTCATGACGTTCTTTCTTAGTCACTTTAGGTAAAACAGCAGGTAATTTTGCTGCCATACCATTCCATGACAAATGCACTCCTGCATAATATTTAAGATACCAGTTAATTCCGGAAGCCGCACTTACATAATTATTAGCACGTACCACTACCTGGTTACCTTTCTGATCGAGCTCAAAATAATCTTTGTCTCCGATACTTTTTAATTCAATGGCAAATTTTTTGGAAGCACCTTTATCGATTCGTTCCAACATTCCTGTGATAGGATTAGCAAACAACTGGCAAGTTAGCCAGCACATCATAAATATACTGAGTAATTTCTTCATAGTGTTAACATTTGAAGGCAAATATAAGGCTTTCCTTATAGATGAAAGATGAAAAACGAAAAATAAAGGATGAAAAACATGCAGAAACAGTAAAGCTCCATATTACATACGCCATAGTCTACACGGGCGATACAAAGCCAAAGCACTCAAAATCTGCCGCCAATAAATTAAAATTATAAACCAGCCTTTGGAGAATACTTCCTTTTATTTTTTGAAAAGTCGGGCAATAACTTTTTATATAAGAAGTCCTGATTTAAGAGATTAGTAAACGAAAACAGAAATAAAAGACATGAAACAAGTTAAAGCTTCAAAAAGTTAACAAGTGCTAACACCTATCATTAAAAATCTTTATTTTGTCAGTATATAATCAAATGGGCACTACTTTCACAAAAGTAACTATTTATAAATCAAGCACGAAACACTTTTTAACTCGAAACAACCCTTAAGTTTTAAAACTATTCACCAGCTTTTCCGACATACTTTTTTACTTTTAAAGATAACATTCTGATTATTAGGCGCGGGCATTTTTGTTTCACCCCGTAAGAAAACAAAAAACAAGGGGTGTTTTTCCGCACTATGAAGATCGGGATTATAGAATAACCATTAATACAAATAAAAACAGTAACTAGGGTCTAAACAACAATCTTTGTCTTTCTGTAGTTATCTCTGAACTCTTTTGGCGAGCACTCTTTTTTCTTTTTGAATATTCTATTGAAGTTAGAAAGATTATTGAACCCACATTCGTAACAAATTTCAGCAACAGACTTAGTAGAGTCAACAAGCAAACGGGTGGCAAATCCCAAACGGATATCAATAATAAAGTCTGATAGATTTTTCCCTGTACGAAGTTTAAAGAAACGACTGAAAGAAACAGAAGTCATTCCTACCAAATCGGCTAGTTTCGACAAACGAATTTCTTCTTTATAATGATCATTAATATAGTCCTGAACCTTCTGTACCCGGCGGCTATCAGAATGCATTCCTATTTTTGCGAACGATGAACTTGAAAGAGTACGTGCGTCATCGCAAAGAGATAGTTCATATAGAATAGTCATAAACTTAATCACAGCATAAAAACCTTCTTTTTCTGTAGCAAGAGTATCAAGCAGATGATAGACTTTAAGAATAGCCGACATTGGAAAACATATTCCTTTCTGAGCACGCTCCAACATCTTCCGGATACTATCGAACTGGTTTTTATTAATAAAGCTCTTGAAAAAGAGGTCTGATGAGAATTGAATAGTAATTTCCCTTATCTCTTCCGACTTACATTCGTGCTGTTCCCAAACATGCTCCAGATCCTTACCTGTAATAAGAACCAAATCATATTCGCCAACCACTTCTACAGAATCGCCTACAATACGTCTGACTCCGGTTGCCTTTTCAGTAAAATTAAGTTCAAATTCCTGATGACTATGTATGGGGTAAGTAAACTCTTTCTTATAACGTTCTGCTATATAGAAACAATCTTTATCAGAAAGAGGTGTTATTTCGTGTATAATGTGATTAGCGTGTGTATTCATCTGGCATTAGTTAACAAAGTATTGTACAGGCAAATATACAATACTTTATCAACAATGCAACGCTCTGCAAATAAATTATTTTTTGATAGAGCGAAAATCAGCACCGGTGGGGTTTTGGAATACCGCCAGATCAAATTCGGATATAACTGCAAGTACATGATCCATTACATCTGCTTGCAATGTTTCATATTCAACCCATACTTTTGAGATGGAAAAAAAGTAAAGTTCCATCGGGATTCCTTTTTCTGTTGGTTGCAGATGTCTCACCATAAGATTCATTTCCTGATTAACCGCAGAAAGACTTCTTAAGTAACGTTCCAGATATGCACGAAATACACCAAGATTCGTCTGTCTTTGTCCGTTAACCAGTACAGAATCATCAACGCCACATTCCTGATTATAGGCTTTTAGTTTTTCTTCTGTTTCTTCAATATAATCCTTCAACAGGGCAATCTTTCGAAATTTTTCCAGCATCTCGGGTGTGCAAAACTTCACACTGTTCATATCAACATTAATGGAACGTTTTACACGACGTCCTCCTGATTCGTGCATTCCTCTCCAGTTCTGAAAAGAATCACTTACCAATGCATAGGGTGGTATTGTAGTAATTGTATTATCCCAGTTGCGAACCTTCACCGTGTTTAAGGTAACATCAATAACAACACCATCGGCATTATATTTAGGCATTGAAATCCAGTCGCCCGGACGAAGCATGTTATTTGCAGATAGTTGAATTCCGGAAACAAACCCCATTATGCTATCCTTGAATACCAACATCAGCACAGCTGCCGAAGCACCCAATCCGGCAAGAAGAGAAGCCGGAGATTTATTAAACAACACACTAAAGATCAGTATGCCACCAACAAAAAAGATAATAACCTGCACTGTTTGCAGTAATCCTTTAAGTGGACGGTCGTGATACTTTTCAATCTGATCATAAACTATATATATTGCAGTACAAAAGGTAATGAAGAAACGCATTACCACTGCAATAATATAAATCTGGGTAATCTTTAAAAAGAAACCATATAAAGGAGATCCAGCTGGAAAAGCTATCGGAAATAAAAAGTAGATCAGCACAGGAGCCACCACATGACATAGTTTTGCCATCACCCTCTCGTCAAAGATAATGTCATCCCATGTTGCTTTTGTTTTCATCACAAGCTTCTTTACGACTTTAAGCAAAACCAGTTTGCAGACAAAATCAGCAAAAAAAGCTATTAAGATAATAAGACCGAAAATAACCCAATTATCTAAACTATTCGCCTCCTCAGACGAGAGTCCAAGAAGGCGAAGAAGATTATTAATTGATTGAGTAATCACATTTTCCATATAAACTAAATTCGTTCAGAAATAGGGATATACTCTTGTACCTCAAGCACATTCTTGTAAGCCGGACGAATGATACGTTTGCCCTCGAAATTGAGTTCTTCAATACGATGAGCCGACCATCCCACAATACGAGACATGGCAAACAAAGGAGTATATATTTCCTGAGGCAATCCAATCATTTCATATACAAATCCGGAATAGAAGTCCACATTACTGCAAACCTTCTTACCACCGGCTCCTTTAAATTTATTGAAACATTCTATAGAACGTTCTTCCAGCAATTCCAGGAAGTTAAACTCTTCTTCACGTCCTTTTTCTTTTGCCAGTTCACGAGCCATTTCCTTAAGCAATATTGCACGCGGATCTGAAATAGTGTAAACAGCATGTCCGATACCGTAAATAAGTCCAGTCTTATTATATGCCTCTTTATTTAAAATGCGATTCAGATATGTATCGATCTCTTTTACATTTGTCCAGTCATGAATATGTTCTTTCAGATGATTAAACATATCTACTACCTGAATATTGGCACCACCATGCAAAGGGCCTTTCAGTGAACCGATTCCTGCAGCAATAGAAGAATAAGTATCTGTACCGGTTGAAGATGTTACCCTTACGGTAAAGGTAGAGTTATTACCACCACCGTGTTCAGCGTGAATAATCAACAAAAGATCGAGTGTACGTGCTTCCAGGTCAGTATATTCTTTCTTAAGCATATAAAGGAAATTCTCTGCAATTGAAAGTTCCTCTTTCGGGTGACGTATATGTAACGACAATCCAAAAGTGGCATGGCGAAGAATATTATATGCATAAGCAATAATTGTAGGGAACTTGGAAATCAGTTCAATACTCTGGCGCATCAGGTTATCGCGTGAAGTATCATCGGGGTTTGCATCGTAAGTATACATTTCGAGTACGCTACGAGCAAGAATATTCATAATATTATTTCCTTCCAGATCAAGGATGTTCATTTTCACCTTTTGCTCCAGAGGCATATTTTCATTGATCAGTTCTCTGAAAGAAGCCAATTCTTCTTTATCAGGCAGACCGCCCGAAAGCAACAGGTAAGCAACTTCCTCAAAACCAAATCTACGTTCTTGCATAACTGCATGTGCAATATCCTCAACATCCAGTCCACGGTAAAACAATTTTCCTGGAATTGGCTGTAATCCACCTCCTGGAATACGTTCGTAACCAACTACATTACCAATTTTGGTAAGTCCTACCAAAACTCCGGTACCATCTTCGTTGCGTAGCCCACGCTTAACGCCAAACAATGTGAATAACTCATTGTCTATCTTAGCGGTACTCTTAATCGACTCAGACAATTTGTATATGATATATTCCTTTTTCATAAGCGTACATTTATTTATCCTTGAATGATAGAAACAATTAAATCGCGGAATTCAGTTGTTGATAAAGAGACTCCATTCGGCATAAAACGAGCCAGATCGTTGGTAGCTTTACCACTTTCAAAAGCCTGTTCCATTGCCGAAGTAATCAGATTAGCAGCTTCGTTCCAACCAAAATATTCGAGCATCATTACTGCCGAAAGCAATAATGAAGATGGATTTACAATATTCTTACCGGCAATATTAGGAGCTGTTCCATGAGTAGCCTCGAAAACAGCATGTCCGGAATTATAATTGATATTCGCACCCGGTGCAATACCAATTCCTCCAACCATTGCTGCCAACTGATCTGAAATATAATCACCATTCAGATTCAACGTAGCAATAACAGAATATTCCTCCGGAATAAGCAATGTATTTTGCAAAAATGCATCTGCAATAACATCTTTAATAACAATTTTGCCTTCACTTAGTTCTTTACCGAATTCACGTTCGGCCAACTCATAACCCCATTTTTTAAATCCACCTTCAGTGAATTTCATAATGTTACCTTTATGCACAATAGTCACACTAGGCAGGCCATTTGTCAACGCATACTGAATAGCAGCACGAACCAGGCGTTCGGTTCCTTCTTTAGATACTGGTTTAACTCCGAAAGAAGATGTTTCAGGGAAACGAACTTTCGTTACTCCCATTTCGTCACGAAGAAAACGATAAAATTTTTCAGCTTCAGGAGTACCTTGTTCCCATTCAATACCGGCATAGATATCTTCTGTATTTTCACGGAAAATATGCATATTTACTTTCTGTGGCTCTTTTATCGGAGAAACAACTCCACGGAACCAACGAACCGGACGAAGACAAACAAATAAATCGAGTCCTTGTCTTAAAGCCACGTTCAAAGAACGGATACCTCCACCAATTGGAGTTGTCAATGGACCTTTAATTCCAACTAGATAATCTTTAAAAGCCTGCATTGTTTCATCTGGCAACCATGAGCCTGTAGCATTGAAAGCTTTTTCTCCAGCCAGAATTTCCATCCATTCAATCTCTTTCTTTCCCTGATATGCTACCTTTACAGCTGCATTAACAATAGCCTGAGTTGCAGGAGTAATTTCAGCTCCCACCCCGTCTCCCATAATAAAGGGAACTGTTACACAATCGGGTATAACAAGGCAACCATTTTCTTTCGTTATTTTCATACTTATCTACCTATTTATCTAATTACCTGTAATTTATTTACTATTCAATGCAGATCCGGCACGGAACCAGCCAATCTGTTGTTCATTATAAGTATGCAATACCTCGAAACTTTCCTGAGTTCCATCTTCGTGCTGCAAGATAGCCATTAATGATCTGCCTGGCGCAAAGGATCCTAATCCTACAATTGAAATCTTATCATGTTCCTGAATGCGGTTGTAATCATCTTTGTTAGCAAAAGTAAGAGCAAGCATTCCTTGTTTCTTAAGATTAGTTTCATGAATGCGGGCAAAACTCTTTGCCAGAATTACACGAACATTTAAGAAACGTGGTTCCATTGCTGCATGTTCACGAGAAGACCCTTCTCCATAATTTTCTTCTGCAACAACAATCGAAGCAATATCTAATGACTTGTATTGTTTTGCAACAGCAGAAACGGCATCATACTCACCAGTCTCGCGGTTATAAACAGAATTTGTTTTTCCATTGAAAGCGTTCACCGCTCCCATCAGCATGTTATCTGAAATATTTTCCAGATGTCCGCGGAAACGAAGCCATGGACCGGCCATTGAAATATGATCTGTTGTACATTTCCCCTGAGCCTTGATAAGTAAAGGCATATTCAGTAATTCGTTTCCATCCCAAGCCTGAAAAGGTTGAAGAACCTGCAAGCGGCTGGAAGATGGATCTATATTAATTTCAGTTGAAGCACCCGTTGGAGCTATATATCCGTTATCACCCTGAACAAAACCTTTTGCAGGAAGATTACTTCCCTGAGGTTCTGCAAGTTTTACTTGTTCACCATCGGCATTAGTCAGCGTATCTTTCAGCGGATTAAAGCAGAGATCACCGGCAATGGTTAAAGCTACGGTTAATTCGGGAGAAGCAACAAACGCAAATGTATTAGGGTTACCATCCGCACGCTTAGCAAAGTTACGGTTGAAAGATGTAACAATTGCATTCTTACGTGTTGGATCATCCGTAATTCTCTTCCACTGACCAATACATGGTCCGCATGCATTAGCCATTATTGTTCCGCCAACAGATTCGAAAGTATCAATCATTCCATCGCGTAAAGCTGTCTGATATACTCTTTCCGAACCCGGATTTACAATCAGCGGAGAAGAAACCTTTAAGTTTTGGTCTATAGCCTGACGAGCTACTGAGGCAGCACGGCTGATATCCTGATAAGATGAGTTTGTACAAGAACCAATCAAGCCAACTTCCATTTTACGTGGATAGTCGTTCGCAATTACTTTTGCTGCGAATTCAGATATCGGACACGCAGCATCCGGAGTAAACGGACCATTAATATAAGGTTCAAGCGTAGATAAATCTATTTCAATGATACGATCATAATATTTTTCGGGAGCAGCATATACTTCCGGGTCAGCCTGCAAATCAGCAGCAATTGCATCTGCCATATCAGCAACTTCGGCACGTTCAGTTGCACGAAGATATTCAGAGATTTGAGCATCATAAGCAAATACTGAAGTAGTGGCACCAACTTCAGCACCCATATTACATATAGTAGCTTTACCTGTAGCAGAAAGAGATGCAGCACCTTCTCCAAAATATTCAATAATTGCATTGGTTCCACCTTTTACAGTAAGGATACCAGCCAACTTTAAAATAACATCTTTAGGAGAAGCCCATCCATTCATTTTTCCGGTTAGCTTCACACCAATCAGTTTAGGCATCTTAAGTTCCCATTCCATTCCTGTCATTACATCAACAGCATCTGCTCCGCCTACACCAATAGCAATCATACCCAAGCCACCGGCATTAGGAGTATGAGAATCCGTACCAACCATCATTCCACCTGGGAAAGCATAATTTTCCAATACTACCTGATGAATAATTCCGGCACCCGGTTTCCAGAAGCCAATACCATATTTAGAAGAAACATCCCTAAGGAAATCATATACTTCTTTATTTGTTGAGGTTGCAGTTTCAATATCTATCCCTGCACCTTTATATGCCTGGATTAAATGGTCGCAATGCACAGTAGCAGGTACTGCCGATTTAGTTTTTCCTGCATTCATAAACTGCAGCAAAGCCATCTGAGCAGTGGCATCCTGCATAGCAACACGATCTGGGCGGAAGTTTACATAATCTTCACCACGCTGAAAAGTTGTTGTTTGATTTACATCATATAAATGGGCATAGAGAATTTTTTCAGCTAAAGTCATAGGGTGACCAATATTACTGCGAGAAGTAGCAACCCTATCTACAAAAGAGGAGTAAAATCTCTTTAGCATTTCAATGTCATGTACCATAAGGTTCTTTTTTTGTATGTTAAAAACTAAACATAGAATCTTTCTTTTTGTTTTAAAAACCGTATATTATTTCAATTTTATTCGCAAAAAAGCCGTTTTATGTTACAATTGCAAAGTTAAAGATTATTTTTTTTAAAAACAATTCAATAATACAATATTGCCATTGCAAATTATAAGAATTAACTTTGCCCGAATATTAATTTGATAAATATGAATAATGATAAGAATTATAAAGGCCATCTTTCCATGTTGGCTGCGAGTATAATCTGGGGACTTAACGCACCTATTGGAAAAGCTGCTTTAGATTTTGGCATTCCGCCTCTGGCTCTCACCACATTTCGTTTCTTTGGAGCAGCCATTGCATTCTGGTTTATATCGCTCTTTACAAAAAAAGAACGAGTTAAAAATGAAGATTTACTAATGCTTTTCTTTGCAGCTCTCTTTGGCATTGTGCTTAATCAGGGAACATTTATTTTCGGTCTTTCATTGACCTCTCCTATCGATGCTTCTATAGTTACTACCATGGCTCCTATTGTTACTATGATTGTTGCAGCTATTGTACTTAAAGAACCAATTACAGGAAAAAAAGTTCTGGGAGTATTCGTCGGTGCCATTGGAGCATTAATACTAATACTAACCAGCCAGGCAGCTTCAGGAGGCAAATCTGGAAACATTGCCGGCGATTTGCTTTGTCTTACTGCCCAACTTAGTTTTGCTATTTACTTAACTGTTTTTAAAGGCTTAATTGAAAAATACTCATCGGTTACCATTATGAAATGGATGTTTATATATGCATCTATGTGTTTCATTCCATTCTCTTATGATAATATAGCTTCCATTAATTTTGCAGCTGTGCCTTTAAAGGTATTCGGAGAGATTTCTTTTGTAGTTTTTGCAGCAACTTTTCTTGCCTATCTTTTGGTAATGACCGGACAAAAGACATTACGCCCTACTATTGTTAGCATGTACAATTATGTTCAGCCTATTGTCGCATCATTTGTTGCCGTAAGTATAGGAATGGATTCTTTTGGATGGCCAAAAACTGTAGCAATTGCATTTGTTTTCACAGGAGTATTCATTGTAACTCAAAGTAAATCTAAAGCACAGCTTGAGGCAGAATTAGTATATCAGGAGGTAGACACGCAACAAAAGGATAATGAGGAAAAGGAGGATTAAAGAACTATGGAAAAATTTGCAGCAATCGATTTTGAAACAGCCAACGGGCAACGCACCAGTGTATGTAGTGTAGGAGTTATCATTGTAGAGAATGGTGAAATAACCAACCGTTTTCATAGCCTGATTCGTCCACGCCCCAATTTTTATACTTACTGGACTACACAAGTTCACGGAATGGTATTTGACGACACTAAAAATGCGCCGGATTTTCCAGACGTATGGAGCCAAATAGGTCCAGAAGTTAGCGGATTACCTTTGGTTGCTCACAATAGTCCTTTCGATGAAGGCTGTTTAAAAGCCGTATTCAATCTGTATGGTCTTTCCTATCCGGATTATAAATTCTACTGTACTTGCCGTTTATCCCGCAAAATGCACAAAGGATTGGTAAATCATCAATTACATACAGTATCTGAACATTGCGGATACGATTTAAAACAACATCACCATGCACTGGCCGATGCAGAAGCCTGTGCGGCAATAGCTTTAAATATGTTCCAGAAAACTCAAACTAATAGTTTTGAGGAGCTCTCTGCATTTGTGAAACAGAACTATTGAAAGAAATTTTTTCTAACAATAAAAAAGTAAATAAAAAGAAAAAACACTTGCTAGTATTAGATTATATCCATATTTTTGGAAGTAATTTAATAATAACAAATGAAGAAGATGCTTTTAATCCTCTCTTATATTATTCTATCAAATAATTCTTTATTTGGGCAGGATCAAATATATAAAGCTATCAGTGATTCTGAATTTAAATTATACAGAGATATTGTTTCTACTCTGAAAGATACATCTTTTATAGTTTATCCTCTGATCGAAAAACATATTAGTTCATCCATGCTTGATATTCCTGAATTAATTCAGAAATATGGGTTCAACAGAGAGCAATTCAGGAAATCAGCTATTGATGATGTCTTTATAATTAAAAACAATAGCAGTTTCAATGCCATTAATCCCGACTCAATAGATAGTTATCAAAATTATAAAGAGGCGAATGATACATTAATTTTTGAACCATTTCTTTACGCAATAAAAAAACACTACCACAAAAGTGCCGTTTGCTATTTCAATAAGCTCTTATTATCAAAAAATAAAAAATTTGCGATAGCAGAGTATTTTATTTCTTGCGGAAATTTATGCGGATATGGAGCTACAGTTTTGATGAAAAAGAAAAAAGATAAATGGATAATAATTAAATATCTAACACACAGTATAAGTTAATCTATCGGTTTTAATACAAAAAATGCGGTTTATTAAATTAATCACCCAAAAAGATATTGATAATTAATCTCAAAACATAAAATGATATTAATCGGGATATTTCTATTAATAGGGATTCTGCTTTTCTTAGGAAATAAAGCACAGAAAAAATACTATTATAACACTCTAACTTTAATAATATTGATAATGGCTATTATCCAAGCACCATTATTTTATTACTATACGTCAGGAATGTTAGCCATTTTTCAAGTGATACCATATTTATCAATTGGAGTTGGACTATCCATATACTTATTATTGCCTTTCTACAAAAAGACTGACCAATTAAAAACTAAGTTCCATAAGTTTGGACTTACTACCGCCATCACTTTAGGTCTTATTTCTTTATTATTTGGTTCAAGTATCGTAGAAAAACTAGATTGGGTAATGAGACGTAAAACCAGAGACACAATCGTTACAAACATCAAGCATGAAATACAAAATAGAAAGACTTTAAATTCTTATAATATAGAGAAATGGAATTTTCCACCTATTTCCAATGGAAGAAAAGAGATAGATATTTCAAAAGGAGAAAAAGGAGAACTAACAATTATTTTTTATATTGATCAAGGTTTTATTGATCATTTTTCTGCATTTGTTTACACTAATGATTCTAATGAACTGAAAGGATTCTATACCTTTGGTGCAAGCGTTAAACAACTTGATTGTAATTGGTATAGAGTATCGCAATAGAAATTTATAATAAAATGATAGCGTTGGAAAAAGCATAGTAGAATTTTAAGATCCAAAACCTAGCAAAGAATATAGAAGTTTTTTACGCACTAGAAAAATTGATAACTTTGAAGAACAAAAATACTAAGAAATAAAAAATTAAAATATATAGATATGAAAAAAACGTTCTTATTACTCTTATCCATCTTTATTTTATCTTCCTGTTCCAAGGGTGATAAAGATAATATAACTGAAGATTACAATTCGATTGTAATATTGAAAGTAGATTATATGACAAACAAGTTCGAAGGTGGATATGAACAACAGATAAACAGTGAGATTACAGATGCTGATACTATTCCTATTACGATAAAATATAAAGCACCTGGTGATTTTGGAAATATATCCTTGTATTATAAGCCTACCAATGATTTGTTATTCGATGGTTCTATAATTTGGAATGGCACAGGTACTATTAACTATCCAAAGACATTTATACCTGCAGGCAATTACTCTCTTATAGAAGATCCAACAACAAAACCAAAACACTTACCATTCAAATGCATTTTTGGCACACCACCCACTGATTATTCATCAATATGTAATTCGATAAATAGCCTTAATATCGTATCTAATTGTTTAGATAGTAAGAAAAAGATAGATATATTTCTCTACACTCCTAGTGTTGGAGCCGGAAACCCTAATGACTGGGACTGGATAATTGTAATGAACAGAACCATTAAATATGACCCTATAATAAATAAATAAAAGAATAATAGCCTGCCGGAAGATCTATCCAGACAGGCTATTACTTTATTATTTCTCAATTACTTATTTGCTGAAATCACTTTTTATAATACTTCAAAGCTTCGGGCATTACTTTCTTTATATTGGCAATACGAGCAGCATCGGAAGGGTGAGTACTAAAAAACGCAGGGATAGATGTTCCACCCTGACTCATTCGTTGCCAGAACTCAACTGCTACCTGAGGATCATAGCCTGCCATTGCAGCAAAGATTAATCCCATTCTGTCTGCTTCATTTTCATTGCTACGAGAATAAGGGAGCATCACAGCATAATTGGCACCTAATCCGAACACTTGTCCAGCCAACGTTTGTGTTGCTGCCGATTTTTTAGATAACAAAGCGCCTAATGCTTGTCCCCCATAAGAAACTAAAAGTTGCTGACTCATACGTTCTGCAGAGTGTTTTGCTACAGCATGAGCAACTTCATGACCTACAACAATAGCCAATGCCGCTTCGGTCTTTGTAATTGGCAAAATTCCCTCGTTCACAACAATTTTACCGCCGGGCATACAAAATGCATTTGCTGTTGTGTCTTTTACCAAATGAAACTCCCATGCAAAATTCTTCACCTCAGCACTCAGACCGTTAGCATTCAGATAAGCCTCAACAGCTGCAGATATTTTTTTCCCAACTCGCTCTACCATGGCTGTATTTGTTTTATTGGTGGAAACTTTGGCCGTTGCCATATATTCCTTAAAGCTGGTACTACTTAAACTCAACACTTCTGAGTCCGATACTAAAAGAAGTTGTTTACGTCCTGTTAACGCTACAGTACTACATGCAGTAATAAACAGCACAAGAACAAAAATTGCAGGAAATGTTTTTAATTTTTTCATAGTTATATCTATTTAGTCAATTATTTATTGTCTAATGGAAAACAAAAATAGTTAGAATTTAGTTTAAATGAATAATTTAACGCTATAATTTCATTCATATTTTAGGCCTTACTATTTCGAACTGGAAAAAACTGATGATTACGATGAAGAATTTATTCGCCAATGGTTTTTATTTATTGGTGAATGCTTTTTATTTATAGGCGAAAGGATTTCAATCATTCACCAATAAATTTGAGATAAAAAAGAATCCCATCTCAAAACCGGTTTATAAAGAAGAAACCTTTCGAGATGGGATTATATTATGTAAGGAGGAGAAAAACACTCCTCTTAAAAAGCTATAAGCAGAGCTTCTGATTAGTTGTTTTCAGGACGTAATTTACGAACAACAGCACCAGCTTGCCACATTTCGCTTTCACGAAGAGCTTTCAATTCAGCATCCAAACCTTCGCGGTAGTCTGGTTTAGAGTTTGTATCAATAGAACGTTGAGCTTCGTTACCACACTTAACTTCTGAATACAATTTCTCAAATACAGGTTTTGTAGCATCGTGGAATGGGCCCATCCAGTCGAGAGCACCACGTTGAGCAGTAGTTGAACAGTTTGCGTACATCCAGTCCATACCATTCTTAGCAAACAAAGGCATCAATGACTGAGTAAGTTCTTCTACAGTTTCATTGAAAGCTTCAGATGGAGTATGTCCGTTTTCACGCAATACTTCATATTGAGCAAGAAGTAAACCTTGAATAGCACCCATCAAAGTACCACGTTCGCCAGTTAAGTCAGAGTAAACTTCACGTTTGAATGTAGTTTCAAACAAGTAACCTGAACCAACACCGATACCAAGAGCAACAACACGATCGAATGCGTTACCTGTTGCATCCTGGAAGATAGCATAAGAAGAGTTCAAGCCACGGCCTTCAAGGAACATTGTACGAAGAGATGTACCTGAACCTTTAGGAGCAACAAGAATTACGTCTACATCTGCTGGAGGAACAATACCTGTTCTTTCTTTGTAGGTAATAGCAAAACCGTGAGAGAAATAAAGAGCTTTACCTGGAGTAAGGTTCTTCTTAACTGTAGGCCATACTTCAATCTGAGCAGCATCCGAAAGAAGATACTGAATAATTGTACCACGTTGGCAAGCTTCATCAATTTCGAATAAAGTTTCTCCTGGAACCCAACCATCAGCAATGGCTTTTTCCCATGTTTTTCCACCTTTACGTTGGCCAACGATTACATTGAAACCATTGTCTCTAAGATTCAATGATTGTCCAGGTCCCTGAACACCATAACCAATCACTGCAATAGTTTCATTTTTCAATACTTCACGTGCTTTTTCTAAAGGAAATTCATCGCGGGTTACTACATTTTCAACAACACCGCCAAAATTCATTTGTGCCATTTTGCTTCTTTTTTATTTAAAAAACTAATTAATAAATATCATTTTACTACGGCAAACTACCTCGCCGCCATTCTTTTTTATTTCAACGTTATACTCGTTTTCGTTTATCTTCTGTTTATAGAACGAAAGAGTATCTCCGTAATAACTTTCCGCAATGTATGCAACTTCAAAACGTTTTATCCGTTTCTCTTTATACATTTCAAGCGGAAAAAGATCGAGAACACGCTCAATATACTTGATACTGTTTACATGCCCGTTAATATCAATATCACTATACTTTGCCTCGTAAGTTGTATCGGGCTCACAATCGTCTACTTTAATCCGACTAGGTTTCTCGATGGGACATTCCTTGTCGCAAACATAATCAACAATGCTTCCACCGTGAAGAGTAAGCAAGTCGGCAGGTTTTCGTGTCTGCTGACTAATCATAGCCCATACAGAACGAGCATAACCGATAGTGTGTCCGTTCTCGTCCAGAATCTCAAAATTACGATCTGTAAAAAGACGATATACATTTTCTACCCATGTACTAATGCTAAACTTCTTATATTGATAAGGCATTTCGTCCAATTCAACAGCTAGTCGGGAAAGTACCCATGTGTAATGAGCTTCATTAAGATTGGCAATGCCAAATCCCCTGTCTGTGGAATGAAATCCTGCACAATTCAGTAAATGATTACCCAATACGCCCATTGTAAGATGTCCGGAGAAATCTACATGGAAGGGTTCTGCTACAAAATTATAATTACCTACTTTATTCTGCTCCATTTTTACCTTTTCTACTTTCAACCAAAGCTAAGAAATTACTCAGACGCTCTACCGGACTTTTCGTAATGGCAATACGTCCCGAACGTACAAACTGCCACAATCCCATAGGCATAAGCTCATCATACAAAGCCTGAGTTTCTTCCGGATGCCCGGTTAGTTCAATAACAGCATAGGTTTGGTTTACTTCAAGAATACGTGCATTATGTTTACGAACAAGTTTCTCTACCTGATTACTGCCCAACAAGGACAATGCAGGAACTTTGTAAAGCGCCACTTCCTGAAAGATAATCTGATCGTCAGTATAATAATGCGCTTGCATTACATCAATACGTTTCTCAATCTGCTTGGTAACCTTTTCTATTGTACTGGCATCCGTATGAACAGTAATAGTATATTTATGAATACCTTCAATAGAAGAGGCTGATACGCTTAATGTTTCAATATTCAGCTGTCGGCGTGTAAAAATCGTTGTTACCTGATTCAACAAACCGGCCATATTTTCTGAATAAACGTTGATTGTATATAATTTCTTATTCATAATATCAGTATTAGTATCCCAACAACATGTTAGTAACCGTTGCACCGGCTGGTGTCATCGGATAAACCATTCCTTTTTCTATCACTCCCACTTCAAGAAGGTAAGGACCCTCTGTCTGCAACATTTCCTTAATTGCTCCATCTAATTGATCGCGCAAATAGACTGATCTGCCCTTTATTCCATAAGCAGAAGCTATCTTCATATAATCAGGGTTTCTCATAGGGGTGGAAGAATAACGTTCGTGGAAGAACAGTTCCTGCCATTGGCGCACCATACCCAGGAAGTTATTATTCAACAGAATAATCTTCACAGGAGCACCAGTTTCCATAATGGTTCCCAATTCCTGAATAGTCATTTGCAATCCTCCGTCACCGCAGAACAGACAAATAGTTCTGTCGGGTGCACCAAATGCTGCACCAATTGCAGCCGGAAGCCCGAAGCCCATCGTTCCCAATCCGCCCGAAGTTACAACGCTTCTACTCTTTGTGAACTGGAAATATCTTGCAGCAATCATCTGATTCTGACCTACATCTGTAACCAGCACAGCTTCGTGATTGGTTGCTTTCGATATCTTATCAACAACTTCCCCCATAGTAATAGGACCTTCAGCAGGATTCAACTCACCTTTGATAACTGAATTGTATTCTGTTTCTTCGCTTTCTTTAAAGCTGTCAATCCATTCCTTGTGCTCGTTCTTTTTCAGTTGTTCTGTTACTGCAGCCAGCGTTGTTTTACAGTCTCCTACTACAGCCACTGTTGCTTTAACGTTCTTATTTATCTCTGCAGGATCAATATCAAAATGAATAACTTTTGCCTGTTTAGCATAAGTATGTAAGTCGCCTGTAACGCGGTCGTCAAAACGCATACCAATTGCAATAAGAACATCGCATTCATTGGTTTTCACATTTGGTCCCAGATTACCATGCATTCCCAACATTCCTTTATTCAAAGGATGAGCGGTTGGTAATGCCGAAAGTCCCAGCAATGTTTTTCCTGCAGGAATATCTGCTTTTTCAAGGAACTCTAAGAGTTCTTTCTGAGCTCCGCCCAATTCTACACCCTGACCAACCAAAGCCAATGGTTTTTTTGCAAAATTTATAAGCTGAGCTGCCGCGCAAACTGCTTCTTCATCGATATCAACAACAGGTTGATAACTACGAATGAAATCTATAGTATGAGGTACATATTCAATCTTTGCCAGCTGAGCATTCTTTGCAAAGTCCAGAACTACCGGTCCTGGTCTGCCACTCTTTGCTATATAAAAAGCACGAGCCACTGCCCAGGCTATATCTTCTCCACGACGGATCTGGTAACTCCATTTTGTTATTGGCTGAGTTAAACTAACCAAGTCGATTTCCTGAAAAGCATCAGTACCCAACAAGGCTGCACCAACCTGACCTGCAATAACAACCAACGGTGTACTATCAAGCATAGCATCTCCAATTCCTGTAATGGCATTGGTTGCACCCGGTCCGCTGGTAACAACGCATACCCCAACTTTACCGGAGACTCGTGCGTATCCCTGTGCTGCATGAGTTGCACCTTGTTCATGACGAGTCAGAACATGATTTAATTCTTGTTTATGATCATATAAGCAATCATAAACAGGCATAATCGCTCCACCGGGATAACCGAATATGGTATCTACTCCCTCCTTTATCAAAGAACGGATTAATGCTTCCGAACCAGTAACTAGTTGTTTATCCATATTTAAATAGCTCGTTGTTTAGTTTTTAATCTATTAATCTAACTGCCCCTTTATCTGCCGAGCTTACCATACTTGCATAAGCTTTCAAGCTCTTAGGAACATTGCGATCTCGCAAAGGAGCGGTAAATGCTTTCTTTCCTCTCTCCATTTCCAGAGAACGGCGAAGATCTAGTTCTTTATCACTCAACTTCACATTTATAGTTCTATCAGGGATATTTATTTCAATAATATCACCATCTTTTATTAATCCGATATTTCCTCCGGCTGCAGCTTCAGGAGATACATGTCCGATACTCAATCCTGATGTACCGCCACTAAAGCGTCCGTCGGTAATCAATGCACATTCTTTTCCTAAATGCTTTGATTTGATATAAGATGTAGGATATAGCATTTCCTGCATACCCGGACCACCCTTTGGTCCTTCGTAAGTAATGACGACCACATCTCCAGAGACGACTTTACCTTTCAGAATTCCGTCACAGGCAGCATCCTGAGAATCGAAAACTTTTGCAGGACCAGAGAATTTCCAGATGCTTTCGTCCACACCGGCTGTTTTTACCACACATCCGTCCTGAGCAATATTTCCTTTCAATACAGCAAGACCGCCATCTTTAGTATAAGCGTATTCATAAGAACGAATGCAGCCATCTTTTCTATCAGCATCCAGCTCTTTATAATAACAACTTTGTGATCCTAAAATCAGATTAAATTTACCTGCCGGAGCACTTTTATATTTATTTATCGCTTCATCACAAACGTTAGGGCTGGTTATGCAATATTTATCAATAGCCTCAGCAAGTGTCATTCCATCTACACGTTTCACGTTTGCATCAATTAAGCCTGCTGCTTTCAATTCTGCAAGAATAGAGATGATTCCTCCTGCACGGTTCACATCTTGTATGTGATATTTCTGTGTATTCGGAGCAACTTTACAAAGACAAGGTATTTTACGAGAAAGAGCGTCAATGTCGTCCATTGTAAAATTAACCTCTGCTTCATGAGCTATTGCCAAAAGGTGAAGGATAGTATTGGTAGAACCACCCATTGCAATATCCAAAGTCATTGCATTCAAGAAAGCCGAATGAGTAGCAATACTTCTTGGAAGAACGCTGTCATCGCCATCCTGATAATATTTATATGTATTCTCTACGATCTTTTTTGCAGCATCATTAAAGAGGTTCTTACGATTCTCGTGTGTAGCAACGATAGTTCCATTTCCAGGTAAAGCCAAACCTATAGCCTCATTCAAACAGTTCATTGAATTGGCAGTAAACATACCCGAGCAGCTACCACATGTAGGACAAGCTGATTTTTCAATCTGAGCTACATCTTCATCGCTTACGTTTTCATCGGCCGACTTAATCATTGCATCAATCAAATCAAGATGCTGACCGTTAAGTTCTCCTGCTTCCATCGGACCTCCTGAAACAAATATTGTAGGAATATTAAGTCGCATAGATGCCATCAGCATTCCCGGAGTAATCTTATCGCAGTTACTGATACAAACCATAGCATCTGCCTTGTGAGCATTCACCATATATTCTACGCTGTCAGCAATAATATCACGTGAAGGCAAAGAATAAAGCATACCATCATGTCCCATTGCAATTCCATCGTCAATGGCAATAGTATTAAATTCAGCGGCAAAGCAGCCAAGCTTTTCAATCTCTGCTTTTACCAGCTGACCAATTTCATGTAAATGAACATGTCCTGGCACAAACTGAGTAAATGAATTAACGATTGCTATAATAGGTTTACCCAATTGTTCTCTCTTCATGCCATTTGCCATCCAAAGAGCTCTCGCTCCTGCCATTCTACGACCTTGCGTACTGAACGAACTACGTAATTGTTTCTCCATTGTTTCTTAAATTAAAAAAGCCTTTCTCATGACTGAGAAAGGCTCTAAATAATATTTTTATAGTACGATTAACTATACACCTTTCTCACGCTCTTGATTGGACCACCACGAGGCGAATAATATGCACTAGAGACAAATTAATTGATGTAATAATATTCATACTGCTTTTTATTTCTTTTTTAAAGACGATGCAAAGGTACGCTCTTTTTTTAAACCGCCAAACAAATTGAATAAAAAAAACGCTTAAATATTTGCAATCGTAAGAAATTAGCTCATAATTATCCTATTTTATAACTTTCAACCACTTTTTAGATTGAAAAGAGAAAGATTAAGATACATATATAATATGAAATAGTAATTTCGATTATATATTACGATTCTGTTGTTATAGCTTCAGGATTAAAAAGAAAAGAGAATACAGCATTTTTAAATATAAGTCATAATTTACAAAAAAGGACTTAATAATCTGAAAATAAATTGCGGCACGCAGGTATCGAATAAATATTTCGTATATTTGCACCTTATTAAAATAGTACAGAATTTATTAATAACAAAAGTATAGATGGAAACAGCACCAAACAAACTCATAGTAGTTTCTTACGAACTGTATGTAACTGAAGATGGAGAAAGAGATTTAGTAGAAAAAGCAACCCCAGAACAACCTTTCCAGTTTATCTCTGGTCTAGGCACTACATTAGATGCCTTCGAGAGTCAACTTACAGGTTTAGCTGTAGGCGATAAGTTTGAATTTACTATTTCTAGCACTGAAGCATATGGAGATTACAACGAAGAACATGTAATTGATCTCCCTAAAAATATATTTGAAATTGACGGAAGATTCGACGCAGAACGCATTTTTGCAGGAAACGTTGTTCCTTTAATGGACGCTGACGGAAACAGAATGAATGCTACTGTAGTTGAAGTAGGCAACAGCAATGTAAAGGTTGATATGAACCACCCATTAGCTGGCGAAGATTTAACTTTCGTAGGAGAAGTTCTTGAATCACGTACTGCAACGAATGAAGAAATTCAGGGAATGATCAACGTGATGAGTGGTGAAGGTGGTTGTGGTTGTGGATGCGACAGCTGCGGTGACGATTGCGGATGTGATGAAGAAGGACATGAAGGTAGCTGCGGTAGCGGTTGCGGATGTCACTAATCATATATTATAATAAAAAACAGCACACAGATGTTGCTTATATAGCAAACTTTCTGTGTGCTGTTTTTATTTTATATATTCCTTATCTTACTAATTCTCTTTCGAGAGTTCTTTCAATCTTTTATTCAAAAGTTTGAATTGCTTTTCATCTCCACCACGAACAACACATCTTATAACACCCGACTTATCAATTAATATACTCGTTGGAGTAAAAGAAATCCCAGTTTTACTTATAAAATTAATAGCATCCGGTATTTGGTGAAACAAGGGATGATTCTTAGCTACTATCTTTTCTATTTGATCTGAATTATTAAAAGTCATTGAAAGGAAATTAACGCCAGCATATTTTTTGGTCAGCTCGTTTAGCTGCGGAATCTCTTTTATGCAAGGTTCACAATATACATGCCAGATATTTATCATTGTAACTTTCCCCTTTATATTCTGATCCGTCCAGAGTTTACCCTTGGTATCAGTTAATGTAAATTCAGGGCAAGGCTTATCACAAAGTTTCTCTTGCAGAGCTTTATCATCGGCCTTTTGCTTAGCTTTGGATTCCTTCAGTTCGCCATTCACCTCAGATACTGAAAGATCATTATTCGTCTGAATACAATATGCAGCAGAAACACTACAAAAAACTATTAGTGCACAAAAAAACTTCTTCATCAAAAAAATCAAATTAACATTTAGCAATCCACATCAGTATCTAGTTAGTTGAAAATGAATCACTCCACAAAGGTATAAATTGAGTCAATGGATTGCAAATGTTGCACAGAAAAATACAGAATATATTCATAAAGATACAGATTTTAGGCAAATCAGGGCAAAATATTTAGCCATATCAGGGAATAAAAATAGGTCAAACTACGGAATATAAACCTACCAAATGCGGGAGTTGGAAATATCAGACTTATGTAAGCCACACTGCATTTAAAACTAATAGTGAATTACATTGAATCATCTGCACTATCTACCACTAAAACGTCTAAAACTACTTCACAAAAGGGCTTTCAGGTGGTAGTAGATAAAAATATCGAACTAATCATCTGCCACTAAACCACGCTTATCTGCCACTAAATTGAGCACTCCAGAACATCATGATGTATGTTGTCGCAAATTCTTTGGTGAGGAAATTTCAACTTCTAAAAATTGCACCCGAAATGAATGATTTAAGCCCCTCTTGTAAACTTTTACCAAATGCTTTATTGCTTTCCCTTTTATAGCTTATATATAATAAATTTTGCCTTACAAGATAATCAATTTTTAAAAAAGACATAAGTAAGCCCTCGAATGAAGACTCATGGGTTCTTGGCTAAAGACTGGTGGGCACTCGTTCGAGGGCTTATGGGTTCACGGCCGCGGGCTTACTAAATTATAATGGAAAAAATAGATAACTTATTAATTAAGAGGTGATAACAGAAATCTGTGATTTTAAAGAGGAAAAGAGCTCTAAAAGAGACAAAAGAGTTACACATTTTTATTGATTCAAAAAAAACTATTCTTTCACGATAGTTATAAGAGATTAGTCCATACAGCCGCAAACTAGTAGCAGATAGCAGATTCTAGTGGCAGATGAATTGTATATAAAGTTTATCTTCCACTAACTTAGTCTATTATTTTTCAGCACATTAAACCTTATTTAGTGGCAGGTGGCAGATAGAATTTCATTTTTTCGTTAGAGTTTGATTAATGACAAAAAAGGATGGCTAGTTAAAAGTAAACCAAGGCGTCAGCTAACAAAACATTTGATGCCATATAAAAAAACGGTGCAACTTAAATATTGCACCGGAAATTCTGAATATCAACCATTAATCTTCCAAATCACTAATTTTTAGGTTTTTAAACTTATTACTACCTTGATTCAATTTTATTAGATTCAAAAAAGATTCACGATTAATGATATCATTTTGCAGTTTTTCAATAAAATGTTCCCGAGTTCCATATCTGAATTTAAAAATATTAGGACCCCAATCCGAACTCACATTTATTATTTCTTTCAACGTTTCATTTATCAAATTTAAGTCTCCAATATATAAAGCAAAATAAAATTTTGTTTTATATACACTCATATGGTCTATAATACTATATGAAGTTGAAAATAAATTATTGATTACTTGCAATAAATCCTTTATTAGAACAATCTTATCAAAAGATGTTTTTATTTTATTCTTTGTACATTCAATCGCTTCTGCATTTTTAGAATCATAGTCTGAAAAAGGAATATTAAATTGCCACCCCTTTTTATCCTTTATTTGTTGTAAGAATAAAGGACCAAGCATACACTCTTCCTCATTGTTACCCCACAGAGAATAACCAACAAAATATGGTCTATATTCCTTACCTTGGTAAGGTAAGGTAATCAACTCAATCCCCAAAACAAAAGGTCCTACAACTTTATATAGTTTGTTAACCTTGTAAGGCGAAAGTTCGGGATAAGCTTCTAGCCAATCTTGTGAAACTTTCTTCTTGATACTTATTGGTATGCTCATAAAATTATTATTAAAGGTGCAACTTTTGTTGAAGTGTTATTAATTGGAAAAGTAATAATTGTTACCAATATACAGTTTTTCTTTTGTCCCTGCAACTTCTTCATCCAATTACTATTATCCCACCCAATAATAACAACGTAACTCACTTGTGCTATTCTTTTTTAGTACCATCTTAATCTTAGAACCATCGTCATTGT
Source organism: Bacteroides luti (assembly GCF_900128905.1). Lineage (GTDB taxonomy): Bacteria > Bacteroidota > Bacteroidia > Bacteroidales > Bacteroidaceae > Bacteroides > Bacteroides luti. The sequence continues at coordinate 234,528 of NZ_FQTV01000003.1, forward strand.
AAACAAACGAACCATCTTAAACCCCTTCAATATAATCATGCACGGCGCGCTATAAAAAAGGATGGTCAACTACAAGTAAGCCAACCACCCTTTAATCTGAAAAACCTAACCAAACAGACCTGTTCTACTGAATCAATTATTTTATTATACTATTAACAGTCAATTTTATTTTCCCTTGATAAGGGTTATCTTTCACCAACCATTTACTTCCTTCGTTTGTGAGTATTACCTCTTTAAGTAGATTATCGGCAGGAATACATAGTAAGCCTTTAGCTTGTTTTGCATCAGACGAATAAACTGATAATTCAAGCTTTGACCAGTCCATTTTATCAGTAGATTGCGCAAGAGCAATGTGCGGAATTACCGAACCATCACGAACCAGAATTACAGCAGGGATATGCCCGACTGAAATTTTATTCCATCCACTCTGATAAATCTTTCCCGATTGATAATCTATCCATTTCCCTGAAGGAAGATAAACGTTTCTTTGAGAACCATTTTCCATCAACGGAGCTACCATTATATCATTCCCAAACATATATTGATCTTCTACCAGCCATGCGCCTGGGTCATCGGGGAATTCCACAAACAAAGCACGTACCATTGGTAAGCCTTTCTCTGTACAATTCTTTGCCTGAGCATAAACATAAGGCATTAGTATGTATTTCATCTCGGCCGATTCACGGAAAGCTTTAGTAAAGGATTCATTGTATAACCAAGGTTCTTTAGGAGGTGCACCATGAGCACGACTGTGCGAAGTAAGGAATCCAAATGGCAACCATCGGCGATAAAGTTCTTCCGGCGATTTTTGTACGAACCCACCAATATCATGACTCCAGAAAGAAAATCCGCTTAGTCCCAAAGAAAGTCCGCCGCGAAGTGTTCCTTGCATACCAATATCCGTATTTGCAGCATCGCCGCCCCAATGGATAGGATAACGTTGAGAACCCGCCCATGCACTACGTGCCCAGATTATATGTTCATTGTTTACTTTAGAGGTTACATCGGCCACCGTCTTATTATATCTGAGAGGATAAAGATTATGTTCATAAAGCCCTCCTTTGCCCGATGCATAAAAACCATTTAACGGTGCCGCTTCTCCAAAATCCACTTTAATCGCACCAACACCCATCTTCAGTAATCCTGCCAACTTATCTTGATACCAGGCAACAGTCTGCGGGTTGGAAAAGTCGAGCACCGCATCTTCATACGGCATTCCGCCATTAGCATTCTTTACGTTCATTCCTTTATCAACAATTTCACTGAAATATTTATTTTTAGGTGTGAAGTAAGTCAGCTGCCAAAGTGATATGTGAAACCCATCCTCCCTGAGATCTTTAATCATTTTTTCAGGATTACTGAAACGACTGGGAGCAAACTGATAATCGCATTGCCAATCGGTTTCAAACCATCCCGTATCGAAATGGATTACATCAGCAGGAATTTTATATTTTCTCAGATTCTTTGCAACATCATATCCTTCTGCTTCACTGAAATAAGTAATGCGGCTCATCCATGTTCCAAAGCTCCACAGTGGAGGCATCGGCGATTTTCCTGTCAGACTGGTATATTCGTCAAGAATATCTTTCGGTTCACCAAAGAACACAAATAAATCTAAAGCCTCATCGGCCATAAACAATTTGTTTATACCGGTATAAGTAGCTCCAAAGTCGCAGGTTACCGGAGCGGAAGTATGCATAAACATTCCGTAGCCACGGTTACTCATAAAGAATGGTATAGGTTTGTACATCTGATCTGTTTCCGGACCTTGAGGATCTGTCACAAAAAGATTGACCTTCTGCCCAACTTTATTCAGAGAGGTAAACGATTCGCCACAGCCCACAATCTTTTCTCCGGGAGAAAGTGTAAACACAGGATTTATGCTCCGTGAGTTATCACTTCCTCGTTTTATAAAATTGAAAGGCAGATTTTTCACCTGAGTAGAGTCATTGTCTTTCCAGCGCCAGGTATCTGTTAATTGTTTGCCGGCTGCATCTTTTAAAATTATTCGCCAAGGATTCTCTTCAATTAATATAGAACCATAAATACTTTTATAAAGGTGTCCTCCTTTTACGGCCGAATACTTCCAGCTATTATCCTTTCCAGGAGTTTTAACCAACATTACAGACTCCGCTTCTTTCTGTTCAACCGGAGTAGTAAGCATGCGTATACGCAATGTGCGTGGAGTTACAAATTCAACAGAAAACTTTAACTGCGGATTATTATCGTAAGCTGTTTCAGGAAAATCGAGCATCCGAAGATTTTGCGGTAAAACAGCATTTGTATTAAATGCCTGACGGGTATACAACGTGTTACGTTTCCATTCAATTTTTCCAGATGCCGATACCGGATCAAAATTTGAAAGCTTATCTGCGAAAAAGAATATGTTTGTAAAATCGCCGAAATCTGTACTTACATCCTTCGCCTGATTCATCAGGTAAGAGGAACCGCCATTTATATGAAGTTGGGCAACCGAAACCGGTGAAGATAGAAGCATAAAAAACAGGGCTATCAACCCTACCGACATGTATTTTTTCATTGTTAATATTTTAAGTTAATCAAAGAGAAACAAAAGTATGGGATATATTTTTAATACTTATATATATAATGTTTTGAAAAAGGGGATAATTTGTTTCATATTTATTAAATTAGTCAGCAAAACCAGAAATTTATAAGCTACAAGTGCGTTAATGGTTTTACATTGTTAATAGAGATACAGTTATATTATTGATTTTCAAGCCATATTCATATTTTTGACTTCATAAAGGACAAAGAACAACTAAAAGCATCTAATATTTAATCAGATAAAACCTGAATTATAAAAGAATAAGAAAGAGAAAAAATAATGCAATTTATTGTAAAACCTTTCGGATTAATAGGTGTTTTTATAGTAATATTAAAGAAATATTAATTATATTTGCCATAACAAACTAAATATATTAAGCTATGTTCAACTCATTCGGCAATATTTTCAGATTAAGCAGCTTCGGCGAATCTCATGGTAAAGGAATTGGCGGAGTTATTGACGGCTTTCCGTCAGGAATTAAAATTGATCTGGACTTTGTTCAAAAAGAACTAGACAGACGTAGACCCGGACAATCAAAGATTACAACCGACCGTGACGAATCAGATAAAGTTGAGTTTCTATCGGGTATCTTTCAAGGAAAATCCACAGGGAGTCCTATCGGCTTTATTGTTTGGAATAAAAACCAGCAATCCAAAGATTACGAAAACATAAAAAACATATTTCGTCCGTCACATGCTGACTATACTTATCAGCTAAAATACGGAATTCGCGACTATCGTGGCGGCGGCCGTTCTTCTGCCCGTGAAACAATATCCCGTGTGGTGGCTGGTGCATTAGCCAAGATGGCTTTACATCAGATTGGAATAAACATTACTGCTTACACATCACAAGTAGGACATATTCGTCTGGATGAAGATTATAGCAAGTATGATTTTTCAAAAATAGAAGATACACCAGCCCGTTGTCCAGATCTGGAAAAAGGGAAAGAGATGGTTGACTATATCGCTCAGATAAAAGAAGAGGGAGATACTATAGGCGGAGTAGTAACCTGCGTTATAAAAGGATGTCCTATTGGCCTTGGACAGCCAGTTTTTGGAAAGCTTCATGCAGCGCTTGGGAATGCAATGATGAGCATTAATGCAGCAAAAGCATTTGAGTATGGAGACGGTTTTAAAGGGCTGAAACAAAAAGGTTCTGAACAAAACGATGTTTTCTATAACCACGATGGTGTAATAGAAACCAAAACAAATCATTCCGGAGGCGTACAAGGAGGAATAAGTAACGGGGAAGATATCTATTTCCGTGTTGCATTTAAACCGGTTGCTACTATTCTTATGGAACAGCACACGGTGAACATTAATGGAGTTGACACTACAATGAAAGCAAAAGGAAGACACGATCCATGCGTTCTACCTAGAGCAGTTCCTATTGTAGAAGCAATGGCAGCCATGACAATCCTTGACTATTACCTGATTGATAAAACGACTCAATTATAATCTATAGAAAGGTATAGCTTAATAATGAAACATATACAATCTTACATCACCCTACACGAAACAAGGATGATGAATGAGCTTTTCAGCTTAATACGAATTTCTTCTGTCAGCGCTTTGCCGGAACATAAAGATGATATGCTGGCATGTGCACAAAGATGGAAAGAGCTATTACTGGAAGCGGGAGCTGACAGAGCACAAGTGATGGCTTCTTCCGGTAATCCAATTGTTTACGGAGAAAAGATTGTGAGCCCTGACGTTAAAACGGTATTAGTTTATGCTCATTATGATGTTATGCCTGCAGAACCTCTGGAACTGTGGACTAGCGATCCATTTGAGCCTGAAATACGTGACGGCAAAATCTGGGCAAGAGGTGCAGATGATGATAAAGGGCAAGCTTTTATACAAGTAAAAGCATTTGAATATTTATTAAGTCATCAGCTTCTGAAGAATAATGTGAAATTTATCTTTGAAGGAGAAGAAGAGATTGGCTCTCCAAGTTTGGAACAATTTTGCAAAGATCACAAAGAATTATTGAAAGCCGATGTAATTCTGGTATCAGACACAAGTATGTTGGGAGCCGATCTTCCATCGCTAACTACCGGCCTGAGAGGACTTGCTTACTGGGAGATAGAGGTAACCGGTCCAAACCGCGACCTTCACTCAGGACACTTTGGCGGTGCCGTTGCTAATCCAATCAATGTTCTTTGCGGCATATTGAGCAAGATTATAGACGAGAACGGAAGAATCACTATTCCTCATTTCTATGACGATGTGGAAGCCGTACCCGATGCTGAAAGAACCATGATTGCACAGATACCTTTCGATGAAGAAAAATACAAGAAGTCCATTGGAGTAGAGCAGTTGGCCGGAGAAGCCGGCTATTCCACCCTGGAACGCAACAGCTGTCGTCCGTCATTCGATGTATGCGGTATCTGGGGCGGATATACCGGTGAAGGATCAAAAACAGTTCTGCCATCAAAAGCCTATGCAAAAGTATCTTGCAGACTGGTTCCTCATCAGGATCATCATACAATCAGTGAGTTATTTAAGAATTATATAGAGCAAACTGCTCCGGAAACAGTAAAAGTTAAAGTTACTCCGATGCATGGTGGTCAGGGTTATGTATGCCCTATCTCCCACCCCGCATATCGTGCAGCCGAGAAAGGTTTTGAATTAGCATTTGGTAAGAAACCGCTTGCCGTTCGTCGCGGAGGAAGCATCCCTATCATCTCTACTTTTGAAGAAGTTCTGGGTATCAAAACTATATTAATGGGTTTTGGAGTTGAAGACAATGCGATACATTCTCCAAATGAAAGTTTCTCTCTGGATATATTCCGCAAGGGAATTGAAGCTGTTGCCGAGTTCCACATGGAATATTCAAAATAGAGCCTCTTGTTTATGAAATAAGAGATATATACATTATCAAGTTGTGTTCAGTCAATGAGCACTCACTGTTTCTTCTAACATCTAACAATCTTAAAGTTCTGTACAGAAGATTTAATTCTTTTGTACAGAACAATTAGATCTTCTGTACAAAAGAATGCAATCTTCTGTACAAGAATTCTCAATTCATTCACCAAATAATTAAGATTGCCTGCCTTATACCTCCCAACAATCAATCATTTAGATGGGATTTCATTACGTTATCTGAGAAATGTTTCGTACTTTTGCCACAAATTTGAGTTAATACGTAGTAAAATGAACCTATTAGAACTAAGCGAACAGGAAATAATCAGACGAAACAGTCTGAATGAACTGCGTGCTATGGGCATTGAACCATACCCTGCAGCCGAGTACGTAACCAATGCATTCTCAACCGATATAAAACAGGAATTCGTAGATGACGAAAACGCTGAACCACGAAAAGTATCTGTGGCCGGTCGTATAATGAGCCGTCGTGTAATGGGAAAAGCTTCCTTTATTGAGTTACAAGATTCCAAAGGAAGAATCCAGGTTTATATCACCCGTGATGACATTTGTCCGGGAGAGGATAAAGAATTGTACACCACTGTTTTTAAACGCTTGCTCGATTTAGGTGACTTCATCGGTATTGAAGGATTTGTTTTCAGAACTCAAATGGGCGAAGTAAGTATTCACGCTCAGAAACTTACAGTTCTTTCCAAGTCAATTAAGCCACTTCCAATCGTAAAATACAAAGATGGTGTAGCTTATGATGCTTTTGAAGATCCTGAACTTCGCTATCGCCAACGCTATGTTGACCTTGTTGTTAACGAAGGCGTAAAAGACATATTTATCAAGCGTAATAAAGTATATTCATCTATGCGTGAATACTTTAACGCTAAAGACTATATGGAAGTAGAAACTCCTATTCTGCAATCCATTCCAGGAGGTGCTTCTGCACGTCCGTTCATTACTCACCACAATGCACTCGATATACCTTTATATCTTCGTATCGCTGACGAACTTTATTTGAAACGTCTTATCGTAGGAGGTTTCGAAGGAGTTTACGAGTTCTCAAAGAACTTCCGTAACGAAGGTATGGACCGCACCCACAATCCTGAGTTTACCTGTATGGAAATATACGTTTCTTACAAGGATTATAACTGGATGATGGATTTCACTGAAAAGATGCTTGATAAGATCTGTTTCGATGTAAACGGTACTCATGAAGTGAAAGTTGGTGATAACATAATTAGTTTCAAAGCTCCATTCAAGCGTATTACCATGATAGACTCTATTAAAGAGTTTACAGGTATTGATATTAACGGCATGGGCGAAGACGAACTTCGTGAAGTATGTGCTAAGATTGGTGTGGAAGTAGATGAAACAATGGGTAAAGGAAAGCTCATCGATGAAATATTCGGCGAAAAATGTGAAGGCAACTATATTCAGCCTACATTCATCACTGATTATCCTATTGAGATGTCACCTCTTTGCAAGCGCCACCGTAACAATCCTGAACTTACAGAACGTTTTGAATTGATGGTTAACGGTAAAGAGTTGTGTAACGCATACTCTGAGCTTAACGATCCAATTGATCAGCTTGAGCGTTTCCAGGATCAGCTTAAACTAAGCGAAAAGGGAGATGACGAAGCAATGTTTATTGATAACGACTTTGTACGCTCTTTGGAATATGGTATGCCTCCTACTTCTGGTATGGGTATAGGTATGGACCGTTTAGTTATGTTGATGACCGGACAAACCACTATTCAGGAAGTTTTGTTCTTCCCTCAGATGCGTCCTGAAAAAACAATTAAGAAAGATCCCGCTACTAAATATATGGAATTAGGTGTGCCAGAAGATTGGGTACCTGTAATTCAGAAAGCCGGATACAATCTGGTAGAAGATATGAAAGGCGTAAACCCTCAGAAATTCCAAATGGATATCTGTGGTATTAATAAGAAATATAAGCTGGAATTGAGCAATCCTTCTGTCAACACTGTTACAGAATGGATTAATAAGCTATCATAAGGAATCATGAAATTACCTGGAAAAATAGCAATCATGGGCGGAGGAAGCTGGGCTACAGCTATTGCAAAAATAGTTTTAGCTCAGGATGACAGCATAAACTGGTATATGCGTCGCGACGACCGTATTGCAGATTTTAAACGTTTAGGTCATAATCCGGCATATCTTACCGGAGTAAAATTTGATGTTAAACGGATAAATTTCAGTTCCAACATTAATGATATCGTAAAAGATTCTGATACATTAATTTTTGTAACTCCTTCTCCTTATCTTAAAGTTCATCTGAAAAAGTTGAAAACTAAGCTAAAGGATAAATTCATCATAACAGCCATCAAGGGGATTGTACCGGATGAAAATCTGATTGTATCTGAATATTTGGCTCAAGAATACGGAGTGCCCGAAGAGAACATTGCAGCTCTTGGAGGTCCGTGTCATGCTGAAGAAGTTGCATTGGAACGTCTTTCTTATTTAACTATAGCTTGTCCGGATAAAGATAAAGCACGTATTCTTGCCCGTAAGCTGGCCAGCCAGTATATAAAAACATCTGTAAGTGATGACGTGGCAGGTATTGAATATGGCTCTGTACTTAAAAATGTATATGCCATTGCAGCAGGTATTTGTAGCGGACTGAAGTATGGCGACAACTTTCAGGCGGTGCTCATATCAAATGCAGTTCAGGAAATGAATCGCTTCCTTAACACGGTATATCCTATAAACAGAAGTATTGACGACTCTGCTTATCTGGGAGACCTTCTCGTTACTGCATATTCAAACTTTAGCCGTAACCGCACATTCGGAACAATGATTGGTAGAGGTTATTCTGTGAAAAGTGCACAGATAGAGATGGAGATGATTGCCGAAGGATATTATGGCACAAAATGCATAAAAGAGATAAACAAACATTATCACGTAAATATGCCTATTCTTGATGCTGTTTATAATATTCTATACGAAAGAATCTCTCCTGCTATAGAAATAAAATTATTAACTGATTCATTCAGATAACACACTTACAAATCATGAAAAATATTAGTTTAAACATCGAAAAGACTTTAGGATTTATTTCTAAAGATGCTGTATATGCCTATGAAGCTCAGGCTAAGGCTTGCAGCGAAGCATTACACAACGGTACAGGTAAAGGTAATGATTTCCTAGGTTGGTTAAACCTTCCATCATCTACCAGCAAAGAATTTATTGCCGACATTAAGGCTACAGCACAAATCCTTCGTGACAATTGCGAAGTGGTTGTTATGGCCGGTATTGGTGGTAGTTATCTTGGCTCGCGTGCTGTAATCGAAGCTTTATCAGATAGCTTTGAATTACTTAAAGAAAAGAAAGATAGCCCTGTTATTATCTATGCAGGACATAATATCAGTGAAGATTACCTTTCTGAACTTACTGATTATTTAAAAGGTAAGAAGTTTGGAGTAATCAACATATCTAAATCAGGAACAACAACTGAAACAGCTTTGGCTTTCCGTTTATTGAAAAAACAATGCGAAGACCAGAGAGGTAAAGAAACAGCTCAGAAATGTATCGTTGCAATTACCGATGCAAAAAAAGGTGCTGCAAAAGTTACTGCCGACAAAGAAGGATACAAAACTTATGTAATTCCTGATAATGTGGGCGGACGTTTTTCTGTTCTTACTCCAGTAGGTTTGCTTCCAATCGCTGTGGCAGGTTTCGACATTGAACAGCTAATTGCCGGCGCTGCAAAAATGGAAGAAGTATGTGGATTGAATGTTCCTTTCAGTGAAAATCCTGCTGCAATCTATGCTGCAACACGTAACGAACTTTACAAGAACGGAAAGAAAATTGAAATTCTTGTAAACTACCACCCAAAACTTCATTATGTAATGGAATGGTGGAAACAACTTTACGGAGAATCAGAAGGTAAAGAAAACAAAGGTATTTTCCCTGCTGCTGTAGATTTCTCTACAGATTTACACTCAATGGGTCAATGGATTCAGGAAGGTGAACGCAGCATTTTCGAAACTGTGATCTCTATTGAGACTCCAAACAAGAATCTTACTGTACCATCTGACGAAGCAAACCTTGACGGACTTAATTTCCTTGCAGGAAAACGCGTTGACGAAGTAAACAAGATGGCCGAACTTGGTACACAGATTGCCCACGTAGACGGCGGTGTTCCTAATCTTCACATCAGCATGCCACAACTGAACGAATATTATATCGGTCAGTTATTCTTTTTCTTTGAAAAAGCATGCGGAATCAGCGGTTATATTCTTGGAGTTAATCCATTTAACCAACCAGGTGTTGAAGCTTACAAAAAGAACATGTTTGCTTTGCTAAACAAACCAGGTTACGAAGAAGAATCAAAAGCTATTCAGGCACGCCTGTAAGCTATACAATAAACAAAGAAAAGCCTCAGCACCATTACAGGTCTGAGGCTTTTCTTTTATATCTAATCTTTAAAAATCTTCTTTATTAAATCATTTCTTTTGAAGATCAACGTCGAGTTCACTGCCTTCACATTCCGTTTTGGCCGACAGATAAAACTTCAATGTCATCACATCTTCCTTAACAGCTTGCACTGTTGCCTTAACTTTCACATTGGAAGTAGATACACCATCAATAAATGTCAGTCGGCAAGCTTCTGCATCTGTGAAGTTTATTTCTTCAGATACTTTCTTCTGATCATATTCAGCTAAAGAAATCTTAACTTCTTCATCATTTGATTTTGCATGGAAACTAAATAAATCAGACCCATTACCGATAAGATTGAGAGATAACTCTACAACATCACCTACCTTAACTTTAGGGGTTTCAGCAACAATCGTATCATTTACAGAACAGCTAATAACTTTTATCTCCGGCGACACAGTCGTTTCAGAGGCACAAGAGGATAGTAAAAAAAGTCCAAGAATAAATGGTAAAAATATGTTTTTCATTTATAAATCATTCAAAATCAGTGCTGCAAAAATACACGAATAATCTGAATAACCAAACATTTGAATGTTAATTAAGAACTTCTTCGTATCTTTGCAATCGAATAAATGAACTTACTAACTATGTTTCAAACTGCAATTAGTCGCTATTTAGAGACCCATAAACATCCATCACTTACACTTAAAGCCGTTCTATTTGATATGGACGGAGTATTATACAATTCAATGCCTTATCATGCCGAATCATGGCACAAGATTATGGAAGAACGCGGATTGCATCTTTCTAAAGAAGAAGCCTATCTTCACGAAGGACGTACAGGGTCAGGAACTATCAATATAGTATGCCAGCGTCAGTTTGGTAGAAATGCAACAGAAAAGGAGATTAAAGAGATTTATAAAGCAAAAACTGAAGTATTCAACAGTTATCCTCTGGCATTACCTATGGAAGGGGCTACCGATGTACTGACAAAGGTTAAACGCGATGGTTTATTTCCCATGATAGTAACCGGTTCTGGACAGGCATCATTATTAGGTCGCCTGAATAAAAACTTTCCTGGAGTTTTTAAGCCTGAACTAATGGTTACCGCTTTCGACGTAAAATATGGAAAACCAAATCCGGAACCATATCTTATGGCATTAAATAAAGGAAACCTGAAAGCCAATGAAGCCATTGTTGTTGAAAATGCGCCTCTTGGAGTACAAGCTGCTGCTGCAGCAGGCATATTTACTGTAGCTGTGAACACTGGTCCTTTAGATGATAATATACTTCTTGATGCCGGAGCTAATGTTCTTTTCCCATCTATGCAGGCACTCTGCGATTCATGGGAAAATCTGTTAAAGGAATTCAGTGAAGCGTAAAGTGAATACATCTAATTAGGTAAGTCTATAAATAATAGAGAGTGTTCAAAAGAATATTTTATTATCCCGATAATGCTCTAAAAGGTATCGAAAAAGTGAGGGTAGGCACTTTTTGTGAGGGTAAAGTGAGGGTTCAAAATGCTACCATCACTAAATACATGACTGATTTATAACCTATTGAATGGACCTGGTGAGGGAGTGAGGGATGACTTTAGAAAGATTACTAACGGAGACATCCACCCGGATACACAAATAAATATTCATTGTTCAAAGCTGAAGAATGAACAGTTATCACACAAGTTTTTATATTGAGCCGAAATAATTCAAAGAATAAAAAATAGATGGGGGTTATCCAAAATTGGACAACCCCCATCTATTTGATAAGTGATCCCGGTGGGACTCAAACCCACGACCTTCAGAACCGGAATCTGACGCTCTATTCACTAAGCTACGGAACCTTATTGTGCGGGCAAAAGTACAAAAATAGTTGTGTGTTTCCTAATATTTTTTCTAAAATCCTTTCAAAACCTACTTAAATGATAGCACTACTTATTCCAGGAAAATACATTATCTATCAATTTTTCAGTTAATTTGCTAATTTAGAGAATATAAGAAAGATCTATATATAAGTTGAGTTTATCAAACTATTGAAAAACAATACAATGGAAAACATTAATAACAACTATTATTTTGAAATAAGTATCGCTAATTAAACATACATTTTGCTAATATTATATCAATAAATAATAGCAAATATATAAATATTATGTATATTTGCCGACTATAATTTAGAAATAAACAACCTATGAGCTATCTTATAAAACCAGAAAACTACCAACCATTACTCGATTTACAACAAACCGAGCTTGGAATAAAACAGATTAAAGAGTTCTTCCAACAAAACTTATCGTCAGAATTACGTCTTCGTCGTGTAACAGCCCCTTTATTTGTATTGAAAGGAATGGGAATTAACGATGACTTAAACGGAGTAGAACGTCCTGTATCCTTCCCTATCAAAGAATTAGGAGATAAAGAAGCCGAAGTTGTGCATTCTCTTGCTAAATGGAAAAGAATGACACTTGCTGATTACAGTATAGAACCTGGATATGGTATTTATACAGACATGAATGCAATTCGCTCTGACGAAGAACTTGGCAATTTACATTCATTATATGTAGATCAATGGGATTGGGAACGAGTTATTAACCGTGAAGATCGTAATATTGATTTCTTAAAGGAAATTGTGGGACGTATTTATGCTGCCATGATTCGCACAGAATATATGGTTTTTGAAATGTATCCACAAATCAGACCATGTTTACCTGAAAAGTTATTCTTTATCCACTCTGAAGAACTACGCCAACTTTATCCGAATTTAGATCCTAAAGGCCGCGAAAATGCTATCACCAAAGAACATGGTGCAGTATTTATCTTTGGTATTGGCTGTAAACTTGGTGATGGAAAAGAACACGATCTACGTGCACCGGATTATGATGATTATTCAACTCCAGGTATTAACGGTTTACCAGGATTAAATGGTGACCTTTTGGTATGGAACTATACTTTAGACCGTGCAGTTGAAATATCTTCTATGGGAATCCGTGTTGATAAAGAGGCTCTGCTTAGACAATTAAAAGAGAGTGGCAATGAAGGACGTAAAGATCTTTATTTCCACAAAAGATTGTTAGAAGGAACTCTTCCATTAAGTATTGGCGGTGGCATAGGACAATCACGTCTTTGTATGTTCTACTTACGTAAAGCTCATATCGGAGAAATCCAGGCAAGTATCTGGCCTGCAGATATGAGAAAGGAATGTGAAGAATTGAATATGCCTTTAATCTAATTACGAATGAACGTACAGATTGAAGATAGCTGGAAGAAACATCTTGCACCAGAATTTGAAGCCGACTATTTTAGTCGGCTTACTAATTTTGTACGCGACGAGTATGCACAGTATACTGTTTATCCTCCGGGTAAACTAATTTTCAATGCATTTAATAGCTGCCCGTTTGATAAAGTTAAAGTAGTGATTATCGGACAGGATCCATATCATGAACCAGGTCAGGCTCATGGTTTGTGCTTTTCTGTAAACGATGGGGTTCCTTTTCCTCCCTCATTGCAGAATATTTTTAAGGAAATAGCAAGTGATTTAGGAACTCCTGCTCCTAAAAGCGGTAACCTTACCCGATGGACCGAACAAGGAGTACTGCTAATGAACGCAACTCTTACAGTTAGAGCGCATCAGGCGGGTTCGCATCAAAACAAAGGATGGGAAACATTTACCGATGCTGCGATTCGTCATCTAGCTGAAGAGCGAGAACATCTGGTATTTATTCTTTGGGGTTCTTATGCACAAAAAAAAGGTGCTATGATTGACAGGAATAAACATCTTATTCTTTCGTCAGCTCATCCTTCTCCCCTATCTGCTTATCGTGGATTCTTCGGGAATGGACATTTTAGCAAGACTAACAAATATCTGCTAGAACATGGAATTGAACCAATAAATTGGTAATAGTCTTACTATTGAACCAATATATAGATAAAAAGAAGACCAACAATTTGTGTTATAAATTGTTGGTCTTCTTTTTATTTATATCAGTATTAATACCACTTAATATTTGAAGAGGCACTGCTTCGTTGTTCCCATTTCAAATCTTGCAGCATGCTTGAATTAGCACGTATTGAGAAATTGTAAGAACGATATTTACCAAAAGGAGATAAGCTACAAGTCATGCTCCAACAGTGCAAGTCACGAGATATATTACAAGTTGTCTGTGCTATCTGTTTTGCATCAAAGTCATATGAACCTTGGAAAGAGAAATTCCATTTATCAGAGATCTTAATATTTCCAGAACCACTTAAAGTATGAGTCAGCTTAAACGGATAACGCATTGTTTTTTCATTAATCTTAGCAGCTGTATTTTCTCTGAAATTAAATGAATATGCAAGAGAGAATGACCAAGGCATTTTAAATGGAAGATATCCATCTTGATTTACTTCAGCTTTTTTCTCTTTCTTTTCTGTCTCTCCATCTGTTTTAGCTTCTTTCTTTGGTTTTTCTCCTTCAGGATTATTCGTTCCTTCTTTCTTTTCCTCTTTTTTCCCAAACCACTTTTTCCAGGTGCTATTATCAAAAGTATATGAGAAAGATGAACCCGAGCCCTGGAATCGTCCGAAACGACCATAAGACCATTCTGTTTTATCTCCTACATAAACATTACCGTTTTTATCAAACTGATATGCATAAGTAGCAAACGAAGTATTGAAATTAAATGTATAGCTCTTAGTTAATTTCAAACGCAAACGCATGGATAAATCACTCCAGGGTTTTGTCTTTGCAGCCATATTATATGAGATACTACCGCCTAATTCATCAATCAAACTAACCTTCTTTACTGAGTCATTAGCCGATTTAATTTTCATTTCCACATTATTGGAGACATCAAAGCTAACATTTCCTTGCTTCCCTTTACCCGGAACCCCAAATAATCCGGTTGCATAAGGAGAGTAATCTACTGTTTTCTCATCACCGTAAGCATCAATATATGTATAAGAATCCCAGTATCCATATCTTTTTGCTCCAAAATCAGGTTGAGCACTAAGACTAACAGTTGGAGTTATCACGTGACGGATAGTTTGAATCTTATCACCAAAGATAGCCTTCATTGGTGTATAGAAACCATAGAGTTTAGTACTTATACCAAGGCTCATATTATAATTATAGACACGATTAAAGCCGTAAGTGGTATCCTTTTTAACAGCCTGACTATTGTCATCCCAGGATTGCTTTATCTTATTAGTATACCAGCGTTCGGTATAATTAAAAGAAGGAGTTACATTTAAATATTTAAACAAAGTAAATGTTGCACTGATTGGAATAGAGTGATTCACTGCATTTTCCCAATCTTTCACTAAACTTGATTTAAAGAATTTATCTTCTTTTGTAGTAATGCTATTCTTTAACTGACCGGTATAACTCATTGATATTTTTTCGTACCAACGTTCTGCGCCAACAGCCTTTTTACGTTTAAAAGGAAAAATTCGGCTTAAAGAGATATTTAAATCCGGTAACGTTACAGCCAATGTTGAGTCCTTTGTGCGCTGTGCAATATTAAATGTACTCGACATTGTTAGATTCTGATCCGGGAAGTTACGTGTATAACTAACACTGGAAGTCTTCGTGTTCTGAGAATACAAAGAAGGATCATAATAACTTCCTAAATTAGTCTTCTCATAACTACTTGTCGCAAAGTTAACGCTTGCCGAGAAAGAACTATTAGGACTTGCCTTAGCATCTTGTCTATGAGTCCAGTTTAATTTAAAGTCCTTTGATACAGCATAATCGACATTCTTCTCTCCGGTTTTGGTTACCTGATAATTGGCACTTAAAGAACCTGAATATTTATATCTTTTATTGTAGTTTGTTGCAGTACCAAGCCCCCATGAACCTTTAGTGAATATCTCACCTGTAAGTTTCAAGTCCATATAATCACTGATAGCAAAGTAATACCCACCATCACGAAGATAAAAACCTCGATTCAGCTCGTCTCCGTAAGTAGGCATAATAAAACCTGAAGAATAACTGCTACTAAATGGGAAGAAACCAAAAGGAATCGCTATAGGCAAAGGAACATCTTCTACAACCATATACGCCGGTCCGAAGACTACATTCTTTTTAGGTTTTACTTTTGCGCGTGTTAGTTGTAAATAGAAGTGTGGATGTTCATGGTTATCACAAGTTGTATATTTACCATCTTCCATAAAAAGATCATCACCGGAACTTTTCTTTGCATTGTAGCTGGTTACATATCCCTCTCCTTGTTGTGTTACCACATTTTTTATATAACCACGTTTACTTTTAAAGTTATAATTGATAGATTTTGATTCGTATGGTGTTTCTCCATCTTTAAAGACCGGTGCACCAGTTACTGCTCCTAAAGAGTCTACTTTACCTCTGGCATAGACAGTACTACTATCCATATTCATGGTAATTATCTCAGACTCAAGCTCTATCTTTTCATAATTTACCTTTCCTTTTCCATAAAGGTGAGCAAAACCTCCTTGTGTAAAAACAATGGAATCGGAAGCTTCATAAGTAACAGGAGCATTTAATTCCTGCTTTCTCTTTTTTGACTTTAAAGTATCCTGAGCCAAAGAATCTGCTTTAATTGTATCAGAAGACAACTCTTTCTTCTTTCCTTTCTGAGCATGTACTCCATCAGAAAGTGAAAGAGTAACAGCAACAAACAAGAGCGGAATTATATATGTTTTAGCTTTTAATGACGTCATCAATTATGCATTTACGCTTTAATGGGCAAAAGTAAGCATTCTCTACCAAATATTAACAGCTTTCAGTTTATTTAATTTTTTTTTTGGGATTAAAGAAAAAGATCGCACCATTCATCAAAGCGTTTTAGTCCTTCGGTTCCAAATTTGGCTATTGTTTTTCGGGCAGCCTCCACACTTTTTTCTTGCTCTAAATGAGTTTTTGAAAAAAACTTATCGGCGAAACAAATAACTTGTTCTTCCATAGATACCGGCAATAAATCACGATGTGGAAGTGGTAACTCATTTTTCACTATATCAAGAACTGTAATTCCAGCTCCGGTATGGCGTTCACATACGAGGGCATGACGAGGGTATCCTTCTTTTCTAATTAAATCTGCACCCAGATAACCATGACAAATATAAGGCTCTTTACCAACACAGTCTATGCCATGAGCATTTGTCAGAAAGATTCCAATATCATGTATCATTGCAGCCTCCTCTAAGAACGTCTTATCAAGATTAAGTTCGGGATGACGGGTTGCAATCTGTAAAGCCTTATCAGCAACCGATCGGCTATGAGTTAGTAAAATATCAAGCTGCCTTCCAGGAGTATAATATTTATTAATAATTTCTATTGGATTCATTATCATCTTAATACTTGTTTATTCGATTGAAATAAATAATTTTGTGCAATATTACTAAATTTAAGCGTAACAAACATGAATGTACACGAGTTTTTAAGCAATACTATTTTAAATATCAGCATTGAGAAATTGATTTCTTTTTTTATTAAAGCTTTGCTGATCTACGGGGTGACACAAGTTGCCGTTTCTTTTACCAAATATTTGTTCAGACGTTCACAGAAAAGGAAAAAACTTGCAATCCTGGATCAAACTACTTCAAGCTTTATTCAACGACTGATTGTTTATACTCTTTATATCATAGGTATGGCAATCTTCCTCTCTTTGATTCCAGGGATGGAGAAAGTTAGTAGCTCTATTCTTGCCGGTGCCGGAATCATGGCAATGGCTGTTGGTTTTGCTTCACAAGAAGCTTTATCAAATTTTGTCAGTGGATTGTTTATTGTCTTTGGAAAGCCTTTCCGAATTGGTGATTCAATTATGATTGACAGTGTAGTAAACGGAACAGTAGCCGAAATCACTCTTCGCCATACTATTATAAAGAGTCTAGACAATAGAATGATTATTATTCCAAACAGTAAAATCAACTCCAGTACAATTGTTAATTCTACTATCGGAGAACAAGACACATGCAGTTTTATTGAAGTAGGAGTCTCTTATGATACAAACCTTGACAAGGCGATCAATGTAATGAGAGATGAAATAATGCATCATCCATTGTTGATTGACCGCCGCACTCCAGAGGAAAAACAGGGCAACACGCCGCAAGTTGTTATTCGTGTAATTGCACTTGGCGATTCGGCCATCACACTAAAAGCATGGGCTTGGGCGGCAAATGCAGGAAATGCTTTCGTTTTAAAATGTGACTTACTAAAATCAATTAAAGAACGTTTTGACAAAGAAAACATCGAAATACCTTATCCATATAACAATGTCATAGTTAAGAAATAACTCTTTTTCTATGAATAAACCCTAATATTATGATAAAACAAAGACAATTTAAGAGCCTGGCAGTGCTGTTGCTTCTTTGCATGGCAAACTGCATAAATGCATCTAGTGAGAGAAGTTCTTTAAAACCAGCTGAATCGGTTTCAACTTCCTCAAAGGAGGTTAAGGTTGGGGCAGAGCAGATGGATAAAATATTACCAATACTTAAAAACAAACGGGTAGCATTGGTAGTTAATCATACTTCAATAGTAAACAAAAAAGGAACTCACCTTTTGGATACCTTGATTGCTTGCGGAATTAATATCAAAAAAGTCTTTGCTCCAGAGCATGGTTTTCGCGGAAATGCTGATGCCGGAGAAAAAGTAAAGGATGGAAAAGATAGTAAGACAGGAATACAGATTATTTCTCTGTATGGAAAAAACAGAAAACCAACCTCCGAACAGATGGCCGATGTAGACGTTGTGCTTTTTGATATACAAGATGTAGGAGCACGATTCTATACTTACATTAGCACCATGCACTATGTAATGGAAGCATGTGCTGAAAACGGAAAGAAATTAATTATTACCGACCGTCCTAATCCCTGCGATTATATAGACGGACCAATAATGAAATCGGGCTTACAATCTTTTGTGGGCATGCACCTTATTCCACTGCTTCACGGATGTACGGTTGGAGAACTTGCACAAATGATCAATGGTGAAGGATGGCTGGGGGGTAAAAAGAAATGTTTGCTAACAGTTATAAAGATTAAAAACTGGAAACACGGACAACCATACTCATTACCGGTAAAGCCTTCTCCTAATCTTGCAAACGATCATGCTATCAGCTTATATCCTTCTCTTTGTCTTTTCGAGGCTACTGATATAAGTGTGGGACGTGGAACCTATTTTCCATTTGAAGTACTAGGTGCACCGGATAAAAAATATGGCGAATTTACTTTTACCCCAAAAAGCCTTCCTGGTTTTGAAAAGAATCCAATGCACAAAGATCAGCTTTGCTATGGTTTAGATCTTAGAAAAGCTCAAGTTCCAAAAGGTTTTTCACTTAAGTATATATTACAGTTTTATAAACTATCAGGTCAAGGTGCTGACTTTTTTACCCGTCCTCGTTGGTTTGACCAGTTAATAGGAGATTCATCTGTAAGGAAAGAAATTATTGAAGGGAAAAGCGAAACTGAAATAAGAGCCGGATGGCAACAAGGGTTAGCCAAATACAAAAAGATGCGTGCTAAGTATTTGCTTTATACAGAATAATATCGATTAGCGGAAATAGTAATACTGGAACAGTGATGAGAGTCTTTTCATCACTGTTTTTTTATTCATAAAGAATTAGACTTCACAAGAGTAAACAGTTTTTCGCTAATATTGTTATCTATAAAGTAATGTACATTAAAAGCTTTATGAATATGAAAAATATAGCATTAATTGGAGCTAGTGGATTTGTAGGTTCTGCCTTACTAAAAGAGGCTTTAAACAGAGGACACAAAGTAACAGCAATTGTTCGTAATCCGGAGAAAATAACTTTGACTCATCCTAATCTTTCCATAATAGGAGGAGATGTAAGAGATGCCGCCACAGTGGAAGAACTGGTAAAAGGTATGGATGCTGTAATTAGCGCTTATAATCCGGGATGGACAAATCCAGAACTACACTCAGACACTTTAAAAGCATATTCGGCCATTCTTGAAGGTTGCAAGAAAGCAGGAATAAAAAGATTACAAATAGTGGGTGGAGCTGGAAGTTTATTTATTAAGGGTGTACGTCTTTTAGATATGGGTGTTATTGAAGAAACAATATTGCCGGGAGTAAAGGCATTGGCTCAGGTTCTGTACACGCTTCAGGAAAATGAAAAAGAGATAGACTGGGTATTCTTCTCTCCTGCTGCAAATATCGCTCCCGGAAAACGGACCGGTAAATTCCATCTTGGAAAAGATGATTTGATTACTGACAATAAGGGTGAAAGTTACATTTCTGTAGAAGACTATGCTTTAGCAATGATTGATGAACTAGAGAATCCGAAACATCACTTTGAACGTTTTACCATAGGGTATTAACCTCGAAAAGCGGCTTTATTATTTACTTTTCAAAGCCGCTTCATCTTTTTTTCTCTTTTTCCAAAGCTGCCATGAATTAATTGTGTTTTGCCACAAAATATATGAGGCCGGACCTACTGAAGCCACCGGACCAAGGTATACTTGTGCCATCCAAATTGCAAGGATTGTATTTTTCTGTCCAAGAGCCTGCCCACCAGAAATACGGTTTTTATAATGGCCGCCAATATTCTTTCCAATAAAGAACTGCAAACAACAAACAACAAGCGCGGATACTGCAATCAATATTTCGTTTGTAAAATTAGGATTTTCCTGATTAACCAGAAATGCAACAGTCTTTCCTACGGCTACTGCCAGGGCAACAGTCCAAAGATAAAAGGAAGCCATAGGCATACTTAGCATTTTGCTATATATTCCGGGAAGCTTTGACTGAATAATCCAGGCTAGAATAAATGGAAAAATGAGCAATGGCATCACTTGTTTACATATATAGAAAAAGGATGTGAAAAATGGAAGTGAACTATTGGTTCCCATTAACGAGAATATTACCGGAGCCGCCATTGCAACAACAACATTGGATAATAATGTGTAGGCAGTGAGGCTGGAAACACTTCCTCCCAGCATACCGGTTATAACAGCTGCAGAAGTTGCCGAGGGGGCAAGCATACAAATCATAGCTCCTTCGCCAACAATTGGGTTGAAAGCTGCTATAGATACATAGATTAATATACTTCCTATTAATTGAATCAGAATAAGCCAGAAATGAAGTCGTTCAAATCTTAGCTCATGAGGCGAAACCTTAATAAATGTAAAAAGGAGCATTACAAAAATAAGCGCAGGAGAGAGTGGAGCCAATAAGGAAAAGAACTGATATCCAAGCGCACCAACAAGCATGGCTATAGGCAATGCCCAATTCTTTAGGAACTTCAACATGATCATCTTCTTTATAATTCGAGATGCAAAGTAACGGCTAAATAAATAAATATGCTACCTTTGCCGCGATTTTTTATTTTAATTTTATTTTAAATGAAAGAAAACAAGTTAACGACACGACATGCTGCACGATGGAAGCAGTTCAATCACAAGTCGTATGCTGTATTCTGTAGTTTGAAGAAAGAAGTCAATATTGGTGTTCTGGCAGTAACAACACTTGCCTTTGCCAATATAGATTGTGTTTCGGCTCAATCTGAGACTTCCAAACAAATTAAAGAATACAAGCTCGACGAGGTTGAAGTGACTGGCAGCCGTGTACCGCTCACCTTAGGCGAAGCGGCGAGAATTGTTACTGTACTTTCGCGCGAGGATATTCAAGCGGCGGCGGTACAAAGTATTAATGATCTGTTAGAGTATGCCGCAGGCGTAGATGTCCGCCAGCGGGGAGATCTGGGTATCCAGAGTGACATCAGCATCCGAGGAGGTACTTTCGACCAAATCACCATTCTTCTCAACGGGGCAAATATCAATAGTCCCCAAACCGGCCACAACACAGCCGACTTTCCTGTAGACATGAACGATATTGAACGTATAGAAATTCTTGAAGGCCCGGCCGCAAGAGTATACGGAACTTCCGCTTTTACCGGAGCTATCAATATTGTGACCAGAAGTGACAAGCAAAGCCATGCAGCTATCAACTTATCAACTGGTCAGTATGGCTTATTTAATGGAGGTGTTCGTGGAAACTACTCGAAAGGAAAATTAAGCAATCAGCTTTCTACCGGATACAGTCGCTCCGACGGATATATAGCCAACAGCGACTTCAGTGCTTCGCGCGCTTTCTATCAGGGAGAGTATTCCGGTGAAGAAGTCAATGTACGTTGGCAAACGGGAATAAGCGACAAAAGGTACGGGGCAAACACATTCTACTCTGCTGCTTATCCTAATCAGTACGAGCACATGCGCAAGTATTTTGTCTCCGTTCAGGCCGAAACGAAAGGAAAACTTCACTTCACTCCTATTATTTACTGGAATCGTGGACACGACCGCTTTGAATTGTTCCGGGATAACCCTGCTTCGTGGTACACCGGACATAATTATCATCAGACGGATGTTTATGGTACTAATCTGAATGCTTACTTTAATTCCGTAATAGGAAAAACAGCCTTCGGCACTGAGTTTCGCAACGAAGGTGTGCTAAGTAATGTTCTGGGTAAACTGATGGACGAACCAATAAAGGTTCCGGGAGAAGGTAATCATTATTTCACCAAAAAGGATAACCGGACAAGCATCAGTTACTATTTAGAACATGATGTTCTATTACCACGTTTCACCTTGTCTATTGGGTTAATGGCAACCATGAATACCGGACTTGATAATAAGTTTCGTTATTATCCTGGTGTAGATGCATCTTATCGTTTAACCGATAAGGTGAAGTTTTACACCTCATGGAACATGGCATTGCGCATGCCTACCTTTACCGATCTCTATTATGAAAGTAAAACGAATCAGGGAAATCCGAACCTGAAGCCGGAAGAAACTCAGGCATTCGAAGTTGGATCAAAATATTCGTCACCTGTATTGCAGGCATCCGTTTGCGGTTATTACCGAAAAGGAAAGAACATGATAGATTGGGTGAAGTATTCTGCCGAAGATAAATGGCATACGGTTAATCATACCAAACTAGATAATATGGGAATTGAGGCCTCTGCAAATCTTAATTTTTACGAGTTATTTGGTAATACGAGTTATTTAAAGAAAGCAACAATTAGCTATTCATATATAAATCAAACCAAAGAAATTGGCGAAGTGTATAAATCAAATTATGCTTTAGATTATCTGAAACATAAATTTGTGGTAAGACTAGACCATCGTATTTGGCAGAAATTAGACGCAAGCTGGGCATTCCGCTGGCAAAGTCGCGAGGGAAGTTATACAAAGTATGTAGATCTGAAACCTACAGCCGAAATACCTTATCCGTCGTTTTGCCTACTCGACCTGAAGCTGTCATGGAATGCAAAAAACTATTCCCTTTTTGCCGAAGCAAACAATCTGTTGAATCGTGAATATTATGATTTGGGGAATATACCTCAACCCGGTTTCTGGGGAAAGGTAGGTGTAAGTTACCGGATAAACTTCAGATAATTCACTATTACTAAGATAATGAAACCCGAATACTTCTTTAAAAGAGGTAGGGTATAAATATATAAGGTGTAGACTTAAAAAATATAAAGTCTACACCTTATCTCATTTAAGTATAGATCTTAAATAAATAACAATACGGGAAATTAACTAGTATACCTTATTATATATATTAATCTAGCCGTTCGCATCATTTATTCTGTTTTAAACATTACCAAAACTTCATTTCCTGGTTAACTAATACCGAGGGGAGCTAACTGCTTAAAAAAGACAAAACTTGAATGTAAATAATGAGTTTTCAGAAAAAATGCATTACATTTGTATTTTATTGTGCAGAAATGAAAAAAAGTATCATTTATACCCTTACTACAATCACTTGCATCTGGTTTGCAACAATTGGATGTTTACCGGCACTCGGGAAGGATTTTGTATTAGTTCTTGATGCTGGTCACGGAGGTCATGATCCCGGAGCAATTGGTGATATTTCCCGCGAAAAAGATATTAATCTGAACATCGTTTTAAAAGTCGGTCAGCTAGTGCAGCAAAACTGTAATGACGTAAAAGTTATCTATACCCGGAAAACGGATGTATTTATCCCCTTAAATCAGCGAACAGAGATTGCTAATAATGCTGGTGCCGATTTATTTATTTCCGTTCATACAAATTCTGCACCGGCAAAATCAGCCAGAGGTACCGAAACCTTTTCTTTAGGACTTTCCCGTTCAAGTGCAAATCTTGAAGTTGCTAAACGCGAAAACTCCGTAATTCTTCTGGAAGATGACTATAAGCAAAGATATGCCGGATTTGATCCCAATTCATCGGAATCATATATCATGTTCGAGTTTATTCAGGATAAACACATGGAGCAAAGTGTTGGTTTGGCTACATTAATCCAGAAACAATATAAATCTAGTATCGGCCGACCAGACCGCGGAGTTCACCAGGATATCTTTCTTGTTTTGAAAACCAGTGCCATGCCTAGCGTACTTACTGAAGTAGGTTTTATTTCGAATCCTGAAGAAGAGCAATATTTAAATACCGAAGAAGGAGCAAATGCATTAGCCAGATCAATATTCAATGCTTTTCTTCAATACAAGCAAAAGCATGACATCCGCAAGTCTAAAGGAAGAGTTACATATCAGGTAGACAACGAAGTTAAAACAGAAGAAAAGAATTCTGCACCTCAAACTCTCGCTGAGAAATCCGATTCAACAAATGAAAAAGTAAAAGAGGTTCCTGCTGTAAAAAGAAAAAAAGAGAATATCACTACTAAAAAAGAAGAAAAAAAGAACAATCATTCAACAGAAAACGGAATTGTATTTAAAATACAAATACTAACTTCGAACCAAAAACTTAAAATAACCGATAAACGGTTCAAAGATTTAACTCCGGTAGACTATTTCTGTGAAAGTGGAATATATAAATACACATACGGGGCTTCAGAAAACTACAACGAAGTTCTTAAAACGAAAAGAGAAATAGCCGGTCAATTTAAAGACGCATTTATCATCGCATTCAAGGATGGCGAGAAAATGAATATAAATACTGCTATAGCAGAATTTAAGAAGAATAGAAAATAATCAAGAATAAAAATAAATCAAGATGAGATACTTTACTAAAGAGGTTAAAATAGGAATTGCTGGAATTATCAGTCTATGCATGCTTGTATATGGCATTAATTACCTCAAAGGCATTGATATGTTCAAACCCACAAGTTACTTTTATGTTAAATACAAAGATATTCAGGGATTAGCGAAATCAAGTCCTGTATTTGCTGATGGTTTCCGTATCGGAACCGTAAGAGAGATCTATTATGATTACAATCGCCCCGGTAATGTTACCGTAGAAGTAGAATTGGATAAAGATATGAGAATACCAAAAGGAACTCATGCAGAACTTGTTACAGAGATGCTCGGTACAGTAAAAATGAATCTGATTCTGGCTGTTAATCCAAACGAAGCTTACGCAATTGGTGATACTATTCCGGGAACCGTTAATAATGGTCTGATGGAAGCTGTAACCAAAACTATTATGCCTCAGTTTGAAAGAATGCTCCCTAAGCTGGATTCTATCATGACATCACTCAATAAAATAGCAGCCGACCCAAATATTCCGGCTACTCTTAAGTCTGTCAGAAAAACGGCCGACAACCTTGCAGATGCCACAACAGAACTTCGCTCAATTATGAAGAAGGATGTACCACAGATGACGAAGAAGATAAATACTATTGGTGATAATTTTGTAGCAATCAGCGGAGATCTCAGAAGTATTAATTATGCTTCAACATTCAACAAGATAGACTCTACTATGGCTAATGTTAAGATGGTAACAGATAAGCTCAACAGGAAAGATAATTCACTAGGGTTGCTACTTAATGATGCTTCACTATATAATAATTTATCTAATACAGGCGCCAATGCATCGCTATTATTAGAAGACTTGAAAAGTAATCCTAAACGTTATGTACACTTCTCAATTTTTGGCAAAAAATAAACTTTTCAAAAAGCATAAAATAGATTTTGTCTAAATAGTGCTCTAATTATTTATATAAAAGAAAAGCTATTAACAGCTCCATTAATAGATAGGTATAAACATTTTGATAAAATAAATAATTCAAAATAAGATTTCATAGGTTTTTATCTATAATTATCTAATTGTCAATGCATTGCAAATATGCAAAAGTATAAATTTCAGACTTTTAGATAGGTAAACTCCATAAACTGCTGAAATTAAACGAGTTATTAATTTTATAAAAAAAACAAGAATAAAATAACATTTGTTTTTCTCAAATAAGATTCCCAAATTTGCAATAGTAGAAGTTTCTTATAATTAATAAATTGTATAAATAGCCTTATGATTGAATCCAATCATGTAAGTCTATGGAACCGCTGTCTCCGTGTGATTCGAGACAATGTTCCTGAAACTACATATAACACTTGGTTTGTCCCTATTGTCCCCTTAAAGTATGAGGATAATGCACTGACTGTACAAGTACCTTCTCAATTCTTTTATGAATTTCTGGAAGATAAGTTTGTAGAGTTACTTCGTGCTACCTTATACAAGGAGATTGGCGAAGGAACTAAACTGATGTATCGTGTAATTGTAGATAACAGTTCGAAAGCTTCGGTAGATTTAGAAGCTACGAACCGTTCTACTGCAATTCCACAGCGAAGTATTATACGCAATGGGAACAAGGCGCCTAATACTTTAAAAGCCCCTTCACCTCTGGATCTTGATCCGCAACTGAATCCGAACTACAATTTTGAGAACTTTATTGAAGGCTATAGCAATAAATTATCAAGAACAGCCGGAGAAGCAGTTGCCGTAAGCCCTGCAAAAACTGTATTCAATCCATTGTTTGTTTACGGCCCATCAGGTGTAGGTAAAACTCACCTTATCAATGCAATAGGAACACGGATTAAAGAGCTATTTCCCGATAAAAGAGTTCTATATGTATCTGCACACTTATTCCAGGTACAATACACGGATTCTGTACGTAGCAATACTATTAATGATTTCATTAACTTCTACCAAAGTATTGATGTGTTAATCATCGATGATATTCAGGAATTTGCCAGTCTTACAAAAACCCAGAATACATTCTTCCATATATTCAACCATTTGCATCAAAATGGAAAACAGTTAATACTTACTTCCGACCGTTCTCCTGTTCTTTTGCAAGGAATGGAAGATAGATTGCTAACACGTTTCAAGTGGGGATTAACAGCTGAACTGGAAAAACCTAACGTAGAACTGCGAAAGAATATCTTAAAAAATAAGATTCACCGAGATGGCTTAAAGTTTCCGGAAGAGGTTATTACATATATAGCTGAAAACGTAAACGAAAGCGTGCGCGATTTGGAAGGTATTGTCATCTCTATCATGGCTCACTCTACAATCTACAATAAAGAAATTGATCTTGATTTGGCAGAAAGGATTGTACGTAAAGCCGTGAAATGTGAAACTAAGGTTATTACTGTTGAAGATATTATCGAGAAGGTATGCAAACACTTTGAAGTGGAGTCTTCAGCTCTTCATTCTAAATCGAGAAAAAGAGAAGTTGTACAAGTACGCCAGTTAGCAATGTTTTTAGCTAAAAAACATACCGATTCATCTTCATCTAAAATTGGCCAATTGATTGGAAACAGAGATCATGCAACAGTATTACACGCATGCAAGATTGTTCAGGGGCAGTTCGAGGTGGACAAATCCTTCCGTGCAGAAGTGGAAGAAATAGAGACTTTACTAAGAAGAAAATAACAAATAATTAAGCAATATATGGGGTTATCCAAATCGGATTAATCCCATTTTTTATACTCTTTCCCCAAGTTTCTATCTGAGAGTGTTTTCAAATATTAAATTCTCAAAGGCTTCTTTTTTGTCTTTTATACAATTTGGAGTAGCTAGCGATAAAGAACAATCCCCGAAAAAGTATTAATAAGTTTTTTCGGGGATTGTTTTATTATTTAAGATTATCTATCCTATTTTTGATTGACTAACGCAGATTCTCTGCCTTCTCATGCAAGTTTATTATTAAGGCTTATCCTCGCCTTTTTGATAAAAAGAATGCGTCCAACTTTCTTTTTTTGTATAACCCATCACTTTATCTCTCACAAAACGAGCCATCAGTCACCATTTCGCACACATAAAATACAATAAATGCATTTTATTTCTATTTATCTCATCGTTTTTCTGTCAGCACAAGTTCAGTTACTCAATAAAGCCTTGTTGTTTTAGAGCCTTAAAGAAATTATCAGACATAAACTCATTATCACTCTTTTTATATCTTACATCAGTAAATACCTGAGCTAATGTTTCTTTATTATTTTCTGCAATAAATTGCTTATTTTCAGGCAATGATTCTTTATAAGCATATAGCTTATCAATCATCTCACTTGTATAATCGCAGTAGCGTTCTTCGTGTACAATTGCCTCTATAGGCAGACGATCTGGTTGAGCAGGACACTCATCAGGATATCCAAGAGTTATTGTTGCAATCGGAAAAACCAAATTTGGCAAATGAAGAGTTTCAATAACTTGCTGAGGATTATAAATTACTGTTCCCAAATAACAGATGCCCAGTCCAGCTTCCTCTGCAAGTGTACAAAAGTTCTGTGTATAAAGTAATGCATCTGTTGCAGCATTCATAAAAGAAAGGAAGTTTGCATACCCAGGTTTGGCATTGCGCAATTCGCACCATTTAGTAAATCTATTAAAATCTGCACAGAAAGTTAATACTACAGGTGCCCCTTTTACCATTGGCTGATTAAAATGAGCCGGAGCTAATTTTGCTTTCATTTCTGCATCGCGAGTAACCACAACGCTATAAACCTGCATATTTCCGATAGTAGAAACACGTGAAGCTGTAGAAAGCAAATCATTTAACAAATTAGGATCAATATCTTGTTGTTTATATTTTCTTATTGATCTTCTGTTTTTTACTGACTCTATCATATCTTTTTTCTGCAAATATAATAAAAGAATCTATATTGTTATCCGTTTTATTAGAGTTATATTATTAAGCAATTTCCATTTTTGAAAAGCCGCCATGCATATAAAAAGAATAAAAATATATTTTTTGGATAACTTTTTCAAGAAACTAAAAATACAATTAATTGTATATCATCATTTTAATCAAACCAAACGGATAACTTTCAAAAACATGCATATTAAATTTATATTTTATTTTGCATTTTATTTTGATATAACAAAAAACATTCATAGATTTGCAGAACCTATTTAATACTATTTATTTTATTAATAAGAAACCTCTACTAACTTTTTTATTAATAACAATATAATTCGAAAACATCGTGGAGAAGAACACTTATTCTTATGAAGAAGCTTTTGAATCATCTTTACAATACTTCAAAGGCGACGAGCTTGCTGCAAGGGTTTGGATTAACAAATATGCAGTAAAAGACTCTTTCGGAAATATTTATGAAAAGTCGCCAGACGATATGCATTGGCGTATCGCTAATGAGATTGCCAGAGTTGAAGCTAAGTATCCTAATGCGCTTAGTTCGCAGGAGCTTTTCAATCTGTTAGACCATTTTAAATATATTGTTCCTCAAGGAAGTCCAATGACGGGTATTGGTAACAACTACCAGGTCGCTTCTTTATCCAATTGTTTTGTAATTGGAGTTGATGGAGCAGCTGACTCTTATGGAGCAATTATTAAGATTGACGAAGAGCAGGTTCAATTAATGAAAAGAAGAGGTGGTGTAGGTCACGATCTTTCACATATACGTCCAAAAGGATCGCCAGTTAAGAATTCTGCATTGACTTCAACCGGTATTGTTCCTTTCATGGAGCGTTATTCAAATTCTACTCGCGAAGTTGCTCAGGATGGCCGTCGTGGTGCGTTGATGTTGAGCGTATCTATAAAACATCCGGATTCGGAAGCGTTTATAGATGCAAAGATGACTGAAGGAAGAGTTACTGGTGCAAACGTTTCGGTAAAACTGGATGATGACTTTATGAAGGCTGCCAGCGAAGGTGGTATTTACAAACAACAATATCCTATCGATTCAGAAAATCCTACTACTGTAAAAGAGATTGATGCATCTTCTCTTTGGAAGAAGATTGTGCACAATGCATGGAAATCTGCCGAACCGGGAGTTTTATTTTGGGATACTATTATCAAAGAATCTGTTCCTGATTGTTATGCAGACCTTGGATATAAGACCACATCTACAAACCCATGTGGAGAAATTCCATTGTGTCCTTACGACTCATGCCGTTTATTGGCTATCAATCTTTATTCTTATGTAGTTAATCCATTCACTAAGGATGCATATTTTGATTTCGACTTATTCAAAAAGCATGTAGCACTTGCTCAACGCATTATGGATGATATTATTGATCTTGAACTTGAAAAGATCGAACGTATCATGGAAAAGATAGATTCTGATCCGGAATATGAAGAAGTGAAACATGCAGAAAAGCTATTATGGGAAAAAATCTATAAGAAGAGCGGACAAGGTAGACGTACCGGTGTAGGTATTACTGCCGAAGGAGATATGTTGGCTGCACTAGGTTTAATATATGGAACAGAAGAAGCTACTACTTTCTCTGAAGAAGTACATAAAACTATTGCCATCAACGCTTACAGTTCTTCTGTTCAAATGGCTAAAGAACGTGGAGCATTTGAAATTTATGATTGGGAAAGAGAACAAAACAATCCGTTTATCAACCGATTGAAAGAGGCTGATCCTGCACTTTACGAAGACATGAAGAAGTATGGACGTAGAAATATTGCCTGCTTAACTATTGCACCTACCGGAACAACCAGTCTTATGACTCAAACAACTTCCGGTATTGAACCAGTATTCTTACCTGTATATAAAAGAAGAAGAAAAGTTAATCCGAACGATGCACAGTCGCATGTTGATTTTATTGACGAGACTGGAGATGCATTTGAAGAATATATTGTTTTCCACCACAA
The DNA here is from genome assembly GCF_900128905.1 of Bacteroides luti. GTDB lineage: Bacteria > Bacteroidota > Bacteroidia > Bacteroidales > Bacteroidaceae > Bacteroides > Bacteroides luti. Next base: position 265,179 of record NZ_FQTV01000003.1, read on the forward strand.
GTTTGTAGATTGGATGGAAGCTAATGGTTATAATGCTGCAAAGCGTTATACTCAGGAAGAAATTGACGAGTTGGTTAAACAATCTCCTTATTACAAAGCTACGTCAAACGATGTAGACTGGCTGATGAAGGTTAAGATGCAGGGAAGAATCCAAAAATGGGTAGACCACTCAATAAGCGTTACCATCAACTTGCCGAATGACGTTGACGAGGAATTGGTTAACAGATTATATGTTGAAGCATGGAAATCAGGATGTAAAGGCTGTACAGTATACCGTGACGGTTCACGTTCAGGAGTACTACTTTCTACCAAGTCTGATAAGAAAGATGAGCTTCCTCCATGTCAGCCACCTACAGTAGTTGAAGTTCGTCCTAAAGTGTTGGAAGCAGATGTTGTTAGATTCCAGAACAATAAAGAGAAATGGGTTGCTTTTGTAGGCTTGCTCGAAGGAAGACCTTATGAAATCTTTACCGGTTTGCAAGATGATGAAGAAGGCATTCTACTTCCTAAAACAGTTACTATGGGAAGAATCATCAAAACTGTAGACGAGAACGGAATAAAGAGATACGACTTCCAATTCCAGAACAAACGTGGATACAAAACTACTATTGAAGGTTTGAATGAAAAATTCAATAAAGAGTACTGGAACTATGCAAAATTAATATCCGGAGTGCTTCGCTACAGAATGCCGATTGTACAGGTTATTAAACTTGTTGGTCAGTTACAGCTGGACAACGAAAGCATTAACACTTGGAAAAACGGTGTAGAACGTGCTCTTAAGAAATACATTCAGGACGGAACAGAAGCAAGAGGAAAAAAATGTCCAAACTGTGGAAACGAGACATTGATTTATCAGGAAGGATGCCTTATCTGTACATCTTGCGGAAGCTCTCGTTGCGGATAATGAATTAAAAGAATATCTTTTTATGGGTTAATGCCATAAAAAAGTAACAAAACTGCTTAAAGAAAATTCTTCTTTCACAATAGATTGAAGAGTTATCTTTAGGCAGTTTTGTTGTTTAGGCAAAACATTATAGCATAATATCGAGTCTGATTAAAAGAGAATATAAATGAACCTTCATTCTTAAGAAAAAAGATGAATCCATGGCTTTGCAATATAATAATTCAAACGTTTGCATAAGATTTTGAGTTACAAACGGACATAAGCACATTTAGGATATTTAATAATTCATTAAAATTGCAACGCTTTGGAATAATAATAAATCTAATAGTATGATTTTATCTTTTCATATAGAATACCGAACAAACTGGGGTGAAGAAGTCAGGATACTGGGTTCTGTCCCGGAACTGGGAAGCTGGGAAGAAGAACAAGCTGTTCCTCTTCAAACAGTGGATGGAATTAGCTGGAGTCTATCTAAAGAAATTCAGCATCCGGCCAACGAGGTTGTTAAATACACATATTACATCTATAAAGACGGAAAGCCGGTTCGTAAAGAATGGGATTCTTTCCCTAGAAAAATCCATATTAATTCAAACGGGAATATTGTATTTCGCAGTTTGGATTCATGGAGAAACATACCGGAAAAACAAGCCTTTTACAGCTCAGCTTTTACGGAATGCCTGCTTGCCAGGAAGAAAAATGAGGCTCCTAAGAAGAGTTTCCAGAAAGCCTTGGTAATAAAAGCTTTCGCTCCAAGAATAAGCAGTAATTTCGCATTAGCTATTTCGGGTAATCAACCAGTGCTGGGGAATTGGGATGCTAATAAAGTGTGCATAATGAATGATGTGGACTTCCCTGAGTGGCAAGTAACGATTGATGCCAGCCAAATTACTTTCCCTCTGGAATATAAGTTCGTTTTATATAATTTAAAAGAGAACAAGATAGAGTCCTGGGAAAATAATCCGAACCGATACCTGGCTGATCCTGTAATAAGAACTGGAGAAGTTCTTTTTGTGCCGGACAGATATGTCTATTTCGATTTACCGGCTTTTAAAAGTACCGGCGTAGCTATTCCGGTTTTCTCTTTGAAATCAAAGCATAGCTTCGGGGTGGGAGATTTCAGCGATCTGAAAATGATGATCGACTGGGCTGCCAGTACAAATCAGAGAGTTGTTCAGATTTTGCCTATCAATGATACTACAATGACGCATACCTGGACAGATTCTTATCCCTACAACAGTATCTCCATTTATGCTTTTCATCCAATGTATGTAGATTTGTTTAAGATGGGCAAGTTGAAAGATGCCGATAAGATGACATATTTCACTGAAAAGCAAAATAAGCTGAATGCAAAAACCACAATAGATTACGAAGCGGTTAATCAGGGGAAATGGGAATACTTCCGTTTGATATTTGCACAGGAAGGCAAAAAGGTATTAAGATCGAAAGCTTTTAAACAATTCTTATCAGACAATCAGGAATGGCTGCAACCTTATGCTGTGTTCAGTTATCTGCGCGACCAGTACAAGACTCCAAACTTCCGCGAATGGCCCAAATGTTCTACCTTTAATCAGGAAGATATTGCTGCTATCTGCAAGCCCGATTCAGAAGAATACGAAGAGATTGCTATTTATTACTATATACAATACCATCTGCATCTGCAGTTATTGGAAGCTTCCACTTATGCACGAGAAAAGGGAGTGGTACTTAAAGGAGATATTCCTATCGGCATTAGCAGAAATAGCGTAGAAGCATGGAAGGATGCGCATTATTTCAATCTGAACGGTCAGGCTGGTGCTCCACCCGATGACTTTTCGGCCAATGGTCAGAACTGGGGATTCCCAACTTACGACTGGGAGGTTATGGAAGAAGACGGTTATAGCTGGTGGATGAAGAGATTCCAGAAAATGTCTGAATACTTCGATGCTTACCGCATTGACCATATTCTGGGATTCTTTCGCATTTGGGAAATTCCATTAGATGCCGTACATGGCTTATTGGGACAGTTTGTTCCTTCTCTGCCAATGTCTCGCGAAGAGATTGAAAGTTATGGCTTGTATTTTAACGAAGATTTGTTCCTGAAACCTTATATACACGAAGGTTTCCTTCAACAAGTATTCGGTCCACATACTGATTATGTAAAGGATACATTTATTCGTTCCACCAACCAGTGGGAAATCTACGAGATGCGTCCTGAATTCGATACACAAAAGAAAGTAGAAGCATTCTTCAAAGATAAAACAGATGCAGACAGTATCTGGATCCGCGATGGTTTATATGCTCTTATCAGTGATGTACTCTTTATTCGCGACAGAAAGATAAAGAACATGTATCATCCGCGCATTGGAGTGCAGTTCGATTTTATCTATCAGACATTAAGCGAGCTAGATAAAGCCGCATTTAATAATCTGTACGATAATTACTATTACAAACGCCATAACCATTTCTGGCAGGAACAGGCAATGAAGAAACTGCCTCAGCTTACACAAAGCACAAGGATGCTTGTATGCGGAGAAGATTTGGGTATGATACCCGATTGCGTGCCATGGGTAATGAACGAGCTGCAGATTCTAAGTCTGGAAATACAACGAATGCCTAAGAGCAGATCCTTGGAATTTGGACTGGTGGGTGAATATCCTTACCGTTCGGTTTGCACAATCTCTACACACGATATGTCGACCCTGCGCGGTTGGTGGAAAGAAGATTTCCAGCAAACGCAACGGTATTACAACAATATACTGGGACATTATGGTGCTGCACCCGAAAAAGCATCGGGCAATATCTGTGAAGAGGTAATCAAACAGCATCTTTACTCCAACTCAATATTGTGCATCCTTTCTTTCCAAGATTGGTTGTCGATGAGTGAAGAGTGGAGAAACCCAAATATTGAAGCCGAACGCATCAATATTCCGGCAAATCCGAGACATTACTGGCGATACCGCATGCACATCACACTTGAGGATTTGATGCAGGCCGAAAGTATTAATACAAAGATTCGTGAATTGATAGTTCTGACAGGGAGAAATCCTAAAAAATAAAAGTTTTGAGAGTTAGTTAGATGCAGAGTGCCGTCCAGAACGCGGCACTCTTTTTTTATTTCAATTAAAACGATTGTCATGTTCACAGATTCTCTTACTTTTGTAATTGATGGATTATTAAGAAGATAAAAGGAGCTCTTTTTAAAGCATGGTTAATCATTCATCAACTAAAGGCGGGAGATTATTATTTCCTTGTACAGAAGAATTAATTCTTTTGTACAGAACATTACAATCTTTTGTACAAAAGAATGCATTGTTTTGTACAAGAATAGAATAACATCACGAAACAGAATAAAAAAATGAAATCGAATGATATGTACATCTTCCTCAGCAACGTAAAATTCTATGCCAGGCATGGAGTTGGCGCTCAGGAAAGATTGGTTGGCAACACTTTTATTGTAGATCTGAGATTGAAGCTGGATTTCAGCAAGGCGGCAGAAACCGATGATCTGAACTATACAGTTAGCTATGCAGAAGTATTCAAAGTTGTAAAGGCGGAAATGAAAACACCTTCTCTCCTATTGGAACATGTCGGCCAAAGAATTATTACGCACTTATTTCGTGAGTTCCCTACAGTGGAAGCCATTGATCTGAAACTATCCAAGCTGAATCCTCCCATGGGAGCTGATATTGACTGCGCAGGCGTGGAAATGCATTGCGTAAGATAAAGGAAGTTTTTTGCATATATAACTAAGCAAATCAATCTAAAAGCAGAATTTACAAGTAAATATTTCAATACCCCATAGAAGATAAAAAAGAAAAAGGCTGAGAACAATATCAAATTGCTTTCAGCCTTTCTTATTTTATCAGATAGTTATTTCCTATTCTTCAGTATATCTAATAATAGTCTGGTCTCTGTCTGGACCTACAGATACAATCTTAATAGGCACTTCCAGTTGTTCTTCCAGGAATGATACATAAGCATTGAATTCTTCAGGGAATTCGTCTTCGCTCTGCATCTTTGTCATATCAACCTGCCATGCAGGAAGTTCAACATATACAGGTTCTACATTCTCGTTAATATCGTATGGGAAGTAATCTATTTCCTCACCATTCACTTTATATGCCACGCAAGCTTTGATTGTTTCAAATGTATCGAGTACATCGCTCTTCATCATAATAAGCTTAGTAACACCATTGATCATTACAGAATACTTTAAAGCAACCAGGTCAATCCATCCGCAACGGCGTTTACGACCAGTTACAGCACCATACTCATGACCAATCTGGCAAATAGTTTCGCCTGTTTCGTCAAACAATTCAGTTGGGAAAGGACCGCTACCTACACGTGTGCAGTATGCTTTGAAAATACCGAAAACCTCTCCTATTCTATTCGGCGCAACACCTAGTCCTGTGCAAGCTCCTGCACAAACGGTATTAGATGAAGTAACGAAAGGATAAGAACCAAAGTCAATATCAAGCATCGTTCCCTGTGCTCCTTCGCAAAGAACACTCTTTCCGTCGCGTAGCAAATTGTTTATCTCGTGTTCGCTATCAACAAAATGGAATTGTTTCAGATATTCAATACCTTCAAACCACTCTTTTTCAAGCTGAGTTAAATCATATTCAAAGTTAAGGCTCTTAAGAATCGCTTCGTGGCGAGCTTTAGCCTGAGAATAAATAGCATCAAAATTATGAAGTATATCACCTACGCGAACACCGTTACGACTAATTTTATCAGTATAAGTAGGGCCGATACCTTTACCGGTAGTTCCTACCTTAGCATCACCTTTTGCTGCTTCATAGGCTGCATCCAGAATACGGTGAGTAGGGAGAATAAGGTGTGCCTTTTTAGAAATGTGAAGTCTTTCTTTCAGGTTATGACCGGAAGCTTCCAAAGATTCAGCCTCAGCCTTAAACAAAGCTGGATCTAATACAACACCATTACCAATGATATTTACTTTATCTCCCTGAAAAATACCGGAAGGAATAGAACGAAGCACATATTTCTGTCCTTCGAATTCGAGTGTGTGACCAGCATTTGGTCCGCCCTGAAAACGAGCTACCACGTCATAGTTAGGTGTTAATACATCAACAACCTTACCTTTACCTTCATCACCCCACTGCAATCCTAATAAAACGTCTACTTTCATTTTATTTATTCTATAGTTTATTATTTATTTGCTTTTTTCTCTTCTTCGCCCAGGCACACCGACTGCAAATGCCATATATATATAAAGAATAATGTGACATTTGAAACTTGGTTAGCTTTGTATTTGCAATTGCATTCTTGAGCGTATCATTCTGAAACTCGGTCACCTTACCACATTCCGTACAGATAAGATGGTGATGCGTTTCAATATTAAATGATTTTTCGTACTGGGAAGAATTTCCAAATTGATGTTTAATAATCAGTTTCGCATCAATCAGAAGTATAATGGTATTATAAAGAGTGGCACGACTGACACGGAAGTTTTCCTGATTCATCATTTTGCTATACAGCATGTCGATACCAAAATGCCCCTCGATGGAATAGATTGTGTCGAGTATTGCATAACGTTCGGGAGTTTTCCGATGTCCGTTTGCATTAAGATATTCAGTGAATATCTGTTTTACTGTTTCTTTCACGTTTTGTTTATCCATGATGGGGCAATTTTTACCGCGAACAAAGTTAGCCTTTTTTGCGGAAAGAGAAAAGATTAAAGCAAATATTCTATCTCCAACTTTATATTTTCGAGAAGTAATTTCACATTTTCGTCTTTCGGATTTTCTTCTTTTGCAAGTAGTTGCAAAACTTTTTCAGCATGTGCCTTACTTTGTTGGCCATACTTAACCAATGCCAACGTTGCTGATTTTCTTGAAAAATAAGCCGAAGAGAATAAAGCAGCAAAAGCCTGATCGAAGAATTCCTCCTCTGCCCTTTCATTCATCTCACCGCCTTTACCAACTAAACGTGCCACAAGAAGAAAGCCGCACGCCTGCACATATTCCCTTTCATCGGCCATCCATTGGAAAGATTTAGCTGGAGCATAAGGCAAATACTGAAACAGGTTCATACAAGTCAGTTCGGCAATCTCGGAATTATGAATATCTTCTACCCAAATATCTGCTATCTCAGGGAAGAAAGTATCAATGGGCTGTAACATTCCGGCAAGAATCTTCGATTCACGAACATTCTCTTTCCAGAGAGTCTGCGCCAGATCATGATTCTGATCATATTGCTTAGCTATTTCTTTCAGGCGAGGAAGTTCAACTCCGAAGTTGACTTTATAAGCAAGCCCTTTTTCACGCATACTTTGAGATGCAACTCCGTTCATTGATAAACGGAGCTGCGTCTTTATTTCTTTTATTATTTCTTTAGTATCCATAAATGATTATTCATTTCTATTTGGTAATGAAGAATATTCTCTTCCATAACGAAGCATTTGTTCTGCATAACCTTCATTATAAGAAACCTTTACGTCGGTAATCTTACCACCTTTATCAGTAGTTACATCATAAACAGGATTCAAGAATCCTTTATAAGGAGCCAGATTCAACTTTTCGTAGCGTGATAAGATCTCTTTATGAAGCTCAGGATCAACTTTTACTGCATAAGCTTCTACCAGATTGCGGGCAGCGGCATAGTCACCTTCAGATTTTATTCTTTGGATCTCAGCCAATAGCTGGCCAAACAAGTTGCGAAGCTTCTGATAATCATTGATGCGAACAAAAGTCTCACCATCTTTCTTTACCAACTCAACCACTTTTTCCGGTGCACCTTTTTCCAAAACCCAACGAGCTATCAGCTGACGGTTACGCATATGAGCCTCTTCCACGTTGTTTCCCGGTTGAATACGCACCAATTGTGTCATTAAACCATTCATCATAAATGAATAGTATTCTGCTTTGAAAGCATCTGCACTAGGAATAATACCCAAATCTACCATTTTTTGATCTGGCAGATAATACAAGCCAAATAAATCGGCACGCGCCTCTTCTATTGTTGAATCATAAGCTTTCAATGCATTTGGATCAGTTCCCGGAAGCAACTTACCTGAACCATGGCCTAAACATTCGTGCAAATCAGTATGAAGATCGTTTGTAATATCAGCATACTTATCATTCATTTCAATTTCTGCTTTGCTATATGCAAATTCTTCGAAGAATCCATTTCCATGAGCAGCCTTATTATACGCATCAGTCAGGTTACCAATAGTCACCGACTTAGAACCGTGCTGAGTACGAATCCAGTTTGCATTAGGAAGATTTATTCCAATTGCTGTAGCCGGATATAAATCTCCCGCAAGTATTGCTGCTGTAATTACTTTAGCAGAAACACCTTTCACTTCTTCTTTCTTAAATTTCTTATCTACAGGAGAGTGATCTTCGAACCACTGCGCATTGGCACTGATTGTTTCTGTTCTCTTGGTAGCTTCCACATCCTTGAAATTAACAAGAGATTCCCAGCTAGCTTTCATTCCAAGCGGATCTCCATAATTTTCAGTGAAACCATTTACAAAGTCAACATGTGAATTCAAATCTTTCACCCATTGAATGCAATACTCATCAAATTTCTTCAGGTCACCAGTATTATAGTATTCTATAAGTTTAGATATCACAGCTTTTTGAGTATCATTTTCGGTCACACTCTCTGCCTTCTTCAGCCAATAAACAATCTTTTCCAATGCAGGTGAATACAATCCACCAACTTTCCACACTTTCTCAAAGACTTTCCCGTTTTCTTTTACCAAGCGACTGTTAAGTCCATAAGAAATAGGTGTAGTATCTTTCGGATCTTTCAATTTATTATAAAAATCTTCTGCCTCAGCTTGAGTTACTCCTTCATAATAGTTGCTGGCAGAAGTCAAGATCAAATCCTCTCCATCAGCCTGATTAACGCGCTTTGGCATCACTTTCGGATCAAAAATCACGGGGAATATTTCATCGCAAAGCTGAGCAACCGTTTGTCCTTTTTCTAAAGGTAATTTAGATGGATCTATTTTTTCGATAACCCCTTTAAAGAATTCGGGAGTAAAACCTGGAACAAACTTTTCATAACCATAATGATGATGAATACCATTAGAGAACCATACCCTTTTCAGATAAGTTTCCATATTTACATAATTGGTATCCTTTTTATCACCTGAATAATTTGTATATGCAGCTTCCAAAAGTCTTCTGATAATCACGTTGTATTTTCCATTCTGATCAAACAAGATATCACGTCCTTCAAGAGCAGCCTGAGAAAGATAATAGATTAACTCTTTCTGCTTTAAGGGAAGCTCATCAAAACCGTGAACTTTATATCTAAGAATCTGCAAATCAGCAAATTTCTCTACAGTATAATCAAATTTATCAGTCTCTGTGGCCTTCTTTAGATTTCCACAAGACGAAAGGAATGATACAATCATAGTTATCAATATTAGTTGTCTTTTCATATTATGTTGTTTCAATTAATGAATGTCTTAAAAACAAGAAAAGGGGAATACTCCAATAAAATTGGAGTAATCCCTTTTCTACAGAAAAACAATCAATTCTTAAAAGAATTATTTCTTTTCTGAATTTTTCTTACGGAATCCGTTTGGTGTTTCACCAACATTCTTATAGAAAGCGGCATAGAAAGATTGGCGGTTAGCAAAACCTACCATTGCACTAATCTCTTCTACATTCATGTCAGCATATCTCTTGTCTGTTAAGATATGCAAAGCATCTTTCACTCTGTACTCATTAAGTAAGCAAGAATAATTCATTCCGAAACGAGAGTTGACAACAGCTGAAAGATAACGAGTATTGGTTTTCAGTTCTTTTGCCAAATCTTTAGCAGAATAATCAGGGTCTCTGTACTTCTTCTGAACAACTACAATATTCAGAATCTTGTCGTACAATTCATCAGCAAGTTCAGGTCTGATTAAAGATCTGTAAGCTGCTTTCTTGTCCTTTTTCTCTCTAAGATTGTAAGGCTTCTTGCGAGGCGCATTTTCAGGAGCAGTAGCCTGGCTTCCGCTCTCTTGGTTTTTTAAATCACTCATTGAATTAACTGGTTAGGTTTTATTTATAAAAGAAATAATCTATATCCTTTACATTTCTGTTACAAATTTCAGACAAATATTTCATATACGCAACTAATTCGTATTTTTTTTTCATAAAACATTGTCCATTTATAGGTAATTTAATTAGCGCGTTTAAGTATTGAAGAACTTTTAACATAAAATACCTCTGTTTTTCATCGAGCAAAGAGGAAAATAATAAAAGAGCCAATATTGGAAAAATAACATTATTAATTAATCTTATTAATTCGGACTTAAAATATGGAACAGACACGACTTTAATGGCAAAAAACAGATAAAAACTTTTAAAAAAAGGATAATTAAAGTTTTCTGAGACGTCTTATAAATAAACAGCTGTCTTTATTAGGATATTCGGGATATTTTAGAATAGATCTGATATTTCTATGTATATCTCAGTTCTATTCTTTTGTAATTAAAAAAAATAAGAGTTCATTCTGTGACAGAAAAATGAAACTTTAGTATAAAGACTACTATTATAAAAAACAAAGTCTGCTTAGTAATAAATTAAGAGCGAAAGCTTATATATATTCTTTTTAGCTTACCTTTGTCTCATGAATGAATTTAATAAGAGAACTAAATAACTATGCTTCATACACTTAAAACCTATTTTGGTTATGATTCTTTTCGTCCATTACAAGAAAATATTATAAATCATATACTTACCAAAAACGATTCTCTGGTTTTAATGCCTACAGGAGGAGGTAAATCTATCTGTTACCAACTTCCTGCATTATTAATGGAAGGAACTGCTATTGTTGTTTCTCCCTTAATATCATTAATGAAAGACCAGGTTGAAGCTCTTCAGGCTAATGGAGTAACCGCGGGAGCTTTGAACAGCAATAACAGTGAATCGGAAAACGCAAATCTGCGCCGTGAGTGCCTGATGGGCAAAATTAAGTTATTATATGTTTCTCCTGAGAAATTATTGTCGGAAGTAGATTATCTGCTTCGTGATATTAATATTTCTTTGTTTGCAATAGATGAAGCACATTGTATTTCTCAATGGGGACATGATTTCAGGCCAGAATATACTCAAATGGGTATTCTAAGAGAGAAGTTCCCTAAAATTCCTATCATTGCGCTTACTGCTACAGCAGATAAAATTACAAGAACAGATATTCTTCATCAGCTAAGGCTTAAGAATCCTAAAGTTTTCATATCTTCTTTTGATCGCCCGAATCTTAGTCTTACAGTGAAAAGAGGTTACCAGGAAAAAGAAAAGAACAAGACAATACTTGATTTCATTGATAAAAGGCCAAATCAATGTGGAATTGTTTATTGCCTGAGTAGAAAAACTACTGAAAAAGTCGCTTTAAACTTACAGAAGAATGGTATTGATACTGCTGTTTACCATGCGGGACTTTCGTCGGAACAAAGAGACAAAGCACAAAACGACTTTATAAACGACAGGGTACAGGTAGTTTGTGCCACAATTGCTTTTGGGATGGGTATTGATAAATCGAATGTAAGATGGGTTATACATTATAATATGCCTAAAAGCATTGAGAATTACTACCAGGAAATTGGTCGTGCGGGAAGAGACGGCTTGGAAAGTGACACGATGCTTTTTTATTCTCTGAGTGATTTGATCTTATTGAGTAAGTTCGCCAATGACAGCAAGCAACAAAGTATAAACCTTGAAAAGCTGAACCGCATGCAGCAATACGCTGAAGCAAATATTTGTCGTCGCCGCATATTGCTAAGCTACTTTGGCGAAACTACTGATAAAGATTGCGGCAACTGCGATGTGTGCAAGAATCCGCCGGAACGTTTTGACGGAACAATTATTGTTCAAAAAGCATTGAGTGCCATTGCCCGTACCAATGAACAGATAGGAACAACACTCCTGGTAGATATCTTAAAAGGATTCAACAATGCAGAGGTTCTTGAAAAAGGATACGATAAATTAAAAACTTTTGGTGCAGGCAGAGATATTCCTCCAAGAGATTGGCATGACTACCTTTTACAAATGCTGCAACTTGGATATTTTGAAATTGCATACAACGAGAATAATCACCTCCGAATTACTGAATTGGGACGTAATATTCTTTTTGGAAAAGAAAAAGCAACCTTGGTTATCATTAAACGTGAAGAGTTTGTAGCCAAGAGTCGCAAAAAGAAAGTTATCAAAGATTTTAAGCCAGAAAAACCTGACTACAGCAATGAAGATGAATTTATATTTGAAGAGCTACGCGTGCTGAGAAAGAAACTAGCAGACGAACAAGCTATTCCTGCATATATTGTACTTTCTGATAAAGTACTTCATCTATTAAGCAGTTCACGCCCCACTACAATAGAAGAGTTTGGGAATATTAGTGGAATCGGGGAATTTAAAAAAGAAAAATACGGGAAAGATTTTGTTGGTCTGATTAAAAAACTAACAAAAGAATCTAAATGAGCTCAGGCTCATTTAGATTCTTTTAGCTGTTGCATCAGTTCTGAACGAGGAATTCCAAGATCGATTGCTTTTTCAAAGCTCGACCGTGCCATTTCCTTTTTCTTCTGTGCCAATAATATTTCGCCACGCAACATATATGCATTTGCCGATGTAGGAGACAGACTGATTGCCTTATCAAGATCAATCAGAGCAACATCCAACTGGAATATTTCTTTTTCCACACCTGCACGGATAACGTATAACTCTGCATCGTTTGGATATTCTACAATTAATTTATTCAGTAATTCAAGAGAATTCTTAAAATCTTGCTCCTGTTGATAAAGAATAGCCAGACCTAATCTTCCGGAAACGCTTTCCGGTTCAAGTTCCAGCAATCGTTTATAATCTTCTTTCGCTTCCTTATAATTATGTCTGCCAGCCTGCAGATAAGCACGGAGAAACAAAGCCTTCGCATTGTTTTTATTAACATCCAACACTGTGCAGCAATCTACATAAGCTCTGTCGGTAAGTCCCATCTCAAATAAAAGAGATGCCCTGTCCATCAGAATAGGAACCGTAAGAGGAGCCATATTTAATGCAAAGTTATAAGAATCCAGAGCATCATCGATCTTATGCATTCTATATTGAAGCCGTCCGAGATTTGCAAAAATCATGCAGTTATGTGCATTGGTAGGCTCAAGTTTCAGTGCTTCCCGGTAATACTTTTCTGCCTGCACAAGACTATCCATTTTTTCACATTGGGTAGCCTTATCAAAAAGTTCTTTATAATTCTGCGCATGTATACCAGGGAATAATGAACACATTAACAGCAACAATACAATTTTCTTCATTAAATATATATCTATTAATTAATCCAGTGGATAAGTTTCGAAAGCAAACTCTTCTGTAGACAAGTAACGTTCGCCAGTATCGGGCAATAAAGCAACAACCATTTTTCCAGCAAATTCAGGGCGCTGAGCAACCATTCTGGCAGCATAAGCGGCAGCTCCGGAAGATATTCCAACCAGCAATCCTTCTGTCTGGGCTAATTCACGACCTGCACGGATAGCTTCATTATCGGGAACCGAGAATACCTCGTCAACATTTTCAGGATTATAAATCTTTGGAACAAAGTTTGCACCAATTCCCTGAATGCGATGAGGATTCCATTCTCCTTCTGTGAGCATAGGAGCCGATGCCGGCTGAACAGCTACGACATATACATCAGGATTATACTTCTTAAGTGTTTCGCCAACGCCGCACACCGTACCGCCTGTACCCACTCCGGCAACAAATACTGCCACTTGTCCATCGGTATCTCTCCAAATTTCTTCGGCAGTTGTACGTTTATGCACTTCCGTATTGGATGGATTCTCAAATTGTTGCGGAATAAAAGAACCCGGAATACTAGCTTTCAACTCTTCAGCCTTACAGATAGCCCCTTTCATTCCTTCAATACCCGGTGTTAATTCTATTTTTGCACCGTAAGCCTTCAATAAGTTACGGCGTTCAATGCTCATTGTTTCGGGCATAGTAAGAATTAGTTTGTACTTCTTCACTGAAGCAACCATTGCAAGACCAACTCCGGTGTTACCACTGGTTGGTTCTATAATTGTTGCACCCGGTTTAAGCAACCCACGTGCTTCTGCATCTTCAATCATTGAAAGAGCAGTACGATCTTTCACACTTCCCGCAGGATTAAAATACTCCAGTTTTCCAAGAACATTCGCTCTGGAATTGTATTTTTCCATATAAGCAGACAGTTTCAACAGGGGAGTATTGCCTATCAAGTCTGTGAGTTTGTTCGCTATCTTAGTCATATCCGTACCTATTTATGGGTATTTTCTGCAAATATACGTAAGAAAACTTATCACAAAGCATAGTTGTTACACAAATAATCCATATTTTTGAATTATTAAACCTGTATATAAAAGAATAATAAAATGGCTCATAATCACGAACATCAGCATAGCCATGCTATTGAATCTTTAAATAAAGCATTTATAATTGGCATAGTATTGAATCTCTCTTTTGTATTAATTGAATTTGGAGCCGGATTTTACTATGACTCATTAGGTTTGCTCTCTGATGCCGGTCATAATCTGGGCGATGTTGCCAGTTTATTTCTAGCCTTGCTTGCATTCCGTTTAGCCAGAGTAAAAGCAAGTCCCAAATATACTTATGGTTATAAGAAAAGTACTGTACTTGTTTCATTGCTGAATGCGGTTATTTTGCTCATTGCCGTTGGAGCTATCCTTATTGAAAGTCTTGAAAAGATTAAAAATCCTCGTCCGGTAGAAGGTAGTGCTATTGCCTGGGTTGCAGGCATCGGTGTGTTTATCAATGCCTTTACAGCTATGCTCTTTATGAAAAACAAAGAAAAAGATCTGAATATAAAAGGAGCTTACCTGCACATGGCTGCCGATGCGTTGGTTTCTGTTGGGGTATTAGCATCGGGAATGATAATTTCTGGTACCGGATGGTACATTATAGACCCTATCATTGGTATAACTGTGGCCATTGTGATACTAATTTCTACATGGAACCTGCTTCACGAAAGTGTTCGTCTTTCATTGGATGGTGTTCCTGTTAATATCAGCAGCAAAGATATAAAGGAACTAATTTCGGATATTGCAGAAGTTAAAAGCATCCATCATATGCACATATGGGCACTTAGCACTACAGAAAATGCTATGACTGCCCATATTGTTGTATCCAATCTTGATATGATGGAAGAACTTAAGCTGCAAATAAAAGAGAGACTCAAAGACGCGGGAATTTGCCACGTTACTTTGGAGTTTGAAACCGAACAAGTATCTTGTGAAAGCAATTATTGCATATAATTCTACCGAAGAGAAAAATGATAGACCATTGACAGGCCGAATTCCCTTCCGGTAGTTTTTAGTTTTATATCATCTTCATAAATATCATGTTGTTTTACTTCCTTATTTTTAGCTATAAAATTATTGGCAAAGATTGCCACTGTTAGTTTATCTTTCAAAAAATTCTTTGATGCCCGTACCCGGTAAAAGTAGTTATTATAACTATCTAGTGCTACCGACTTCCGTGGGGAATAATACCCTCCATTTACATTCAGCAAATAACCATCAGGCAAGCTGAACCAGCTACTCGCCACCAGGCTACCATCAAAGCCCGTTTTTGTTAGTTTCTTGTTAAAATCCATGTAACCCTCATCGGAATAACCACCAGTAGCAACCAGCTGAAGTTTCATTGCTTTTGAAAATTGACAAGAAGCCGTTGCCGATACTATTGTTTTTTGAAAGCATAACGGATCACACACAGCAACGCGAGTTTCAGTAGTATTTGTTGATGAAAGAATAATTTCTTTTATTTTCCCGGTTCTGTCCCCTCCATAAATGTAATTAGCATCCAGTAAGAAACTAAATTTTGAAGTTATTTTACTATAGCCTAAGTGGAAGAAGTGAGATCTGCCGTCATTATATGTAGAAACATTTGTTTGATCATACATAGGAAATATAAGACTTGAATTACTCATCCACAAAGAAGAAGCTAAGTGAGAATGATAATCGGCTCTTATAATAGAATTCTTATTAAAGGCATACGATAAATTCAAGGAAGGAAGGATATTTATGATATCATCATCATAGATTATCCATGATAAAGGCGGATCTTGTTCTGTGCTCACTGCCGCAGTAAGCTGAAAATTCTTACTATGGAACTGATACTGAAGATAAGTATACCACCTTTCAAAGTTTACTTTAAACATCCTATAACTATATGATGGTTGGATCGGGTCATATCTAGCTGAAGAGTTATAAGTATCATTTCTTTTTAGCCAACTATACTTTCCTCCAATACTTATTTCATGATGTAGGGCAAAAGGCAAAACGAAATCTAGTATAGCATCCTGTCTTTTTTGATTATACTTTTCATTGTAATATGAAGACAAGTTAGTTACCTGACCATTGCTATTCATTACATCTTCACTAACATAATCATCTGTTATAGGCTGGCTATTATAAGAATAAGTTAATGAAAGTTTTGTTCCATTTGGGGAGAATAAATGTGCATAGTATGCCGATATATTATAATAAGAAGGAGTTATATCTTCAGTAGAACTATCCTTTCTATAAAAATCAGACTGGGGATACGTCAAGACTGATTCAAGAGGAAACGTTACTGGGTTACTAAACAAATTAAAAGCTACTCCCATCCCATCACTTTTGGTTAGCTGATAAAAAGCATTCACATTTGCACGATGCAGCTTTTCTGGATGGATTTTTGTTTCATTAGTTTGTAATCCATTATATGTTACAGTGGATAATGCACTTTTGCTATAGTTATCAAAGCCATAAGAATATGTTCCATTCAAGGTCAGCCCTTTATACTTCGTATTAAAGGAAGCATCGCCACCTAAAAGGCCTAGGGTTGTAGCGTTAAGACCTAAGGAAACATCTGTTCCGTTTATTGTCTGCTTCTTTGTTACAATATTAATTACCCCTCCCGAACATTCCGCTATCAGAGCTGATGAAGGATTGGTTAATATTTCAACCTTATCTACCGTTTTGGCTGGAATGCTTTTAAGAATATCTGCAGTTAAAGATGATTGTATAGAGAAGAATTTACCGTCAATGCTCAATCCAAAATCAGGTACACCATTTAATGTCATTTGTCCTAAGCCATCTACAGCTATCATCGGGTATTTTTGAAGAATGTCCAGAAGATTGGTGGTTTGCGATTCGTTATCCGCACTTACATTATAAGATATCTTACAGTGAGACACCGCCATATTTGAAGATTCAGATTTCTCTTGAGCAGAAACATTAACCATGCATACAGCAAGGAAAAAAGATAAGAATTTAAATTTCATTTGTCGTTTGTTTTATTCACAGGGAAAATTCGCGACAAAAGTAGTGTAAAAATAAATCTCCCACAAGAATTTTACAGATTCTTTGTGGGAGATTATTAATTTCTACTCGAGATGTTTTTGCATCCTTGTACAAAAGAATGCATTCTTCTGTACAAAAGATTTAATTGTTCTGTACAAAAGAAAACAATCTTTTGTACAAGGATTTATTATCTATTCAAGGAGTTTTATTAATTAGCCTTGATATAATTTACAATCCACTGTCCAACTTCAGAAGTTGATGACGGTTTTACACCTTCGCTAGCAATATCTTCAGTTACAACATTTGCATCCATTGAAGCTGCAACGGCTTTGGTGATTAATTCAGCTTCTTCTTTCAAACCAAATGCATATTCCAACATCATTGCTGCCGAAAGAATTGTAGCAAGCGGATTAGCAATATTCTTACCTGCTGCCTGTGGATAAGAACCGTGAATAGGCTCGAACACAGAAGTGTGAGCGCCAATTGAAGCAGAAGGAAGTAATCCCATTGAACCTGTAATTACAGAACCTTCGTCGGTAAGGATATCTCCAAACATATTCTCGGTTACCATTACGTCGAAGCTCTTTGGCCACTGAATCATACGCATTGCTGCATTGTCTACAAACAAGTATTCTGTCTCTACTTCAGGGAAATCTTTAGAGATTTCACGGGCAACTTCGCGCCACAAACGAGAAGTTGCTAGAATATTAGCTTTGTCAACAACAGTAAGTTTCTTACGGCGTTGCATTGCATATTCAAAAGCCAGACGAACAATACGTTCTATTTCGTAACGACTGTAAACACATGTATCATAAGCAGTGTTACCATCTTCGCTTCTTCCCTGAGGACGACCGAAATAAAGTCCACCAGTTAATTCGCGGATGCACATAAAATCGGCACCTTCAATAAGGTCTGCACGAAGTGGTGACTTATGAACAAGTGAAGGGAAAGTAGTTACCGGACGAATATTGGCAAACAATCCCAATTTTTTACGCATAGCAAGCAAACCTTGTTCAGGACGTACGGTTGCGCTTGGATCATTATCGTATTTGGGTGCGCCAATAGCTCCGAACAATACAGCATCGCTCTGCATACAAAGCTCATGAGTAGCATCAGGATAAGGATTACCTGTTTCATCAATGGCACATGCTCCTACCAAAGCATGTTTGTAATTTAATTCGTGATTAAACTTTTCGCAAACGGCAATTGTTGCGTTCAACGCTTGTTCTACAACCTCGGGACCAATTCCGTCTCCGGGAAGGACTGCAATATTTAATTTCATTTTTTTATATGGTTTATTATTAATATTCTTCTTCTATAATATTCAGCATTTTCACTGTGGCTTTAATAGCAGCCTCAGTCTGGTCGGCATCCAGTCCTTTTGTACGGAACACCCGATCATTATTTTTCCAGGTAATTATGGTTTGCACAAACGCATCTGTACGTCCACCCGGAGGAATACTCACGGCATAGTTTATCAACATTGGGAATTTTCTGCCCAACGTATTTTTATAAACTTTACGCAAAGCCCTCATAAATGCATCATACTGACCATCGCCCGATGATGTTTCCTCATATTCCTTTCCATTTACGGATATTTTCAAGGTTGCTACCGGTTTAAGCCCGCTGGTCAGAGTAAGGAAATAGTCGAGCAACTTCACTTTGCTGTTTGCCGAGCTGTGTTTCAATACATCAGAAATAATGTAAGGTAAATCTTCCTGCGTAACCAATTCCTTTCGGTCTCCCAGTTCAATAATCCGTTCCATTACTTTCTTCATGGATTCTTCATCGAGTTCCAATCCCAACGATTCCAGATTCTTACGAATATTAGCCTTTCCTGAAGTTTTTCCCAAAGCATATTCACGAACACGTCCAAAACGTTCGGGCAAAAGATCATTATAATAGAGATTACTCTTTGAATCGCCATCCGCATGTACGCCGGCCACCTGAGTAAATACGTTCTCACCAATGATCGGTTTATTAGCTGGAATGGCAATGCCAGAGTAAGATTCAACTATCCTGCTTATATCATTCAACCGATCTTCCACAATGGAAGTTTCGGCATTGAAGTGATCCTTCAAGATGGCCTGTACACTAGAGAGTGGTGCATTACCGGCTCTTTCTCCCAATCCGTTTATCGTGGTATGAAGTCCCTTTGCTCCTGAAATAACCGCAGCCAATACATTGGCAACAGCAAGATCATAATCATTATGCGCATGAAAATCAAAATGCACATTAGGATAACGTTTTACCATTTTGCGCATATATTCCAATGTCTGCAAAGGATTGAGAATACCCAGGGTATCTGGTAACATGAAGCGTTTGATAGGTAATTTAATTAATGCATTCATTAACTGAATTACATAATCGGGAGAATGTTGCATACCATTGCTCCAGTCTTCCAGATAAACATTCACATCAAAACCCATCTTCTGAGCATTGTTTACCACAGTTGTGATATCGGCTATATGCTCTTCGGGAGATTTTCGGAGTTGTAGTTCGCAATGCTTCAGTGAACCTTTGCAAAGAAGATTGATTACCCGGCACCCAGCTTCGCGTATCCAGTTCAAAGAATCCGTTCCATCTACAAATCCCAGCACTTCCACTCGATCGAGAAGTCCTCGGCGGGCAGCCCAGGCAGAAATCATCTTCACCGATTCGAGTTCTCCTTCCGAGACTCGTGCAGAAGCAACCTCGATACGATCCACTTTCAGCTCTTCAAGCAACAAACGAGCTATCATGAGTTTCTCTTGCGATACAAAAGAAACTCCACTCGTTTGCTCGCCATCACGAAGCGTTGTGTCTAATATCTCTATTCTCATTTGCTTTCCCAGGCTTCTATTTTATCTTTATTGCTTAGCAGGTAATCAATATCATCCAAGCCGTTCATCAAACAATGTTTTTTGTATGCATTGATCTGGAATTGTTCGCTTTTACCTGTAGCTTTATTTGTTATTGTCTGGTTTGGCAGATCAACTTCAACTTCTGTTTTTGCATCTTCCTCGATAGAAGCAAATAGTTCTGCCAAAAATTCATCAGAAACAACAACCGGAAGAACAAAGTTGTTCAGTGCATTATTCTTAAAGATATCTGCAAAGAAACTGCTGACAACAATACGGAAACCATATCCTGCAATAGCCCATGCAGCATGTTCGCGACTTGAACCCGAACCAAAGTTCTTTCCGGCAACCAATATCTTTCCAGAATAAGTTGGATTGTTAAGAACAAATGTCTCTATCGGATTTCCTTGCTTATCATATCTCCAGTCGCGGAAAAGATTATCTCCGAAACCTTCTTTGGTTGTAGCTTTTAAGAAACGTGCAGGAATAATTTGGTCAGTGTCCACATTTTCAAGAGGAAGTGGAACACAAGTGCTGGTAGTTATATTAAATTTTTCTTTCATTGTTATTCAACTTTTAAGCCATTAATACTCGTGGATCAGTTATTTCTCCGGTAATTGCTGCAGCTGCCGCAACAAGTGGACTAGCCAAAAGGGTACGGGCACCTGGTCCCTGACGTCCTTCAAAATTACGGTTTGATGTAGATACTGAATATTTACCGGCCGGAACTTTATCTTCGTTCATTGCCAAGCAAGCAGAACAGCCTGGTTGACGAAGTTCGAAACCTGCTTCGTTTAAAATTTTATCAAGACCTTCTTCACGAATCTGCTGATCTACTGCCCATGAACCCGGAACCAACCAAGCTACCACGTTTGCAGCTTTTTTCTTTCCTTTAACGAAAGAGGCGAATTCACGAAAATCTTCAATACGTCCGTTAGTACAGCTACCTAGGAATACATAATCAATCTTCTTGCCAAGCATTGAATCACCGGCTTTGAAACCCATATATTCTAAAGATTTAGCATAAGAAATTCTTCCGGCTTCGGGAACACTTTCAATAGTTGGAATATTTGAAGTAATGCCCAATCCCATACCAGGATTTGTTCCGTAAGTAATCATTGGTTCAATATCTTCAGCTTTGAAAGTTATTTCCTTATCGAATACTGCATCCGAGTCACTCTTCAATGTTTTCCAGTATTCAACAGCTTTATCCCAAGCTTCACCTTTAGGAGCATATTCTCTACCTTTAATATATTCAATTGTTTTTTCATCTGGAGCAATCATTCCACCACGAGCACCCATTTCAATAGAAAGATTGCAAAGTGTAAGACGTCCTTCCATTGTTAGATCTTTCACTGCTTCTCCGGCATATTCCACAAAATATCCGGTAGCTCCACCAGTTGTCATCTTTGCAATGATATAAAGAGCAATATCCTTAGCTGTTACTCCTTTGTTTAATTTACCATCTACAGTAATACGCATTGTTTTCGGACGAGACTGAAGAACACATTGTGATGCCATTACCATTTCAACTTCCGATGTACCGATTCCGAATGCAATAGCACCCATGGCTCCGTGAGTTGAGGTGTGAGAATCACCACAAACAATAGTCATACCTGGAAGAGTCAAACCATTTTCCGGACCTACCACATGGATAATACCATTTTTCTTGTGTCCCATTCCAAAATAGTTCAGGCCAAAATCTTTTGCGTTCTTATCTAACGCAGCAACCTGATTGCGTGAAATAGGATCAACAATTTCTTTATCCTGATTTAATGTAGGAATGTTATGATCGGGCATGCAAAAAATCTTTTCCGGGCGGAAACATTTTAACCCACGATCTCTCATTCCCGAGAAAGCCTGCGGACTTGTTACCTCATGACAGTAAAGTCTGTCAATATATAATTGAGTAGGACCATCTTCTACCGTACTTACAACGTGCGCGTCCCAAATCTTGTCGAATAATGTTTTCATATTCTCTATTGTCTAATTATTATATATATTACCTATTGAAACAAAATCTTATTTTATAAACTTATTAATACAGTCAATATAAGCTTCTACAGATGCTGCAACAATATCTGTATTGGCACCAAAACCGTAATAAACGTGTTTGTTATATTCAACCTGCATGTGTACTTTACCAACATCATCACTACCTTTGCTGATAGCCTGAATTGTAAATTCTTTCAATGTCATATTACGGTGAATTATATTCTTCAAAGCTTTAATTGCAGCATCAACCGGTCCGTTACCACTTGCAGCAGCTTCAAATTTCTCACCTGCAATATCCAAGCCTAAACTTGCCACAGAACGAACACCAACACCACTTGTAACCTGAAGGTAATCAACCTTTATACGTTTGTTGGTACTTCTTTCTGCTCCAGCAAGCATAAGAACATCATCATCATTAATATCTTTTTTGCGATCGGCCAGCTTAAGGAATTCATCATAAACTTTATCAAGCTTTTCTTTTTCCAAATCTATACCAAGAGAAGATAAACGATGCTTCAATGCAGCTCTTCCACTACGAGCAGTCAATACAATTGAACTATCGTCAATACCAACATCATGCGGATTAATAATTTCATAAGTCTGAAGGTTCTTCAATACACCATCCTGATGAATTCCAGATGAATGAGCAAAAGCATTCCGGCCAACAATCGCCTTATTCGGTTGAATTGGCATATTCATCAAACTTGAAACCATACGTGATGTAGGATATATCTTTTGAGTATTAATATTAGTCTGAATATTAAACTCATGATGACTTTTCAAAATCATAGCCACTTCTTCCAAAGCAGTATTACCGGCACGTTCGCCAATTCCATTCATGGTAACCTCTACCTGACGAGCTCCACCAATGATACCTGCAATAGTGTTTGCAGTAGCCATACCAAGGTCGTTGTGGCAGTGTGTAGAAATTATTGCATTATCTATGCCGTTTACATTTTCTTTCAAGAATCTGATTTTAGCTTCATATTCAGAAGGCAAACAATAACCTGTTGTATCAGGTATATTCACCACAGTGGCACCAGCTTTTACAACAGCTTCAATTACTCTTGCAAGATATTCATTATCTGTTCTACCGGCATCTTCTGCATAGAATTCTACATCTTCTACATACTTCTTAGCATATTTAACAGCAGCAACAGCTCGCTCAATAATTTCTTCACGAGTTGAGTTAAACTTATATTTAATATGAGAGTCAGATGTTCCTATACCTGTATGTATACGTTTATGTTTTGCATATTTCAGAGCTTCAACTGCTACATCAATATCTCTCTCAACTGCACGGGTCAATGCACAAATTGTTGGCCATGTAACAGCCTTTGATATTTCAATCACTGAATTAAAATCACCAGGACTCGAAACTGGGAAACCAGCCTCAATTATATCTACACCAAGAGCTTCCAATGCTTTCGCAACCTGGATTTTCTCTACTGTATTTAATTGGCAGCCGGGAACTTGTTCACCATCTCGAAGAGTAGTATCAAAAATAAATAATCTGTCACTCATCTTTTAACCTCTTTATTTAATTTATAATAATATCATAAAAAAAAGCCTTTCACACTAGGAAGTGAGAAAGGCTTTATATATTTTAATACATATCTATGCACAACGCTCACTTCCATCTAGCTTACCAGAAGAATAATAATAATGCACAGGAGAATATGTATAAATGTCTGTTTCATAAAATTGTCTTTGTTTTGACGCTGCAAAGGTAGGCAATATTTCTTATTAACCAAACGATATGAAACTTTTTTATTGCAAATTATATCATTCTATAATAATTAAAGCTTTTTTTTCACTAATATATTATCGTTTAATCTAAAAAGAATGAGATATTGAAATAAAAAAGAGAATTTCAAATTTTACTTTAAAACTCTCTTAATATTATTACTGCAAAACAAGAACTTAGTATTCCTATTTTTTATTTGCAGGTTTAGCAGCTTTTTCTACACTTGCAGCTTTTACAGTATCAGCTTTAACAGACTTAGCTGTATCAGCAACTGCTTTAGTTGAGTCAGTCACAGCAGTTTCAGGAGCTGGAGCTGTTTCTGTTTTTTTATTTCCACAAGAAGTAATAGTACATGTAAATGCAAGAGCAAAAGCTGCAATAAATAATTTTGTTTTCATAATAAATTCGCTTTAAGTATTAATAATTTCATAAAATTAACTACTTCGCAAATATAATCAAATATATGTAAAAATCAAATTTAGTTTCCAAAATTACAAAAAAAGAGATAAATTACTCAAGATGAGTATAGTACATATGAGGATTGCTAAAAATGTTCGATAGATAACAAATAAGTTGTATAAAGAGAAGCCAAGTTAAATCGGAACAAATGAAACTTAGGATAGAGAATATATTTATAAGTCGACTCAAAGTTATTCCGTCTTAAATTAAGAAGCTAAGTTATCATAGGAGGTGAAATATATACACATAAAAGCAGCAGTTACAGCATTCAGCATAATCACAAAAGTTCACGTTATTCGGGAAGAGGTAGCATATTTATAAGGAGACGCATATATACAAAAAAAGAGTCCCATTCATTCTTCATGAACAGGACTCTTAGATAAAACGGCAGCTACCTACTCTCCCACTGTTACGCAGTACCATCGGCGTGATCAGGCTTAACTTCTCTGTTCG
>NZ_FQTV01000017.1 GCF_900128905.1 Bacteroides luti
GCTTGTTTCCTCTTCAACTACCTGATTACAAAGCTAATAAAAAGTATAATTAATATTAATAATACTCTTGTTATTTGGATTACAACATAGAAGATGAAATGTATCACATTTTTATCTCCCACTAAAATAAACATCTATAAATCAAAGCTATAAACTCTATTTTGTAGCAGGTGGCAGATGATGATGAAGTTTTTTATTATTTTTCGGGAGAAAAGTAATCTTTTCCAGTATAGGTGGTTCTTTATCAATCTAGATAAAATAAATTCCATGATATAGAATTCTTTTAATGTTGTTTTGAAAGATAGTTTTCGTAATTTTGCAGAGATTCGAAAGAAAATAAAATGATTGATCAAGCTACTGTAGATAGAATTATTGATGCGGCACAAATTGTAGATGTAGTATCTGAATTTGTAACCTTACGCAAAAGAGGTGTGAATTATGTAGGGCTCTGTCCTTTTCATAATGAAAAAACGCCATCTTTCAGTGTATCTCCCTCTAAAGGATTATGCAAATGTTTCAGTTGCGGAAAAGGTGGAAACGCTGTTCATTTTATCATGGAGCATGAACAATTATCTTATTATGAAGCTCTGAAATTTCTGGCAAAAAAGTACAACATTGAGATAAAGGAAAGAGAGCTCAGCAACGAAGAGAAGCAAGCTCAGAATGCCAGAGAAAGTATGTTTATTGTAAATGGCTTTGCCAGAGATTATTTTCAAGATATTCTTGTGAATCATATAGATGGAAAGGCCATAGGAATGGCCTATTTCAGACAGAGAGGGTTTCGCGACGATATTATAAAAAAATTCCAACTTGGGTTTAGTACAGATGTACGTGACGCCTTGGTACAGGAGGCACAAAGAAAAGGATATCAAAAAGAATTTCTACTGAAAACCGGACTATGCTATGAACGCGATGACCATTCCTTAAGTGACCGTTTCAGAGGAAGAGTTATTTTTCCGGTTCATACTTTATCCGGAAAAGTTGTAGCCTTCGGAGGTCGAATTCTTACTACAGACAAAAAAGTTGCCAAATACGTTAATTCGCCCGAATCTGAAATATATCACAAAAGTAGCGAGCTATACGGTATATATTTCGCCAAGCAAGCAATCGTTAAACAAGACAGATGCTTTCTTGTAGAAGGATATACTGACGTTATCTCCATGCATCAGTCCGGTATTGAAAACGTAGTAGCATCGTCCGGTACATCCCTAACATCAGGGCAAATCAGATTAATTCATCGTTTTACAAATAATATCACCGTGCTTTACGACGGAGATATGGCCGGAATTAAAGCCTCAATAAGAGGTATTGACATGCTTTTGGAAGAAGGAATGAACATCAAGGTGGTATTGTTACCAGACGGAGATGATCCGGATTCTTTTGCCAGAAAGCATAACGCAACAGATTTCCAGGCGTATATTAATGAACATGAAGTAGACTTTATCAGATTTAAAGCCAATCTGTTAATTGACGAAGCAGGAAAAGATCCGATGAAGCGAGCAGAGCTTATTTCGGATGTTGTAAGAAGTATATCTGTAATACCGGAGGCAATAGTAAGATCGGTGTATATCAGAGAGTGTAGTCAATTGCTAAGAGTTGAGGAGAAACTGCTCCAGATTGAGATGGGGAAATTAATTGAGAAGCAGCTGGAAAAGAATAACAAACCAGCATACAACGAAGCTCAGTTCCCACCTCCTGTAGAAGAAATGATTCCTGAAGAGATTTATCAGTCATTTATTCCGGCTGAAGGAAAAGAAGGAAGCGAATTTTATCAGTACGAACGTCTTATCATGAGCGCACTTGTAAGATATGGCGAGAAAGTAATGTGCAATATGGCAACTGAAGAGGGAGAAGAAACTCCGACCACAGTTATTGAATATATTACCAATGACTTAAAACAGGACGATTTAAAGTTCCACAATCCAATTCATCGAAAGATTCTATCTGAAGCAGGGGCACATTTAAAAGATAATAATTTTATCTGTGCAAGGTATTTTATTGCACATCCAGATCCGTTAATCAGTAAACTGGCAGCAGAACTTTCGAGTGACCGCGATCAACTAAGTAAATATCACACCAAAGGGCAGCATATAGTAACTGATGATGAACGATTACACGAATTAGTACCTTCTCTTATGACCAGTTTTAAGAATGCCATTGTAGAGGAGGAACTAAAGCACATTATGTATGCACTTCAGGATCCTGAGAATAGCAAATCTGAAGAAAAATATACGGCCATAATGAAGCGCTATAAAGATATTCAGAACATACGCGACATGATGGCCAAAAGACTTGGTGACAGAGTTATTTTAAGAAAATAAAGCTTTATTTATGGGCAATAAGGTCCATAAATTCACTACGAGTTGTAGCATTCTTAAAAGCCCCGGAGAAATCAGAAGTAGTAGTAATTGCATTTTGCTTTTCAACCCCTCTCATCTGCATACACATATGCTTTGCTTCAACAACCACCATTACGCCTAACGGGTTAAGAGTTTGCTGAATGCATTCCTTAATCTGCAAAGTCATTCTTTCCTGAACCTGCAAACGATGGGAGAAAATATCAACTACACGGGCAATCTTACTTAGACCGGTAATATAACCATTAGGAATATAAGCTACATGAACTTTTCCATAAAAAGGAATAATGTGATGTTCACAAAGAGAAAAGAAATCAATGTCTTTAACTATCACCATTTGGTTGTAGTCCTCTTTAAACTTAGCAGAACGAAGCACTTCGTGAGGATCTTCTCCATATCCCCTGGTTAAAGTAATCATAGCCTTGGCTACTCGTTCGGGAGTTTTCAACAAGCCTTCTCTGTTTACGTCCTCACCTAATATTTCTAATATATTATGATAGTTTTTCTTTAATTCTTCAATTTGGAAATTCAAAGCTTCTTCCTTAGTCATCATCTATAGTGGTATAATAATTTGCGTTCTTACAATAGAAGCTTCGCTAAAAGCTCCTGTTTGCTTCATTTTTTTCATCATTGCATACGCTTCTTCTATTGTTTTATAATCACCAGCCTGACACAACCATCTTGGCGAAATAAAAATAGTATAAACCGGTAATTGCGGAAAATAGCTTTTCACCTTTCCCTCTATTTCGTATGCAGCATTCCTTGCTTCTCTTGAATCACCGCCAGAAAAAACAAGAATTCTATATCCTGATTCTTTCAGAACTTTTGTTTCTTTGGTATGTTGCGATCCAATCAAAGATTCCAAACGTTGATCCTGGTGAATTGTTACAGTTCCACAACCAGGCTCCTGACGTTCCAGACTCTTAATTATATTATTTTGTCCTTTAACGCCTGTTACAAGACAAAACAAAAACAACAGTAAAACAGGATAAAGTTTCATGGCTAAAAATAAAAAAAGCAAAAGGAGGAGAGTTCCTCCTTCTGCTTATAACTTTTTATGCATTAAAAGCATCAATAATACCTTTGAAGTCATCAGCTTTCAAAGAAGCACCACCGATAAGACCACCATCAACATCAGGATTAGCAAACAATTCTTTTGCATTAGAAGCTTTACAGCTACCACCATACAAAATAGAAGTGTTGTCTGCTACTTCTTTTCCGTATTTTTGAACAATTGTAGAACGGATGTATGCATGGATTTCCTGAGCTTGTTCTGCAGTAGCAGTTTTACCTGTACCAATAGCCCAAACTGGTTCGTAAGCTAAAACGATTTTAGAGAAATCTTCAGCAGAAAGATCAAATAAAGAACCTGCCAACTGAGAGTATACAACTTCATTTTGTTTTCCAGCTTCACGTTCTTCCAAAACTTCACCAATACAGAAAATTGGAGTCAAGCCATTGGCTAAAGCCAAAACAACTTTATCTTTAAGAATTTCTGCAGTTTCGTGATAGTAAGCACGACGCTCTGAGTGGCCAAGGATTACATATTTTGCTCCTGTTGATGCAACCATAGCAGCAGAAACTTCACCTGTATAAGCACCTGATTCTTTATCTGCGCAGTTCTGAGCAGCAACACCAATCTTATTTGTATCGATAGCAGCAGCTACAGATGCAAGGTGAATGAAAGGAGTACCGATAACTACATCACAATTTGGCTTTTCGTTTGCCAACACTTCATTTAACTCTTTTGCCAATGCTAAACCTTCAGCAAGGGTCTTGTTCATTTTCCAGTTTCCTGCAACAATGTTTTTTCTCATTTTTCTATTTTTTAAAGGGTTAATTAAATTCCTTTGTCGTTTTTTATCCAGACGTTTAATCACCAACAAGTCTAATCCCAATACAAATAACAGAGGGATTATAAACCATAATATAACCAAGATTATAGTATGTTTATCATCAACCAATTTCTGATGACCAATTTCAAGCTTATCTAGTTTTCCGGAGAGAGCATATTCATCTGGCAAATTTGAATGATGCCATTTATTTAGAATAACCCCATTCTTAATCAAGACTAATCCCGGATTAGAACGAATTATTGTTTTTAAAGTAACATCATCACTAAAACAGAAAGGATATTCTGCACCAGTTTTACCTTTCCACTGTTCTATTTGAGTATCTAGAGAAGAGGTAAGACAATAGAAAGAATAGCCATTCTCAACACAATAATCATAAATTTCATTGATTAAATCAATATCATTATCATCAGCTTCTTCAATTCGATGTGCTATCAACAAGAAGGTATATCCTTTATCTGTTAGTATCTTATTTGTTATATCCTCCCCTGTTTCCATCTCAGTAATTGAAAAATCGTGAATTGGAGGTTCGTAGCCTTTTTCTTTTAAAACAGTTCTTGAATCAACAAATTTCCAGGTACTATCAGGATAATTTTCCAATGTAAATTCCTTCTTTACACCATTTTTTTCAAGGGTGAAGAAATTCTCATAAACACTTTTCTTCGCTCCTTCAGGTATCGACATACTCTGAAGTAGATTAGTCCCAATTCTATAAGGGCGAAAATCTAAGATTGGCAGATTCCGATAACAGTAAATAGATAGAACTAAACCAAAAAATATAATATATAAAGCAATCAGCCACTGCGTTTTTTCGCTAACAAGTCTTACAATCCGAGGTTTCCAGATAAAGCAGGAAATTGCAGCTATAAGCAATATTATGTTTTTATAAAAAGTTTGCCAGTTAGTTAACACTAAGGCATCACCAAAACAGCCACAATCAGAAACTGGATTTTTAAGAGCTAAATAAAATGTGAGAGGAGTCATAAAGATTAGCATCAACAGAGCCAATGCAGTACTTGTATTTTTCCGAATCCCAAAAAGAAGATATCCTCCCACTGATAATTCAAAAACAGCAAGAAAAATAGCGAGAAAAAGAGGAAGAAAACCTGGTATGAATGAAGTTAATCCAAAGGCCTCTGCATAATCCTGGATCTTATAGGTAGAACCAAGCGGATCTATAGCTTTCACGAAACCCGAGAAAACAAATACAATGCCAAGGAGAAATCTACAAAGATTCACCCATACATCCAAAATTCTATTTTGCTGATTCTTTGTCTCCAAATTCAATTTTTATCAAACCAAATACTGAATAATTAATCATATCCATATAGTTGGCATCTATTCCTTCCGAAACTAAAGTTTGTCCGGACAGGCTTTCTATTTGTTTAGTCCTGTAAATCTTCATTAGAATAAGATCTGTATACGAGGTTACTCTCATAGATCTCCAAGCCTCATCATAATCATGATTTTTAGCAAGCATCAATTCTAAAGCAGAATTAGCATATTTATCATACAAAACCATCGCTTCATCAACAGTGATATCTGCAGATTCTGCATATCCTAATTCAAGCTGAATTAATCCTACTATTCCATAATTTACAATAGCTATAAATTCAGACCGAACTCCTTCATCTACCAATGAAACTCCTTTAGTCTCGATTGAGCGTATACGATTTGCTTTTATAAAAATCTGATCTGTTACAGAAGCCGGACGTAAAATGCGCCATGCTGGTCCATAATCATGAAGCTTCTTAAAAAACAAATCACGACAGAGAGCTATAACATGTTCAAATTGTTGCTTAGTATCTTTCATTTCATTATAAATAAAGTGCAAAGTTAAGAAATTATTAAGAAAAAATAAGAAGAGGATGCTCTAAATTACATTAAAGCATCCTCTTCTTTTAAATATCATTGAAAAATCTATGAACAACGTATAATCTGACCTGGTTTTAGTCTAGATTTCTTTGTAAGTCCATTCATCTTACGTAACTCAGCAATAGTAACTCCTCTTTCTTTTGCAATTTTAGCAAGTGTATCACCTCTATGAACCTTGTGATACTTAATAACATTATCATCAGCAACATTAGAAGCTGCAACAGCAGTAGCTCCCTTACGTTCATATCTGCCATTTCTGTTAAATGTATATGTATCAGCTACTATATCCTGATTTGGAAAATCGAACATTAATGCCGGATTTATAGCAATACCCAAGAAACGAGTTTCAAAATGGAGGTGAGAACCTGTTGAATGTCCTGTATTACCTCCTAAACCGATAACTTCTCCAGCTTTAACTATTTGATCAGGATCTACTAATTGTTTAGACAAGTGGCCATAAATTGTTTCAAGTCCGTTTGCATGACGTATCACAATATATTTTCCATATCCACGAGCTTCAAATTTTACAATACGCACTTTCCCGTCAAACGCAGCACGAATTGTATCACCTATTTCAACTTTCAAATCGAGTCCATTATGCATTCTTCTCCAACGAGGGCCGAATGGAGATGTAATTGATCTGCTTGGAGTAGGCATATAGAAGCCTCTTAGATCAATTGTGAACGATTCGGGTACAACTGTTTCAGAATTTCTTCCATAAGCATGCACATACTCATTATTCCAGCTTGGATACAAGCTGTAAGCAGGAAAAGCAGCTTGTTCAGCTCTTATTTGTTTTTGTAAAGCTAAGGAATCAACACTCTTTAATTTTCTGTCAATAGGAGCCTGACGCGCAATAAGATCCTGAGAAAAAGAACTCAGACTTACCATTGCCGCGGCAGCTACTAACATTGTTTTAACGCAAATAAAATTCATTCGTACTATTTTTCGATTAAAACTCATCGTTAGCATACAAATAATCAAATGTAGCTACTTTATACACGAAGAGTTCATCGGGTTTAAAAAATCTGTTTAACTCTGCTTTCGCAGTTTCGGGTGAATCGGAAGCATGAATAATGTTTTCTTGAAAACTCATACTAAAATCACCTCTAATTGTTCCGGGAGCAGCCAA
Source organism: Bacteroides luti (assembly GCF_900128905.1). Lineage (GTDB taxonomy): Bacteria > Bacteroidota > Bacteroidia > Bacteroidales > Bacteroidaceae > Bacteroides > Bacteroides luti. The sequence goes on from NZ_FQTV01000017.1 coordinate 7,218, forward strand.
ACGTCCATTTGTTGGTCCAGCCAACGTACGAACAACTTGAATAGCATCCACACCTTCATAGCAACATACAATAACAGGAGCGGTCATCATTGAGTCTTTCACGCGTTGAAAGAATGATTTTGTGCTAAGATGTGAATAATGCTCACTTAGAATATCATCTGTTAATTGAATCATTTTCATTCCTGCAAGTCTCAAACCTTTCCGTTCAAAACGTTTGGTTATCTCACCAACTAATCCTCTTTGAAGAGTACAAGGCTTTAGTATTACCAAAGTTTGTTCCATGCAGAATAATGATTTTTTATCAGTTTTACGTCCTGTTTTATTTTTAATATTCTCAAAGATAGCATTTTTCCGAGAAAAGTCAAAACCCAATTAACTATTTTTTAGGATTAAAATGTTTGCTTTTTTAAAAATGAATCCCGCAAAGCCCCGCCTATAAGTCGTATCAATAGCATACATGTTATACAACATACAGTAAAATAATATTCTGCATTTTAACTGTATATTAAAAACATTTTCAACTTATAGACGCCCAATTTATGTTAGTTTTACGTAAAGATTTGAGTTGTTTCCACAGTAATTCATTATCTAGACTAACGCCTAGAGGGTCATTATCCACAATTTCCTGTGCTATATTGCGAACATATTGAAGAAGTTGTCCATCTCGGGCAAGATCGGCAATTTTCAGATCAAAAGCTATTCCGCTCTGTTGAGTACCTTCTAAATCGCCAGGGCCACGCAATTTTAAATCGGCCTCTGCTATTTCGAAACCATCATTTGTACGAACCATAATTTCAAGTCGTTTGCGGGTATCTTCGGATAGCTTGTAATTAGTAACCAAAATACAATAAGACTGATCGGCACCACGCCCTACTCTTCCTCGTAACTGGTGTAATTGAGAAAGTCCAAACCTCTCAGCATTTTCAATCACCATCACAGAAGCATTAGGTACATTCACTCCAACTTCAATAACAGTAGTAGCGACCATAATCTGAGTTTCGCCGCTGACAAACCTTTGCATCTCGGCATCTTTCTCTACAGCTTTCATTTTGCCGTGCAATTTGCTAACCTTATACTGAGGAAAGGCTTCACAAATATGGAGAAAACCTTCTTCCAGGTTCTTTAGATCTATTTTCTCACTTTCTTTTATTAAAGGATAAACTATATAAACCTGACGTCCTTCTGCAATTTGCTTACCAATTGAAAGATATAAGCTTTCCCTTCTGTTGTCGAACTGATGCATTGTTGCAATTGGTTTTCTTCCTGGAGGAAGTTCGTCAATAACAGAAACATCTAAATCACCATAAAGAGTCATAGCCAGCGTACGGGGTATTGGAGTTGCAGTCATAACCAGCACATGAGGAGGATAAATACTTTTTTGCCATAACTTAGCACGCTGAGCCACTCCGAAACGATGTTGTTCGTCAATTACCACCAATCCTAATTTTGAAAAAGCAACATTATCTTCTATAACTGCATGTGTACCTATCAGAATATTAATATTACCAGTAATCAGATCGGATAATAATTTCTCTCGCTTCTTACCTTTAACGGAACCTGTTAATAACTCCACATGGATATTTAATCCAAAAAGCAGTTCCTTTATTGTTTCAGTATGCTGGTTTGCAAGGATTTCAGTGGGAGCCATCAGGCATGCCTGATATCCATTATCAATAGCAATAAGCATGCTCATTAATGCAACCAGCGTTTTACCACTACCCACATCTCCTTGCAAAAGTCGGTTCATTTGTTTACCACACCCAACATCATTACGTATCTCCTTAACAACACGTTTCTGAGCTCCGGTTAATTCAAAAGGAAGGTTTTTTGTATAAAATTCATTGAAGGCCTTTCCTATATGCTCGAATATGTAACCACGATATTTTTGTTGCCGATCCTTACTGTATCGTAGAATATTTAATTGTATATAAAACAACTCTTCAAATTTAAGACGCATTTGTGCTTTACGCAACAGCTCCGGATTCTTAGGGAAATGTATATTCTTCAGCGCATCAGTAAGAGACATTAAATGATGCTTAGAAATAATAGCAGCAGTAAGAGTCTCTGGTAAGGGTGACTGAAGTTGCAGGAATGCAGCTTCAACCAGCTTTTGCATGGCAGTAGAGTTGAGAAAGCTACGCTTCATCTTCTCCGTTGTATTATAATACGGCTGCAAACCCATTGAAGAAAGTGTAAGCTCCGAAGCATTATCAATATCGGGATGCGCAATATTAATTCGTCCTCCATAAACTGTAGGCTTACCAAAAACTATATATTCTTCGTGAGCTTTGTATTTGCCTGCAATATATTTAATTCCCTGAAACCACACCAAATCGACAACTCCAGTACCATCCGAAAAGTGTGCTACCAATCGTCTTTGTCTTCCCTCGCCAAAAGTCTCAAAACTAAGTATTTGTCCTTTAAGCTGAATATAAGGCATATTGCCATCTATCTCGTGCACATAGTACACTCTGCTTCTATCCACATATTTATATGGGAAATAATAAAGCAGATCATGCAAAGAATATATCTCTAGCTCTTTGTTAAGGATTGCCGCTTTTTGAGGTCCTACTCCGGGCAAGTATTTTATATCTCGTGTAGTAATATCAAACATTCGCTAATGCTTTAGCAATAATCATATCAAAAGGGGTAGTAATCTTTATATTCTCTCTGTTTCCTTCTACTAGCGCAACTTTTACCCCCATTGCTTCCACCACAGAGGCATCATCAGTAAATAAAGGAGTAAATTCTTGTCCATAGGCCATTTTTAATAATGATGTAGTAAACACTTGCGGAGTTTGAACAAGTTTATAGTTGTTCCGGTCTACTGTTTCACTCTGCTCATCGTTTATCTTTCGTATAGTTTCTACCACATCAATTACAGGTATAGCAGCTTTATTAATGCTGGCAGCATCAAAACAACGAGCAATAACTTCTTGAGAAACAAATGGGCGAACTCCATCGTGCACACCGATTAATCCATCATCATCCGCCAAAGCTAATCCGTTTTTCACGGAATGAAAACGAGTTTCACCTCCATCTGCTAACAAAAAAAGAATTCTAAATTGGTATTTCACGCATAAATCATTCCAGTAAGCCTGTTGTTCCTTTGGCAAAACAAGAATAATTTTCATTTCCGGATCAAAACGATGAAAAGTTTCAATAGTCAACATTAACACAGGTTTGCCATTGACTGGAAGAAATTGTTTTGGAACTTCACCTCCCATACGCAAGCCTTTTCCGCCTGCTACTATAATTAATTGCTTTTTCATCATTATCCTTTGCTGTAAACGTTCCTACAAATATAATATCTTTGCCTTTAAATCTAAAAGATTAAATCTAAAAAAGAACAATTATCACATTTGGCAAGCCTTAATAAATATTTTGATTAAATTCCTTCACCAATAAATAAAAACCATTCATCAATGACTTAAATTTATTGGCCAATAAATTTAGACTAAAGGCCAATCATTTCTACGAGTTTGGTTATATTATTAAAGAGCGCAACTAAACCTCTCTTTTAACGTGAAAGAAAAAGCATCTACTATTTCCCAAGGCTTCTTAACAAAAGTTTCGAAGAAAAATGGGAGATGGTAGACGCTTATATTTTTATTTGGGGTAGAAACTTATTAGTTTCTGACAAGCATTCCTTTTGCTATTTCGTTTGCTTTTTCTTTTCCTAAGAAATAATCAACGATTTCTAAAGCGAAAGCAGGAGCTGCAGCAGGACCTTCGGCAGTTATAAACAATCCATCTCTGACAACGGCTTTATCGCGGGTTAAAATTGCTCCTTCAAGAAACTTTTCAAATCCCGGATAGCAAGTTGCATGCTTTCCTTTGAGTAAACCTAAATTTCCATAAACCAATGGAGCCGCACAAATAGCAGCCAATGGCTTGTTTGCCTTTGCAAAACTTAGAATCAAATCACGTAAACCCTTATGAGCATCAAGTCCGGACGCTCCAGGCATTCCACCCGGAAGAACCAACATCGCAGCATCTGCAAAATTAGCTTTTTCAAAAGCCAGGTCAGCAACAACTGATATTCCGTGTGCACCTGCAACGATATTATTACCGGCAACCGAGACTGTCTTTGCACTTATTCCTGCACGACGTAATATATCAACCACAGAGAGGGCTTCGATCTCTTCAAAACCTTCGGCTAAAAAGATATAAACTGTTCCCATAGTACAAATTATTTAAGTTTGAAATAATAAGTAATTGTTCCTGTTTGATTATTTAATCCACTAACAGAGTTAAAATGAGCTTTCTTCGCAGCTTCCTCGGCTGCTTTTCTTAATGCCTGATTAGTGGTATTAGTCATCTTATTAATGCTCGTTCTAATTACCTGACCAGCTGGATTTACAACAATAGTAACTACAACTTTACCTTCTTCTCTTACGTTATAGCTAGGACGAGGCAAACCTCCAGAGCCTAAAGAACGTCCATCCAAATCAAAAGATCCGTTCCCTGAACCATTTCCGGTACCATATCCTGTTCCCGTTCCTGTTCCGCGCCCCGTTTCAGAATTTCCTCTGGAACCATCACCCAAGCCTGTGCCAGTTGTACCAGCACCTACACCACCTAAGGATTTTGCTCTTCCAAATGCACTTGAAGCAAGTTTATTTGCTGCTGCAGCCGAAGCTTTTTCTGCTTTTTCATTTTCATCTTCAGCCGGTAACTGTTGCACAATCTTTATCTGATCAGACTTTACAGCATTATTTACTTTCGTAGAATTACCAACAGGAATAGCTTCTCCTTTAATAACAGGAGCAGCTCCCGGTTTTTCCTTTGAAACAATGCGCTGTTTAGGTTCACCTCCACCTTTTCTGGCAGCCTCACCATATTTTGGTTTAGGTTTTTCAACCGGCATTGGCTCTTCCAACACAGAGATAGCTGAAACCTCTACTAATTTTTCTTCTTCTTTTGGAGTGGTAACTTCACTAATCTTAAGCAAACTAAATCCAATCAAGACAACAACAAGAATAATAAAGAATGAGCGATTGTGCCTTGTAGGGGAATCAAGTCGCATTCTATAGGCTCCATATTCCTTATTTTTTCCCTGGAATATCAAGTCACACCATTCTTGTGATGTTAAATTATCCTTTGCCATTATTACTTCATTTTAGCACGCTTTTAAAGATAAAGCGTTATTATCACATTATCGCAAACAATTTTTATATTCATGAATTGCTTTTTCAAGTCCCATATAAAGAGCATCGCTTATAAGTGCATGCCCAATTGACACTTCATCAATCCATGGAATATTTTTATAAAGGTAGTTCAGATTAACTAAACTAAGATCATGACCGGCATTTAATCCTAATCCTAAACGGCGAGCAGTTTTTGCAGCTTCAACAAAAGGAGCAATTGCAGCCTCCGGATCTTTAGGATAAAGCGTTGCATAAGGTTCTGTGTACAATTCAACTCTGTCGGCACCAGCCTTAGCTGCATACTCCACCATTTCAACATCAGCAGCAACAAATACAGACGTACGTATTCCGGCACGAGTAAATCTGTCGAGAACTTCAGTCAGAAAAGCAAGATTGTTTTTAGTGTCCCATCCGGAATTTGAAGTTATCTGCGAAGGGTCGTCAGGTACCAAAGTTACCTGATTAGGTTTTACCTGCAATACTAATTCTATAAATTCAGGAGAAGGATAACCTTCAATATTGAATTCTGTTTTCAACAACGGACGTATCTCATACACATCAGAACGACGAATATGTCTTTCATCAGGACGAGGATGGACAGTAATGCCTTCTGCACCAAACATTTCACAGTCTAACGCTACTTTAGTTACATTGGGAGTATTTCCTCCTCTTGCATTACGAAGTGTTGCCACTTTGTTGATATTTACACTCAATTTAGTCATAACTATTTTTATATTGTTAGGAATCCGCTTGTTTTTTCAAGAAATAAGAAAAAATTAGCAACCAATATTGCCATAATACAAAAAAGATTCCCCAAATTTGCATATAACGTATCGACTGCAAAAGTAACAGTATTTACCGAATACTAAATATTTTGTATCGAAAAGATTCATAAAAGCAATCACTTAAAATAAAAATAAGATGAAATTCGCGATTTTCGGAAACTGTTTTCAAGCAAAAAAATCACTACATGCGGAGAACTTATTTGCAATTCTAAAGCAACATGGTGCTGAGATATATGTAGATTGGGAATTTTATGAATTCCTAACTAAAGATCTTAATTTCACTCCGAAGGTTAGTGGACTTATTGGTGATAATGATTTTGAAGCTGATATGGTAATCAGTATCGGAGGCGATGGAACATTCCTTAAGGCTGCAAGTCGCGTGGGCAGAAAAAACATCCCCATATTGGGAATAAATACCGGAAGATTAGGTTTCCTTGCTGATGTTTCTCCCGAAGAAATAAACGATACTTTTAATGAGATACACAATGGGCAATTCAAGGTGGAAGAACGTAGTATTTTAGAATTAAAAAGTGACCTGGAAGAACTTGAAGGTTATCCTTTCGCTTTGAATGAGATTGCAATTCTTAAGAGAGACAGTTCATCTATGATTTCTATCCATACAACTATCAATGGAGCATATCTTACTACTTATCAAGCCGATGGTTTGGTTATCTCTACTCCTACCGGATCAACAGCTTATTCACTAAGCATTGGTGGACCAATAATAGTGCCTCATTCTAACACCATTGCAATAGCTCCTGTTGCACCGCATAGCTTAAATGTTCGTCCTATAGTAATTCGCGATGATTGGGAAATAACTCTCGATGTTGAAAGCCGCAGTCATAATTTTCTTATAGCAATTGACGGACGAAGCGAATCATGTAGTGAAGGAAGTCGTCTTACTATTCGAAAAGCTGATTACAACATTAGGGTCGTAAAACGATATAACCATATATTTTTCGACACATTACGTACCAAAATGATGTGGGGCATTGATAACCGTTCAAAATAGCACTTTACAATAAACAAAAGAAGGCATCCTTTAGGGACGCCTTCTTCCATTATTATAGGAAAGCAATATTAGATTGCGTTCATTTCTGCTAACACGTCGTTTGTTTTACGAACTGCAGCTGCGCTCTTTTCGAAAAGTTCTTTTTCTTCTGCATTCAATTCAATTTCAACAATCTTTTCAACACCGTTACGGCCGATGATTGCAGGAACACCAATACAGATATCAGATTGACCATATTCACCTTCCAAAGCGACACATGAAGGAATCATCTTCTTTTGGTTCTTGATAATAGATTCAACTACATAAGCTCCAGCAGCACCTGGTGCATACCAAGCAGAAGTTCCAAGAAGACCTGTCAAAGTAGCTCCACCTACCATTGTAGATTTAACAACTTCATCAATTTGTTCTTTGCTTAAGAAGTTACTTACAGGAAGACCTTTGTATGTAGCAAAGCGAGCCAAAGGAATCATTGTTGTGTCACCGTGACCACCAATTACCATACCTTCAACTTCGTTAGCGTTGCATCCTAGAGCTTGAGACAAGAAATATTTGAAGCGTGAGCTATCCAAAGCACCACCCATACCAATAATTTTATTCTTTGGTAAGCCAAGTGATTTAAGTGAAAGATAAGTCATTGTATCCATTGGGTTAGAAATAACTACAATGATTGCATCTGGAGAATATTTCAAAATGTTACCAGCAACAGACTTTACGATACCAGCATTAACACCGATAAGTTCTTCACGAGTCATACCTGGTTTACGAGGAATACCTGAAGTAATTACAACAACATCTGAATTTGCTGTTTTAGCATAATCATTTGTACAACCAACAACTGTTGTGTCGAAACCCAACAATTGAGCAGTTTGCATCATATCCATTGCTTTACCTTCAGAAACACCTTCCTTAACGTCAAGCATTACTACTTCATCTGCCACTTCATTAAATGCAAGTACGTTTGCACATGTAGCGCCTACATTACCAGCGCCTACTACGGTTACTTTTGACATAATATTTATTTTTATAACAAGTTAATAATATCTCTCTTTAAATATTCGGCAAATTTACAACCTTAATTCCTATTAAGGAAAAATTTCCATAATAATTTTAGTTAATTAGTTAGAAAGGAACCTTTGAATATAAAAACAATTAATGTTTTTGCTATTCAACATTAAAAGCATTACTTTTGCAAGCTTATTACAAAACATCATAATATTTACAACATAGGCTTTTAGTAATATGAATAAGAAAACAACATGGATAGTGGCAATAATCACTACCATTTTAGTAATTGCTATTGCAGGAATCACTTACTTATTCCTCCGCTCAGAAAAAGAAAAAAAAGAATTAGTTCAGAATTTTGAGTTAGACAAAAAGGATTTGGAAAATGAATATACCGGATTCGCAAAGCAATATGATGAATTAAAATTTATCACATCTAACGATTCTTTGTCTACTCTTTTAAGTGAAGAACAAGTAAAAGTACAACGTCTGCTTGAGCAACTTCGCTCTGTAAAAGCAACAAATGCATCCGAGATAAGAAGGTTGAAAAATGAATTGAATTTACTTCGTAAAGTTATGGTAGGATATGTAAACCAAATTGATTCACTTAACCGCCTAAACAAATCACTTACTGCCGAAAACCAGGAAGTTAAACAAAAATATCTGAGTGCTACAGAACAAATAAGCAATTTATCTGAAGAAAAGAAGAACTTACATAACAAAGTAACTTTAGCTGCTCAGTTAGATGCTACAGGTATAACTCTTTTAGCAAAAGATAAAAAGGGTAAACAAGCTAAGAAAGTTAAAGATATAGTTAAATTCCAGATAGGATTTACTATCGTAAAAAATATAACTGCAGAAGCGGGAAATAAAACAATCTATATAAGAATAACTAAGCCAGATAACGACGTATTAACTAAAAATGGCGGAACGTTCTCTTATGAAAACAGAAATCTGACTTATTCAATCAAGAAGTATGTAGAATATACAGGTGAAGAACAATCTGTTACAGTATTTTGGGATGTTGAAGAATTCTTATATGCAGGTTCTTACGGCGTTGATATCTTTGCCGACGGCAATCTCATTGGTTCAAAGAGATTTACTATTGAGTAGTAAGAAGCATTAAGCTTCTATAAAAAACGCTTCAATCTTTTTGCCAATTCGCAGAAACAATCTATTTTTGCATCGTTGTTTATGCAATTATTTGTTATGCACATAATATTGCGCATTGCAAATAATTGCAACTATAAACAAAAACAAAATGTTTTTTAGTTGAATACTATTACGTTCATAATGTTTAAGATGCAATGAAAAAGTTACTCAGTTTAGTTATACTGTTAAGTATTACTTGCTCATTAAGTTCGCAAGAAGTTCTAAGTTTAGATAGTTGTCGCGCATTAGCTCTTGCCAACAACAAAGACTTGCAAATTGGTAATGAAAAAATTAAAGCAGCATACTATGAGAGAAAAGCTGCATTCACAAACTTTCTTCCCAACATTTCAGCAACAGGTTCTTATATGCGCAATCAAAAAAACATTGCGCTTCTTGGCGAAGATAAGTTCCTGCCAATCGGGTCATTAACATCAAGTGGAACCTTTGGATATACCCCTGGTGCGGGACAAGTACAAGAAATTAAACTTCCTTCAGGACAATGGGTGCCTACTGATGCCAGTGGCACTCCTTTCGATCCTACCAAAAATCCAGAGAAGCTTGTTTGGAAACAATACACCACTATTCCGAAAGAGCAATTTGAGTTCGACACCAAGAATGTTTATGCCGGAGCAATAACACTTACTCAACCTATTTATATGGGTGGTAAAATCAGAGCTTACAATAAAATAACAAAATTTGCAGAAGAGCTAGCTAAAACACAGCACAAGTCAGGGATGCAGGAGGTTATTTTAAACACAGATCAGGCATACTGGCAAGTGGTATCTCTTGTGAATAAAAAGAAGTTGGCGGAAGGTTATCTGGAACTTCTAAAAAAGCTGGAAAGCGATATAGACAAAATGATTGCAGAAGGAGTTGCAACAAAGGCTGACGGACTTTCTATAAAAGTAAAGGTTAACGAAGCCGAAATGACACTTACAAAAGTAGAAGACGGTTTAAGTCTTTCCAGAATGTTGCTCTGTCAGATCTGTGGTCTTGACTTATCAACACCAATTAAATTAGCTGACGAAACAATTAATAATCTACCAGTCAACCCATCTGTTGGAGTTGCCGATATTGAAATGGCTTACAAAAATCGTCCAGAACTTAAAAGTCTGGAATTAGCTACCAATATTTATAATCAGAAAATAAACATAACTCGCTCAGAGTTCCTTCCTTCGGTAGCATTGATAGGAAATTACCTCGTAAGCAACCCTTCAATATACAATGGATTTGAAAATAAATTTGGTGGACAATGGAATGTAGGTGTTATGGTAAAAATCCCTATTTGGCATTGGAAAGAAGGTTCTTATAAAGTAAATGCAGCCAAAGCTGAAGCTCGTGTCGCTCAATTTCAATTAGCAGATGCAAAAGAAAAAATCCAGTTACAAGTAAATCAGTCGGCATATAAAGTAAATGAAGCATCAAAGAAACTAGCCATGGCCGAAAAGAACATGGAAAAAGCCAATGAGAATTTACGCTATGCAACTTTAGGTTTTGAAGAAGGTGTTATTCCTCCAAGTAATGTGCTCGAAGCACACACAGCATGGTTGTCTGCTCAATCAGAAAAAATAGATGCGCAGATTGATGTTAAACTAACCGAGATATATCTACAGAAATCATTAGGAACATTATCAAAATGATATAAAAAATAAATAATATGGCATCACAAAAATCACAAAACAGTAATATGCTGCTGGCATTTATTACCCTACTTGGGGTTATTGCAATCGTTGCTTTAGTAGGTTTCTTTATGCTAAGAAAAGGCCCCGAAATTATTCAAGGACAGGCTGAAGTAACCGAATATAGAGTATCCAGTAAAGTTCCCGGCAGAATTTTGGAGTTCAGAGTGAAAGAAGGTGATAAAGTTAAAGCCGGTGATACACTGGCCATACTTGAAGCGCCTGAAGTTACCGCAAAAATGATGCAGGCGCAAGCTGCTGAATCTGCTGCTCAAGCACAAAACCAGAAAGCAATCAAGGGAGCACGTTCAGAACAAATTCAGACAGCTTATGAAATGTGGCAAAAAGCCAAAGCCGGAGTTGATATTGCCGAAAAATCTTATAAAAGAGTGAAAAACCTTTTCGAGCAAGGTGTTATGTCTGCCCAAAAGATGGATGAACTAACAGCACAACGCGATGCTGCCATAGCTACAGAAAAAGCTGCTCATGCACAATATTCAATGGCTAAAAACGGAGCGGAAAGAGAAGATAAACTTGCAGCTTCGGCATTAGTAGATAGAGCAAAAGGTGCTGTTGCCGAAGTTGAATCGTACGTAAAAGAAACGGTATTAATAGCTCCGATGGATGGTGAAATCAGTGAGATATTCCCCGAAATGGGAGAATTAGTAGGAACAGGTGCACCAATTATGAACGTAGCTAAAATGGACGACATGTGGGTTACTTTCAATGTTCGTGAAGATCTTCTGAATGGACTCAATATTGGAACTGAGTTTACTGCTATTATTCCTTCTATGGATAATAAAGAGGTGAAATTGAAAGTGAACTTTATGAAAGACTTAGGTACCTATGCTGCATGGAAAGCAACTAAGACAACCGGACAGTTCGATTTAAAAACATTTGAAGTTCGTGCACTTCCTACTGAAAAAATACAGAATCTTCGTCCAGGAATGTCTGTTATTATTAAGAAATAGATATGATGGAAGCAAAACAAAAGAAATATACCAGTTTGGGGCAAGTCATGAAACGTGAATGTAAGCGTTTGGTGTCGCGCCCGCTTTATCTCTTTTGTATGGTCATAGCACCCATGTTCTGCTATATTTTCTTTACCACATTAATGGGATCCGGACTTCCAACAGATCTTCCTATTGGTGCAGTTGATTTAGACAATTCATCTACTTCACGCTCAATTCTTAGGAATCTGGATGCTTTCGAACAAACAAAGATTGTTGCCAGATATGAAAGTTTTGATGATGCAAGAATAGCCATGCAACGAGGAGATATTTACGGATTCTTTTATATTCCTGAAGATTTAGCCTCAAAAGCAATAAGCAGTCGCCAACCTAGAATATCTTTTTATACAAATAATTCTTATCTGATTGCCGGTTCTTTGCTTTTCAAAGACATGAAAATGATGTCAGAACTAGCGGGCGGAGCCTTATCGCGTGCCACACTTTATGCTAAGGGTGCAACCGAAGAACAAGCGATGGCTATTTTACAGCCAATAGTAATTGACACACATCCTCTAAATAATCCATGGCTCAATTACTCTGTTTATTTGTGTAATACTCTTGTTCCGGGAATATTGATGATACTCATATTTATGACGACAGTCTATTCTATTGGAGTTGAGATTAAAGAAAGAACTGCCAGAGAATGGTTAAGACTAGGCAATAATTCTATCTATATATCATTAGCAGGAAAGCTGATACCACAAACAATAGTGTTCTTTGTGATGAGTATCTTTTATAATACCTATCTCTACGGATATTTACATTTTCCTTGCAATAGTGGTATTTTACCAATGATTTTTGCTTCTCTACTTTTGGTTCTTGCATCGCAAGCCTGCGGAGTAGTAATGATAGGCACTTTCCCCACATTGCGTCTGGGACTGAGCTTTGCTTCACTATGGGGAGTTATTTCCTTCTCTATTTCAGGATTCTCATTTCCGGTAATGGCTATGCATCCAGTACTTCAGGGTCTATCAAATCTATTTCCATTAAGACATTATTTCTTAATTTACGTAGATCAGGCACTTAATGGATATAGTATGGTATATTCCTGGACAAACTACACGGCATTACTGCTATTTATTATGTTACCATTTGCTGTAATGCAAAGACTAAAGAGTGCTTTAATTTATTATAAATATATGCCATAATGAAAGAAGCAACTTTCAAAGATAAGATATCAGAAGGAATACATGACCTTTTTTATATATGGAAAAGGGAATTCCAGACAACTTTCAGAGATCAGGGAGTTTTGATCTTTTTCATTCTTGTACCACTTATGTATCCATTAATATATGGATTCATATATACAAATGAAGTAGTTCGGGAAGTTCCGGTTATAGTTGTTGATGACTCTCATTCTTCATTGAGCCGTGAATTTATACGAAAAGTTGATGCGACTGCCGATGTTGAAATAAAGACTTATTGCAGCAATATGGAAGAAGCAAAACAGCTGATGAAAGAAAGGAAGGCTTATGGCTTGATATATGTTCCAAGTAATTTCAGTAAAGACATTGCACTGGGGAAACAGACTAAAGTGAGCATCTATTGTGATATGAGTGGATTACTTTATTACAAAGGCATTTTGCTTTCAGCCACAGCTGTATCTTTAGACATGAATAAGAATATCAAAATCAGTCGTGCTGGAAATACAACCAACCGACAAGATGAAATAACAGCACGTCCAATAGATTACGATAATGTAGCTTTGTTTAATCCACAAAATGGTTTTGCAGCATTCCTTATTCCGGCCGTACTTATTTTATTGATACAGCAAACTTTATTGTTAGGTATTGGACTTTCAGCAGGAACTGCACGCGAACATAATAGATTTAAGGACTTGGTGCCTATCAATCGTCATTATAACGGAACGCTAAGAATTGTCATGGGTAAAGGCTTAAGCTACTTCATGGTATATTCTATTATTTCTGTTTATGTGCTCTGCGTAGTTCCACGTATTTTCAGTCTAAACCAGATTGGACAGCCAGATGCTTTAACTCTGTTTATGTTACCCTATCTGGCCGCTTGCATATTCTTTGCCATGACTGCTTCCATTGCCATTCGTAACAGAGAAACCTGCATGCTTATTTTTGTATTTACGTCGGTTCCTTTGCTATTCATTTCTGGAATCTCATGGCCTGGAGCAGCTATTCCTGCATTCTGGAAATATGTATCTTACATATTCCCTTCCACTTTTGGGATCAACGGTTTTGTAAGAATCAACAATATGGGGGCATCATTAAATGAAATCTCAACAGAATATAAAGCCCTTTGGATACAGGCAGGAGTCTATTTTCTTACCACTTGCTGGGTTTATCGCTGGCAGATACTGAGCAGTCGTAAGCATGTATTAGATCGATACAAAGAAATGAAAGCCAAACAACAACTCTCATCCAGAGAAATTACAGACTAAACTTTATTGTGCAGATACAGTAAAACAAATTATTATAGTACAGACGGGAGTAAGCGTTATTACTCCCGTTTTTTTATGTAACAGACTGCTGTATCAGATTTTATATATATCTTTGTCGCAAACTTTATAATAAAAAACAATGAAAGAATTTTTCCAGATTTTAAGAAGGTTTGTACCTCCTTACAAAAAGTTTTTAATACTTAATATCCTATCAAATGTCCTTTCGGCGATACTTAATATCTTTTCTTTTTCTCTCATAATTCCGATTCTGCAAATCCTGTTCAAACTCAGTGATCAGGTTTATAAGTTTATTCCGTGGGATGCTGACATGAGCATGAAAAAGATTGCTTTAAATAACTTCTACTATTATGTAACCGAGTTAATTAAAACATACGGACCCAGCAAGACTTTGCTTATTCTGGGACTCTTTCTGTCTATTATGACATTCATGAAGACAGGTACCTATATACTAACCTTTGCAACTATTATCCCTATCAGAACCGGAGTTGTAAGAGATATACGTGGCCAGTTTTACAAAAAGCTGCTTAATCTGCCTCTCAGTTTCTATTCAGAAGAGCGCAAAGGAGATATCATGGCAAGAATGAGCGGCGACGTTCAGGAAATTGAAACTTCCATAATGAGTAGCCTTGATATGATATTTAAGAATCCTATTCTTATTATTATGTATTTCGGAACATTACTTGCTATTAGCTGGGAACTCACCCTGTTTACAATAGCCGTACTTCCAGGAATGGGTTGGTTAATGGGAACTATAGGAAAGAAACTTAAAAGAAAATCACTTATAGCACAGAGCCAATGGAGTGATATGATGTCTCAGATGGAAGAAACATTAGGTGGACTTCGTATTATTAAAGCATTCAATGCGGAACATAAAATGGATGATCGCTTTAATCGCTGTAATAACGAATATCGTCATACAATAAGCAAAGTAAATACTCGTCAACAGATGTCGGGCCCAATGAGCGAATTCCTGGGTACAGTGCTTATTGTAATTGTTTTATGGTTTGGAGGAACATTGATTTTAAGAAACTCTTCGACTATTGATGCACCATCTTTTATTTTCTATCTGGTAATTCTTTACAGCCTTATTAACCCACTAAAAGATTTTTCGAAAGCAGCCTATTCCGTACCTAAGGGACTTGCTTCCATGCAACGTGTAGACAAGATTCTGCAGGCGGAAAATTCAATGGAAATTTCAGAGAATCCAACTCCTATCAAAGATCTAAAAGATAAGATTGTATACAAAGATGTATCATTCAAATATGAATCAGAATATGTATTAAAGCATATTAATCTTGTTATTCCTAAAGGTAAAACAATAGCTCTTGTAGGACAATCTGGTTCTGGAAAATCGACTCTTGTTGATCTTCTTCCTCGCTTCTATGATGTTACTGAAGGAGAAATTCTTATTGATGGTGTGAATGTAAAAGATACCACACTGTATGACTTAAGAAGCATTATGGGAAATGTAAATCAGGAAGCAATTTTGTTTAATGACACATTCTATCATAATATTGCTTTCGGAGTTGAAAATGCAACAATGGAGCAGGTTATTGAAGCTGCTAAGATTGCAAATGCACACGAGTTTATTATGGCAAGTGAAAAAGGCTATGAAACAAATATTGGCGACCGCGGAGGTAAACTATCTGGTGGACAACGTCAGCGAATCAGTATAGCACGCGCCATACTTAAAAACCCTCCGATCCTGATTCTGGACGAAGCTACTTCTGCTCTTGATACAGAATCTGAACGTATGGTACAAGAAGCACTTGATAATTTGATGAAGAATCGCACAACGATTGCCATCGCTCACCGTTTATCTACTATTAAGAATGCTGACGAAATCTGTGTTCTTCATGAAGGTGAAATTGTAGAACGTGGAAAGCATGATGAGTTAATCGAGCTAGATGGTTATTACAGACGTTTGTGTGATATGCAAGGATTCTGATTTAGACTATAATAGAATAATTCTTTATATATGGGCTGTTCATTGAACAGTCCTATTTTTTTTGTTTTTTCCTTCCATTTTCTACTTGGAACCATTTACAGGACTAGAATCTCAGAGACTTTACCTTAATATCAGAAGAGTAACTTATTTATTAGTCTTCTTTAATAAAATCAAAATAATTCATCAATTAACATAATTTACACAAGCAATGTATTGCTAATTACGAAATATTCGTAGATTTGCGATACAATCGTAATAAACTTATAATCATGGAAAAGCTAACAAATCAGGAAGAAGAAGTAATGATCTACATTTGGGAGATAGGCCCATGCTATGTAAAAGACATTGTTACAAAGTTTCCCGAGCCATATCCTCCTTATACAACTATTGCTTCAATAGTGAAGAATCTTGAGAGGAAAGAATATCTATCCTCAAAAAGATATGGGAACACTTATGAATACACTCCTCTTATTAAAGAAACTGAATACAAAAAAACATTTATGAGTGGAGTTGTTCGTAATTACTTCGAAAACTCATACAAGGAAATGGTTTCTTTCTTTGCACGCGAACATAAAATTTCGGCAGATGAATTGAAAGAGATCATTAATCAGATAGAGAAAGGAAAAGAATAACCACATTAATAAATTGTACTATGGCAACCGAGCTCATCTATTTTTTAAAGATAAATATTGGTATAGCTTTGTTTTATGCCTTTTATCGTTTATTCTTTTATCGCGACACCTTTTTCCAGTGGCGAAGATATGCACTGCTTTCATTTCTAGTTATTTCTCTCTTCTACCCTCTAATGAATATTCAGGATTGGGTAAAAGAGCAAGAACCTATAAACCAGATCGCGACTATTTACGCACAAACTATTTTACCCGATATCGTGATTAAGCCTGACAACAGCGACAAGTGGACTGAAATAATCACTAATATAGTACCATACGTTTACTATTCAGGAGTGATATTATTATTTATGCGTTTTATAGTCCAGTTATTCAGCATTTGTATTCTGGCTTTACGCAGTAAGAGAGCAAAGATCAACGGAATAACAGTGAGAATACCTGTAAAAGCCTCAGCTCCTTTTTCATTTTTCCGCTGGATATTTATATCACCGGAATTACATACGGAGAAAGAAGCTAAAGAGATTCTGGTACACGAAGAAACGCATGTAGAACAAATGCATTCCATCGATGTAATTCTCAGTGAAATTATAACCATCTTATGCTGGATAAACCCATTTGTATGGTTACTAAAAAGAGAGATTCGTAACAATCTTGAGTACATGGCGGATGATAATGTAATTCTATCCGGACACGATACAAAAAGTTATCAATACCATTTATTAGGATTGGCAAACCAAAAGGCTGCAGCAAATTTATATAATAGTTTTAATGTATTACCTCTTAAAAACAGAATTACCATGATGAACAAAAAAAGAACAAAGAATATCGGTAAAACAAAGTATGCGATATTCATTCCTCTAGCAGTCTTACTAATGTTGGTTAGCAACATTGAAGCTGTTGCGAGAGTAACAAGTAAATTAACAAAAGATCTTGATGTTTCATTGACTAAAAATGAATCAGCTCCTGAGACCGCATCTTACGCACTAGCCCCAATTACGCAGGAAACTGACTCTGCAAAGCCTAAAAAAAGCAATATTTACACCGCTGTAGAAGAAATGCCTAGATATCCTGGAGGCGAACAAGCTTTATTAAAATATATTGTAACTAATCTAAAATATCCTGTTGAAGCACAAAAAGCAAAAGAAGAGGGAAAAGTATATATACGTTTTACCGTAAACGAAAATGGCTATGTTAAAGACCCAACTGTGCTGAGAAGTGTATCACCTTTATTAGATAATGAAGCCAAAAGAATAATCAGTACTATGCCAAAGTGGATTCCGGGAAAACAAAAAGGGAAAAATGTTAGCGTATATTATGTCATACCTATTCTATTCAAGTTAGACGGTTCTCCTGCCAATTTAAAGAGAAACACTTCTGAAAAGAATCAAGTTACGGTAATTGGCTATGGAGCTAAGTCTGATTCTAACATCAAGACTTCACAAACAACGATAAACGAAATAAATAGTGCCAATCCTCCACTTTACATTTTGGATGGTAAGGAAATATCTGGTGCAGAAATGAAGAAGTTAGACCCTAACAGCATTCAATCGATTAATGTTTTAAAAAATAAGGCTGCTACTGATATATACGGAGATAAAGGCGTAAATGGCGTTATTTTGATTACTCTAAAAGATTAGTAAACAATAAAAAATGAACGGTTGATATTCTTTATTACAGCATACATCATTTATTAGGATTGGCAAATCAAAAGGCTGCAAAAAATTTATATAACATTTTTAATGTATTACCTCTAAAAAAACAGAATAACCTTGATGAACAAAAAAAGAACAAGAAACATCGGTAAAACAAAATATGCAATATTTATTCATCTTGCAGCCTTGCTAATGCTGGTAAGCAACTTTGAAGCCGTTGCCAAAGTAACAAGTAAATCAACAAAAGGAGTTAATGTATCATTGACTAGAAATGAATTAACTCCTGAGGTTGCAATTTATACACCAGCCCCAATAACACATGAAACCGACTCTGCAAATCCTAAAAAAAGCAATGTTTTCACTGCAGTAGAAGAAATGCCTAAATATCCCGGTGGCGATCAAGAATTATTAAAATATCTTGCTGCTAATTTAAAGTATCCTATTGAAGCACAACAAAATAAAATAGAAGGGAAAGTCTATATTCGCTTTATCGTAACAGAAGATGGAGATATTGATAAAGCCACAGTCATGAAATCATTAAATAAAGAGTGTGACGAAGAAGCTCTTCGGGTTATTAAAGGTATGCCAAAATGGGAACCAGGAAAACAAAACGGAGTAAACGCATCGGTTTATTACGTTATTCCATTTCACTTCTCACTTAATAAGAACAAAACTATAACAACAGAAAACACTTTAGCAAAAAATGGTGCACCTGAAGAACCTTATCCTTATACAACCGTACAAGAAAAGCCTCGTTTTCCCGGAGGAGAATATGCTTTGATGCAGCTTATTTTTAAAAATCTAAAATATCCAATTATATCCAGGGAAAATGGAGTAAAAGGAAAAGTTTATGTTCGTTTTACTATCACAGAAGATGGAACTGTAAAGAATCCTAAAATTATACGTCCTCTTGATGATTTTTGCAACCAAGAAGTTATCCGAATAATAAGAATTATACCCAAATGGATTCCAGGCAAGCAAAATGGCGTTAATGTTCCAGTCTACATTGATCTTCCAATAACATTCGAGATAAATTAAAGAATAAACAATATGAAAAATCAAAGGTTGATATTCTTTCTTATAGCATACAGCATTTATATATTCAATGCTAGCGCACAAAAGGTTTCAATACAGCAAGCTATACAACAATCTAATTATCCGTTGGCTATACAACTGATTGATAAAGAAAAGCCAACCTTTGATTTAGAGATGCAAAAAGTTACGTGCCTGAAAATGATGAATAACTTTTCGAGCGCAATACCTTTGCTTGAAAGTATATCTTCCAGATATTCTCCCAATGTATATTGCTTAAGAGAACTGGCCGATTGTTATCAACAGATTGAAGATTATAAAAAATCAGAAAATTGTCTTCAAAGCGCATTAAGTCTATCTCCTGATAATTCTGTATTACTACGTTTATTGGGAGAAAATTACGATCAGGAAGGGAAAAAAGATTCTGCCATTGTTTATTATAAAAAGACGATTGAAAAGAATCCGGCAGATTTTGTGACCGCTCAAAAGCTGGCAAAACTATATCTGAAAAAAGATCAGTTGGAAGATGTTATCAGTTTAACGAATCAATATCTTAAACAAGATTCACTCAATGTTCAAATGAATAAGCTTAGTGGGGCTGCTTATTGTCTTTCGCACAGATATTCAAAAGCCATTGAGCAATTACAGAAAATCGAAGCAGCAGACAGCACTTACGACACAAATTATTTCCTGGGAATGAGTCATTATGGAAATAATAATTATTTCAATGCCATTAAATACCTCAAGAAGGTATATCAAAAAGATAGTACCAGCCTCAGCAACATTTACTATCTGGGGAATGCTTATGGGGAATGTTTCAATTCTCCTAAAGCAATAGAGTACTTAAACAAAGGTATTTGCATTGCCCAGAAGGTAGACTCCGTACTTTATAACTTTTATATGACTCTTTCAACAGCCTATCATACTGAGAAAAAATATAAAGAAGAGATAACTGCTTTATCAGAGGCTTACAAGCGCATGCCCACTCATTCACTTTTACTCTACAAGATTGGCTCAATATATGATATTGCACTGAAAGACGAGCAGAACACGAAATATTATCTGGAATTATTTATCAGTAAGATTCAGCAAGGAGTAAAAGACAAATACGAGAAAACAGGGAAAGACGTTGATCAGATGTATCTCTTATCTGCAAAAAGAAGGCTGGATGAACTCAAAGAAAAGAAACTAGCCCAAAAGAATAAATAAAGCTTCAAAGGCAATTCGTATTTAATTCACTGTTGAAATATCACCTACACCCAGGTGGAGATGTTCCTTACATCCGGGTGTACCAACATCTTACACCCGGATGGACAGCCTTGCTACACCTGGATGGAGCCACCATTTACTCAATAAATGTTAACTAAACAAAATAAAATAAATTTATAAATATTAGGCGTGATTTTTATTCACGAATATACGTCTAATGCCAAAAAACACATAATATGAAAAAAAACTTATTAACTCTACTACTACTTTTATTGTGTATCGCAGCAAAGGCACAATCAGAAAAACCTGTATTATTTACAGTAAAAGGAGTATTGCTGGATTCTATTTCAAAAACCGGTGAGCCATACTCTACCATACGGATTTTTAAAAAGACAGCACCAAATAAACCAATAAAAGTCCTCACAACCGACCTTAATGGAAAATTCACACAAAAAATATCCGAAGAAGGTAATCTGGTTATATCATTTACTTCCGTAGGAAAGAGTGTTGTATATAAAGAGTTTTCAGTACAGCCTAATTCAACAACTATAGACCTTGGTGTTATCTACACAAAGGAAAATGCAAAAGAATTAAAAGGTGTTGAAGTCGTTGCGCAAAAGCCCTTAGTAAAAACAGAAATAGATAAACTTGCTTATAACATCGAAGATGACCCGGATTCAAAAACAAGCAGCACATTGGAAATGTTACGAAAAGTACCTTTGGTTACAGTAGATGGCGAAGATAAAATACAGGTTAATGGTAGCAGTAAGTTTAAAGTATATGTAAACGGTAAGCCAAACAATATGATAAGCAATAACCCCACTGAGGTTTTAAAAAGCATGCCGGCAAGCTCTATTAAATCAATAGAAGTTATAACTAATCCAGGAGCTAAATATGATGCCGAAGGAGTAGCAGGAATATTAAATATAGTTACTTTCGGTAAAGGAATGCAAGGATACACCACTACATTCAATGCAGGTGCAAGTACAACCGGGAGAAATGCCGGGATCTATTCTACTGTACAATCGGGTAAATTCACTGTTACAGGAAACTACTATTATAACTATTATAAATCTGCCGGTGATGTGGACACATATAGTAAACGTGAAGATATTACTTCTACAACTAATAAATATCTGACCAATAAATCAGTTTCCGATTATAAAGGGAATTACAACTCCGGAAATATTGAAGCTAGTTATGAAATTGATTCATTACGATTAATCACATTCTCTGGTAGTTTATACGGAGGAAACAGCAAAAATAATTCAACCGGAAATACAGAAATGGAAGATGCTAATCTTAATTCAATGTACAGCTACAACACTATAAATTCGGGTAAAGACAACTATATGAGCATTGATGCCAGTCTTGATTATCAACGAACATTCAAAAAGAAAGACGAACTGCTTATTCTATCATACAAACTTAATGGTTCTCCACAAAAATCTGATGCATATACATATTATAAAGACATTCTAAACTACCCATCTCAGTTATATGATATGCACACAAAAGGAGATCCCAGTACAACAGAACATACTTTCCAATGCGATTACACTTATCCTATTACCAAAGAGCAAACTCTTGAATTGGGAGCCAAATACATAATTCGTAATAGTGATAGTGATAATAAATATTACACTACAAATTCGGGAAGCGAAGACTTTAAAGAAAATAAAGATAAAAGTAGTAAATACAGTCACCTTCAGGATATTTTAGCTGCTTATGCCGGATATAGTTTGAAACATAAGAGTTTTGGATTCAAAACAGGCTTGCGTTATGAATATACTATGATGGACGTTAAATACTATAGCGCTAAAGGAGAAGATTTCAATAAACGCTTCAGCGATTTGGTTCCATCGGCTAATATCTCGTACCAGATTGCTCCTACCCAAACATTAAAGGCTTCTTATAATATGAGAATCAGCCGACCAGGTATTTGGTATCTGAATCCTTTTATTAATGATGCCGATCCTAAAAATATCAGTTATGGTAATTCAAAACTGGATAGTGAAAAAAGCCATTCATTTGGATTGAACTATAGCAGTTTCTCTCAGAAGTTCAATATTAACCTTTCTTTGGGACATACATTTGTTAATAACAGCATAGAATCGTATTCTTTCATTAAGGACGGTATTGTTAATAACACGTTTGATAATATTGGTAAATGGTCATCAACACGTTTATCATCTTATATAAACTGGAATATGACTCCTAAAACCAGAATATTCATGAATGGAAGTACAAGTTATGACGACTTTAAGAGTGATAAAATGGATCAATCTAACAATGGATTCAATTACTACATCGGCGGTGGAATTCAACAAAACTTGCCATACGACCTGAGATTAAGCTTAAATGGAGGAGGCAGCGGATCTTCCATCGGACTTCAAGGAAAGAGATCAGGATATAAATATTATGGAATAAGCCTGAATAAGTTAATGCTTAATAAGAGACTGACAATCTCGGTATATGCTCGTAATTTGTTTAACAAGAACCTTACATTCACTTCTACTACAGAAACTCCAAGTTTCCGCTATTACAGCGAGACTACTTATCCGATGCGCAGTTTTGGAATTAATATCAGCTATAGAATCGGAGAACTTTCTGCAGCTGTGAAGAAAACCGCAAAATCAATTCAGAACGATGATGTTAAGGGTGGAGGTAGCAATACCGGAGGAGGAGCTCCTTCAGGAAACTAAAAACCAGTAATGTAATGAGATTGTCTAAAAAGTCAAAATACCCCCTTGTAGAATTGGATATTTGATTTCAGTCTCCATTAGAGATACGAATAAATGATATGCCCTCAAAAAGTTTTTTGTTTAATTTTTGGGGTGCATATCATACTTTTTGAACACCCTCTTTATATGCGCGGAATTTTTCTTCTTTTTTCTGTATATATACGGGGTGAAATAAAAAAGCCCGCAGCTTATAATCAACTAATTAGCTCAAAAAGTAAAACGGATTGTCAGAAAACTTCCTTTATAGTTTCTCTGAGAAATAGAAAGATCGAGTTAAAAAGTGTTTCATGGCTGATTTTAAATACTATATAGAGGGATAAAAAAGAACTAAATTTCGATCGTATTTATATAACATTACAAATAAAATCAATAAAGCGCTTTCACGGATTGGAAAAAGCTATTTATAAAGTTAATCTATCAGAAGTATCTATTTAATATACAACAATTTATAAGAATAAACTCTTTGTGTAAAATATTAAAACCGTAATCAAGAATAGATTACATAAAAAACCAAGCAATACTATAATAAATCTCTATGTCTTTGTAGCTTTTCATACTTAGAAAAAAGGGCTGTAACGCGATGTTACAGCCCTTTCGTCTATTTATGCAGACAAATTACTTATGCATTTCAACAATCTTGGTCGGAGCTAATTTCTCATTACGTATATTTACCTGACTCACTACATTTTCTGCCAGTGCAAGAAATGCCTGACCAGTAATTGATTCTTCATTCAGTGCAACAGGAACGCCACTATCTCCGCCTTCACAAATGCTTTGGACGATTGGAATCTGTCCAAGAAGAGGAAGATTCATCTCTTCAGATAGTAGTTTGGCACCTTCTTTACCGAAAATATAATATTTATTCTCAGGTAACTCAGCAGGAGTAAACCACGACATGTTTTCTACCAATCCCAGGATAGGAACATTTACCTTATCATTGGTAAACATATCAATACCTTTACGGGCATCAGCCAATGCTACAGCCTGAGGAGTGCTCACTACAATTGCTCCGGTTAAAGCAACAGTTTGAACAATAGTCAAGTGAATATCACTGGTCCCCGGAGGAAGGTCGATAAGGAAATAATCCAGTTCACCCCAGTTAGCATCTGCTATTAATTGCTTCAGCGCATTACTTGCCATACCTCCACGCCACACTGTAGCCTGATCGGGATTAACAAAGAAGCCGATAGATAATAGTTTTACGCCATACTTTTCTACAGGTATAATTAGATCTCTTCCTTCCACTCTCTCAAGGAAAGGACGGGCATCTTCTACCTGAAACATCTTTGGCATTGAAGGACCAAAAATATCGGCATCCAGCAAGCCTACTTTATAACCAAGTTTTGCCAAGGCAACAGCAAGGTTTGCAGATACAGTAGATTTACCTACTCCCCCTTTTCCGGAAGAAATAGCTATCACATTCTTTACATCAGGTAAAAGCTTTGCCACCTCAGGGCGAGGTTTCTGAACTGCTACCACACTAATGTTACCAACAATTTCCACGTCCTTACTCACATAAGTAAGAATTGCAGCCTCAGCAGATTTCACTAACGATTTAATAAACGGATCAGTAGGTTTCTCAAAAATCAAAGAGAAAGAAACCTTCATACCTTCAATGCGGATATCGTCATCCACCATTCCGGAAGAAACAATGTCCTTGCCTGTTCCGGGGTAACGCACATTACTTAGCGCGTCGAGTATAAGTTTAGGATAAAGTGTCATTTTATTATTCATTTTCTAATTGTTCATCTTCAAAAGCTAACGTTGTCTTTTTACCGCTTCGTTTACTACGATTGTAGCTACGATAGGTATCAAGTTCAATTTCTTGTTCAGGTTCTTTTAAAGCACCTTCCTGAGGAAGGGTAAACTTAAGATATTTTATATTCAATCCTCTGTCCAGCCATTGTTGCTCATAATATGTCTGAATTCCTAGAATATCATCTACCAAACCAGAATGGTATAAATCTTCAGTAACAAACAACACCGGGAATTTATTTTCCTGAACCATGTAGTTTGTATAGGTAAACATGAAGTTACTGTCTGTCTTCAGATGGATAATTCCATCAGGAACCAGGAATTTGCGGTAACGGTCCATGAAGTAAGTTGAAGTTAGTCGTTTGGTTGCTTTCTTCATTTGAGGATCAGAGAAAGTAAGCCAGATTTCGCTCACTTCACCTTCCGCAAAGAAGCGATCGATAATTTCAATATTCGTACGCAGGAAAGCTACATTATTAAGTCCTTCTTTCAGAGAATCTGAAGCACCACTCCACATTCGCGAACCTTTAATGTCCACGCCAATAAAGTTTTTATCAGGAAACATGCGCCCAAGTCCAACTGTATATTCTCCTCGTCCACAGCCTAGTTCGAGTACAATAGG
This sequence comes from Bacteroides luti, assembly GCF_900128905.1. GTDB lineage: Bacteria > Bacteroidota > Bacteroidia > Bacteroidales > Bacteroidaceae > Bacteroides > Bacteroides luti. The sequence continues at coordinate 33,030 of NZ_FQTV01000017.1, forward strand.
ATTATCATTCTTAAAAAATTCCTTTCCCCACTTTCCTTGCATTTCAAAAGGAACATTATCAACAACCGAATACGGATATTCGAATACATGCGGATAGCTCCGCATATCAGCAAATTTCTGTAATTTATTTTTTCCCATTCAATCTTTTTATTTTATTTCTTCCACCCATCCGGTATAGTTATAGAACACACGTGTGCTAAATCCCTGATGGAAACGTGCATAGTTATCTATTCCCGTACAATGACAAACGCCCAGACGTTTAGGCAACTTCCTTCCCAGATAAGTACTTATCAGATCAAGCTTATCATCTCCGGCATTACGTACATGGAAACCTCCGATCAGCGCATTCAACGTGTGCTCAGGAAAAGCTTCCAGTGCCGAGCGAATAATATTAGTAATTCCTCTATGTGAGCAAGAGCTAAGTACCGAAATAGTTTTTGAATCCGATAAGATCAATGCCAATTCATCTTCAAAAGTATCGGGTACAATATTACCATCTTTCACAGTAAAGAAGTGCTCAAAATGAGTATCACCCTTTTCAACTATTTTAATCTGGGGAAGAACAGTTACTCCTGGTACTATTTCTGTTAAACTATCTACCAGCCATAACCGGTTTTCATCTACTTGCCCGGCACTTACAAAACCATTTTCGCGAGCATCTTTATATTTTTTCTGCAAAGCTTCCTTCTTGCAAACAACCTTAGCATGCGGATTGAGTTCAAGAAACTGCTTTACTCCACCTGTATGATCGCTATGACCATGAGAGAGAACCAGATAGTCTACTTTCTTTAAATCAATGCCCAGTATCTCTGCATTTCTGATAAACAAATCAGAAGCTCCTGTGTCAAACAGTATCACCTTATCTTCGACAGCAATCAAAAGAGATAGTCCATGCTCTGCCTGCAATCCCCGATCGTAAACAACATTATCAACAAGAGTCGTTATTTTAAAGCTCATAATAACATCCGGATTAAATTAATTCAGGCATTTGCCTTTAAATGAAAAAGGAGTATATTATCTCATAGTAAACTGACTATTTTGATAACACACCCCTTCTGCATTAATTATAACAAATATTTTGCAATATACTTCTGTCTTTCAGAACGTTACTTTTATGGAATATTATTCCACAATAGTAATCCATCCAAATTCATCCGGTTCGTCACCGTACTGAATTGCACGAAGTTTATTATATAATTTTGTACTTATTGGACCTGGTTTGCCATCTTTTGCTATTACATAAGATATTCCTTTTTCAACGTCATCAATACGTTCAATAGGGCTGATAACAGCTGCTGTACCGCAAGCGCCGGCTTCTTCGAAAGTAAGAAGTTCTTCTTCGGCAACCGGACGACGTTCTACCTTCAAACCAAAGCTTTCGGCCAATGCGATAAGGCTTCTGTTGGTTATAGAAGGAAGTACAGAAGTTGACAGCGGAGTAATATATGTATTATCTCTGATTCCGAAGAAATTGGCAGCACCGCATTCGTCGATATATTTCTTTTCTTTAGCATCCAAATAGAACTCAGAAGAGTAACCCATATCGTGAGCTTTCTTATTAGCTCTAAGGCTAGCAGCATAATTACCACCAATCTTAAATGTACCGGTTCCAAGCGGAGCAGCACGGTCGAATTCACGAATAATCACATAAGGATTACATGAGAAACCACCTTTAAAGTAAGGACCTACAGGAGTAACAAAAACAATAAATGTATATTCGCTGGCTGGATGAACACCTACCTGAGCACTTGTACCAAACAGAACCGGACGAATATAAAGTGAAGCACCACTTTCATAAGGAGGAACAAAACGTTCGTTTAGTTTAACGGCCTTCAATATTGCTTCTTTGAATTTATCAACCGGAAGCTTAGCCATCAAAATACCATCACAAGAAGATTGCAGGCGTTTAGCATTCTCTTCAAGACGGAAAATACGAATCTTACCATCTTTTCCTTTAAAAGCTTTCAAGCCTTCAAAAGCTTCCTGCCCGTAGTGTAAACATGTAGCCGCCATGTGAAGATTTATATATTCACTGCTGCTAACCTCAAGTTCTCCCCACTCACCGTTGCGGTAATTATACCGAACGTTGTAATCTGTCTTTATATAGCCAAATGACAGATTAGACCAATCTATTTGTTCCATTATTATATGATGTTTTTGTAAGTTTTCTATTGATTAGCAAAAGTAACTTTTATATTTCAAATTTCCACTTAATAGATTAAGAAAATTATGAAAGAGGAATCTTTTAAATGGGTTTAATATAAATCAGTTACCTTCACCTTCCATGATCTTTTTTATTTCTTCATCGGCTTTGTAAAGTTTTTCCTTACAAAAGCTGACTAATTTCTGAGCTTCTTTAAGCTTCTGGCTCAGCTGGTCGATATCCAGTTCATCTTTCTCCACAGCCGATACTATTTTTTCCAGTTTAGCCATAGCCTCAGCATAAGATTCTTTTTTTTCTGCCATATCCAGTTGTCTATTAATTATTTAACTTCACTTGTTACTTCACCCTTTGCCAGGCGTGTAGTAATTACATCTCCCGCTTTCAGTTGCGCGCTATCTGTCACAGCTTTCCCATCTTTGAGGGTTATACTGAATCCTCTTTTCAATAAGCGCTCAGGAGAAGCGTCGTTTACACGTTGCTCCAGCAACATCAGCCGGTGCTGTTTGTTCGTCAGGCTGCGGGCTATTCCCACATTTATTCGCTGAATCAGTTGTTCTAACAAGTAGCCTTCGCGAATTGTTCGGTTTTTAATAACCAAAGGCAAACGATTCGTAAGTTCTGACAGTCGCGAATGTTCTTTATCCATGCGTACCGATACAGAAGATATCAGTGTTTGAGCCAGTTCCTCCAATGACAGTGCCGCATCGTGCATGTGAGTTATGAGGAATTGAGCTGCAGCTGTCGGCGTTTTTACCCGGGTGTGAGCCACAGAGTCGAGCACTGTATCATCACGTTCGTGCCCTATTCCGGTAATTATCGGTAAGGGGAACTGTGCACAGTTAGCAGCCAGCAGGTAAGTATCAAAGCCGGAAAGATCGGATGTAGCACCTCCTCCACGGATAATTACCACAACATCGAAATCATCCCGATGGTCATTCACTGCATTCAGAGCAGCTATAACCGATTCTTCTACCTGATTGCCCTGCATCAATGCAGGAAAAAGGCGGGGGTAGAACACAAATCCATAGGGATTCTCTTCCAGCTGCCGACAGAAATCTCCGTACCCCGCAGCCGACGAAGAAGATATTACAGCTATTCGCTGAGCCAGCATAGGCATTTCAAGCTCTTTATTGAGAGTAAGAACCCCTTCATCCTCCAACTGTTTCAGAATTTCACGCCGTTTGCGTGCCATATCTCCCAGCGTATAAGTAGGATCTATATCAACAACCGTAAGACTGAAACCGTAAAGTTCATGAAACTCCACAGTGACTTCCACCATCACCTTTATTCCCGAAACGAATGCCTGACCGGTACTTTCCTCGAAATAAGGTTTCAGCATACGGTATACATTAGCCCAGATGGTTCCCCTTGCTTTTGCAATAAGATTGTTACCACGAGCATCCTTCTGAATAAACTCCAAATAACAATGTCCGGTGGCATTTGAACGCACATCGCTTAGTTCTGCCTGAATCCAATAGGTATCAGGGAGTGATTCATTCAATGCCTGCCTTACCAAAGCATTGAGTTCGTAAAGTGATAATGGTTCTTTTTCCATGAATGGAGTTTCTATTTTGTTGCTATTTCCGGATGAACGGTAAGGTAGGCCTTATATATATCGGGCACACCATAACCGTAAATATTATCAGGAAAAGCATAATGATTGCATGATTTGCGTACTAATTCAATAACTTCCTTTGCCGTAAGCTGAGGACAAGCCTGCCACAAACAGGTAACCAGTCCGCAGAAAGTTGGTGTAGAAAAAGATGTTCCGTTTGCATGACCCACTTCTCCGTTTGTATTCAGCAGAATTGTTCTCTCGCCAATAGCAGAAACATCCGGTTTAACACGGTTATCAGTAGTATTACCTACCGAAGAAAACGGTGCCAGATTTAGGGTTGAATCTACCGCTGCAACAGTTATCACATTGAATGCATCGGCCGGAGGAGTGATCTTTTTCCAAGATCCACGACCTTCGTTTCCAGCACTGCACACTAAAACAATACCTTTGTCGGCAGCCATCCCTGCGGAGCGTGAAATCATTGCTTTCTTTCCGTTAAGGTCCTGATAAGTATAATTCTTAGAGGAATCGTCGAAAGTACGATAACCAAGCGATGTATTTACCACATCCACTCCTACACTATCGGCAAATTCAATGGCAGCCGCCCAGTAATCTTGTTCAATTAAGTTTTCAGAGCTGGTATCTTCTGAGCGAAGCAACCAATAAGAAGCCTCGGGAGCTGTACCTACAATGGAATAAGGCTCATTGGATGCCATGCATGAAAGCACCTTCATTCCATGATTGTTCTCTTCATAAATATCTGAATTAGGTTTCACAAAATCTCGTGTTCCTAATAACTTCAACGATTTTAATGCAGTTAGTTTATTTGCATTCTTAAACCCACCATCGATAATGGCCACCGTCATTCCTTGTCCGCGGAAACCCGCCTCGTGCAATTTCTGTCCGTTATGAACTTCAATCTGATGGAAAGCCCTTCCATAGTAGTTATCTGTTTTTTCCAGCTTGTTAGTAACTTCCTCTTTCTGTGCAGCATCGGAAGACTGAGTTTGTTCTTCACCCATCCAAACCAGTTCGGTATTGCCTACGAAAGGAAGCTTTGCAATTTTATTCACCAATAATGAATCTGCACAACTCACCGCAACAGTATTGTTCCATTTGCTTGTTACAAGTACCTTAGCACCAGTGGCACGAATAGCTTTTAAATATTTACCGGGAATAGGAAGATCGGTAGAATCTACGGCCAGTTTTTGTTTGGCACGACGAAGTAAAGCCTTTTCGGATAGGAACTGCTGAGGTTTATCAAGTGAATATTCAGTATTATTTTTATCAGTCAGACTGATTCTAAACTTATACGTAACTTTCGCCTGAGCTACGGCCACCAGTAAAAGGGCGATAGCAATCAAACTTACTTTTTTCATTTTCTAATGTGTTTTATCATTTTACATAGTTATACATGCAAATATATGTATTGATGGCAGGAAATAAAAAGGATTATGGAATTAAATTTAAAATAAGCGGCGAGGAATTAATAAATCCTTGTACAAAAGATTGTTTTCTTTTGTACAGAACAATTAATTCTTTTGTACAAAAGAATGCAATCTTTTGTACAAGGGCATAAAAAAAAGAGCCGAAGCTCTTCTTTTCTATCTATAAGTTTTTCTATTCTTTCGTTATCAGTACCGTGGCATAAGCCGAAATACCTTCTTCCCTACCTGTAAAACCCAGTTTTTCGGTAGTTGTTGCTTTAATGGAAATATCGTCCTCATCTACATTCATTACAGCAGCCATTGCTTTTTTCATGGCCGGAATGTGAGGATTCAGTTTGGGGCGTTCGGCACAAACCGTAGCATCAATATTTCCCAACTCATAACCTTTGGAACGGATTAGTTCCATTGTTCTTGCAAGAAGTATTTTACTATCAATATTCTTATATTCTCCGGCATTATCGGGAAAATGAAATCCTATATCCCGCATATTTGCTGCACCCAATAATGCATCGCACACTGCATGAAGCAATACATCTGCATCAGAATGTCCTAACAATCCTTTCTCATGCTCCAGCTTTATTCCGCCGAGCCATAATTCACGCTCAGAAACAAGTGCATGAACGTCAAATCCAAAACCAACTCTTATTTTCATCTTTTACCAAAAATATCTTTTATACCATCCATATCAAAAGAAAGAGAGAATCGCAATGTCTGATCCAACGGGTTGCTTTGCGCAGTTGATATCAGGTAAGCTGCATCCAATGAAAATACATTCATTTTAAAACCCGCTCCTACTGAGAAATATTTCCTATTTCCTTTGTTCTGATTTTCATAATGATAACCACCTCTCACCGAGAATTGCTGGTGATAGGTGTATTCGGCACCAATAGACCATTGAACTTCCTGCATCTCTTCTTTAAAACCACCCGGTGCATCACTGAAGGATTTAAAGATTCCGGCAATAGGTGACATATCGCGGTAATCCCTCTGCAGTCTGTCCTGATAATCTGTATCAGTCTCACCATCTTTTTGCAAAGGACGGGTAGGAACCAGCAATTTATTGGCATCTGCACTGATGGCAAAGGTATTATACTCGTCAATTGGCATTAACAGAGAGCCTCCCAGACGAAGATTCGTAGGAATAAATTCACTGGTGTTACCACTATCATAGGATATTTTACTACCAATATTGGATATATTCATACCAAAAGCAAGGTTGCACTCACGTTGCCCCATCATCACATAACGATTGTAATACATAGCAACATCTGCAGCAAAGGCAGAACCAGGTGTTACATCTTCATCCTGTCTGTAAGCCAAATCCGAATAAATAAAACGTAAGGCCACAGCTGCCGATAAATTCTCGGAAAGCATACGCGAATATCCCACATCAAAAGACATCTCATACGGGTTGATAGTATACCCTATATCTTGGGCCGAACTTTGTCCCACAGTAACTTCTCCCAGAGAAAAGTATCTTAAAGAAGCACTCAGCGCCTGATAGTCACCAATACGGTAATAACCTGCCACATAAGCCAGATCAATATCATTCACCAACTGACGGAGCCACGGGGTATAGGAAAGAGAAACTCCTGCACGGCTCACGGTAAACGGGTACTTAGCCGGGTTCCAGAATTGTGAGTTCACATCCGGATCAGTGGCTGCACCAACATCACCCATCGCACCACCTCTTGAATCGGGAGCTATGGAAAGCGAAGTAACACCCGTATTTACAGGGTTAAACTGGTTCTTTACATCTTGCGCCTGCAAATTGTTATTAGCAAAGAGGATAAGGATTAAAAGGATATATACTTTTAGTTCTTTCATACTTTCTTTTTAAACATCTGTTTATATAAAACTTTTTATCGGGGTTATTATTGTGCCAGAATGACTATTTTTCCTGCACGGGTACTCTCTTTACTTCCGCCCGGCGTAATGGAAGCACGGAACAAATAAACTCCCGAAGCAAGCCGCTGACCGCCATTGCTGGTTAAATCCCAATCTACGTAATAATAGTTATTGGCACTCATGCCCGATTCGGTATGTGTCCACAATACTCTTCCCGAGAAATCGTATACAGAGAGGGTTACGTCCAGATTAGCTTCCGGCCGATCATGACTAAGTACAAACGTAGTGTTATCCCTAGCCGGACTCTTCGTGCAATACACATCAAACAATCCCGGTTTCAGTCCGTTTACCACCTCAAACTCCAAAGAAGTTGAGGAAGAGTTGTTCATAACATCCCATGCACGGAAGAATAATTTGTGCTTTCCTTCTGTCAAAGTTGGCAGACTGTATCGTACTGTTCCTTTAGTGTAATCACCAAAATAAGACTCATAATAGTTATTCAACACATAAGAATATATAGGCGAATTATCTATAACTGCCACAATATCATGTCCGATACCATTCCCAACCGTATTTACCCCATCACTATCTTCGAGGTCTGCAATAAGGTAAGGAGTTTCGTTTGTCTTTCCTCCATAAACAAATTCAGGAGTATTGAGATAAAGGTTTATTTTCGGACCGAGTGTGTCGGTATCTGCCGTTCCCTCTTCCGTTCCTCCAATCACGAAATTATTGTAAGCCCCCTGAGCTTCCCTGCCGGTTGCAGATTCAGCAGCATAGAAATTAAGCATTCCCTGTTCGTTGGAATAATTAATATCTTTTGGAACCGGAAAGGTAAAAGAGAAATTCCCTGATCGGATGGAATCGCTGCCCGAAAAGAGTTTCTTTTCTCTTTGAGAGAAAGTGAAACCTCCTGCCTCGGATGTTCCGTCATTATTCAAAGTTGTGACTGTTTCCTTGTTATCAAAAACTGTAGGATAAATCTTTCCATTAAAATCGGTCAAGGTATTTCCATCAGTATCGGTCACCCTTCCCTGAACCTGTACTTTTCCACCGGCTTTTATAATAAGATCTGAAGCCGAAGCATCTTCACCTTTAAACTTATCAACCACAACTTTATAATCCGGGTAGGCAAGCATTAATGCAGGGTCGCCAATCAAAGAAAACTTCAGTTTATTTAAATCGCCACTTAGATTAGGGTCGCATTTAGATAAACGCATAATATCTCCCAATCGTAATCGGCTGCCGTCTTGTTTACTGAACACGTATTTACAAAAGACTTTATTCAGATTGGAATTGTTTTGTGCATACACCACTCTGGAAGTAGTGAACAGCGCTATTGCCCCTCCCTTATTATTCAGGAAAGCAAGTTCTCCGGCAGAAGTTGAGATATCATCATATCTGCAAAAATCGCAAGTGGCAGTAACCCAAAGTGGTAATCGGGAAGAGGTTAATGCAGTTATATCCGAAGAAACAAGGATATTCTCTGCCGACCAGCCATTAGGACCTCCGTGCCCTGAGTAGTTTACCATAAACATACCCTCCTTGAACAGTTCAAGTAAACGTTTGGTTGCCTGTTTATAAGTGTGTCCGGTAGCTGTTGTTTCCCACTTATAGGCATCTCCATAAATACGATTCACCAAATACTCCGGATAGTTAGTCTCCACTTTTTTAGCCAGCTCTTCAGCCTGAGTCATGTGCAAATTATTATCTCCATCATCAGCTACAAAACAGATTGAATTTTTCCAGGAAGCAAGTTCTTTATTTTGCATATAGGCTATGGTTTTATCGACCATCTGCTTAGCTTCTGTAGCTGTACGAACCGGGAACCGACCAACTCCAATATCCATTCCATCATATTCCAGACTTGCTCCGTCTTCATCATCAAGCAAACCCAAATAGTCATCCGTTACATAAGAGTAAGTTTCCCACGTAGAGTTATTAGACTGATATCCCAATAAAAAATCATCGGGCGAATATCCCTGCCAGGAAGAGGTTATCATTCTGTTATCCCAAGCACAATCGCCAAAGAGTAATAGATATCTAGGCAGTTTATTACCGGCTGTATTCTCTGTTCCTGGAACGACGGCACGATCATAAAACATCTTCATAAACCAGCGGTAAGCGGTAGCATCAGGAGTACCGGAAGAGAATTCATTATACACCTGGTCTGCAGTAACAACGTGAACAGTCATTCCGTCTTTAGTACGGTGAGCTTCGGCTAAACGTTCTGCGTCAGATAGGAAATCACCATTGGAGGGCACAATAATGACCATATCACATTGTTCCAATGAATGCAGATTCTGATTATTTACGTTACCAACGATCTCTACTTTTTTAAAATTAGTTCCATTAACGTCTACCGCAACAAATTCTCGTAAAGCAGGGTTATCAACAGTGAAAGAGTATTTGCCATCGGTCAATGTACCGTTCATTTGCAGATAATTACCCGGAGTGGTAACATCCCAAACTTTCATATTGCTGTTAGCACCGGCAATCACATAGGTAGTAACATCGCCTACGGATGGCAAATCACGGAAAGCTGTATACGAATCATATAGTGCAAGCTTTTTTCTGTAATTCAGCTGGATATAGTTAAGCCTGCCGGATACTCCTGCTCCACGGTTATGTGTAAGAGTCACGGTGGTATTCTCATTTTTATTGCCATCCCAGACTACCGTTCCACTCCCTGGCTGTGCTTTACAATACGAATCACTTATAGGAGCTGAAGCGATAGAGAATTGTCCGTAGCTTGTTCCGTCTATCTGAACTCCAACCGTAGTATAGCTCTCCGATTTAGCAGCAAAAGCAACAGTGCAATATGCTTTATCATTTGTTATCCCCGGCAAGGTAAAGGAATAATTCTTCGTATTTCCGGAAACAAAATCGTAACTATCATATAACTCTCTACCAGAAGCAGTCCAGTTAAAAGCATCCTTTTCGTAGAGGGCATAATCATCAAAGGTAGTCACAGTTTTTGCATTACCTGCAGTCAGAGATTCTTCTGAAGGAAAAGTCAGAGGCGTCTCATTTCCTTCAGTCAGGAAATAATATCCATAGCTGGAATAGCAATTATTGGTATGCGTAAAGCCCGTAACTCCGGAATTCTCGTCCCAACGGACAACACCATTCGCATAAAAAAGGAGATAACCATTGCCCCGCCATAACGGGATTTCTGGTAAGTCATCAATCTTTGATTTCTTAAAACTTTCAGGAAGAATGCGGCCACCATAACCATACAACTGGACCTTTGCAGGATTTGTAAATCCCATCTGTTGAAGTTCGGCTGCAGTTATCTTGTATACTCCGGATTCGCCCACTCGTATCTTCACCCACTTACCTGTGGATAAGATGGAACTTGAAGCAAATGTATGGAGATTTGTTCCGGTACTTGCCCGTTTTTGCCTGGTAATAGATTTCTCCAGCGTTAGTTTGAAAGAATTTATACGTTGATATTCGCCGTTGCGATAAACAAGAGGCACAAAAGAGACTTCAAGAATTCCTTCCTTTGCAGAAACAAATATGCGGGTATCAGCCTTCGGATATGAAGAAAGAGGTTCGCCTACAGCCGTTAAAAACGAAATATTGCTTTTTGATAATGTCTGGAACTCCGGATATTCAATCTTTACGCTGTAGGTATAATTATCATAATCCGGTCCGAGATCTATATTTTGAATATAACGGGGGAGTTTACTATTTGCTACATAATGTGCATCTGCAAATAAAGGCTGATCCGAAACAAAAGAATCCTGCCACTTCAACGAAGTAAAGTTCTGCGCTGAAATAGACAAGGAAAACAGAGAAAGAAGAAGTAAGAAAATATAGTTTCGGCTACACATATACCCTCCTTGCTTTTAAAAAAGCAAATAACTTATCGAATATAGAAATCGAGCAGCTTTTCTTCTTCCAGATAACCTTCCAGATGTTGGCCTATTGCAACCGGTCCCACTCCAACAGGAGTTCCAGTGTATATTAAATCTCCTATTTTCAGCGTAAAGAAACGACTGACGTAAGCAATTATCTCATCTACTTTAAACAACATGTCGGCAGTGTTTCCCTTCTGTACTTGCTTGCCATCAATATCCAGATGAAAATTCAGGTTTTGAATATCCTTAAACTTATCAACAGGAACAAATTCGCCAATTGCAGCAGAGTCATCGAATCCTTTACATATTTCCCAGGGATTACCTGTCTCACGGATTTTTCGTTGCAGGTCTCGGGCTGTAAAGTCAATACCAACAGTCACCTCATCATAATAACGATTTGCAAAACGTTCAGCTATATTTTTCCCTAATCTGCCTATTTTCACAACTAACTCTGTTTCATAGTGAACTTCGTCAGAGAAATCAGGAATAAAGAACGGCTTTCCATTTTTAAGTAAAGCAGAATCTGGTTTCATAAAGATAACCGGCTCTTTTGGTATTACTAACGTGGGATGCAGTTCTTTATTGTGTTCGGCGTAGTTCATTCCTACGGCTATAATCTTCATTACTTTATCTGATTAAAATTTAAACGGTTGAACATTACAGCTAAATGAGCATACAAAGAAGTATTCTGAACCACAATATCTTCTGGTACCCGAATACGTAAAGGAGTAAAGTTCCATACAGCCTTTACGCCTCCTTCGATCATTTTATCAGTAATATTCTGAGCTATTTCAATAGGGACAGTCAATACTCCAATATTCACATTATATTCAAGCATCTTTGCCTGAAAATCATCCGAATGAAAGATTGGAATGCCGTTTATAAATGTACCAACAAGTTCAGGATTAACATCAAAACCTGCAACTATTTCCAAGCCAAAATGATTCAAACCGGAGTCACGAAGAAGAGCTCCTCCCAGGCTACCTACACCAAACAAGAAAGCTTTATGCATATTTGTAAAGCCGAGGAAGTCTTCCAGAACAGCAATTAGATCATCTATATCATAACCTACCCTTGTTCGCCCTGATATATTTACATACGACAGGTCCTTCGCTATCTGAGAAGCATCAATATTTATCTCTTTAGAAATCTGCGTAGAAGAAACAAAATGTTCTCCTTTATTTTTAAGCAGTTTCGCATTCGATAAATACCATGGAAGTCTGCGCAAAGAAGGTTCCGGTACTTTTATAACATTTTGCTCATTATCACTCATAAAACCCCATTTTATTAAATTGGTATTTGCAAAAATACACTATTTTTTCCAAACAATCGAGCATTAAGAAAAAGATTATTTTGTACATATCTATAAGTTTGTTACATTTGGATATAAATAAAATAAGAAAGTATGAAAAAGCATGACTGGAAAGAGAGATTGAATGTGGTATATTCAACCAACCCCGATTTCAATTATGATATAGAAGAAGATGAAGAACAGACAACTTTGGAGCCAGCTAAACAGAATCTTCGGGTAGCCATTGATAAGAAAAACAGAGGAGGAAAGGTTGTAACACTAATAACTGGATTTGTAGGCACAGAGGAGGATTTAAAAACTCTTGGAAAACTATTGAAAACAAAATGTGGAGTTGGCGGAGCTGCCAAAGATGGGGAAATTATTATTCAAGGAGATTTCAAGCTCAAGATTGTTGAGCTACTTAAGAAAGAAGGATATGTAAAGACCAAACCAGTTGGAGGATAGTTCTATTTTAAAAGCCGATACCATAGTAGCACCAAAAGAAGCCTAACGATAAACATATTGAATGATAGTTTATTAAAAAAGAATTTGTATTTCAATGGTGCAAATATGGGTAATACATTCTCATTGTAGAACAATTTATAAAAGAGAGTACATAGAGGAAATTAAAAAAGGGTGGTTAAACAGATTTGTTCAACCACCCTTTTAAGTATCTTTAAAAAGACCTTAATTAGTCAGCATTCAAAGTAAAACGTTTGAAGTTAACTACAGTTAAGTCTTTGTTAGTGTTCTTCAAGAACTGAGCAACACTAATCTTAGGATCTTTCACATATTCTTGTTCCAACAAGCAAACTTCTTTGTAGAACTTAGAGATACGACCTTCAGCGATACGTTCAATTAAGTTCTCTGGTTTACCTTCCTGACGAGCTTTGTCAGCTGCGATTTCTTTTTCACGAGCTAATACGTCAGCTGGAACACCTTCCTGATTTACAGCGATAGGGTTCATTGCAGCAATCTGCATAGCAACTTCGTGAGAAACCTGAGCATCAACACCAGCAACATTGAAAGAAACTGCAGTAGCCAAACGGTTTCCTGGGTGGATATAAATAGCAGTAGAAAGACCTTCTACAACTCCGTATCCATCAAGTTCCATCTTTTCGCCAGTGATACCACTTCTATCAGTAACAGCATCAGCAACTGTTCCTTTACCCATAGGAAGAGCTTTCACATCTTCGATAGTAGCACATTTGTTTGCGATAGCAAGATCAAGAATTTCGTTAGTCAAAGCAACGAAGTCTGCATTCTTAGCAACGAAGTCAGTTTCACATTTCAATGCGATAACTGCAGCAAATTCGCCTGCTGACTTAGCAATAACACAACCTTCTGAAGCTTCACGATCAGAACGTTTTGCAGCTACTGCTTGTCCTTTTTTACGAATTATTTCAATTGCTTTATCAAAATCGCCTTCAGCTTCAGTCAAAGCATTCTTGCAATCCATCATACCAGCACCTGTCATTTTGCGCAAGTGGGTAATATCTGCCATTGTTACAGCCATAGTCTTTATATTTTTTTAATTGATATAGTAATTAAGCTTCTTCATCATCTTTCAAGAAAGCAGCAGCTTTTGCAGCGTTGATTGCTTCCTCGTCGTTTTTGTCAAGTCTAGCTTTAGCAGCAGACTTTCTCTTACCTTTGTTAGCAGGAGCTTCTCCGGCAGCTTCCATATCAATTTTTTCAGCTTTTCTTTCTTCCAAGCCTTCGCTCATAGCTGTACAACAAGCTTCAAGAATTACTTCAATTGATTTTGTAGCGTCATCATTTGCAGGGATAACGAAATCGATATTTGAAGGATCAGAGTTTGTATCAACGATAGCAAATACTGGAATACCTAAACGGTTAGCTTCACGAACTGCAATGTTTTCTTTCATTACGTCGATAACGAACAAAGCAGAAGGAAGACGAGTTAAGTCAGCGATAGAACCTAAGTTCTTGTCTAACTTAGCACGTTGACGAGAAATTTGAAGAACTTCTCTTTTAGAAAGATTAGAATAAGTACCATCGTTAGTCAACTTATCGATAGTAGCCATCTTCTTAACAGCCTTACGGATAGTTGGGAAGTTAGTCAACATACCACCTGGCCAGCGCTCGATTACATAAGGCATATTAACAGAAGCTGCTTTGTCAGCAACTACTTGTTTTGCTTGTTTTTTAGTAGCAACAAAAAGGACTTTCTTTCCTGATTTTGCAATTTGTTTTAAAGCTTCAGCAGCTTCTTCTACTTTTGCAACTGTTTTGTGGAGGTCAATGATGTGGATACCATTGCGTTCCATGAAAATATAAGGAGCCATTGCAGGGTTCCACTTTCTTCTTAAGTGTCCGAAGTGGCAACCGGCTTCCAATAAATTATCAAAATTTGTTCTTGACATTTTTTTAATCTTTTAATCGTTTACTTTCTTTTTTGTTTTATAACCAACTGTCGGGTAGCCTACTAAAGAGTCCCGATAGTTTAGATACTAAACGTAGCTTACTCCAGAGATTTCTCCAGCAAGTATTAACGTTTACTGAACTGGAATCTTCTACGAGCTTTTGGTTGACCCGGTTTCTTACGTTCAACAGAACGTGGATCACGTGTCATGAAGCCTTCTGAACGAAGAGCTTTTTTATCTTCTGCGCTGATTTTCACAAGAGCACGAGCGATTGCTAAACGCAAAGCTTGAGATTGTCCTGTGAAACCACCACCTACCAAATTAACTTTGATGTCATACTTCTCAGCTACACCTAATTTGTTCAATGGTTGCTTTACAACATATTGAAGAATAGTTGATGGAAAGTACGTTGCAAGGTCTCTCTTGTTAATAGTAATCTTTCCTGTACCTTCGCTTACGAATACGCGAGCAATAGCGCGCTTACGTCTGCCTAATGCATTTACTACTTCCATTATTTATTATTTAAGTAAGTTAATATCAATTGACTTAGGGTTTTGAGCAGCATGTTTGTGTTCGCTTCCTGCGTATACATACATGTTACCTAATAGTTGTGCACCTAATTTGTTTTTAGGAAGCATACCCTTTACTACTTTTCTCAATAACTTGTCGTCACCGTTAGGTCTAGCTTGTAAACGAGCTGGAGTGATTTCTCTTTGACCTCCAGGATAGCCAGTATATGACAAATAAACTCTGTCATTCCATTTGTTACCTGTCAACTTCACCTTGTCGGCATTGATAATAATTACGTTGTCACCACAGTCTACATGAGGAGTAAAGTTTGGTTTGTACTTTCCTCTCAACAGCTTGGCAACTTTTGCACCTAAGCGTCCCAGCACTTGATCAGTCGCATCAACTACGACCCATTCTTTTGTTGCTGTTGCTTTGTTTGCAGAAATGGTCTTATAACTTAAAGTATCCACTGCTTAATTGTTTTTAAATTGTTAACTACTAATAAACATAAATATTCATACTGATTACAGCTCCCCGGACAAAGGAACCTAATTAGCTATGAATTAATCTTTTATCCTTTTAGATAATAATCGGCTTGCAAAAGTACTGCTTTTCTTTTAATTGGCAAACTATTTAAGCTATTTTTTCTATTTGCAAGAGCTTAGATAAGAACATTATACGTTTTATCGACTACATTAAAAAGTAATAAAATTAAGATCGATGCCACACCAAAAAGAAAGATGACACGACTTATGGCCGTGTCATCTTTTATATAAAGAACTAAAAAGTCTAAATTAAAACTCGCAGTTACGAGGTGTTCTAGGGAAAGGAATCACATCACGAATATTGGTCATACCTGTTACAAAAAGCAATAAGCGTTCAAAACCTAATCCGAAGCCAGAGTGAGGCGCTGTACCAAAACGACGAGTATCCAGATACCACCAGATATCTTTGGTTGGTACACCCATTTCCGCTGCTCTTCTAGATAATTTATCAAAATCTTCTTCACGCTGAGAGCCACCAATAATTTCTCCGATTTTCGGGAATAGAACATCCATTGCACGAACTGTTTTTCCATCTTCATTCTGCTTCATATAGAAAGATTTGATTTCTTTCGGATAATCAGTAAGAATAACAGGACGTTTAAAATGTTCTTCCACCAAATAGCGTTCATGTTCAGAAGCAAGGTCGGCTCCCCAGAATATAGGGAATTCAAATTTATGTCCTTTAGCCACTGCTTCTTCAAGAATCTTAACACCTTCTGTATATGGAAGACGAACGAATTCATTTTCAAGTACAGACTGCAAGCGAGCAATAAGTTCATTATCAAACATGTTATTCAGGAACTGAATATCTTCTATACAGTAATCCAAGGCCCATTTTACACAAAATTTGATAAAATCTTCTGCCAACTGCATATTATCTTCAATCTCATTGAATGCAACCTCTGGCTCAATCATCCAGAACTCAGCAAGGTGACGTGGAGTATTTGAGTTTTCTGCACGGAAAGTAGGACCAAAAGTATAAATAGATCCCATAGACATTGCAGCAAGCTCACCTTCCAGCTGTCCCGAAACAGTCAGACTGGCTTGTTTGCCAAAGAAGTCATTATCATAATTAATTGATCCATCTTCATCCTTCTTCAAATCATAAAGATTCATGGTAGTTACCTGGAACATCTGTCCTGCACCTTCACAATCTGAAGCTGTAATAATAGGTGTATGAAAGTAGAAAAATCCACGTTCATGGAAAAATTTATGTATGGCAATAGCCATATTATGACGAATACGGAATACAGCACCAAAAGTATTGGTACGAGGACGAAGGTGTGCTATTTCACGAAGGAACTCCATAGAGTGACCTTTCTTCTGCAAAGGATAGGTATTAGGATCAGCTGTACCTAATATTTCTATTTCACATGCATGAAGTTCTGCTTTCTGTCCTTGTCCAAGCGATTCTACCAATTCGCCATTTACACTAATACATGCTCCAGTAGTTATTGGTTTCAAGTATTCTTCTCCGAATTTCTCTATATCAATTACAATCTGAATATTATTAATGGTAGAACCGTCATTCAAAGCGATAAAGTTAACTTGTTTACTGCCCCGGCGAGTTCTAACCCATCCCTTCACGTTCACAATTGTTCCAAAGCTATCCATCTTCAGAACATCAACAATTCTTGTTCTACAAATCTTTTCCATAAAAATCTTTTATATGCATTATTATATAAGGTAGGGGTATATTTGCATATACCCCCATTCTTTATTATTCAAAAGCTCCCATTCGAAGTATGTTTACTTCTTGTTCTGTAAGATATCTCCATTCGCCACGACGAAGACCTTTCTTCGTTAATCCGGCAAAGAACACACGATCTAGTTTCATAACCTTATATCCCAATGATTCGAATATACGGCGAACAATACGGTTTTTACCAGAGTGAATTTCAATTCCTACCTGATCCTTATCTGTTTCAGTAGCATAACTGATAGCATCTGCATGGATTTCTCCATCGTCCAATGTTATACCAGCAGCAATTTGTTCCATATCATGTTTAGTGACATTCTTATCTAAATAAACATGATAAATTTTCTTTTTAAGGAACTGAGGATGAGTCAGCTTAGAAGCCAAATCTCCATCATTTGTAAGCAACAATACACCTGTAGTATTACGGTCAAGACGTCCAACAGGATAAATTCTTTCTTTGCATGCACCCTTCACTAAGTCCATAACTGTAAGACGAGCCTGAGGATCATCCGAAGTAGTTACACAATCTTTTGGTTTATTAAGCAATACGTATACTTTGCTTTCCAAAGACACAGACTCTTCGTGGAACTTAATTACGTCAGTACGTTTAACTTTTGTTCCTAGTTCAGTAACAACTTCACCATTTACAGAAACAACTCCTGCTGTGATAAATTCGTCAGCCTCACGTCTTGAACAAACACCTGCATTAGCAAGATACTTATTTAAACGAATAGGTTCATTGGGGTCTGTAAACTGTTCTTTATACTCAATTCTTTTCTTTTCGCTATACTTAGCATTTGGATCATAATCATCGCTTCTTCTACGAACCGGACGTGCAAATCCTTGAGGTCTTGAATCATTTGATGAGAATCTTGGACGTCTTCCACCTTCTCTGGAAAGAGTTGGATTGCCATAATTGCTATCCGGGCGACGGAATCTTGGACGTTCGCCTCCTTCACCTTCCTGATTTTCGTTTCTTCTCCAAGGCTTGTCTTCGCGATTAAACGACGGACGATAAGGTCTGTCACCGCCTTCACGGTTAAATGATGGACGTGGACGATCGCCACCTTCACGATTAAAAGAAGGACGTGGTCTGCCACCACCTTCACGATTAAATGATGGACGCGGTCTGTCGCCACCTTCACGATTGAATGATGGACGTGGACGATCTCCACCTTCACGATTAAAAGAAGGACGTGGTCTGTCTCCACCCTCACGGTTAAATGATGGGCGTGGACGATCTCCGCCTTCGCGGTTAAAAGAAGGACGTGGTCTGTCACCACCTTCACGATTGAAGCGTGGGCGATCACCTTCTTCTCTGTTATATGGACGGGAAGGACGATTAAAACTTGGACGGTCATTACCGCCTCTGTTAAAAGAAGGGCGTGAGGGGCGATCACCACCTTCACGACTAAAACGTCCTTCACGGTTAAACTTACCATCTCTGTTAAAAGAAGATCTACTGTCATCACGACGGCTAAATCCTTCTCTGTTAAAAGACTTATTACCATCACGGCTGGCGTCTCTACTATCATTGTTAGAATCTCGCCAATTTTCGTTGTCTGTACTCATTTTTTATTCGAATAAAATTATAACTCTGGCCTCGCGGCCTATTAAAAACATTAATATATTAAATACCAGTATAACTGTGTGGGGTTATACATCTAAGTTCTTTTTTAACATCCTCACTAACATTCAGTTCTTCAATAAAATCTTTAATAGAAGATTCTGTGATAGCCTGATTAGTTCTTGTCAGTGCTTTTAGTGCTTCATACGGATTAGGATAAGCTTCACGACGAAGAATAGTCTGAATAGCTTCAGCAACTACACTCCAACAATTATCCAAATCATTATAAATAGCAGTTTCGTTCAAAATCAGTTTACGTAATCCTTTCAAAGAGCTCTGAATAGCAATTACAACATGACCGAAAGGCACACCGATATTACGAAGAACGGTAGAATCTGTTAAATCTCTCTGCAAACGAGAAACCGGTAATTTCTCTGCTAAATGGTTAAGAATAGAATTCGCTATTCCCAAATTTCCTTCTGCATTTTCAAAATCAATCGGATTTACTTTGTGAGGCATTGCACTGGAGCCTACTTCTCCTGCCTTAATTTTCTGCTTGAAATATTCCATAGAAATATATAACCAGAAATCACGATTCATGTCAATCATGATAACATTGATACGTTTCATCGCATCGAAAACAGCTGATAGGTTATCATAATTTGAAATTTGTGTTGTATACTCTTCACGTTCCAATCCAAGTTTTTCTGAAACGAAACGATTACCAAAAGCTTTCCAGTCATAAGAAGGATAAGCTACATGATGAGCATTGTAATTACCTGTAGCACCACCAAATTTAGCAGTTACCGGGCAAGCTTTAAGTATAGCCAACTGACGTTCCAGTCTGTAAGCAAAAACCATGATTTCTTTTCCCAAACGAGTTGGAGAAGCTGGCTGACCATGAGTCTTCGCAAGCATAGAAACATTAGCCCAATCTGTGGCATATTGTTTTAGCTGTGCAATAAGCTCTTCAATTAAAGGATAATATACATTATTCAGTGCTTCCTTTATAGACAATGGAATAGATGTATTGTTAATATCCTGAGAAGTTAGTCCGAAGTGTATAAACTCTTTATATTCTTCAAGACCACCAAGCTTATCAAATTCTTCTTTAATGAAATACTCAACAGCTTTTACGTCGTGATTAGTCACACTTTCAATATCCTTAATACGTTGTGCATCGGCTTCAGAAAAGTTTCGATAGATACTTCTTAAAGACTCAAAAACATCTTCACCAACACCTTTAAGCTGGGGCAAAGGCAGTTCGCACAAGGTTATAAAATACTCAATCTCAACCTGCACACGATATTTAATCAATGCAAATTCAGAAAAATAAGCAGCTAAAGCCTCAGCTTTGCCTCTGTAGCGGCCATCAATAGGTGATATAGCCGTAAGTAAATCAAGTTTCATAGTGTAATGATAATTATCAGACTGCAAAATTAATTCTTTTATTTGAATAGAGAGTTACACAAATAAGAAAAAGTTTGTATCAAAGAGGTAAAGAAATAAAAAAAGCCTCACAAATACAATTGTGAAGCTTCCTATCTAATGTGGGCGTTGACGGATTCGAACCGCCGACCCTCTGCTTGTAAGGCAGATGCTCTGAACCAGCTGAGCTAAACGCCCTTGTTTTATCAACGAAAGTCTCTGGATTTTGAAGTGGGCGTTGACGGATTCGAACCGCCGACCCTCTGCTTGTAAGGCAGATGCTCTGAACCAGCTGAGCTAAACGCCCGAGACACTTTCGTTTCAAAAGCGATGCAAAGATATAGCTTTCTTTGAAACTAGCAAAACTTTCTGCAGTTATTTTTTAAACAAAATTAAAGTCAATTACAGAAAGTGCTGTTTATCAGCACTAATAGAGCGAATATTTTTTTTTGCGAACTAATATCCATTTTTTCCAAAAGTATCATCATTTTATAAAATGTCCGAAT
Organism: Bacteroides luti; assembly: GCF_900128905.1. GTDB lineage: Bacteria > Bacteroidota > Bacteroidia > Bacteroidales > Bacteroidaceae > Bacteroides > Bacteroides luti. Next base: position 53,847 of record NZ_FQTV01000017.1, read on the forward strand.
ATGAACACTATGTTCACATTCGGATAATAAAAAGACACGCAACAAACTAAAAAGAAAAGAATCAAGAATATTTTTTTCTTAAAATTTAATTATTTACCTATTAAATCTGAGTCATAGAAAAGGCATGGTTATAATCTAACATTCAACCACTTAAGATTAAATATTTACAAGTTTAAAAGAGTCAAAAGCTTATAAACAATAAAATAAACTTAAACACAATTGCAACTTTTGGCAAGGTACTTGCGTCTAAAGGATGTAGCGCTTACAAAATAACAGATTCATTAACGAATGAAGCAATAAAATTGAAATGAAAAAAATATTCAGTGTATTAGTTTTGATATTTATATGCCAGGCAACATTTGCACAGGCTTTACAATTAAAAGGACACATTCTTACAGCTACAAAACAGCCAATTGAGTTTGCTAATGTGATTCTTAGGAAGTCGGATTCAACCTTTGTAACAGGCGGAATGACTGACATGAAAGGTAAGTTCAGTATGGAACATCTTGAAAAAGGAATATACAACCTTCAGATTTCAAGTCTTGGATATCAGACTAAGAATCTTGAGATACGTGATTTCAATAAAGATGTAGACCTTGGAAATATTGAAATTGATTCTGCAGCAGTAGCATTGAATGAAGTAGTGGTTACAGGCGCCAAAGTTATCAACGAAGCCGACAGAAAGATATTACTGCCAACTTCCAAACAGATGAAGGCAGCAACTAACGGATTCAACCTCTTACAGAAGCTAAATCTTAAACGTATTCAGGTTGACGTGTTAAGAAATACCATTTCGGCTTCAGGCGGTGGCGAAGTACAACTCAGAATAAACGGAGTAAAATCAAGCATTCAGGAGGTCATGTCATTACGCCCGGAAGATATCCTGCGTATTGAACATCACGACGATCCGGGGCTTAAATATGGAGGAGCAGAAGCAGTAATCGACTATATCACCCGCAGAAAAGAAAGTGGTGGTTTTCTTGCTTTCGATTTCACAGACTCCCCCCATGTTCCTTTCGGAGATAATAGTGTGACAGCAAAATTCAACTATAAAAAATCCGAGTTTGGGCTATTTTATAATGGAGGTTACAGAGAAATGGATCACATGTGGCGAGAAAACTCAGAGACATTTAATTTCTCTGACGGAAGAACTCTTACCCGTCTGGAAGATGGTACTCCTGATAAGTGGGCAAGGAACTGGCACTATATGCAGATGAACTATAACTATCAGGAAGGTCAGGACTGGTTCTTCAACGCTACCTTAAGAACAAATGTAAATGATAACCCCAGAACAAACTATAAAAGTTATCTTTATCCAACAAACAATCCATCAAATGGTGTAAATATGACCGACCGTTCTTCTTCATGGGAACATATTCCATCTTTAGACCTTTACTATCAGCGCAATTTAAAAAATCAGCAATCATTAGTTCTGAATATTGTGGGAACATATCTTGATTCGAACTCACAAAGATATTATAAGGAAATACAGGGTTTACAGACATTAACAGACATCTTTACTAATGTAGACGGAAGCAAATACTCAATAATTGGCGAGGGTATATACGAGAAAGGATTTAAAGCCGGACGTTTAAGCGCCGGAGTGAAGCACACACAAAGTTACACTAACAATGAGTATACTGGAAATTCTTTATCGCTAACAAACATGAGGCAATCTGAAACTTATGTTTATACTGAATTTCAGGGCAAAATTAACAAGTTCAATTATTCTTTGGGAATAGGCGGATCACGTTCATGGTTTAACCAGGGCGGCGAAGGATACCATAACTATACCTTCCGTCCTACGGCCAGCTTAAAATATAATTTCAATGATAACTCATTTCTTCGTTACCGCGGTAACATTTACAGCACAGCGCCTTCACTATCCGATTTAGGAAATATTGAACAATCCATCGATTCTTTGCAGATAAGAAGAGGTAACAGCAACCTGAAACCGGTTATGTCATACGTAAACTCATTGAACTATGATATAACAAAAGGTATATTCAGCGGAAGTCTGTTCCTTGGCCATTGGTACTATAACAAGCCAATTATGGAAGAGACCCGGGTTGAAAACAATAAATTCATCCGTACCAACGACAATCAGAAAAGCTGGCAGAAACTTAATACCGAAATGGAATTGTCAATCAATCCCTTCAAAGATATTTTCGTAGCAAAGATTGTAACCGGAATGAGTTATTTCGATAGCAAAGGGAATAATTATCATCACACATATACAAACTGGTACATGCGTGCAGAAGCAAATGCAAGCTACAAAAACTGGTCGGCGTTCTTCCAGATGCAAAACCACAAAAACAACTTATTTGGAGAGACTCTTGAATATGGAGAAAACTATCACCTCTTCGGAATTATGTATAAACACAAACAACTCAGTCTTGGTGCCATGATGATTAATCCGTTTGTAGATAACTGGAAAGCAGGAAGTGAAAATCTAAATGCCTCAGCCCCTTCAAAGAACTGGGTATATATAAAGGAAACATCACGCTTATTTGCAATTCAAGTATCATATAGCTTTAACTTCGGTCGTAAATATCAGTCTTCGCAAAAACGATTAAATAACCAGGATACAGATACAGGAGTTATGAGTAGTAATAAAAAGTAAATTAAAGTTTAACTTCACAATTATACTTACTAACTGAGGGAGGATCGTTGCGAAACGGTCCTTCTTCGCTTTTATAGACACCCAAACATCATATTAATCCAGCAAAAAGCAACAAATAACTCTATTATCTGCAACCTTTCTTTTACCGGTTACGTCTAAATATTGTAGCGCTTACATAAAGACAACTTGATTGTATTACCTGTAGACATTAAACCGAAATGAAAAAGATTTTTAGCGTATTATTTTTTATAATACTTTGCCAAACCATAACAGCCCAATCTTTCCAGATCAAAGGATCTATTCTTTCCAAAGCAAAACAGCCTATTGAATTTGCAAATGTAGTTTTAAGAAAAGCCGATTCTACATTTGTAAATGGTGGAATGACTGACGCCAAAGGTAAGTTCAGTATGGAAAATCTTGAGAAAGGAATATATAACCTACAGATTTCAAGTCTCGGATACCAGACCAAAAATCTTGAGATCCGCGATTTCAATAAGGACACTGACTTGGGAACTATTGAAATTGATTCAGCTGCCATTGCATTAAATGAAGTTGTTGTTACTGCAGCCAAAGTTATTAATGAAGCCGACCGAAAGATATTACTGCCAACTTCAAAACAAATGAAAGCAGCAACCAACGGATTTGATCTCTTGCAACAACTAAACTTAAGACGTATTCAGATTGATGTTATGAGAAATACCATTGCCGCATCAGGTGGAGGAGAAGTAGACCTTAGAATCAATGGAGTAAAGTCGAGCATTCAGGAAGTTATGTCATTACGCCCGGAAGATATTCTGCGTATAGAACATCATGAAGACCCGGGACTACGCTACGAGGGAGCAGAAGCTGTTATTGATTATATTACACGCCGTAGAAACAGCGGCGGATTTATCTCATTCGATACAGAAACCTCTCCTCATGTTGCTTTTGGTAATAACAGCGTAACAGCCAAATTCAATTACAAGAAATCGGAATTCGGACTATTCTACACCGGTGGATACAGATCTGTAGATCACATGTGGCGTGAAAATTCAGAAACATTCAACTTCCCCGACGGCAGAAGTCTCACCCGTATGGAAGATGGCACTCCGGACAAATGGTCCATGAACTGGAACTATATGCAAATGAATTACAACTATCAACAAGGAAAAGAATGGTTCTTTAATGCAACGCTCAGGGCAAATATCAATGGTAATCCAAAGCAGAATTTCAACAGTTATCTTTACCCTACCAATAATCCTTCGAACGGAGTATACATGACAGATCGTTCATCATCCTGGGAGCGCAGACCTTCGCTGGACCTTTACTACCAACGTAATTTTAAAAATCAACAATCGTTAATTCTTAACGTTGTAGGTACATATATGGACTCCAATTCAAAAAGACATTATAAGGAGATGCAGGATACAGAAACCTTAACCGATCTATTTTCAAATGTAGACGGGAATAAATATTCGATTATTGGTGAAGGAATATATGAAAAGACATTCAAGGCAGGTAGATTAAGCACTGGAATAAAGCACACTCAAAGTTTCACCGATAATGAATATACAGGAAGTTCCGTATCCAAAACAGATATGAGATAGGCCGACACTTACATGTATACAGAATTTCAGGGAAAGATTAATAAGTTCAATTACTCTTTAGGAATAGGAGGCTCACGTTCATGGTTCAACCAGGGAGGAGAAGGATATCAAAATTACAACTTCCGCCCCACAGCAAGTCTGAAATATAACTTTAACGAGAACTCGTTTATCCGTTATCGTGGCAATATTTACAGTAATTCTCCTTCTTTGTCCGATCTGGGAAATACAGAACAAGCAATAGATTCCTTACAGATAAGAAGAGGAAACAGCTCTCTGAAACCGGTAATATCATACGTAAATTCATTGAACTACGACATAACTAAAGGAATATTCAGCGGTAGTTTATTGGTTAGCCACAGATACTATAACAAACATATAATGGAGGAAACCATTATTGAAAACAACAAATTCATCCGTACCAAGGACAACCAAAAGAATTGGCAGAAGTTGAATACTGAAATGGAAGTATCAGTAAATCCATTCAAAGATCATTTAATCGCTAAAATTACGACTGGGATAAGTTACTTCGACAGTAAAGGAAATAATTATGCTCACACATATTCAAACTGGTATTATAGAGCAGAAGTAAATGGATACTATAAAAACTGGTCGGCATTCTTCCGTATTCAGAATCACAGAAACAATTTCTTTGGCGAGACTCTTGATATTGGAGAAAACTGGCACATGATTGGAATTATGTACAAGCATAAACAACTAACTATAGGAGGCATGATGCTTAACCCATTTGCCGACAATTGGAAAGTAGGTAGTGAGAATCGCAATAAATTTGCTCCTTCCAAAAATTGGGAATATGTTAAAGAGAGCTCGCGACTATTTGCATTCAAGTTATCATATAACTTCAATTTCGGACGTAAGTATCAGTCTTCACAAAAACGATTAAATAACGAAGATACCGATACAGGAGTTATGAGTAGTAGTAAAAAATAATATTATTGCTTCATTATTGAGGAAGGAACGTTGTGAAACGCTCCTTCTTTCTTTTTATATACCTTACTACTAATCAAGTTTTCTTTTCACAACAGCCGGATTTCCTACTACAAGGGAATCATCAGGAACATTTTTCGTAACCACACTTCCGGCACCTATTATGCAACGATCACCAATCGTAACTCCCGGACAGATAATTGCTCCTCCACCTATCCAGCAATCATTGCCGATAGTCACGGCATGAGCAGATTCAACCATTTCACGACGTTCCAGATAGTTCATTGGATGTTGCGGAGTATATATCTGCACTGCCGGACCAATTAATGTATGATGTCCAATCTTAACCGGAGCTCCATCGAGGATTACACAATTAAAATTAATAAAAGCATGCTCGCCCAACTCTATATTATAACCATAATCGCAAAAGAAAGGCGGACAGATCTTTGCCGTAGGATGAATATTTGGAAGCAGTTCTTTCTGCACTTCCTGCAAATCGGGTGAGCCAAGATACATCGTATTCATTTTGGATATTAAAGCCTTCGCTCTTAAAAGGTCGGCAAATAATTCCGGGTCGGAAACATTAGCAAGCTGACCGCTCCTCATTTTTTCTTTTTCTGTTGCCATATTATCTAAAATTACAAGAAATTGAAAATGCTATTTTATCAGCATATAAAAACAAGTTTATTATCTTCAGAACGTTCAGGGTCGAACCTAAACCCCTCCCATGTAAAAGCTTTCAAGGCTTCAAGTTCTTCTATTCGGTTTTTAAGAATAAACCGAGTCATCTCTCCACGTGCCATCTTTGCATAAATGGTCACCGTGTCGAGCTTTCCTTTCTTCCACATTTTAAATTCGGGAGTAATTACCTGCACTTCCTTTTCCACTCGTTTCCAGTCGAACGAAGGCTGAATATCCATGCTTGCCAGATTTACCAACACTCCCCCACTCTTCATCACGTCCTCAATAAAAGGTTGAGTAAGTATCGGTTTCCAGAAATCGGCCATTGATACATTTCCCAGTTCGGGCAGCTTCACATCATACTCCATTCGGTAAGCCTTTATCATATCGAGCGGACGAACCAATCCGTAAAACGGAGAAGCGATGCACAAATGCTCATGAGCATAAAGAAAATCCTCGTCCGAGAAATCCGCCGGAGCAATATGTTTAAACACCATTCCGGTATAAGCCAGTAAAGCCTGCAGAGAAGGAGCCTCATCGGAATGAAACGTTTCAAACCGCTTAAATGTTTCCAGAGCCAGCTTCGGACTAATCTTCAGTAATCGTTCCAATTCCTCCACAGAATATTGTGCCATGTGGAGTGCAATCTCTTTTGCTTCATCGGCAAACTGAGGTATTGATTTTGCCGGAGCTTTCTGTGAGCTTTTAGTATTTATTGTTTTGGCTGGGGATATTATTATTTGCATTCTATCTGTTTATTCAAAACTAGCACTATAAATTTACGACTGCAAGTTATATAAAAAATCAATACAATTAGATTTTGTAAATTTAGAATTTAACATCACTCCATCACCAACCACCCAAAACGTCCTGATTAAAAGCAAATTAAAAGGTGAGGGATAGCAAATAATCCCTCACCCAATCCATCATTTTTGGGCTCTACCCTCACCTTTTCGGAGCATTTCCTGGCAAAAAGAGCATAAAAACTGCAATCTTACTTCATTTACAAAGACATTTTCCTTTTATTTTTAATTTCTAAAAAGAAGAAAGAGAATGTTTTAACTATGGCCATGTTTTGTGATAAATTAGTATCTTTGCGGCAAATTATTTAGAAACAAAGAAATTATGGAAACAGTTGTTAGTGGAATTCGCCCAACAGGTAATCTGCATCTGGGCAACTACTTTGGAGCAGTGAAGAGTTTTCTGCAAATGCAGAATGAATATAATTGTTATTTCTTTATCGCCGACTGGCATTCCCTTACTACTCACCCAAAACCTAATGATATAGTTCAGAGCGCACGCACTATTCTTGCTGAATATCTTGCTTGCGGTATTGATCCTGAGAAAGCTACTATTTATGTACAAAGTGATGTGAAGGAGGTATTGGAGCTTTATCTGTACCTTAACATGAATGCTTACCTAGGCGAGCTGGAACGTACTACTTCTTTCAAGGAAAAGGCACGTAAACAACCGGACAATGTAAATGCCGGACTTCTTACTTACCCAACTCTTATGGCTGCGGATATTCTTATTCATAAGGCTATTAAAGTACCAGTGGGCAAGGATCAGGAACAAAATATGGAGATGGCGCGTAAGTTTGCCCGTCGTTTCAATACTATATATGGTACTGACTTATTCCCAGAACCAGCTTCTTTTTCTTTGGCAGAAAAGGCTATCAAGGTTCCAGGACTGGATGGTTCTGGTAAGATGGGAAAATCTGAAGGTAATTGCATTTACCTGATGGATGACGCCAAGACTATCAGCAAAAAGGTGATGAAGGCTGTTACTGATGCCGGACCAACAGTGCCTAACAGTGAAAAGCCTGAGGTTATTCAGAACCTGTTTACTTTCCTTGATATTGTGTCTACTAAAGATACTTACGATTATTTCAACGAGAAGTACAATGATTGTTCTATCCGTTACGGAGATTTGAAGAAACAACTTGCTGCAGATATCGTGGCTTATACTGAGCCTATCCGTGAAAAGATTGTGGAATATTCTGCAAACACTGAATATCTTGCTAAGGTTGCTAAACAAGGTGCAGAGAGAGCACAGGAAAGTGCAGCTAAAACATTGAAGGAAGTTAGAGAAATCATCGGATTCCGAGAAATTTAATTATCACACTATATAATCAATGCCCCGCTATCTTGATTTAGACAGCGGGGCATTTTTATGTTTGTACGTTGGCTCAGATAGTCATTATCGCCTTCTACTAGCAATTCATTTTATCCCAAATGCTGCTTCTGCTGTTTCGTCTGCTATAAACTTTTCTTTCTCCTAACAATCAACTTTATCCTTTCCGTTCAAAGGTAGCATCCTTCATCTTTGTCATGAATGATGGTGCCGGACGAAGCAACAACCTCCCTACCTTTACATCCGTTACACGAAGCTTATCGGGGTTGGTTACTTTGTTTGAGGTGAGTGACAGCGAAAAAGTTCCTATCTTATCGAGCTTAACTGAGTTACCGTTTTTCAGTTCATTAATCAATGTATTGGCAAACTCCTCGAGTACCAGTTTCACATCGCCCGATGTGGCAGTGCATCTGCCGGATATCATCGTGCTCAGTTGGTCAATGGTTATCAGTTCCTTGCGTTGAGGAACAGCATAATAGAGTTGTGTTTCTTCTTTCTTACGGGCATCATTGAGGGGCGCCGCCTTAAATAAAATGCTCATTCGGGTGATAATTTAAAGTTAGTATAATCGTTTTTATCAATATCCGCCGGGATGTTTCCGGCGACCTGCGCAGGTCGTTTTAATAAGCTGCGCAACTCAAAGAAACGACCTGCACAACTCATTTGTGCGAGCTGCGCAGGTCGCTAAAAATATCTGACCGGAAATCTATAAAGATCCCGTTACTTATATCTTTTTATTAACCGGAGATCGTGTGTGTACTTATTCAGATCTTTGCTGAAGATTCCTTGGTCGTCGAGTTTGTCGATATGCACCGAGCCGGAACAATGAATAATATATCCCTTTTCTGCCACCATCCCTACGTGTGATATCTTTCCATCGGCATGATCAAAGAAAGCCAAGTCGCCCGGTTGGGCATCTGAAAGGAAAGAAACCAGTTCGCCTTGTGTAACCTGGTGACTAGCATTACGAAGAATATGGAGACCATGCATACGCATCACCACTTGTGTAAGTCCGGAACAATCCATTCCCATTGCATTCTTGCCGCCCCATAGATAAGGAGTATTCAAGAAACGAAGAGCTGTATCCAGTAATGATTCAGTCAACGGTTGAGCATCGGCAGGATTAATGCGAAAACGGTCGTTCTTTACTCTGAATGTTCCGTCTTCCTTATATTCGGGAAGCAGACTACCACCTGTAAGCAACATCTTTTCACCGGTAGTTTCACTCACAGCCTGAGAGAAAAGCGTGGTTAAAACTCTTTGCTCTGCCGGTTCGTAAGCATCAAAGTACTCTTTACTAACCTCGGTAAGCATCTTTGTAGTTACCCAACCTACATATCCTTCGGCTTTATTGATAATTTTACTCCAGTTGCCCCATGATTCTGTCACGGTGCAAGCTTCTCCAAAAAGGAGTTCAGTCAGCATCTCCGAGCATTCATCATGATCTACCCGAAGAGGATTATTGGGAACAAAACAAATAGCGTATTCCATAGATCTTTATTTTAAAATCGTTACTTGAAGAGTTTTTCTATATCCTCTTCTTTAAGTAAAGACAATACAGTTTTTCCGTCGGGAGTATAATTCGGAGTGGCGCATGCAAAAAGAGAATCCACCAGTTTGGTCATCTCATCATTTCCAAGAACCTGACCGTAAACAATGGCGGCAGCCTTGGCCAAAGTAAGAGCCAACGTCTCTTGCACCTCTTCTTTCACATCGCAACCTTTTTCCATTGCCGTGTGCAGCATATTCCTTATTAGCTGAACAGGAGACAAACCTTCAATGCCCGAAGGAACACCGTTAATGGCATAACTTCCTCCTCCCAGATTGCTCAGGTCGAAGCCTATAGCGGCAAGATCATCGGAGATTTCCTGCAATACTACCGCCTCCGAAGCCGGAAGCTCTAATATTTCAGGGAAAAGAACCCCTTGAGAAACTCCCTGGTGATTCTTTATCTGCTGCAGATATTGGTCGAACAAGACTCTGATATGCGCACGGTGCTGATCAATGATCATCAGTCCGGATTTTACGGAGGTGAGAATAAACCGTCCTTTAAACTGGAACTGAACAGAACTTTTCTCGGCTACCGTCTCATGATCGTACAAGGTAGTCTGTTCGGGTTCTATTTCATCATCCTGAAAAGCAGGATAATCTATAACCTCAGGCTCATAATCGGGTTCCGATCTCCGCTCTGCTTTTTCAACTCCTCCATAAAGATTCTCCCATTCCACCTGAGGGCGGGAATAATTGGAAGCCGTTTTCTGGAATGGATTAAAGTTTGGGTTGAAATTCAGCTTTGGCGGCTGAATAGGTGCGGCTGCATTATAAGCCGGTATATCGGGCATACCTTCTGTATCAAAGTCGATAGAAGGCACTTCATTAAACTTTCCTAGAGATTCTTTTACCGAAGCTGCCAGAATTTGCCAGATAGGCACTTCGTTCTCAAACTTAATCTCTGTCTTAGTTGGGTGAATGTTCACATCAATATCAGCAGGATCTACATCGAAATAAAGGAAATAAGAAATCTGCTCTCCCACCGGAACCAGTTTTTCATACGCTTCCATAACTGCCCTATGGAAGTATGGATGACGCATGTATCTGCCATTAACAAAGAAGTATTGGTGTGCTCCTTTTTTGCGGGCCGAATCGGGCTTACCTACATAACCGTTTACTTTTATCAGCGAAGTATTAACATCTACATTAAGCAACTGCTGATTCAGCTTTTTGCCAAATACGTTAATAACGCGCTGGCGAAGAGACGAAACCGGAAGGTGAAACAATTCTACATCATTGCTATGCAGCGTAAATGCCACTTCGGGGTGAACAAGAACTATACGTTCAAATTCGGACAATATGTTACTTAACTCAGTCTGGTTCGATTTCAGAAATTTGCGACGAGCAGGCACATTAAAGAAAAGGTTCTTCACAGAGAAGTTACTTCCCTTGGGGCAGGATATGGTTTCCTGGCGCTCAACCTTTGAACCGGCCACGGAAATAATCGTACCCAATTCTTCATTTTCAAGGCGTGTTTTGAGGTCCACCTGTGCCACTGCGGCAATAGATGCTAGCGCTTCGCCCCTGAAGCCCATAGTAGTAAGGGCAAACAAATCTGCTGCATCACGAATCTTGGAAGTAGCATGTCGTTCAAAGGAAATCCGGGCGTCAGTTTCTGACATTCCTTTTCCGTCATCTATCACTTGTATGCAGGTTCTCCCTGCATCAGTAATCAATATATGTACTTCCTTTGCACCGGCATCAATAGAATTCTCGACCAGTTCCTTTAAGACTGAAGCAGGGCGCTGAATTACCTCGCCGGCAGCAATCTGGTTGGCAACTGAATCGGGCAACAAACGAATAATATCACTCATAACAATCTTTCAAATAATTACATGGAACTTACTGTTTTACTATTCCATGGTTAGGCAAAGGTATTGATTTTCTTCCTTTCTTCTTCAATTCCTGCCCGGCTTTTTTGCCTCGCCATTCATAGATGTCATCTTTATTGAGTGGCCGGATAAAGTCGAACCAACCGAAGTTTGTCAATCGCATTTTGTCTTGTGGAATCATTAACATAGGGTAAAGGGTACCGTTGGACTTAGGACTCATTACCATTTTCTCCATCTTCTTCTTTTTAAGATAAATATTTAGCAAACTGGTCTCCGACACATTCATCCCCATCATTGTACTATCTTTTTCTTCCGGATAATATACCAGTCGCACATTTCCAATTACATCTACTTTATGTAGCTCTCCGTTCAGAAAGTAAGCCTTGATATCTTTACCGGTTACCTGATTATAATGAATGGAGTCTTTCTTTTCTACGCTCAATGCCTGGTTTACAATATGTGCCCAGTCTATTGTGCTGTCGTTCATATAAATCCTTATCTCTTCACCCAGTAACTGGTTATTTTCATTCCAAAGAATAGGATCTTTGTACATTGTAAGGCAGGAATCTTTTGAAGTAAAGAACAATGAATCGCAAACTCCCTGAATATCTTTCCGGAAAATACGCACTTTATTGAAAGCTCTCACCTCTCTGTACATTGAATCGGTTTTAATATTGAAAGTATTCAGCTTAAGCGTATCTCCATGAACAAATAAACTATCTCCCTGCGAGTAGTCAACTGCCAACGCTCGCTTTGTAGCAACGGCATTTCCTTTTATCTCATCGTAAAAACAATAGTCCCCTTTAAGGAAGTTCTTATTTACGGAGTCGGACATAAACACATTATTGAAAGCCTCACCATAACCCTTCTTGCGGTCATAGTAAATACTGTCGCCAATTAATCTTTTACCATCTTCATTGGTCAGCACAGAGCGATCCACCAATTGAGCCTGATCGGCACGCGTATTATAGTATCCTCGTTTGGATACAATATGATTTTTATCACTATCTATCTTTGAAGGACCAACAATATGAGCAATCCCAGTAGCCGAATTATACTTTAAAGTATCTGTCTTTAGCGTAAAACGTGGATTCACCAGCTTTACATCAAAGTTGAATACTGCATTCTTTGTTGAAGGACTATATTCTCCCCAGTCGGAAGTAAGTACATTTTCCTTATCCAGCATGGTTCCACCTTCAAAATAATAAGCTTTGTCGAGCACACGGTCGTAGTCGAGACTATCTGTGAGCAAAGTTGTTCCGCGGTTCACCAGCTTAACATTTTCGCGAAGATTGGCTAGTTCTTTGAAACCATCATATTTCAGATAATTACCATAAACGAACAAGGTATCTCCCTGCTCCATATGAACCTTACCAAAAGCCTCAAAGGAATTAGTTTTTTCATTAAGGAACGCACTATCACAGTACATATACATACCTTTATGCCTCAACTTTACATTTCCTTGCAGCACAGTAATGTCCGGCCTTAGTAATTGGTTCCCCATGGTTTCATCCGAGTTAAGGATATAAACCATATCTTTCTTAGTTTTCTGCTTTTTATTTTTATTAGCAGGTTTGTTTCCAGCTATCAAACAAACACCAAACAGGCACAGAACACCCATTAGTAGTATTCTGTGCCTGCTTATTGAATATCTTCTTATATTATTCTTCAGCATATTTAATTGTGCTTCATTTTATTTACTTTACCCAACCCGGATACTTAAAGTCGCATTTTTTCCATCCTTCATTGATACGAACATATGTCTTTTTCTGCTTATCTTTAATCCATTGATCAAGTTTCTGCGCTCTGATTTTACTAAGAACAAGTTCTTTCAGGTTCTGATAGTCATCTGTAATGGTTGCTTTATGACCATCTATTCTTGATTTTAGTTTAACTACTGCACAAACTTGTTTTCCTTTATCATTTACCATGGTAAATGCTTTAGAAATTTCTCCGATATTAAGCTTATCAACAGCTTTTGCAACTTCTTGTGGCAACTGATCCATTTCAAATTTAGAAGTACTGGTTCTTGAATTTGCCATAAGACCATTGTTATTACGAGTTTCCTTATCGTGAGAAATAACTGAAGCTGCCTGATCGAAGGTGAACTTATTGCTACGGATATCATTTGCAACTGAGTCCAAACGGCCCATTGCTGCTTGCAAATCTTTGTCAGACACTCTTGGCTTCAAGAGAATATGACGGCAATTAATACGGTCACCACGTTTTTCTATCAGCTGAATAATATGGAAACCATATTCTGTTTCTACAATCTTTGATACTTTTTTAGGATCGCTCAGGTTAAACGCTACGGCAGCAAATTCAGGTAACAATTCTCCTTTTCCCATGAATCCCAGTTCACCACCTCGGCGTGCACTTCCCGGGTCTTCGGAATAAAGAATGGCTAGAGAAGAGAAAGGCGTATCTCCCGAAGTAACACGATCTGAATATTCACGCAGTCGTTTCTTTACATCATCAATTTCGGCAATCGGAATCTTTGGTTGCTGGGTAATAATCTGAACTTCAACCTGCGTTGGAATAAACGGAACACTGTCCTGAGGCAGTTCTTTGAAGTACTTTCTTACTTCAGCAGGAGTAATCTTTATATCGCCCACCAGCTTCTTCTGCATTCTTTCCACTGTCAGTTTCTCGCGAGCACTCTCACGCATCGTTTCTCTGATCTGGGTGTAGGTCTTGTTGAAGTATTCCTCCATCTTCTCCTTAGAACCGATCTGACGAATGATATTGTTAATCTGCCACTCTACTTGTTGCATAACTTCCGAGTCGGTAACTTCAACACTATCGATAGCAGCCTGATGAAGATAAAGCTTCTGGATGGCTATTTGCTCCGGAATAACACAATAGGGATCACCTTCAAACTTGACTCCATTATACTGTGCGTTCAGACGTTCTTCTTCAACATCCGATTTTAAAATGGCTTCATCACCTACAATCCATACTACTTCGTCAATTACATTGTCTTGAGCATACACTTTAATTTGAGAAGTGCACAAGACGAAGAGTAATACCAGCGTTTTAAAGTTCACTAACTTTTTCATTCTTTTCATTTAATATTTTATTCCTTTCTCTACTGCACTCATATAATACTCGCTTATAGTAACACAAGAGAGCAACAGAGTTTAGTACTCTTTGTTTAACGTATTTGTTTTGTTGCCAAATAAATTTCAAGACCGGTTGATTTTAAAAAACAAATGAAAAACAACGCCCAAAATCTCGTAAAAACTTATTAGATACAATCTAAGGCGAAGATAGTGTAATAATCAATTCGTTCAATGATTATTAACTGTTTTTAAAATCTGTTGGTTAATTTCAACCTTATATTTTCCTTTTAATTCTTTAATCCAATCTGCTTCCAGGTAATTTTGATAGTCGGCAGTTACAGGTCCGCGAACATCTTTGTAACTTTCAGGGCCATTCTTCAACATTTTACCGATAACAATTGTCACAGGATAGTCTTTAAGCGGTTCAACATTATCTCCCTTAAACTTTTCTTTATCAACATATTTATTATCTCCCTTGGCAAAAAGGCCTTTTTCTACCTTAACTACCGAAACCGAATCATTATTAAGAGTTTTACGAATAACGTTAACCCAATCTTCCTCCGGATTCTTTTTAGTCAGCTTCTTTACAGCCTTAGCTGTTTTTTTATCTTTGCAGTGTACAATCACTCCTTTGAAACGAGGAGAAGTCCACTTATAGTTTGCTTTGTTTTCTTCAAAGAAAGTAGCCAGGCCACTTTCATCTTTGGAAGCTTTATCCCAAACCCGGCGATTGCTTACATCGAACAACAGAATTCCATCCCGGTACTCTTGCATTAAATGACCAAAATCGGGATATTTTTGTTCTAGGCGACTATCTTCATAATCCAAAATAGAATTAAGAGTATACTCTTTTAATAGTTTTTCCGCACTTCCTTGTCGGTTCTTTGCCCAATTTACAAGACCTTGCACCGGGTAGTTTGTACCATTCAAGACAAAAAGATCTCCCGAAAGCTTCATCGCATTGGCAGAAGTGAGTGAATCTTTTCCTGCCTGTATATTTTTCATCAGGTTCTTAACAGCATTAACTCCATTATCATCGTACACGAAATGATATTCGGTTTTCAGTCTTTCAACAAGAGCCTCAACGCCTTTGCCGCCTCTACCTTGTCGGTTCATACGACGAATAATTTCATCTTTCTTTTCTTCAAACGGCTCGATATCCTTACGGTCTATCAGTTTCACAATGTGCATACCACTTGGTGAACGGAATGGCTTTGATATTTCATTTTTCTCTAATGAAAAAACGGTATTCTCGAACTCCTTCACGGTTTGGCGGAAACCAATCCAGGGCAGTTCACCGCCACGTTGCGCAGTAGATTTATCGTCCGAGCACTTTTTAGCAAGTTCTTCAAAATTTGCTCCTTGCTGCAGTGCGCCATAAATAGAATCTATCTGTGCCATCACCTTCTTTTCCTGCTCTTTCGTTACATTTTGCGGAAGGAACTTAAAGATATGTGCAACCAGCACTTTGCCCATATCAGGGCGGCGGTTAGTAGTTTTAATAATATGATAGCCAAATTCTGTTCGGACTGGTTTACTGATCTCTCCATTTCTTAATGAATAAGCAGCATCTTCAAAAGGAGCAACCATTTGCAATGCAGTGAAATACCCCAGATTTCCTCCGTTCTGCTTTACTGACGGATCTTCTGAAACCTCACGAGCTACTTTTTCAAAGTCCTCACCATTCAGGATTCGCTGTCGGGCGCGCTCTGCTTTGCGGTAGGCTGCAAGAGTATCTTCGGGAGTTGCATCGGGTTTACAACGAATTAATATATGCGAAGCTTCTACATTTTCTTTTAATCTCTCATAGATAACTCGGGCATTTGCTTCATCAATCGATTCGTCGGTAAGATAAGATTTTGCCAACTGCTGACGATATCCAAGGAATTCATCACGAAAAGCTCTTGTTGTATCTACTCCTTCACCCTCAGCAGCAGCAACCTTCAACTTGAAGTTTACAAATAAATCGACATACTCATCTAAAGACTTTTTGTCCAATTCATTGTTTGAATTATTTTTGTTATAAATGTATTCGAATTCTGATCGTGTTATATCTTTGTTGTTTATCCTCATCAGAATTTGATCTTTTTGCTGAGAAAAAGCACAAGTACTAAGAGTTAAACCTACAAATAAAATAATCTCTTTTTTCATTATTGGTGTTTCATTAGATATATATAAAAATCAGATTGGCATAACAATCAATAATTCAACGGCGAAAATACGCAAAAATTGCATATTCTATTATGAAATTCATTTGTTTTTATCGTCAGTAGAGAAAATAACCAATCAATAAACAATAGAAATCTTCTGTGAGAAAATAAAAGGTTGACGTTAAAAAGGTATCATTTAAACAAAGGAATGGGAACAAGCCACGATATTATTCTTTTCCTGATAGAGCAATAGCACAGGCTTTGATTAAATAAAGAAGGGGAACTACCTCTGTTTGAAGTTATTCCCCTTTATCTTTATGCTGATTATTATCTGCTTATTCAGGACGGCTATAATTTGGCGCCTCACTTGTAATTGTAACATCATGTGGATGACTTTCCAGTACACCAGCACTTGTTACACGAGTAAATTTAGCATTGTGAAGTGTGTCAATATTTTCAGCACCACAATATCCCATACCCGAACGAAGTCCGCCGCATAGTTGATAAATTACTTCGAAAAGTGTTCCTTTGTATGGTACACGAGCAGCAATACCTTCTGGCACAAGTTTCTTCACATCTGTTTCTCCAGACTGGAAATAACGGTCTTTTGAACCATTTTCCATTGCTTCTAGAGAACCCATACCACGATATGATTTGAATTTTCTACCGTTAAAGATAATTGTTTCACCCGGGCTTTCTTCAACACCAGCTACTAATGAGCCGATCATTACAGAACAACCTCCAGCAGCCAATGCTTTTACAACATCTCCGGAATATCTTAAACCACCATCGGCAATCAAAGGAACTCCTGTATTCTTTAATGCTTTTGCAACATCATAAACAGCAGATAGCTGAGGAACACCAACACCGGCAACAACACGGGTTGTACAAATTGAACCTGGGCCAATACCTACTTTTACACCGTCGGCGCCTGCTTCAACAAGTGCTAAAGCAGCATCGGCAGTTGCAATATTACCAACAACAATATCAATACTGGTAAAGCGTTTTTTGGCTTCTTTCAAAACATCAATTACGCCCTTTGAGTGACCATGAGCTGTATCAATAACAATAGCGTCAGCTCCGGCTTCAACCAATGCCTGCATACGAACAAATGTATCAGCTGTTACGCCTACACCTGCAGCTACACGAAGTCTTCCTTTTGAATCCTTGCATGCCATTGGTTTATCTTTAGCCTTAGTAATATCTTTATATGTAACCAGACCTACTAACTTACCGTCTTTGTCAACAACTGGCAATTTTTCGATTTTATGTTGCTGAAGAATCTGAGCAGCAGCTTCAAGGTCGGTTGATTGATTGGTAGTGATTAAGTTTTCCTTTGTCATAACCTCGTCAATGCGCTTATCCATTTCACGTTCAAAGCGCAAATCACGGTTCGTAACAATACCTACTAACATTTTATCATCGTCAACCACCGGAATACCACCGATTTTATATTCAGCCATTAAAGACAAAGCATCACGTACAGTTGAGCCTTGCTTTATAGTTACAGGATCATAAATCATTCCATTCTCAGCACGTTTCACAATGGCAACTTGCTTAGCCTGAGCCTTGATTGACATGTTTTTGTGAATAACACCGATACCACCTTCACGAGCAATAGCAATAGCCATTTTTGCTTCGGTTACAGTATCCATTGCTGCAGTTACAAAAGGAATTTTTAATTCAATGTTTCGTGAGAACTTTGTCGAGAGATCGACGTTACGGGGTAATACCTCAGAATATGAAGGGATTAAAAGTACATCATCGTACGTTAATCCATCCATGACAATTTTATCTGCAATAAATGACATAGGATTTACTTTTAGAAATTATTGCGTGCAAATATACAAAGAATTCTTTTTTCAGTAAGAGTATTATCCCATTTTTTTTGAATAATTATAAAAAGAAAAGGCGCAGAATATACAAACTTAATCAGATTAATTAGAAATTATAATCTAATAACAATTTGTATAGCCTACGCCTTAAAAGAAAATTCCTTCTGCTAGTTTGCCATTTCAGAGATGAATTTAATTCTCACCAGACGGATTTCGTCTTCGGAATAATCACCTCCAAGTTCTTCAACAGCTTCATCAATTTTATCTGTAACTGATTCTTTAAAATAGTCGTAAATATCCTGCATATGATCTTCATCCATAATTTCATGAAGGAAGTAGTCAATATTCAGTTTTGTTCCGGAATACACAATTGCTTCAATTTCATCAAGCAAATCGGAAAACTCAATTCCTTTGGAAAGAGCAATATCGTCTAACGCTACTTTTCTGTCAATACTTTGAATGATAGAAACTTTTAACTTAGATTTATTTGCAACCGTGCGTACACGAAGATCTTCCGGACGATCAATCTCATTTTCTTCGCAATGCTTTTTGATCAAAACACAGAATTCCTGACCGTAACGTTTAGCTTTTCCTGCACCCACACCTGGTATATTCTGCAATTCATCCAATGTAACCGGATAAATTGTTGCCATAGCCTCCAGCGATGGGTCCTGGAAAATAACATAAGGCGGAACATCCAGTTTCTTGGAAAGCTTCTTCCTCAAATCCTTCAGCATTGAATAAAGAGCCGGGTCTACCGCACATGAAGCACCTCCCCTCATAGGAGTTTCTTCTTCTACTTCTTCAAAGTCATTATCCTCTGTTATTTTAAATGATTTCGGATGTTTCAGGAATTTGCGTCCTGCATCCGTTACTTTTAATAGTCCATAATTTTCGACATCTTTACTTAAATATCCAGCTATTAAAGCCTGTCGAATAACAGCATTCCATGTTTTATCTTCTTCACCCATTCCTGACCCAAAGACCTCCAAGTCTTCGTGCAGATGAGCTTGCACTTCGGAAGTTTCTCTTCCTTGTAGCACATCGATAATATAGTCTGCTTTAAAGTTTTCTTTTACTGCCAAGATAGCTTCTATCACGGCACATAATGAATCCTGAGCTTCCACTTGTTTCTTAGGGTTTAAACAATTGTCACAATTACCACAATTATCTTCCGTAAATTCTTCGCCAAAGTAATGTAACAAAGACTTTCTTCGGCATACGGAAGATTCGGCGTACGCAGCGGTTTCGAGCAGAAGCTGCTTGCCTATTTCCTGTTCTGCCACAGGTTTGCCTTGCATAAATTTTTCCAGTTTCTGCAAGTCTTTATTGGTATAGAATGTAATACACTGACCTTCTCCGCCGTCACGTCCGGCACGACCAGTTTCCTGATAGTAGCCTTCCAGACTTTTTGGAATATCGTAATGAATTACAAAACGAACATCAGGTTTATCAATTCCCATACCAAACGCAATAGTCGCAACTATTACGTCGATTTTTTCCATTAAGAAATCATCTTGATTCTCGGTTCTTGTTGACGAATCCATTCCGGCATGATATGCACGCGCATTAATTCCATTTGCTTGCAAAATCTCTGCCAGCTCCTCAACTTTCTTTCTGCTTAAACAGTAAATAATTCCCGATTTTCCGTTATTTGCCTTAATAAACTTAATAATTTCTTTATCTATACTATTTGTTTTAGGACGTACCTCATAGTAAAGATTAGGGCGATTAAATGAAGACTTATAGACTTGCGCATCAATCATCCCTAGATTTTTCTGAATATCATGCTGAACCTTCGGAGTTGCCGTAGCTGTTAAAGCTATAAGAGGAGCTTTTCCTATTTCATTTATGATAGGACGAATCCGTCTATATTCTGGACGAAAGTCGTGCCCCCACTCTGAAATACAATGAGCTTCGTCAACAGCATAAAAGGAGATCTTAACATTTTTAAGGAACTCTACGTTTTCTTCTTTCGTTAAAGATTCCGGAGCCACATAAAGCAGCTTCGTCTTCCCGGAAAGAATATCTGATTTCACCTGGTCGATAGCAGCTTTATTCAATGAAGAATTGATAAAATGAGCTACCCCATCTTCTTCACTAAAATTACGCTTGGCATCTACCTGGTTTTTCATCAAGGCAATTAAAGGAGATATAACGACAGCCGTTCCTTCCATTACTAAAGAAGGCAACTGATAACAAAGCGACTTACCTCCACCTGTGGGCATAAGTACAAACGTATCATTGCCGGCCAATACATTTCTAATAATCGCCTCTTGATTGCCTTTGAATTTATCAAATCCAAAGTACGCTTTTAGTTGTTCCGTTAAATTATTCTTCTCTGCCATTGTTTTTAAGTTGTTTTTTGGCCATTCATCGTATAAGACTCGAATTCATATAAATGAACTCTAACAAAGTTATAAACAACTTCTTAAATAATACGTATTTTCCACAGAATATTTTTCAAAAAAAATAATGCTTTGCACTACTCTTTTTGCTTTACTTCTGATATTAAGCTGTTTGCAAGCGAGCAATATTTGCTTTTTCGAGCTGATGCTTTGAGTATTCGAGTGTTACGTTGTATTCAGTCTTACCTTGCGAAGGAATTTCAAACATAACATCTGTAATTATTGTCTCCACAATTGAACGCAACCCACGTGCTCCGAGTTTATATTCAACAGCTTTATCTACAATATAGTCAAAGACTTCTTCCTCGAAAGTCAACTTAATATTGTCCATTTCGAAGAGCTTAACATATTGTTTGATAATTGAATTTTTCGGCTCTGTTAGAATTGCACGCAAAGCGGTTCTGTCCAGTGGATTCAAATAAGTAAGCACCGGCAGACGACCAATAATCTCAGGGATAAGTCCAAAAGACTTCAAGTCCTGAGGAGCAATATACTGCATCATATTTTTCTTATCGATCACAGCTGTAGCCTTCGAAGCACTATATCCTACTACATGCGTATTCAAGCGCTGAGCGATTTTCTTTTCAATTCCGTCGAATGCACCGCCGCAGATGAAAAGAATATTCTTGGTATTTACCGGAATCATTTTCTGATCTGGATGCTTACGTCCGCCCTGAGGTGGAACATTAACAACAGCACCTTCAAGCAATTTCAGTAATCCCTGTTGAACACCTTCACCACTTACGTCGCGTGTAATAGAAGGATTATCTCCCTTGCGAGCTATTTTGTCTATCTCATCAATAAACACGATACCTCTTTCAGCTTCAGACACATTATAATCTGCAACTTGTAATAAGCGAGTTAGAATGCTTTCAATATCTTCTCCAACATAACCGGCTTCTGTCAATACGGTAGCATCGACAATTGTAAAAGGTACATGCAGCAATTTAGCAATAGTTCTTGCTAAAAGAGTTTTGCCTGTACCAGTACTTCCAACCATTATGATGTTAGACTTTTCTATTTCCACATCATCTCCGCTATCTTTCTGAAGCAAGCGTTTGTAGTGATTATAAACCGAAACCGAAAGATAACGTTTAGCATCATCTTGTCCGATTACATATTGATCAAGAAAGCTCTTAATATCTATAGGTTTAGGTAAATCTTTAAGGTTTAATGGTTTTCCGGCACCCGATTGTTTACCAGCTCCCATTGCTTCCTGAGTGATTTCGTAAGCCTGAGTGGCACAACTATCGCAGATGTAACCATTCATTCCCGTAATCAGAAAAGAGACTTCGCTTTCGGGACGTCCACAAAAGCTACATCTCTTTTTATTTTTTGATGGTTTTGAATCTTCCAAAGTTAGTTATTCGTTTTAGTCTTTTATACCTTTAATTATATAGTCGCAGGTTTACGCATAAGAACTTCGTCGATCATACCATAATCTTTTGCTTCCTGAGCTGTCATCCAGTAGTCGCGGTCAGAATCGGCCCATACTTTATCAAAGTCTGTATGAGAATGATCTGCGATAATAGTATAAAGTTCCTTTTTCATTTTCTGAATTTCGCGGGCAGTAATTTCAATATCAGAAGCTTGTCCCTGAGCACCTCCCATAGGCTGGTGAATCATCACGCGAGAGTGTGTAAGTGCAGAGCGCTTTTTGTCGGCTCCGGCAACAAGTAATACCGCTGCCATTGATGCTGCCATACCTGTACAGATAGTTGCTACATCACTGGAAATAAACTGCATTGTATCGTAAATTCCGAGGCCTGCGTATACAGATCCACCAGGAGAGTTGATATAAATAGAGATATCCTTACCCGGATCTACAGAATCCAGATAAAGCAGCTGCGCCTGAAGCGTATTTGCTGTATAGTCATCAATCTGTGTTCCAAGAAAGATGATACGATCCATCATTAAACGAGAGAACACATCAAGTTGTGTTACGTTTAGTTGTCTTTCTTCCAGGATATAAGGATTCAAATAGCCGTTCTGTGATTTGATTACATCATCCAAAACCATACTACTTATACCCATGTGCTTGGTTGCGTATTTTCTGAAATCATCCATAATGATTGATATTTTAAAATTAATACATAGAAAGGAGGCTTTTGACCATCCTTGATAAGAGCTAACAAAATTACAAAAATAAATCAGACTAATCTTATTTATTTTCAGTAAGTAGCTCTTTTTTAAAGTCAAAAGCCTCCTCTTTTATGAAGATTTAGCTAAATGCTTCTTTCTACCAGTTTTTACTGGAACATTTTGTTGAATTCTTCCATTGAAACTGTTTTGTTGTTCAATGTAGTTTTAGCTTTCAATGCTGTAGCAAGTTTAGCTTCAACGGCACGGTTAACCAAGCCTTCAACGCTTTCTTTCTTCTTCAACATTTCCTGAGCGTAGTTATTCAAAAGATCTTCTGGAACATTCAACATACCGTATTGAGCAAACTGAGCTTTAGTAGCTTCTCTTGCAATGTTTACGATGTCTTCTTGCTCAACTTTAATTTCATTTTCCTTAACTAATTGTTCTTTGATTAAGTGCCATGTTAATTCTTCAATGCTCTTTTCATAGTTTTCTTCTACGAAATCAGCACCTTTATCCTGGTGGTTAAGCAACATGATACGTTTAAGCAAAGCTTCTGGGAATTCTAATTTACCAATTTTGTTCATTAAGAAATCGCGAACATCAAGTAAGAACTTATAATCGCTATCAGCAACAAATTGTTCTGCAATAGATTCTTTGATTTTTGCGCGGAACTCTTCTTCAGTCTTAACAGCTCCTTCACCATAAACCTGATCAAAGATTTCCTGGCTAAGTTCAGCTTCTACAAAACGAGTAACTTCTTCAACCTGGAAGCTGAAGTTGCCTGTATAGTTTGCAACTGCTTCTTTTTCAATCTTAAGAAGAGAAGCGATTTCTGTTTCGTGACCATCGTAAGCTGTATTTGGGTTGAACACCAATACATCATTTACTTTACATCCGTTGAAGATTGCTTTCTGATCATCGTTCTTCATGTAAGCAGGCATCAAAACTGCGCCTTCTACCTGAATACCGCCTTCTTTAGTGTTACCTTCTTCGTCAAGTTCAGCAATCAGACCTTTCAACATGTCTTTATCCTGATACTCGTCTACTTTGTCATACTTACCAGCACGTTGAGTATAAGATTTAACTTGTTGATCAACCATTTCGTCTGTTACATCGATAGTATAGTAATCAACAGTATCTTTATCTGAAAGTTCTGCTTTAAATTCAGGAGCCAAAGCGATATCGAACAAGAAATCGAATTCATCCATTGTATCGAAGTCAATTTCTGGTTGTTTATCTTCGTTTGGAAGAGGTTCACCCAAAATATTTACTTGATTTTCTTTGATATATCCATATACCTTTTCTGAAAGGATTTTATTGATTTCTTCAGCCTTAACAGCTTTTCCATACATTTTCTTAACAAGGCCCATTGGAACCATTCCCGGACGGAAACCCGGAACGTTAGCTTTTTGACGGAAAGTCTTCAGCGATTTATCAACTTGTTCTTGGTAATCAGCCTTTTCAAGCTTTACAGTAAGCAGCGCGCTTACTTTGTCAATGTTTTGCAATGAAACGTTCATTCTGACAATTATTTATATGATTTATACTTTATCTTTTTAAAGAGCGTGCAAAATTAGTGTTAATCTTTCAATTATCAAATTTCTATATGATAAATTATTCCGGAGTTATATTCTTTTAAGCCAACAGCTTGTACAATTTTAAAGGTTTGCTAAGGGAAAACGTAACGGGATGTTTTAAATAAAAAGTACACCTTTTAAATATTACGTGTAGACTTTAATTATATATAAAGTACTCCTTTTGTAATTATGGTCTAAATAGGAAAAACAACCTCCCGCCTAAGAAGGCCTTAACACTATAGACAAATCAGCTAAAGCCCCCTTATAAAGCGGGGAAAGAGATAGTTAGGTATCAAATATTTGTTTAAAACAAAATAATGACATCTTATTTTATAAATTTCTAACAAAAAATTACATTCCAGCACAAAAAATGTGAAGAAAAAGATTGTCGATTAAAAATAATTGTTTTTCTTTGCTATGAAATGATGATATTTAGTTTTCCGATTTCGATTACATGGTTTTTACTTTCGTTATAATAGCGCTTTTGTAATCTCTCTGTCATTTAAAATCCTTACAATCTAGATCATCTTTTAGAGAGTTTTATCTATTTATTTATTATTACCCGTTTAACTATGAACATTTACGTAGGAAACCTTAACTACCGAGTTAGGGAAGCAGATTTACAACAGATTATGGAAGATTACGGAACTGTAACTTCTGTAAAAGTTATTATGGACCGTGAAACTGGAAAATCAAAAGGCTTTGGTTTCATTGAAATGCCTAACGATGCAGAAGCTGCTAAAGCTATTGCAGAACTTAACGGCGCAGAATTTGAGGGTCGTGCATTAGTTGTTAAAGAAGCAAGACCAAAATTCTAATTAAATAGAATATTAGGAAATTAAGTAAAGCCTTCTGTCGATTTTTACGACGGAAGGCTTTGTCTATTAAATAATAAAAACCTAACCTGCCAACAAATGAGAAGAGGTACATTTGAAAATTACTCCGGATTCGCCAAGATCTCCTTACTGGCGCTTGTATTTATTTTTTTTACATTATTCTGTGCTATCATTTTAAAATTAGAAGTGCTATCCTTTTCAGGAATGAAGGAAGGAAATCTATTAAGGCTAACACTTTTTACTCAGGATTTAATAATATTTATTTCAACCCCTTTGCTTACACAATTCTTCCTATGGAAAGATTCCACAAAGAAGAGTTTACAACTAAGAACGCCCAATCTTATCATCCTAGCTCTTGGAGTAATGGCTATAATATCAATTAGTCCGCTTATTGATGTGCTAAGTACATGGAACCAGGGATTACAGCTACCTGAATCTTTGAGGTCTATAGAAGACTGGATGATTAATACCGAAAAAGCCGCCGAGGTAGCAACTAACACCCTGCTAAATACAGATAGCTGGGGAGGATTCGTTATGAACATAATAATTATAGCCATAATGGCAGGCATTGGAGAGGAACTGATGTTCAGGGGAGTAATTCAGAAAATATTAATTGGCTGGACAAAAAATATCCATCTTGGCATATTATACACTGCCATCATATTCAGTGCAATTCACTTTCAGTTTTATGGATTCGTACCACGTATGATATTGGGTATGGTACTGGGATACTTATATATATGGAGCAAAAGCCTTTGGGTGCCTGTAATTGCACATGCAATCAACAACGCATTAACCGTTACTTTCACTCCAAACGCATTTAATAAAGGAAACGAACTGGTGAAAATAGTTTCCAACAATCAAAACAGCATAGGATACATCGTTGCAGGAATCTTTGTTTTCACATTCTGTATGTGGAGAATCTGGAAGTACTATCAGATACAATCTGCACTATCTGTTTTAGATGAATAATAAATAAGCTGAAAGACAAAAAGAAAGCCGGGAATTTTAAATTCAATTCTCGGCTTTCTTTTCGTATAGTGAACTCTATTATTCTCTATTTTCAAAATCTTTTCTGCGGAGCACAAAGCTGTTACTAAGATATTTTTCGCGCACAATCTTATTTTCAGCCAACTCTTCCGGAGTTCCCTGAAACAGAATTTTCCCTTCAAACAAAAGGTATGCACGGTCTGTAATACTTAAGGTTTCCTGTACATTGTGGTCTGTAATCAAGATTCCAATATTCTTATCTTTAAGTTTCCACACAATGTGCTGAATATCTTCCACCGCAATAGGGTCTACTCCGGCAAATGGTTCATCAAGCATGATAAACTTCGGATTAATGGCAAGGCAACGGGCAATCTCAGTACGACGACGCTCACCTCCGGAGAGCTGATCTCCCAGATTCTTACGCACCTTCTGCAAACGGAATTCCGCAATCAGGCTTTCAAGCTTTTCTTTTTTATATTCTTTTGAAGTATTGGTCATCTCCAATACTGCCATAATATTATCTTCCACACTCATTTTCCGGAAAACAGAAGCCTCCTGTGCCAAATAGCCAATTCCATTCTGCGCTCTTTTATATACCGGATACTTGGTAATTTCCAGATCATCAAGAAAAATGCGGCCTTCATTCGGAGTAATCAATCCTACAGTCATATAGAACGATGTGGTTTTTCCGGCACCGTTAGGACCGAGCAATCCTACAATTTCTCCCTGCTTTACATCAATTGATACATGACTAACAACCGTTCTCTTCCCGTACTTCTTTACAAGATTCTCAGTACGAAGAACCATCTTAGGTTCCTCTTGTGGTTCATTAGAGATAACTTCAGTTTCTTCAACCAAAGTTTCAGCAGTATTAAGCTCAACCTGATTTTCAGTAAATCCTTCTTCAGCCATTGTTATTCTATTATTTTGGGGGCAAATGTAGCAAAAATATGCATAAATTAATGTACATTTGCCCACAAATAAGATAATATGTTCAAAGTATTAAGGACTTTTGGAAGATACATCATGTTATTGGGCCGAATCTTTTCACGCCCTGAAAGTATGAGGATGTATTTAAAGCAATTAGTAAAAGAAGTAGAACAATTGGGAGTAAACTCAGCTGGTATCGTTTTACTGATTTCATTTTTTATCGGAGCGGTTATTACTATCCAAATCAAATTAAATATTGAAAGCCCCTGGATGCCGCGCTGGACCGTAGGTTATGTTACCCGTGAAATTATGCTGCTGGAGTTTTCATCTTCAATTATGTGTTTAATTCTTGCTGGTAAGGTAGGTTCAAACATTGCATCCGAACTAGGAACTATGCGAGTTACTCAACAAATTGATGCACTTGAGATAATGGGTGTTAATTCAGCCAGCTACCTCATCCTGCCCAAGATAGCAGCGTTGGTTATATTTATCCCAGTACTGGTAACCTTCAGTATCTTTTCGGGAATTATCGGCGCCTATGCCACTTGTTGGTTTGGGGGTATAATGACATCAACCAATCTCGAGTTTGGTTTACAATACACATTCGTTGAATGGTATGTTTGGTGTGGTATTATAAAGTCGCTATTCTTTGCTTTCATTATTGCTACTGTATCAGCTTTCTTTGGATATACAGTGGAAGGTGGTTCCATTGCGGTAGGTAAGGCTAGTACAGACTCGGTTGTTTGTAGCAGCGCATTAATTTTATTCTCAGATATTATTCTTACTAAACTGTTAATGGGATGATCGAAGTTAAATCACTATATAAATCATTTGACGGCAGAGATGTTTTAAAAAATATAAATGCCGTTTTTGAAAATGGAAAAACCAATTTGATTATCGGACAAAGTGGATCTGGTAAAACCGTATTAATGAAATGCTTGGTTGGATTGCTTACTCCGGAAAAAGGAGAAGTGTTATATGATAACAGGAATTTCGTAACTATGGGAAAGAAAGAGAAGAAACTGTTAAGGAGTGAAATGGGGATGATTTTCCAGAGTGCTGCACTCTTCGATTCACTCTCCGTATTAGACAATGTTCTTTTTCCATTGAACATGTTCTCAAATGATTCTGTAAAGGATAGAATTAAGCGTGCCATGTTCTGTTTGGAACGTGTAAATCTAAAAGAAGCTCATTCTGCTTTTCCTGGAGAAATTAGTGGCGGTATGCAAAAGCGTGTTGCAATTGCCCGTGCAATTGCCCTAAATCCTCAGTATCTATTTTGTGATGAACCAAACTCGGGACTAGATCCAAAGACTTCTCTTCTTATAGATGAACTGATTCAGGACATCACTAAGGAGTACAACATGACTACCATCATTAATACTCACGATATGAACTCTGTTATGGGTATCGGAGAAAAAATATATTATATCTATCAGGGTAACAAGGAATGGGAAGGAACAAAAGATGAGATTTTTACAGTTAACAATAAGCGATTAAACGATTTCATCTTTGCTTCTGATTTCTTCCGTAAAGTGAAAGAAGTAGAAGTTCAGAATCTGTCAGAAGAATATTAATTTATACTATAAAAAGGCAAGGGGCTGTCCGAAGTTGGAACAGCCCCTTTTCTTTTATAACATCTGTATAGGAGTTTCTCTGAGAACGTATTTTTAGTTATTGAAAACTCTGAAACCTAAATTTTCTTTTAGACAGCTCCTTTTCTTCAAACATATAAAAAGAATAGAGCCGCTAAAACTTTGTTTGCGGCTCTGTATTATCGTTTTTATTTCTGTCTAATAAATATATTTATCGGAGTTCCTGTCAAATTCCATTTTTCACGTAACTTATTCTCCAGGAATCTTTTATATGGGTCTTTTACATACTGTGGCAAATTAGCAAAGAATACAAAAGAAGGAACCTGAGTATTCGGCAATTGAGTCACATATTTTATCTTAATATATTTACCTTTTGTTGAAGGTGGTGGATAAGCCTCAATTAATGGAAGCATTTCTTCATTTAATCTTGCAGTAGAAATCTTAATAGATCTGTTTTCATAAACTTCTCTTGCAGCTTCAAGCACCTTAAATATGCGTTGTTTAGTAAGAGCTGAAGTAAAGATGATAGGAATATCAACAAAAGGAGCAAAACGATTTCGAATAGCATTTTCGAATTCCTTCATTACCTTATCTGTTTTATTCTCAACTAAATCCCACTTATTAACAACAACAACGATACCTTTTGCATTTTTCTGAATTACAGAAAATATATTTAGATCCTGGCTTTCAATACCTCTGGTAGCATCCAACATTAAAATACAAATATCAGATCCTTCAATAGCACGAATTGAACGTACTACCGAATAATATTCCAGGTCTTCATTAACCTTTCCTTTCTTTCTGATACCAGCAGTATCAACAAGATAAAAATCGAACCCGAATTTTTCGTAACGTGTATAGATAGAATCGCGGGTTGTTCCTGCTATTTCAGTTACAATATTTCTATCTTCACCGATAAATGCATTGATAATAGAAGATTTTCCTGCATTAGGACGACCTACTACTGCAAAACGAGGAATATCATCGTCCAAAATTTCCGATGTATCTTTCTTAAACTTACTAACCAAAACATCTAGCAAGTCTCCTGTTCCACTTCCTGATAAGGAAGATATACAATGAGGATCTCCTAAGCCTAGACTATAAAATTCAGGTGCATTATATTGAAGGTCACCATTGTCTGTCTTATTAGCGACTAAGATTACAGGACTTTTTGCACGACGAAGAATTTGTGCAACTTGTAAATCCAAATCGGTAACTCCATTCATTACATCTACAACGAAAAGAATTACATCAGCTTCATCAACAGCCAACAATACCTGTTTACGTATTTCTCCTTCAAAAATATCATCAGAGTTAACAACCCATCCTCCAGTATCAACAACAGAGAATTCTTGTCCTAGCCATTCCGATTTTCCATATTGACGGTCACGGGTGGTTCCTGCCTCGTCGTTAACAATAGCCTGACGCGTTTTGGTCAAGCGATTAAAAAGCGTAGATTTCCCAACGTTAGGACGACCTACAATTGCTACTAAATTTCCCATATTACAACTTTAATTTACGACTATCACAGTCGGTGAATACTAATCCAATTGGTAGCCAAAATTCTTTAGTTCTCTATCAGAACTTCTCCAGTCTTTATCAACCTTTACAAAAGTTTCCAAAAAAACAGATTTACCAAAGAATTTCTCCAATGAGCGGCGTGCTTCCGTAGCCACTTTTTTCAAGGCTTTACCTTGTTTGCCAATAATGATGCCCTTCTGGGAATCCCGTTCAACATAAATAACCGCATTGATGCGAATCAATTTTGGTTCTTCTTTAAATTGTTCTACTACTACTTCAACAGCATAAGGTATTTCTTTGTCATAATAGAGCAATATTTTTTCGCGAATAATTTCTGTAACAAAGAAACGGGCAGGTTTATCAGTCCATTGATCCTTATCAAAATAAGGAGGAGAATCAGGCAATAGCTCCTTTATTCTGCGCATCACATAATCTACATTAAATTTAGAGATAGCAGAAATAGGCACAATCTCAGCCTGAGGCAGTAATTCCTTCCACTCTTCAACAAGAGTTTCCAGTTTTTGCTGATCGATAAGATCTATTTTATTAATAAGGACTAATACTGGAAAAGACTGTTGACGAACTTTTTCAATAAATTCATTATGCTTGTCTCCTGTTTCAATTACATCTGTTACATAAAGCAGTACATCTGCATCAGATAATGCTGATGTTGAAAAATTCAGCATTGATTCCTGCAATTTATAGTTAGGCTTCAAAACACCCGGTGTGTCTGAAAACACAATCTGCATTTCATCAGTATTCAAAATACCCATGATGCGATGTCGAGTTGTTTGCGCTTTAAAGGTAGCAATAGAGATACGCTCTCCAACTAGTACATTCATCAATGTAGACTTTCCTACGTTAGGGTTACCCACAATGTTTACAAATCCTGCTTTATGCATATATTTTATATTATTGAAAGAGACAAAAAAACGCATCGAAAATGGGATGCGTTTTTTATATCAGATTATTTATATGTTTACTTTTCAGCTCCGTCATAACCCCATTTCACATAAACGGTTCCCCATGTGAAACCAGCTCCAAACGCCGTAAACAGCATATTGTCACCTTTCTTTAGTTTTTTCTCAAAATCCCAAAGACAAAGAGGTAATGTTGCAGCACTTGTATTTCCATATCGCTGAATATTTACGAGAACTTTCTCGATAGGAACTTCCAGGCGGTTAGCAACGGCATCGATAATACGCATATTTGCCTGATGAGGAACAACCCAATCAATATTATCTTTTGTCAGATTATTTTTTTCTGCAATATGAGCCGTTACATCAGACATATTAGATACTGCATACTTAAAGACAGTTCGTCCTTCCTGATACAGATAATGCATTTTATTATCAACAGTAAAATATGAAGGAGGACAAACTGAACCACCGGCTTTCATATGAAGGAAAGGAAGACCTTTACCATCTGTACGTAAGCAAGAGTCCATGATTCCATAATCTTCAGTAGTTGGTTCAACCATAACAGCAGCAGCGCCATCACCAAAAATTGGGCAAGTAGCTCTATCTGTATAGTTTACCATTGAAGACATCTTATCTGCTCCAACAATTATAATTTTCTTATATCTACCAGACTGAATAAATGCAGCAGCAGTTTCCATTAAATATAAGAAACCACTACAAGCAGCTTGAAGGTCAAAAGCAAATGCATTTTTCAACCCTAATTTATCACAAAGTATTGATGCTGTTGATGGGAAATGATAATCTGGAGTAGTTGTAGCAACAACAACTAAATCAATATCATCTGGATTAGAACCAGTTTTCTGCATTAATTGTTTTGCTGCTTTACGAGCCATATAAGAAGTACCTAATCCTTCTTCATTAAGAATACGACGTTCTTTGACCCCTATACGCGTCATAATCCATTCATCATTGGTATCTACCATCTTAGATATCTCTTCATTAGTCAAGATATAATCAGGTACATATCCTCCAACACCTGTGATTACTGCATTAATTTTTTCCATTAATTTAATTTTAATGTAATTATACCGCAAAATAAGCCTGGGAGTAATCTCCCTGGCTATATTTTAATAGTATAGAACTTTTTCTGCTTAGATAGCAGCTTCTTTTTCGATAGCAAGCTTGCCTCTGTAATAACCGCAAGCTCCACATACTGTATGATAAACATGCCATTCACCGCAATTTGGACAAATAGCCAATGTAGGAGCTACAGCTTTATCATGAGTTCTTCTCTTTGCAGTTCTCGTTTTTGATTGCTTTCTTTTAGGATGTGCCATTTTCTTAAACTTTAATTATTATCTAATATTTTTTTTAATTCATTCCATCTAGGATCAATAGAATCTTCTTCCACGTCCTCTATTTCCTCAGCAACTGAAGAATCTATTTCATCAATACCCTCTTCATCATCAGGTGTTGTTCGAAGATGCTTATTTAGTTTGCTTACCATGCCTTTATTACATTTACCAGGAGCATGAACATGTTTCATTGGAATAGCCAAAGCTATAAACTCGTACATAAACCAAGCCACGTTGATATATCCCTCATCTTCCGGAATAATAACCACATTGTTATTTTCCTCAGCATAGTCACTACCAAATTTGACAAACAGTTTATCTGTAGATGTTACAGGTACCTCCATATCATCAAGACAACGATCACAAGGAACTAATACAACTCCTTCTGTTTGGAATGCGAGTTCAAAGGTTCCCACAGCTCTTTTAACGATAAGACTAACATTGACTTTGCCTTTTTGAACTTCGGGTCCGTCAATATTTGCAAAGAATACATTATCAAGCACAAATTCAAATGAAGATGAATCTGCTTGCATTGCTTTTAAATCAACTTTATATTTATCGAACTTTCCCAAAACTAGTAATTTATAATTTTTGCAAAGGTACAAAAAAAGTGTAAACCAATCCTGTTTAATGCATAATTTTTACCTTAAGAACATGCCATTAAACACAATTCGGGCGACAAAGATACAAATAATAATCCTCATAATATATAAATGAGGGTTAAATCTTTATTTTTTCAGTTCAATTCTAAAAGTTGTACCTTTATTTATTTCAGAACGTTTTACATAAATCTTTCCATGATGGTATTCTTCAACAATTCTTTTAGCAAGAGATAAACCTAATCCCCAGCCACGTTTCTTTGTTGTATATCCTGGTTGAAAAACGGTTTTATATTTAGATTTTGGAATTCCTTTTCCTGTATCCGAGATATCTATCACAACCTTCTTTTCTGTATTAAAAATAGAAAATGTTACAATGCCTTGCCCCTCCATCGAATCAATGGCATTTTTGCATAAGTTTTCTATAACCCATTCAAAAAGTGGAGAATTTAGTTTAACCCAGATCGGTAGATCATCAATTTCTCTAACAAAGACAACTTTCCCAGAACATCTTTTTGAAAGATAATCTATAACATTATTAAGTATTGAAATCAGTTCACATGGATTAGGCTCGGGCATGGAGCCTATTTTTGAGAAGCGTTCAGCAATGAGTTGCAATCTATTTACATCATTATCCATTTCAGAAATCAAATTGTCATTTGCATATCTTGATTTCAATATTTCCACCCAGGCCATCAATGAAGATATGGGAGTGCCAAGCTGATGAGCCGTTTCTTTAGAAAGTCCAACCCAGACTTTGTTTTGTTCAGCCTTCTTAGAACTCAGCAGCGCAAAAATAGCAATTACAACAAAAACAAGAACAACTCCTAATTGAACATACGGATAAGTTGCAAGCCGTTTAAGCATTAATGAATCATCATAATAAATATCAATATAGTCAGTTTGTGCTTGCTTACCTATTTTCTCATCAGACTTTAGATATATCCTTATCTTATGATTACTATATCCAAAGCTATTAACCTTATCATGCAAGTATTTATCAGAATTTGAGGAAGGAACTGAAATGTTCCTATAGCTTTGTATTTCACCTTTTTTGCCTACTACAATTACAGGTATTGTATTATTTCCATTCAGCACCTTAAGTACCAAAGTTAAATCTGTAGTTTCATCTGCATTATTGAAAGTCTTCATGGCTTCAGACCAAACTTCCATTTTGTTTTTCTCCTCTGCCGACAAATCTTTAATTAATATATGAGAAATAACTAGTGATGAAAAAGCAATTATTATTGCAATCAACACTAGTACTATCTTCATTTGTTTTATTCTATCCCCAATTATCATTATTAAAAGATTTATTGAAATATAAAACGCAATATTACAAATTATATTTTAATGTGTAATGAATTTATCTGTGTGCGAGTATATTAAGAGCTAAATATAACCCAAAGAACGAATAGTAATGCAATTTATATAAGAACAAAGAAAATCATTTTGATGAGGAATATCTTAACTTATTTGAGTTTGTTTATCAAGCAAGGTTCAAGCAGATAAGAAAATTGATATTTGCATAAAAGCATCAACTGGCTTTTAGATCTGTTGAGATGATATAGATCAAAATCGTATATATACAAAAAAAGAGTCCCATTCATACTTCATGAACAGGACTCTTAGATAAAACGGCAGCTACCTACTCTCCCACTGTTACGCAGTACCATCG
>NZ_FQTV01000020.1 GCF_900128905.1 Bacteroides luti
GTTTGAGGAACCCAAAAGTTCATTCCCCAGGGAAGGGCTATGGCAGGATAGGTATTACCGGTTGATAACTCATAAGTAGACTGGCTGCCAATCAAAGGATTGACGTAATCTACCGGTGAAGATGAATCACTGCTGGCTGCAGATACAAAAACTGGATTTGACACCCACTGCAAAAGCACAGTGAAAATAGCTGCTAATAATTTCTTATTTCTCATAATATATAATTAAATCTATAACGGTTTCTGTTTTACTAAAAAGGGATAACCTTTTGCTAATACAAATAATAAGAGCAAATTACTTATATCAAGATTCACTTTTTTGTAAATTTCTTATTTCAGATTGACCGATACAGAATAGGGTCTGTCTTTTATTGATGTTCCCCATGACTTATTAGGTTTATTTCCCATTTTATACTGGATAGTACCTCCATTCATCAGCTCCTTATAGGTAAGCCATGTACGGGTAAACTTCTCACCATTGAGACTGGCCGACTGGATATAACGGTTTTTAAGCGAATTGCCATCAGATACTATAGTCAGAGTTTTTCCATTCTCCAAATGAACAGTCATCTTAGGGAATACCGGTGAGCTAACCACGTACTGATCAGTACCCGGACATACAGAATACAAGCCTAATGCACTGATAACATACCAGGAAGAGGTTTGTCCCTGATCTTCGTCTCCGGGATATCCATCGGGAGTTGAGTTGTAGAGCTTTTGCATCACCTCGCGTGCCCAATACTGAGTTTTCCATGGAGAACCGGCATAGTTATACAGATAGATCATGTGCTGGATAGGCTGATTTCCATGTGCATACTGTCCTATATTGATCATTTCCATTTCGGCCATTTCGTGAATAACCCTTCCGTATGTTCCCACTTTGAAAGTATTAGGAACAGAGAAAACAGAATCGAGCTTAGATACAAAGTTATGATCGCCTCCCATCAGGTTGATTAATCCCTGTATATCATGAAAAACCGACCAGTGATAATGCCATGCACATCCTTCCGTATAAGGGCCTCCCCATTCCGAAGGATCAAAATTTGGAACCCACTTTCCATCTTTTTGTTTTCCTCTCATGAAACGGGTACCGGGATCATACACATTCTTATAGTTGTAAATCTGTCGTTTGAAGATATCCTCATAATGACTGTTACCGGATAGGCGAGCTACTTGCATGGCACAAAAATCATCATAACAGAACTCCAAAGTTTTTGCTACCGATTCCGCATATCCCGGATAAGGTACATAACCCAGCTTGAAGTAATCCTGCCAGCCATCGCGCCCATTTGATGGTCCGATTGTTCCTTTATTGGTTGCTTCGTGATACATTGCTTCCAGCGCCTTATCCGCATCAAACGTTCTTACTCCTTTAACATAGGCATCGGCCAGCAGGGAAGCAGCATGGTTTCCTACCATTCCGCAACTATGTCCCGGGAATGACCAGGATGGCAACCATCCGCTCTGATCGTAAGCATCAACCAACGACTTTACATATCGTCCGTGCATCTCGGGATGCAGGAAAATATTTAAAGGGAACTGTGCACGGAAAGTATCCCAGAATCCATTATCGGTATACATGTATCCTTCGTGCAACTTACCATCGTAAGGGCTATAATAAATAGGATTATTATTTGCATCGTATTCATAAAACTTTCTTGGGAAAAGCATAGAACGGAAGAAGCATGAATAGAATGTAGCCTTTTCTTCGGGAGTGCCACCCTCTACTTCTATTTTCCCTAATTGCTTGTTCCATGCATCCTGAGCTTTTGATTTTGCATCTTCCAGCGTATTCAGGCCGGCCAGTTCTTTCTTGAAGCTAAGCTCTGCCTGTTCGATACTGATAAAGGAAGAGATAACCTTTGCTTCTACTTGTTCATCAGGGCTAAACTGAATATAAGATCCGACATAATCGCCAAAGGCTTCTTTACTATCTTTTGATATGTCACCTTTGTCGTTCTTCCAGGTTCCATAAGCCTTGAACGGTTTGTTGAATTTTACCACAAAATAGTTGGTAAAGCCTTGGGGCACCGAATGATTGGCATTTTTACAATATCCTACTATTTTCTGTTCTTCGGGATAGATTCGTACCATACTTCCGCCACTATTTCCATCCACTACCACATAAGCATCTTTTTCCTGAGGGAAACTGAATCTGAAGTATACGCCTCTTTCTGTTGGAGACATTTCTGTTGTAAGGTTATTATCGAATGTTACCTTATAGTAATGCGGTTTGGCAATTTCATTTTTATGATCAAAGCGTAATGCTCTCTGGTATTGGTCGACTACCAGTTTGCCTGAAACAGGCATCAATGAAAAGGCGGCATAATCATTAGTCCACGAACTGCATTGATGTGTTTGACGGAAACCACGTATGGAATCCTTGAAATACTGATAAATCCATCCATCACGGTTGACTCCGGTTTGAGGAGTCCAGAAATTCATACCCCATGGCATAGCCAGTGTAGGGTATGTATTTCCTCTGGTTAACTCAAACCTGGAGTTAGTACCTTGCAAAGTATTCACATAATTCACAAAATCTTTTTCTGCAGCCTGAACCGGAGCATAGAGGATAATAAATAATATTATAGCTATTAGTTTTAATTCTTTCATTATATTTCTTCTTTAAATTAAAAGCACAAATAATAAGCTGTGCATGATCATAGAATTATCTTGATCACTGCTTTACCATTTAATTTGCACCTTAACTCCATCAGGATTATTTTCAAAGGTTACTTTGCAGGTTTTACTTTCGTTATCCCAGTTCCAGCTTGCATCTGCCACTTTATTTCCTGCGGCATCAGTAATTGTACATGTTGCAGGTTTTGAAGGCAACAGAATGCGCATCACATTAGAAGTGTTGAGCGGACTTTTGGTGATGAACGAATAACTTGTTTTGGTTACTTTTTCATTATATACACGTGAGGCAGCAGCCAACACCTGAGGTTTATTTAAGTTCTTTAGTCTGTCTATGTTCAACATATATGCCTGCTCACCCGGATTTACAACCTTTTCATGCACAACAGGAAGCTGAGGATCAAATAAGTCGATTAAACGTCCCTTCAGAATATATGGTTCTTTACTTACACTTTCATCCATAACAGAAACTAAATCATACGCTCCTCTGCCCAGGTAGAAATTATTTTTAAATGCCAGTATGCCTGCTTTTGCTTTTTGTTCATACAACTGTTTAACTATACTAACCAACTGACTGTCGTTACCTGATTGCATCACAAATTCTTTCGGGTCTTTGCGTATAACATAAACAGTTCCTTTGCCGAAAGTATATTCGCCTTCGTTGGCAGAAGGCTCCATGTTCATTAACTTAAATAAGTGCTCTGAAGGTTTACAGAAGGTGTTTCCTCCTGTATTCCACCATTCCTGTACAGTTTGAAAAGGATCTGAGTCTCTTCCGCAATACACAAGCACTCCTCCGGCTTTCACCCAATCGGCAATATACTTGTGAGATTCGGGAGAAAGAGGTTTCATATTTGAATATGACATGATTAAGATCTTAGTATCTTTCCATGTTTTGGGATAGGATACATTTTCAATATGAAGAGTCTTCACAGGAACACCTCGTTTGAGGAATGGTAACGCCTGACCGTAGAAATTAGATAGCTGAGGATCTTCATATCCCTTGTGTGTTGGGAAACGTTGGAACATTAATGAATTAGACATCAGTACACTTATTCCTGCAGATCCACTGACTTTATTATCAGACAAAGGCATCTCATTCAGTGAGTTTACCATAACCTGCATCTGGGTAGAATAATATCGTGGAATGCGTTCTTTTTCTTCGCTGTTGGGTTTTCTGTATAAGCCTTCATAAATTCTGTCGGGCCAAGGCATTACTTCATAATTAGCAAGATTAGGATACAACAATTGTGCTGTAAAAGTAGCCTGATAGTTTTTCTTATAATCTCCCCAGTCACGAGGCCAATCCTCAATAGGGTCTGTTAAAAAGAACATTTTACGGCCCGTTGGAGCTGTCATAGATTCCATAGATCCATATTCGAGAAATGCATTTTCGAAAACACGTTCTTTTTTAATTCCATTATAAAAATTAGGTTCGCGAGAAGTACCGGTCCATACCTGAGCAATGTATCCATCAACACATGGAAGAGATGCCAGACTAGCTTCGGGACTTACAATTTGCCATTGCGAATAGTTTACCAATGAATGTGTAGGTACATAACAACGTACATTCATTCCCTTACTTTTTCCGTACTCTTTAGCAAAGGTAAATACTTCCTTCAGTGCCTTATAGTACAGTTTATATTTTAGTTTATTTGATAAGTATGTATTTTCGGGAGATTCATGTTGCGGACGCCAATCGAATCCATACTCCTTTTTCCACTCTTTTTTGAAAGCCTCACTATACCCGGCTCTGGCCCAGAACTCAGGTTCTTCAAGGTAAATAGCATCGATACCTGCATCAATTACACGCTTTATATGCTTCTCCTTCATGTACTTGATATAATTGTCAGTAGGCACAATATAAGGAACCATGTGTCCATGCCAGATTGTATCTCCGTTTTGTTGTACCTGACCTTCATCCAGGTGCATTTTGCCATCCCATTTTCCCGTAAAATAGTCCTGATACTCTCCCCAGGCTATTCCGGTCATGAAATGAGTTATATATCCTTTATCACGCCAGGATTGAACCCGCTGTTCAAAAGTTAAGTTTTTCCTGTCGCCTGCTCCATAAACAATAGCAACATCTGATCTTACATCAGTAACAGGCTTCCATTGTCCCGATGTTTGAAAAGTAGTTTTTTCTCTTCTGTAATCAATCTTTTGAGCGCTAACCATCGTTGAACTGCCAGCAAAAGCGATGGTTAAAATAGCCCCCATTAATATACCTTTATCTATATACATATCTATTATAGTTTAAATATTAAATTAAATGGGTATTCAAACAAAAATACATTTCGCACTAAGTTGAATACCCACTAATTATAAAGAAAACAACTCTCTACTAAACTAAGAAACCTTTACCTGTTTAGGCTCGTTATAGTTATATCTTCTACTTCCGTCAACGCTATAGTCAATACGGGCACCGGCACGCACATAGTATATACGGCTGCCTGGCAATACCGGAGTGGTAAGAGTGATGGTCTTTCCAACTGCATTATTTGCATCAGCACCAGACAGGTGAACAGAATAACGACTGTCGTAGTTATTATTTCCTACATAAGGACTAGAGTAGTTTACATACAGATACACATCAATGCAATTCTGCTGAAAATTAGGATCAGTAGTTCCTCTTTCTATTTTAATCTGTGTACTGATGGTGCTGTTACTGTTTGCAACCGGCTCTCCTACCCATGAAACAGCAAGAAATGGATCAACCTTGAATTCATGAGTTACAGTTCCTTTTATATCAATTGTAAGACTTTCATCCTTGGTAATTTTACCGGTATTGTCGGTCTGAACAAAAGGTACAAATGCTCCCAGAGGGGTTATATTATAATTGCCTTCGAAAACTTTAGTGTCCTGGAACTGACCATCTTGTTTACAAGTAAAATACCAGGGAGTAGGATTATTACTCCAGCTAAGTTCGAGCATTTTGAAGCGAACGCCTCCATCACCAACTTCAGTCTGGAAACCTTTACCTGTTGTATTATCTATAACGGTGCCCTTAAATGTCTCAGCAGGTGCTTCATAATTATCATACTCACAGGATGTGAAGCAGAACAAACAGAGTGCATAAACTATTGAATATATTATTTTTTTCATTTTCTTATATTTATAGAATTAGTAACCAGGATTCTGAATAATAAGATTATTACTTGTTGAAATTGCATTGCCAGGTATTTGTTGGTAATACCATCTTGTATCAAAAGTATAGGTGTTACCTCTTTCATCCCAACGGATATCAAAGAAATACTTACCAGCATAATCTGCATAGAATGGCATCAATGTATAGTAACGAGTGTTTTGTTGTTCTTTATCTGCAACTCTCCAACGCTTCATATCCCACCATGTTTTATTTTCAAAGCCCAGTTCTTTACGACGTTCTTTACGAACTGCACTTGTGAAACTTGCAACAGATGATTTTTCGGAACTGCTTAGTAATGTAGCACCAGCACGGTTACGTATTTTATCAATGCATGAATAAGCATCGCTCAGATAATCGGCCTTGCCTAAAGAAGCAAGTTCTGCAGCAGCTTCTGCTCTAGTTAGAAGTACCTCTGCATAACGCATTTCTATCCAGGGTTGAGTTGCTCTATTTTCGAGTACCAAAGCTTTTGGAGTACTTTCACTTAACCACTTACGAATGGTAAATCCAGACAAAGCACATGTACCATCGCCAGTAAAGTATCCGCTGGCACCAGCCGGATTCATCTTTGTTCCGTCATGAAGTGTATAAGCTGTTTGATTAGCATTAGATGAGCTAATAATAAGTGTTTTACCACCTACATTTACATAATTTTCATATCTGCTTGTATTTCCTTCAGGTAATAAGCGATTAATCTTACCAGTCTCTGCATCATCTTTACCTACATAAATACCACGACGAATTTCAATGGATTCACCTTTAAACTGATCTCCCGGTAAAATTACAGTAGCTCTTAAACGAGGCTCGGCAGTTGCAAAAATATCCATTGTGTTATTATACAATTTATAAGTACCATCTGCATTATATACATCAAGATGTCCTTTGCTGTCTTTTGGCAGACCATCAAACATTTCAACATAGTCGAGTGTTGGGCTTATCTCAGAAGAATATCCGTTAGCACCTTTACATTGTGCAGGAACATTATAAGCATCGTAACCGTGTACTGATTCAGGATAAGAATACTCTTTCACAAAAATAGCCTCTGTACTTGCTGCATCAGAAAACAAATTCAGATAGTTTGTATATTGAGCAGTCAAATCACCTGCTTTCCAATCTTTCATGTATAGATCATGATGGCCTTCAACAGCTTTCGCTGCATCATAAGCCTGTTGGAAAAATCCCTGAGCCAGACTTGCATCCATTCCACAAACACGTTTATTTCCGTTTTTGCTATCAAATAGTTGTATCTGATTGTACTTTGCAATAGAACCTGCATACAACATAGCCCTTGACTTAAAGGCATAAGCAGCCCATTTGGTAGCACGTCCGCGCTGATTGGTTTCTGAAAGCAGGCTTATGGCATTATCAAAATCAGCTGATACTGCTTTCCAAACTTCTTCTTCGGAAGATCTTGGAACATTAAGCTGATCAACAGGTTGTTCAGGGTACTTTAGTACATTATTTACCAAAGGAACACCACCGTAACGTTTTGCAAGTGCATGGTAAGTAACGGCTCTTACAAAGTAAGCTTCACCTTTCCAGTTATTCAACTCTTTCTCAGTATAGTTATCTTTATACTGATCGATTGTTTCGAGGAAATAATTGCAATTACGAATTAAAACATACAAATCACTGAAAATTTTATTATCTACATTTTCACTGGAAGCACCACCCATATCACGGCTTAGTCCCTCACCAGTGATACAACTTGGAGGATTTACAAGCCAGAAATGATTAAATAAACGTGTAGGAGTATAACG
This sequence comes from Bacteroides luti, assembly GCF_900128905.1. Taxonomy (GTDB): domain Bacteria; phylum Bacteroidota; class Bacteroidia; order Bacteroidales; family Bacteroidaceae; genus Bacteroides; species Bacteroides luti. The sequence continues at coordinate 7,545 of NZ_FQTV01000020.1, forward strand.
AAAATCCTCTATTGGCAGACAGCTGTAAAGACGTGCCATATATGATGAAATACCATTACTTGTACCAAAAACATCTTTATCCTGAACAACATTCATTGGAGGGATATCCATATTAATACATGAAGAGATGTTGAAGATAAAAAACAAGCACAATATATATTTAGCTATTTTCATAATCGTATTTTAATTTAAAATTTAACATTCAGACCAAGAGAAATAGTCCTGTTCAAAGGATATAAGTTACCGTAGCTATCGCTAGGATGTTCCGGGTCTATATATTTCATGCTGGAGAGTGTGAAGAGATTGTATCCGTTTACAAACATACGAACGCTCTTTATGCCAACTTTCTTAGTTAAAGCCGAAGGTAATGTATAGCCTAATTCTGCACTCTTTAAACGAACATACGAAGCATTGTGTATACGGAATTTTGAATCCGATTCAGGAACTGAACCTGTATAAGCTAAATCTCCGGAAACCCATTGAGTATTTGGATCGTATGGATCAGCTGAAGGATCAGCAGGATGCCATCTGTCAAGGAACATTGCCAATGCATTTGAGTAATCTGATCCCCACATTGGTTCAATCAATTGCTCTACATAAGATACATAATTCATGGTTGATCCCTGGAATAATAAATTCAAATCGAATCCTTTCCATTCTGCACCTAATGTCAAACCAAAATTAACGATAGGAGTTCCTGAGAAGCTGATAGGGTGTCTGTCAAGATCTGAAATAATACCATCTCCATTCCAGTCTTCATAAATATAATCACCAGGAAGAGTTGAACGGGAAGCATATACTGAGCTATTAGCTATATCCTGATAAGATTGGTAAATTCCATTGCTTCCATATCCCCACCAGATATTCTGATAACGGTCATTTGAATTATTGCGCCAGTTATCATAGGAGTTGCCTTTAGCAGACATTTCCTGGTATGTGTTTTGGGTACGCGTAATAGAGAAGATTCCTTTTGCATTGTATTTAAAATCTCCGATATGATTGCGATGATTCAACTCAAGTTCCAGACCATTGGTAAAGTCACCATTCAAGTTTTCCTGAGGCAGACTGGCACCAACAACAACTGGTAAACTCATAGCACGGGTAGTAAGCAAGCCTGAACGATCACGAGTAAAGTAATCAGCAGACACACCTAACAAACCATTCCATGCTTCCATATCAAAACCAACATCAAATGTTTTAGCTACAAACCATGTTATATTTTGGTTTGCAATACCTTTATTTACAGAACTATTTACGAATGTTCCATCAAATACAGATCCGCCTGGTAACTGATTGTTTGAACCTCCGGCAGGATAAGTGTAACCTGTGACAAACTGATAACTTGAAGCACTGTCATCACCCATTCTACCGTATGAAGCACGAACCTTCATATTATTAATGAAATTGAGTTTGGAATCTTTCCAGAAACCTTCTTCAGAGATACGCCATCCTCCGGATACAGATGGGAAGAATCCCCATTGATGTCCACTTGCAAATTTTGAAGAACCGTCATAACGGAAACTGAACTCAGCCAGATATTTGGATTTGAAATCATAACCTAATCTTCCCACCAATCCCATATTGGCTTCTTTATACAAATCACCCGATCCGGTGCTCATGTTGCCTTCCTGGTTCTTGCTGTTGCCGGCAAACAACTGATCGAGCCCTAAAGCTAGTTCTCTTTGAGCATAGAAGTTATCGCCGTTTCTTTTCTGACCTTCAAGTAACACCAATGCATTTACATTGTGAGATGAGTTGAAGGTGTGATTATAATTCAATGAAAGTTGGTACAATACCATATCTTTTGAATAAAACTCACGACGAATTTTACTTGGACTCTGGTGAGTTACGGCATTATATTTGTCAGCAGCCTCATCATATTTATAAAGCTGATATTCCTTCATGTACGATTTATTATCAGAGTTTCTGTAATCGTAGCTTAACATGGCCTTAGCCTTAAGTCCTGTAAGGTAAGGAACATCATATTCTGCACTGAATGAAGACTGAAACCATTTATTATTAAATTTCTTATATCCGCAAATATCAGCATCCATCATAGCAACAGGATTAGATCCATCAACTGTTCCTTCCTGAATGTAAGCAGGATTATTGTTTGCATAAATAGGCTGAATTGGAGCTGCACGCTGGAATGAACGAATAATCCAATCGGCACTTTCATAAGGCTGATTCTTCTCGTCCATAATACCGCTTATTTGCAACTCTACTTTTAAACGATCGGATATCTTGCTTGTTACATTTGAACGAACATTATAGCGTTCATAGTTCAGGCTATTGCTACGTAAGAATGATTCCTGATATTCATAGCCAGCAGATACATAGTACTGAGTTTTATCATTTCCACCGGTAGCACTTATGTTATGTTGTGTTTGAGGAGCATTTTTTCTCATTACAGCATCGTACCAATCTGTACTTTGCTTTTTGCCACTTGCATATTCTTCTATTTCGGCAAGAGAATAACGTAAAGTACCTCCATTTACATTATGCATTTTCTTTTCGTTAGCCAAAATCATCCACTCTGCAGCCGATACACTTTTCGGAGAGCCTGATGGACTTTGCCAGCCAACTGAACCATTATAATCAAGATCTACTGTTCCGGCTTTACCTTTTTTAGTAGTGATCAATACTACACCGTTAGCAGCTCTCACACCATAAATTGCAGCCGATGCATCTTTCAATACAGAAAGACTTTCTATATCATTCGGATCAAGTCGGGTTATATTATCACGTGGTACACCATCAATAATAATCAAAGGATTACCTAAGCCACGGATATCGAATGTGTTATTAAATTCTCCAGGTTCACTACTCTTCTGAACAACACGAACACCCGACACTTTACCTGTTAGCATATTCTGAGCATTTTCATTCTTAGTAGTAAGTAACTCATCACTCTTAATTGCCGATACCGCTCCGGTAAGAGTTACTTTCTTTTGAGAACCATATCCAACAACAACAACTTCGTCAAGAATTTTACGGTCTTCAGCTAATTTTACTGTTACATGAGTTTTGCCATTCAGGGCTATTTCTGCGGTATTGTATCCAATAAAAGTAACTTGTAATATAGATCTTGGGTTAGTGATTTTTAGATTAAAATTACCTTCAAAATCACTGACTGTACCATCTGTTGTGCCTTTTACTTTAATATTTGCACCAATGATAGGTTCACCTTGTTCATCGGTAATTTTACCACTTATGTTTATTTTGTTATTTTGTTGAGCAACAGCTGTTGATTTTGTTTTTCCTGAATTTGAAAGAATAATATGTGTTCCTTCCATTGAATAATCAATATCAGTATTCTTCAATAAGTTATCCAATATTTCAGAAACAGGTTTTCCTTTGGAATTTACTGAAACTTTATGGGAAACATTCACATTATTATTGTAAATGAAAAGATAGTTGGTTTGACTTTCTATCTCATTCAGTACAGCTTCTAATGCAACATCATTCTTTGATATGTTGACTCTGGCACTCTGAGAATTACTATTCTCAGCCATTAAACAAAATACAAAGAAGAAAAGAAAGAATGTAGTAACTTTCATAATTCTAAAAAAATGGTTAATTTGTGGATTTTCATAGTGATGAAAACCCAACAAAGGAATGTTTTTCATATCTTTGCAAAAATTGGTTATTAATACATTTTGTGAAACGAATTGTGTTAATTGAATGCCGATGGGTACGCCAATACCTGTCGGCATTTTTAATTTTAGTTTTGTTTTAAATGTGTTTATGTCATGGGCTTAGAGATTAAGGTTAAACTTTAATATATATATATCACGTCGTTGTTTTCGCTCCTTTTAAAATTAAAATAAACATCTTTCTGCAATACTTTCAGCGCATAATCAATACCATCTGACTGCCTGAATTTTCCGGTAAGAATACAGCTTCTCACTTTCTTATTATTAATGACAATTCTAATATCAAAATACTTCTCAAGTTTCAGCATAACATCCGAAAAGGGAAGATTCTTAAAGCATATAAGTCCTTCTTTCCACCTATAATTTCCATAATCTTCAATTTTAGCAGAGACTAACTTTCCTCTTTCCAGGTAAGCCCGGTTATCAGGTGCTAAAACCAAGGATTCTGCATTATTGCTAGCTAACGATACTTTAACAGATCCTTCCATCAAAGAGGTTTCGAATTTGCTTTTATTAGAATATGCTTCAACGTTGAATTTAGTACCAAGTACCTCTACATCACATTTCCCGGTATGTACAATAAATGGTTTCTTCTTATTGTGTGCAACTTCAAAGTAAGCTTCACCATCAAGTATTATTTCGCGCTTATTTTTGGTAAACACAGCCGGATACTTAAGCGTTGAACATGCATTAAGCCATAAATTTGTTCCATCAGGAAGAGTTAAGTTAACCCGTTGTCCGGCAGGAACAGAAACTATATTCATAGCTACTCTGTCATCAGACAGAATTTTGTTCTGAATAAATAATGTAGCTGAAAGAGTAAATATGATAACAGCTGCAATCTTGAGTAATTCACGTACTGGAATCCTTGTATAGAAAGGTCTTTTATTTTCTGTAACCTCTTTATCCTGTTTACCCAAAAGAACTATTGCATCGAATAATTTCCTTTCACGGAAAAACTCCTTGCCATTTTCATCAGAGGATTCCATCCATGCTCTGATTTCTGATTCTTGTTCAGGCGTAGCCTTTCCTTCGAAAAAACGATATAATGTTTCTTTATCCATTTTATTGATCATATATTATAAAAGCAGATGAAAGATAAGTATCCCTAGTGAAAAAATGAGTTTTTTTTCATTATAGGAAAAAAAGAAGAACCGGCATATAATCTTTGAGAGAGATACGAAGTGCCTTAATTGCCTTAGAGATGTGGAATTCAACACCTTTCGTAGTAATATTCAATTTATCAGCAATTTCTTTATGAGACATGTTCTGATATCGGCTCATAATAAATATATCTTTGGTTTGCTTTGGAAGCGATTCAAGAGTTTTATCTACGATCTCATTCATTTCAGCTGTAAAGAGCTCATACGGTTCGCATTCCTGAAGTGATGCCACACGCGTTGAAAGTTCCCATTGAGCATTGGTAAGCAACATTTCCGAAACATTTTCAACAGTCTGACGATGAGTTAGATGATTCAGACATTTATTTTTAATAATAGTCAATATATAAGCTGGAATATTAGTTTCAGACTCAAGTCTGTGTCTGTTTTCCCAATAATACATAAGAGCCTCTATCGTGAAATCTTCAGCAATAGCAGTATCACGAACATAAAAATTTGCAAAACGAATAAAACGACTTTGATAGTCAGTAAATAGTTGATTAAAGGCTTTTAATTCTGTAGTTGCATTCATCGAGTTCTTGTTTTTAGATCTGTTAACAAATCTAATGCGCGGCGAAATTACAAAATTAATCGAGAAATTATTCTATGTAATACTATTATTTGAAAAAGTAATATTAGTTTCCGCTTTTACATTATTATTACACAAGATATTAATTCCCACAGGCAAGCCTCATTTATTACAAGAAATACTTCTAAAAGTCCTTTAACTTTATAAATTATTTTGTAGTTTTGCGATATCAGTTTTTAACATATACTGTATTTAGCTCATAAATACTTCGATAGATAAAAATCGTTTCTTAACCATGCAGCATATATTACATTTTAATATACTAACTTACAAACACTGTTTTCATAAACATAAGAAATGAAAAAAAGGACAAACATACTTATTGCAGCAGTACTTATATTGCTTTCTGCTTTTTTCCTATATGTAGGATTTGTTAAGTCGGCCGACAAGAATAAGGAACCAAAGGAGAAAGGACAAAAGAAGGTGGATGCTTTTGTTGTAAAGCCAACTTTACTGGTTGCAGACATTACAGTGACTGGATCATTGCTGGCTTTCGATGAAGTAGAGTTAAAGAATGAAGTTGCCGGACGGGTAGTGAAGTTAAATCTGCCTGAAGGTAAATTTGTAAAAAAGGGAACGTTGCTGGTTAAGCTGTATGATGATGATTTGCAGGCTGCATTGAAAAAACTGCAATCGCAACTGGCTGTTCAGGAGCAGATTTATAACCGACAGACTAAACTGATAAAGGTAAATGGTATTAGTCAGAACGATTACGAACAGACGCTCCTGCAAGTAAATACAATAAAGGCAAACATTGCCGAACAAAAGGCAGTGATACGAAAGATGGAGGTACGCGCTCCTTTCGACGGCATTATTGGTTTGAGGAATATCAGCGTTGGTGCTGTGATCAACTCGTCTACATCACTGGCTACCATTCGCACAAGCAACAAATTAAAGCTCGATTTCTTTGTGCCGGAAAAATACAGTTCGGAAATAGCTAACGGCATGAAGGTGAACTTTACCATGTATAATAATGAAAAGCAATATAATGCAACGGTAATTGCCACCGAACGGGGTATCGACAATGCAACACGTAATCTGAAAGTGAGAGCCGTGATAAACTCATCATCCAAAGAACTTATTCCGGGAGCTTTTGCCAATGTGGAACTAAAGCTTGGCAATAACCCTCAAGCCTTAATGATTCCTACTCAGGCTATCATTCCTCAGGAAGATGATAAAAGTGTGATTATTGCTCATAAAGGGAAAGCGCACTTCGTAACTATAAAAACGGGAGTTCGTAAAGCTTCTCTGGTTGAGGTAACCGAGGGACTTGAACCGGGTGATACCATTATTACTTCCGGCATTCTCTTTCTGAAAGAGAAATCTAAATTGTCATACTCAACCATAACCAAATAGCCATGCTTATTTCTGATATTGCTCTAAAAAGACCTGTTGGTTCTATTGTACTGAGCCTTATTATCATTCTGATGGGTGTGGTGGGGTTCAATTTTCTGGGAGTCAGACTTTATCCGTCTATCGACCCTCCTATCATTACCGTACAAACTTCTTATGTGGGTGCTAACTCCGAAATTATTGAATCGCAGATAACAGAGCCTCTGGAAAAATCAATTAATGGTATCGAAGGGGTGAAATCTATATCCTCACGTTCGTCTATCGGAACAAGTAATATTACGGTGGAATTTGATTTGGGAACTGATTTGGAGAAAGCGGCAAACGATGTTCGCGACAAGGTTTCGCAAGCTACCAGCCGACTACCGCAAGACATCGACTCGCAACCTACCGTTACCAAAGCGGATGCAGACTCCGACCCTATTATTATGCTGACTGCCCAAAGCACCACCATGAATGCCATTGAGCTGAGTGACTATGCGGAAAATGTGTTGCAGGAAAAGCTGCAGACTATTCCGGGGGTGAGTTCTGTTTCTCTCTTCGGACAACAGAGACCTGCCATGCGCCTTTGGTTAAACCCTGAAAAGATGGCGGCTTACGGTATTACGGCTGCAGATGTAGATAATGCGTTGGGGAAAGAGAACGTGGAAATGCCGGGAGGTAAGATTCGTGGTAATGCCACCGAGCTTATCGTAAAAACCCGAGGACGATTAACTACCGAAGACGATTTTAATAACCTTATCATTAAGCAGAGCGACAATCAGGTAGTGCGCCTGCAGGATGTTGGTGAAGCTGTATTAGGTCCTCAGAATGATGAGTCGGGTTCGAGGGTAAATGGAATTACGGGAGTAACGCTTAACCTGATCCCTCTGCCGGGAGCAAACGATATTCAGATTGCCGACGAGTTCTATAAACGATTGGATCAGATAAAACAAAACCTACCCAAAGGAATGGAATTAAATATCGCTCGTGATAAGTCGGTCTTTGTCAGACAGTCTGTTCACGATGTGATAGAAACTCTGGTCATTGCTATTATCCTGGTAGTAGTTATTATCTTTCTGTTCTTTAGAAACTGGATCATCGCTCTGCGACCGTTGCTCGATATACCGGTATCGCTTATCGGAACGTTCTTCATCATGTACATTATGGGATACTCCATCAATGTACTCACGCTTCTTGGAATTGTTCTTGCCACCGGATTGGTGGTGGACGATGGTATTGTGGTTACCGAAAACATTTTCAAACGTATAGAAAAAGGTAAGAACAAATGGGAAGCAGCCTTTGAAGGAACTCGCGAAATCTTTTTTGCCGTAGTATCTACTTCGCTTACTCTTGCTATTGTATTTATACCGATTGTATTTCTGGAAGGATTTACCGGTAGGTTGTTCCGAGAATTTGGAATTGTGGTAGCCAGTGCCGTATTAATTTCCGCACTCGTTTCCCTCACACTGACTCCGGTGCTGAATGTGCTGTTGGGAGGTTCCTCCTCTCATCATTCAAAATTCTATGTCGCTAGTGAGCCTTTCTTTGTAGGGATGGAAAACGGTTACAGACGATTGCTGAGCTATTTTATTTCAAACAAATGGGTTGCATTCTCTATTCTTGGATTCTGTATAATTGTTATTCTTTCTGTATCCAAAATATTAAAATCGGAACTAGCACCATTGGAAGATCATAGTTTTATACGGACTGCAATCACTGCTCCCGAAGGATCAGAATACAATGCTACCCAAAAGATAATAGACAATATTGCCCGGATAAACATGGATTCTGTTCCCGGATCTGAATATGTGCTTGCCAGATATGGAGGTGGTTTCAGTGGTAGCTCTAATGCGGGTTTTGTTATGACCTTGCTTGCCGATCCGACAAAGAGAAAGGCTTCTCAGCAAGATGTTTATGACAAACTATCAAAAATCTATTCCAAAATACCCGATGCCAGAGTTATTCCTAGTCAGGAGCCAACCATATCTACCTCGGCCAACAGAGGATTGCCGGTACAGTTTGTAATTCAGAATCTGGATTTTGAAAAGATACGGAAAATATTGCCCAAATTCATGGATGAAGCACAAAACAGTCCGGTATTCAGCAATGTGGATGTGGACCTGAAATTCAACAAACCGGAACTGAACGTTACAGTAGACAGATTGAAAGCGAACACGCTAGGTGTGAACGAGAAAGATGTGTCGAGTGCATTAAATCTGGCATACAGTGGTGGACGTTACGGTTACTTCCTTAAAAACAATAAACAGTATTATATCATTGGTCAGGTGGCCAAGGAAGATAGGAATGTTCCTGCAAATATATCATCCATGTATGTTCGTTCCCAATCGGGCGAAATGATACAGTTGGATAATTTGGTTAAAATTAAGGAGACCAGTAATCCACCTATCTTATACCATTTTAACCGTTACAAATCGGCAACCGTATCGGCCAACCTTGCCAAAGGGAAAGCATTGGGAGAAGGTATTGAAGAGATGCAGAGAATAGCAGACAAGCTACTGGATGCTTCCTTTACAACTGCTCTTTCGGGCTCATCAAGAGACTTTGAAGAGAGTAGTTCCAACATCTCCTTTGCCCTTATATTAGCTTTATTGCTTATTTACCTGATTCTGGCTGCACAGTTCGAAAGTTTCCGAGATCCGTTCATCATCATGCTTACCGTACCAATGGCTATTGCCGGTGCCATGCTTTCGCTATGGATGTGCGGACAGACAATAAATATTTTCTCGGAAATCGGGATGATTCTGCTTATTGGTATCGTAACAAAGAATGGTATTCTTATTGTGGAGTTTGCCAATCAGAAACGTATGGCAGGTATGACCAATAGAGTGGCAGCCTTCGAAGGAGCTTCTGCCCGTCTGCGTCCTATTGTTATGACTTCACTGGCTACAATCTTCGGTTCACTGCCTATTGCATTGGCCCTGGGATCGGGAGCCGAAAGTCGGGTTTCCCTGGGTATTGTAGTTGTGGGAGGATTACTCTTCGCACTGATTCTTACATTATTTGTAATTCCGGTTACCTATATAGCAATATCAAGTAACAGTAAATTTAAAAACCAATCATGAGAGCTATACATCTGTTCCTTTTATTGATGCTGTCTGCTACAACTCAGGCACAAAACGTGCTGAGTCTGGACCAGGCAGTGAACACTGCACTGAAGAATAATTTCGATATATTAGTGGCACGCAACGATGCCGATATTGCCCGTATAAACAATACCCGAGGCAATTCAGGCATGTTACCAACCGTAAATCTGAACGGATCGGGAGAATACAGTCTGAATAACATCAATCAGAAAAGCTCATCGGGCACAATAACCAAATATTCTTCTCAATCGTCTACAACACTGGGAGCAAATGCACAACTCTCGTGGACTTTGTACGACGGAGGAAAGATGTTTGTTACCAAAAACAAGCTGAACGAGATTCAGGCTCTTGGCGAACTTCAGTTTCAGACAAAGGTGCTGGAAACCATGTACAATGTAATTGCCGCTTACTACGATATAGTCCGACAAAAGCAGCAGCTTGTTTCTATCAACGAAGCAATAAGGTACAACAAAGAGCGGGTTATCATAGCCGAAACCGGATTTAATGCCGGTACGCTGGTGAAAACCGATTTGCTTCAGGCAAAGATCGATTTAAACGTGGAGAAAGAGAAGGCCATCAGTCAGCAATACATCATCAGTGAAGCTATCAAGGCACTAAACAACTTATTGGGACAAGATCCAAGCGTTTCATTCGAGGTATCCAATTCTATTCCACTGAACTATACACCCAATAAAGAAGAACTGCTGGATAAGCTCAATTCATCAAACAGTAATATTCTATCCTTCAAAAAACAGATAGATATAGCCCGGTTGGCATTGAAAGAAAATCAAAAGGGCTACTCTCCTACCTTTAAGCTAAACGGAGGATATTACTTGTCGAACACTTCAAATTCGGAAGGATCCAGCTTAAGAAACCGAGTATTTGGTCCTCAAATAGGAGGAACACTTTCTATCCCCCTTTTCAATGGCGGAGAAACCAAACGAAAAATCTCAGTCGCAAGAAAGGAACTTGAATCGGCTGAATATGATCTGGAGAATATAAAACTACAGGTGAACACCGAACTACTAAACACCCTGACCGATTTCGAGAGTCAGCAACAACTTCTTCAGATTGAGAAAGACAACAATCAACTGGCAAAGGAAAACATAGAGATAAGCATAGAGCGCCTTCGCCTGGGACAAACCACATCACTTGAGGTTCATCAGGCACAGGAAAGCTATGTGCAATCTTCCACACGCCTTATCAACTTTGAGTACAACCTTAAAATTGCCGAAACAAGATTAAAGCAGTTGATGAGTACATTATAGAAAGAGGCTCTATTTCTATCTGATTCTGCTGATTCATGAACCATGGAGAATTAAGCATACCGTTAATCAATGAGCTAATTCTATCTGGTTTCTGCTGATTCATGAACCATGGAGAATAAGCATACCATTAATTATGAGCTGATTCTATCCGGTCTCTTTTGTTCGGGCGCTAACAGAAGGTTAAGTGCACAGAGAGCAAAGGTATATTTATATCATCTTTCTTCTGATTATTGAAAAACAAGAAGAAATCAGCTATTTTCATTAAACCAGAAAAGCACCTTTTCGTAGTTAGATTATCAGATTCTTTGAAAGGAGAGCGAGAATTATTATAATAATGAAGACCATTTATAGTAGATAATCTGAGATGTTAGTCTAAACAAAAGGTTATCTTTTCTCAAACATGTACATGTTTGATTTCAATCTTGTACATGTTCGCTTCTAATCTTGTACATGTTTGCCGAAACCATTAACCAATAAAAATTAGTTATTGGCCTTATCTTTATTAAACAGATACCAATAAACTACTACCCTTCTTAAGCCTTGTCTTAAACTGATTCCAGTTGACTACTACAGTTCCTAAGTCAATAATTAGTTGACCAACTAAACTCTTAACTCTGATACGAGTTATCTTTCTATATCAGCAAACAGATAAACAATAATTTCAGCAATGACGTTCGCTTTTATCGTTCTCTACAGTTACGCTGATTTCCTTAAATTTATATGAGCCAGATCTTTTCCTTTCTCTCTTACCAGACGTACAATTTTAGGACTGCCTACAATTTGTGATGTATAGATACCAGTATGACCGGAGAAGAGGTATGCTACAAAACAAGCCGTACCTAAGTAAACTGCATTTCCTGCTCCGAAAAGTTCTATTCCCATTAATGTACAGGCAATAGGTGTGTTTGTTGCTCCGGCAAAAACGGCTACAAATCCCATTCCTGCAAGCAGAGCCATAGGCAACGGCAGAACAAAAGCCAAGGCATTACCCAATGTTGCACCAACAAAGAACAGTGGTGTAACTTCACCTCCTTTAAATCCGGCACCGATAGTAAAGGTGGTAAATAGCAACTTGAGAATAAAGTCGTAAGGCATTCCGCTTTCATTGAACGAGCTTACCAAAGTGGGAATTCCTAGTCCGATATATTTGGTTGTTCCTAAAAGATATACGGCAAGCGCTATTACGATTCCTCCCATAAACGGACGCAGAGGCGGGTATGATATTCTTGACTTAAACAGTTTGCCCCAGAACGTGATGGAACGGGAAAAGAGCATGGCTACCAAACCGAAAATAATTCCGGCAGCAACAGCGTATAATACATAAACTGGATTTACTTCCGTAATGGAGGAGATAACATAATGTGTGTGGTGAGCTCCCCATACATGACATATATAGTTGGAAAACACTGCAGCAAAAAGACTTGGCAGTAATGCCTCGTAGCGCATTCTTCCTAAAACCATAACCTCGAGCGCAAATATAGCTCCGGCCAGTGGTGTTCCAAAAACAGACGAGAATCCGGCACTGACTCCCATTACAAGTACAATTTTTCTGTCACGGGGTTTCAGTTTAAAGATTCTTGTAAACTGATCGGCAAAGGCTCCTCCCATCTGAACTGCTGTTCCCTCGCGTCCGGCTGATCCTCCGAACAGATGGGTTATTATTGTGCCAAAGACTACTAAAGGGGCCATTCTTAATGAAATAATCTGCTTTGGACTATGAAACTCCTCGAGCAACAGATTGTTTCCTTTTACTACACTATTTCCCCAGTAATGATATGATAAACCTATGATGAGTCCGCCAACGGGCAACAAGGCTATCATCCACAGATGACTTTCACGCCAATCGGTAGCCCAGCTTAGAGCGTTGAGAAAGAAAGCGGATGCTGTTCCAACAACAAGACTGATTAAAAAGCTAATAAGCAACCAACGAAACAAGTAAACGAAATAGTAAGATTGATGAGGCAGAATTCTTTTTGATAATAAAACCATAATGCTAATTTTGTGACCTAAAATTATTTAATTAAGCCGGAAGGATAATGCATACCTTACCCATCAGACTTTTGTCTTTAAGTAGGTATCATCAGCTCAATTGAGCGGTTTAAGGCAGATGCCATTGCCAAAACAGGCCGCAAAGGTAAGTATTATATTTAATTATACCAAGAGTGATAACGATCGTATTCTGAATAAGTTATTGCTTAATTACAAAAACTCTTTGGTAAAATATGGTTCTTGCTTCAAAAAAAGAGCAATAAAATTTGAGAATTAAGAATTTTTATTTATATTTGGGAAAACGGCTCCGGTAATAGAAAGTTTTCAAAGCAGTTAAACACATAAAACGACACTATAATATTACCAACAATGAACACTACTATAAGAACAGAGAGAATGAATCATAATTGGGATGATTCATTGTTACTTGGCATTGAGACTATTGACAAGCAACATAAATCGTTTTTTACTTTACTGAATGAGATTATTTCGTTAAGTGAAAATAATGACAATGAGGACAAGGTGCTAGATTTATTGAATGAACTTCAGATTCATGCCGAATGCCATTTCAATACAGAAGAAGCGTTAATGCGTGAGGCTAATTCGCCAAACTTGGAGGAGCATATTAATCAGCATATTATATTTCAGAAAAAGACTAAGGATTTTATGGTTGTTTATAGCTATGGAAATAAGGTATTGATAAACAAAATTATAGCATTCATGAAGCAGTGGCTTATAACTCACATAAGAGAATATGATACCGATTATGCAAAATGCGTTAAAACATATTATGCTCAAAAAACAATGTTCAGTCATTAAGAATAACTTTTTATAAAATGGAATGAGCACATGGGAAAAACTCCTATGCGCTCATTCGCCGTCAAAATAAAAAAGCAGATTTATTTAGCCATAATTTTTGTAATGTAGTCAGGCCAAATATATTGTTACAGTTTTTTATCCATTTTATTTAGCCATAACTTTATAAGTGTAGCTTAAACCGTGATTGGGTTCAACAACAAGGTTGGTTATCTCAAAGTTTACATTTCCTTCCTTTGTACCATTCTCCAGCTTCACAGTTACTGTTTCAGTAGTATTAGGCTTTATGGTATAGTCACGGAAATAAACCACGTCTGGATTGTGTTCTGTTTTTAATAACTCAAATGTTAGATCGGATTTATTCTTGAAGGTAATCTTTATGTTTTTACCGCTTTTAACCACATTCGTTACTTCAATGGCATTTTCGAACAATGCTTTCAGGTATTTACGTTCACCTATAATTTTATTACCAGCATATACGACAGTACGTCTGTTGAGCAATGCATCGCGAATACCCTCAATACTACGTTCTTTTGCAAAGACAAAAGTCATGGTGCGATGTTCCCCTTTGGCAAAGTCATATTCATTATTGATAGGTACATGAATATCTGAATTGCCAAGCATGGTCAACTTCTTATCAAGCGCCCACTGAAGTGCTTCGGGATAATACTCTTTTCCGTTGGCAACTTCTATCCCATTCATGCAACCGGCATTGTAAAGTTCGGTATGCTCGGGCCACCATTTAGTAGAATCGGGTTGTTGGGAAGCCCATCCCGGATGGTTCCAGAATATAAAAGCGTTCTGTGCCTTGGCTGCCTTGAAAGCATCCCTCCAATCTTTTTTATCCAAAGAATCATTGTTAGCAAGAAAGATAGCATTGAAGTGTCCCGGGGGCATGGAACGGGTGATTTCGCTTCCGCGAATAACTAGTACGTCTGCTTCTTTGGTTGCCTGTTCGGCTATTTCGAACGAGCGACCAAGCTTAGCATCAATATCCTTTTTGTGAGGACGATACTCAATGTGGTCTGTAATGGCAATAGCATCTAGTCCTTCGAGATAAGCTTCTCCCACACGGACAGACGGCCATACCAGCCCGTCGGAAAAGACGGTGTGAATATGAAAATCGCATTTCAGTGTTTTATAACCCTCAATATCGGGCACTTTAAGTTCGTGGCGCTCTTGCGCAGCCAGATTCATAAAAAATGACTGTGTCAGCACAATCATTCCGAATAGTAATGTTTTTTGTTTCATGAGATGTATATTATATCTGATTTAAACTGTTTGCATACTTGAAGTAAAAATGAAAGCTACATTTTTACGCTCATAATTCATCAATATGATTCAAAAACAAATGAGCGTGTAAGTTAAGAATTTTAATAAAATAAAAGCGTTAAATGCGCATCATTTTTACTATTAAGTTGCTCAAAATAAACATTGTGTCTTTATAGTCAGATTGATACGTTTTCTGTGTAAACCTCGCCGAAACGATTAGTGACTTCTATGGTTATGTTTTTTGTTCCGGCCGATGGAGTTGCCCGAAACAAATGTAGAGTTCGGTAACCGGAAGCTTCCCCTTTCATGGTTATATAATCCTGATCTTCGTCCTGGAATTGCTCCATAGTGCCTTTCAATACTCCGTCTTCGTACCATTTCACCTGACAGCGGGTATCCCAGTCCCAGTAATTAACCACCAGATAACCAGGTTGTGTTGCAAACTCTCCGGGTTTGTAAACACGAAACTGATAATTAAGATCGCGACCTGTGGCTTTATAGTGCCACTTTACATCGTCTCCTTTAACATCGACAACAAGAAAGCCATTTGGCGAACCGTCTTTATTCACCTCTCCTGCCCACCAGGCACCACATGCGGCTCCTATATTGTGTTCGTAAATGGTAGAAGTTACTTCTTCATTCTCATAAAAATGAGTGTGTCCTGCAAAGATGTGTACACGATAATCTTTTAGAATCCTCATCAACTGAGCAGCATTACTGATATTTCCCGAACCGTCTGTACTACGATTGGAAGTTGGAGCATGAAGATTCAGAAAAACCAGTGAACCGGATTTTACGTAACTGAGATCTTTCTTCAGCCACTCCAATTGTTCGGTTGAGAATTTCGTTGTGTACTCTTTATTCTTGAAATAATCAATGGACTTCATGGTAACCACATGCACATTACCAATGTTGAAGGAATAATCTGTAGGGCCAAAAAAGGATTCGTAGGTCTTCTCAGCATAATTACCAGATGTATCGGTAGTGTTGTGGCGATCGTTATAATTCAGATCGAAATCGTGATTACCAATGGTATGAAATATAGTGAATCCAAGGTTAGAAACTGTTGCTTTATATAAGGGGAATAATCCCATGGCATCCCATACATTGTCACCCAATGTCATGCCTATAATCTCTTTATCAGAATGCAGGGTTGCATAGTTTTTTAAATCGACTATCGTTTCTTCACTGAAACGACCAAGTTGTGTGGTATTCTTTACTTGCGGATCGGAAATAGCCAGGTAAGTAAACTCGCTAAGTGGTGCTGTGCGTTCCCGGAGTGTAAAGTTACATTGGTTCACCTTTTTATCACTGCTCAGCTTTGCATAGTATCCGCTTGCTATGCCGCTAGTGGATGGTAATTGATAACCTGCCGGAACAGAAATTGTAACGAACGAACTTTGCTGCAAGTTGGTTGGAAGATAATAAATTCCTTTATCATTAGTTAATGTAAAATTTGAACCATCGTTCACTACTACACCTTCAATTGGTTTATCGCTTGCATCAGTCACTACACCTTTAACAGTCATACCTGCCTTATCGGCAATGCTGTCTCCCATTTGGCTGTCAGAACCACCAGCGGCCTGACAGCTTACAAATGGAATAACAAACACTAATAAAACATTGAAGATGATATCTCTAAATAATCTATTCATTTTATTGAAAATCTTTTATTCGTTTATCAAAGAACCTTAATTGTTACTTTATTGAAAAGAGAAATAATCTCTTCGGGAGTTTTTGCTTTGTTCAGTGCATTTTCGAAAGTAGCTGTATTGTCTTCGAAACAGAGCACATTGGCACAGTCGAGAATGTGAGTAAGCTTATTGATTGCTTCTTCTTTACTCACGGAACCGCCTTGTGTACTTTTTTTATAATACTTATTAACCTTGTTGACAGCTTTATAGATAACAGGCTTAACAATCTCTACTGCTGCATCCGAGAATCCGATGCTTACATCGTACACACGAGTATAGTTTTGATTGAAAGCTGTCCACTTTGCCGAAAGCGGTTCTCCCAGAAAATGTTCTTCTTCGAATGTAGCTTTTGGAGCAGGAATAGTTCCATATACTTCGAATACGAATATTTCTTCGTCCGGGTTATTGATTTCTTTACCAGATTCATTCCCGGAAGCGGGATTATTCATTGCCAGGACTTGATTTTGCTGTGCAAAGGCGCATTGAACGGCCAGTAAAGCCGTGATGCAGAATAAAATTGTTTTTTTCATCTTTTATTTCATTAATTAGTTTATACAGAATCAACATATATCTTCTTTACGAATGCAAAGAGAGTGATTTTATATTTCTGTAAGATGAACAAAATATTAAAGCCGGATAACAGAATTGTTTAATTTCTGTTACACGGCCTTACTGAATTTAAGAGAGAATGGTGTTTATTTTTGCCAGATCAATTTTACATTGAAATCATCACCTCCCATACTGCTTTTAGCAGCCTGATAATTGATCAGATTGGTTCGCTGCAGGGATGCCGGATATTTGAAACGACGAGGCATTTCGTTACCCTGGGGCACGCCTTTGCCTACAGGCATGACTGGAAGCAAAGTGCGGTTATATTCAAACCACTGCTGATAATCGCAGAAAATAAGTGCGAAGAATTTTTGCAGCATTATTCGTTCCATTGTTCCGTCGTAAGCAGCCTTTGTATTATCGAAATAGGTAGTAGGAACCACTCCTCCCCATTGAGTAATCGCAGCTTTCACACCGTTTTCGTAATGTGTTTTAGCATCGTCTGTTATAATTCCCTTAAGGGCCAGTTCGGCTTTAATAAACTCTACTTCGGCATAGTTCATCAGCATAAGATTCATTGGTGCTGTTGCAACAGCTACGTTGGGTATTGATGCGTTAAAAGATGGGGCAATATCGTAACCGCTAGGCCAACCTATATATGATTTTACAGTTCCGTTTGTTGCTGTCTTGGCAAAAAGAGGAAGGCGGGGATCTTTTAGTGCAGACAGGTTATTGATAAAGAACTCTGAAAGACATATATAGGATGTATAATCGGCAGGACGAGTTAGCGGAGCTTCCTCCGGAGCAACACCGGTTATATAAACTTTCGCTGCATCGTCATTGGATTGAAACACGGGATAGGTAGCAGGGTTACTAATCATTTTAACTAGCTCTGCTTTTGCATTCAGGCCATCTACATCGAGCACACGAAGAAGAGTACGTATACGAAGCGAATTACAGAATTTCTTCCATTTCAGGATTCCGGCTGATTTCCCAGAAACAAGCGTGTTATCGGTTCCGTACATCATTTCACCACCAGTATTGTACTTCAGTCCGCTAGTCTCTACAAAGAGCTGATTAGCCGAATCGAGTTCGTTAATAATGGCTTGATAAACTTCTTTCTGAGTATCGAATTTAGGAGTGTAAATCTTTTCATCTCCACGGCAAGCTTCTGTCATTGGTACATCGCCGAAGCTATCGGCAAGCAATCCGTAAATCCAGCCTTTCAGTGTAAGGGCTATAGCTTTATAATTGGGTTCGTTAAGGGTTTCTGCCTGGTCTTCCATTTCACGGATATTATTTAGCCATTTATAATAAGTGGTCCATGTACCGTCTCCGGCAGCATCGCTCATATAATACCACCCCACTCCACTGGTATTGGACATTGAAATTTTGCATTGCATCAACGGAAACGTGTGACTGTTGAACTTGTTCCAGTTAGTAGTAGCCATTCCATAAAGGATTGGATCGAGAAATGTTCCCGGATTAGCATCCTGCAAGCGGGTTGGGTCTGTATTCAGTTCTTCGAAGTTACCGGTGCATGAAGTGCATAATAATCCTCCCAAAAGCAAACTTCCTAATATATTTCTAATTATTTTCATTTTGTTTATCTGTTACATTTATGAATGATTAAAAGCTAAGGTTTATATTCACTCCCAATGTGCGGGTTGAAGGAAGCGAACCGGTTTCTATACCCGGAGTGATAGAACTTCCGTTAAGTGCAGCCGCTTCAGGATCGAACAATGGGAAGTCTGTGATGCAAAGCAGGTTTCTTCCGTAGAAGGCTATAGATGCATTGGTAAACGGACTTCTGCTGAGTATCTTCTTCGGTAAGTTGTATTCCAAACGAACTTCTCTTAACTTAAGGAACGAAGCATCGAAAGTATTTGCTTCTACATTGGCTATTCTGTAATACTCCTTGTAATAGGATTCAACGGTAATCAGCTTTTCGTTTGGACTATAACCTCCATCGCTATTTTTTACTACTCCCGGAGCTACCATGTATATACCTCCTAATTGAGTAAGATCGGGGTTGCTTGTGAGACGAGAATCATCGGCTCCAATATAGTATTCCGTGCCAGGTAATCGTCCGTTGAGTGTATGTTTCAGTTTTCCTTGTTCAGTCATTTTGTGGTGAGATTGTGAGTAGATCTTTCCTCCCATCTGTCCGTCTATCAGGAAGCTGAATTTTACGTTCTTATAAGTAAATTCATTGTAGAATCCAGCTTTCCATCCTGGATAAACACATCCTACATACTCAATTTCTTCGCCACGCTCAGGTAAGCCGTTTGCTCCGATCACCACATCTCCGTTTTCGTTACGAACTAGTTTATATCCCCAAAGGTCACCACTTGTTCCTCCTACTCTACCTATCAGGGAAGCACTACCAATGCTGCTGATTAACTGATTTTCATCGGTACCTTCGGCCAAAGAAAGAATCTTGTTTTCGTTTCTGGACCATGTAAGAGATGTTTTCCAGTTAAAGTCTTTTGTAAGTACCGGTGTGGCATTTAGTTCTACTTCGTAACCGCGGTTGCGTACATTACCCGAGTTAATTGTTGCACGGGTATATCCGGTTGTAGGATCCATCGGTGCATCGAGAATCTGATTCTTTGTACGGTTATAGTAGAAACTAAAGTCGAGTCCTATACGGTTTTTAAACATTCGCAAGTCGAAACCTGTTTCGTAATTCGTTGAGATCTCTGGCTTAAAGTTTTTGTTGTAAAGTGTAGATGCAACTTCTACAGAACCTGCAAAATCACTTGTATTATAGTAAGCTGATGTTTTGTAAGGATCGGTATCGTTACCTACTTGTGCCCAGGATGCTCTGAGCTTTAACAAACTTATCTGTTTAGGAAGTTTTACCATTTCATTAATAAGGAAACTACTGCTTACCGAAGGATAAAAGAAAGAACAGTTTTCCTTAGGAAGAGTAGACGACCAGTCGTTACGGCCGGTTACATCGACAAATATCTTATCTTTATAAGCAAAGTTAGCCGCAAAATAAAGACTGTTTAGCTGCTTGTTATTGATTGTTGTCTTCACCTGAGGATCAGATACTCCATTAGCCAGTTTATATACACCCGGAGTAATTAATCCGGTAACTGATGCAGAGAGCATATCATAATATTGTTTCATCATGTTCCCTCCCACAGAGGCATTTACATGCAATCCGTTGCTATAACTATCGTGATAAGTAAGCAATGCATCGTGGTTCATTTCATAATCAAATACATTCTGCTTTTTAAAGTATCCGTTTGCATAAACTACATCACTTACCGGACGATGCTGTTCGCGTTGATCGGCAGAGAGCTGAATGCCCGAGCGAATCATGAAATCGAGCTTATGGCTAAGCTGAAGTGTAGCCGAAGCAGATGATACAATGCTATGTTTCTCGGATGGATTTTCTGATTCGTAAAGTATAAAGAAAGGATTACCTATGAATGAACTGTAAGGTTGCAGCTGTTGTACATTCTCCTTACCTGTTCTCCAAATAGGACGAAGCCAGTCGAGATTAACATTTGGATTCTGAAAAATAAGGAAATAAGAAATGGAATTACTGTTATAACCAAGTGCTGGCGTATTGTCTACCTGGCGATTGGTATAACTTGCCTTGAAGTTTACTTTCAAAACTCTGGAAACCTGTTGCTGAGCCGTAGCGCTTACAATGAATCTTTCGAAACCTGTATTGGGCAGAATCCATTCATTCTTTGTATGGGTAAACGAAGCACGGAGAGATCCTTTATCGTTTTTCCCTGTAATAGCTACAGAGTTAGTCAGCGTATATCCGGTTTGGAATAGGGCTTTTCTATTGTCTTTATAAGGAACCCAGGGTGTGGCAGTGGTTGCACGTGTCTGAGTTTCCGGATCGTATTGGTAATAAAGCTGATTGGCATCAAACCGGGCACCATAGGCACTACTTGTTCCACTGGTGCTGCTATTGCCATTACCAGTTCCGTAAGAATAGTACAACTGTCCGGCATAATCTGTTCCTGCCTTACCTATATTGCTTGGCAAACCCTGTCCAAACTCATATTGATAATCGGGCCATCGCATCACACCATCCATACTAAAATTGGAGTTGAATGTTACGCCAATACCTTTTTGAGCATTACTGCCCGATTTTGTAGTAACCATAATCACACCATTGGCAGCACGTGTACCATAAAGCGCTGTTGCACTGGCACCCTTTAAAACCTGAATATTTTCAATATCTTCGGGATTGATATCGGAGAACCCGTTACCGTAATCGACTGATTGTTCGGAAGATGTTCCGGCTCCATAAGCCACACCTGGATTGGTCATCGGACTACTCATCGGAACTCCGTCGACTACTATCAATGCATTATTTCCATCCTGGTTCAAAGAGACATCTCCTCGTAGTGAAATTCGGGTGGAACCAAGCGGACCACCGGGAGAAGCGATACTAAGACCAGCAACTTTACCACTAAGTGCCGACGACCAGTTATTAGGCATAGCACTCGTTATCATGTCTCCATTCACTGTATGAGTAGAATAACCTAGTCCGCGTTCTTCACGTTTAATTCCTAAAGCAGTAACAACTACATTATCAAGTTGAGTTGCTTCATCTTCAAGCTCTACATTTATAATCGTATTTTTAAAAGCAACTTCTTTCGTTTTGTAACCAATAAACTTAAATACAAGAATATTCTTATTTGTAAGATTGTTTTTTGTGGTTAAGCTGTATTCACCATTTACGTCTGTGATTACACCAACAGTTGTGTTCTTAACCGAAACTGTAGCACCGATTAAAGGTGCTCCTGATTTATCAGTCACCTTACCCTTTACTGTGCTTTGTGCAAAAGCTATTCCCGGTAAAACGGCAAACAGCATAATTAACAAAATCCGATTTAGCGTTAAGATTGAGATTTTCGCGTTCATAATTATTTTATATAGTTAATATTCCGAATAAGCAAAGTACCTTTACTATTCGAGTGCAAAGAGACTTAATTGATATTAACATAATATGAACGAAACGTTATAGCTCTGTAACAAGTTTGTGTCAATACTGTTACCTCAAATGTATTATTGTTTATAATAATTCAGTTACAATTCTATAATTATACAAATTAAATAATCTATCTTTGTATAGATTTCACAGCTGATTATTCTTATATAATTCTTACTATAACTTTACATACATTTTTATAATTAACGGATATCTAAAGATGAAAAAAATTTATGCGTTTCTTTTTGTCACAATGCTGACAATTTGTGCCTGGGGCCAAAACAATCCTCTTTGGCTGAGATATACAGCTATATCGCCAGATGGGAAATCAATCTTATTCACTTATAAAGGTGATATCTACTCTGTACCGTCAGATGGAGGCGTTGCATATCCTCTGACAATTAGCGAATCTTATGAATATTGTCCGGTATGGAGCAAGGACGGAAAAAGTATAGCCTTTGCAGCCGATCGTTATGGCAATTTCGATGTTTATGTTATGCCAGCTACTGGTGGTGAAGCTAAACGTCTGACTTTCCATTCTGCAAATGAAACACCGACCAGCTTTACAGCCGACAATAAAAGTGTTATTTTCTCAGCGTGCAGACAAGATCTGGTAACAAATGCTCAGTTTCCTATCTCTACAATGAGTGAACTTTACAGCGTTCCTGTATCGGGAGGAAAGGTTTCTCAAATTCTAACTAGCCCTGCACTTAACGCTACTATCACAAGTACCGGTGATAAATTAATATATGATGACCTGAAAGGATACGAAAACCTTTGGAGAAAACACCATACTTCATCTATTGCACATGATATCTGGGTTTATGATTTTAATTCGAAAAAGTTCACTAAGCTGACTCAGTTCAATGGTGAAGATAGAAATCCAGTATTTGATTCGAATGATAATGACTTTTATTATCTGAGCGAACAAAGTGGTTCTTTTAATGTGTTTAAAAGCTCTTTAAATAATTCTTCCAGCAACAAGGCTTTGACTCATTTCACAAAACATCCTGTAAGATTCCTTACCAAATCCAATAATAACACGCTTTGTTTTAGCTTTGACGGTGAAGTATATACAATGAAACCGGGTGGCGAACCACAAAAAGTAAATATTACTATTGCCAACGACGGACGTACTCCTATTCAAAAGAATATGCAAGTAAACAGCGGATTTACTGAGGCTAGACTATCTCCTAACGGCAAAGAATTTGTTTATGTTTTCCGTGGAGAAATATTTGTAAGTAGTATTGACGGAGGTATTACCAAACGTATCACTAATACTCCATACCAGGAAAGAAATGTTAGCTTCAGCCCAGACGGACGATCATTGCTATATGCTGCAGAGAAAGATAACAGCTGGAATATATACACCACTAAAATAACCAGAAAAGAAGAGCCTTATTTCTACACATCAACCGTATTAAAGGAAGAACCTGTAGTTACAACCGATGCAGAAGAGTTTCAACCTGAATTTTCGCCAGACGGAAAGGAAGTTGCTTATCTTGAAAACCGTGTTGTACTTAAAGTAATAAACCTTAAGTCAAAACAAATACGTACCATTATGACTGCAGACAAGAACTATTCTTATGCAGATGGTGATCAATATTATAAATGGTCGCCCGATGGAAAATGGTTCCTTGTTCAATATGGTAGTCCGGAACGAGTTATGACTCCTGAAATAGGTTTAGTTGCTTCCGATGGAAAGAGTGAGATTCATAATCTTACACTCAGTGGATATGATGATTTTTCTCCTAAATGGGTGTTAGATGGAAAAGCTATGATTTGGGCGTCGGACAGAAACGGATTGCTTAGACAAAGCGGTAATCCGGTTAGTGGTGATGTGTTTGAGATGTTTTTCTCAAAAGAAGCTTTCGATCGTTCCAATCTCTCTAAGGAAGAATTCGCTCTTCTGAAAGAACAGGAAGACAAAGCAAAAAAAGAAAAAAAAGAAATAATACCAAAGGTAAAATCAGAGAAGGATTCACTGAAAAAAGTAACAGCCAAAGATATTACAATTGACTGGGAAAACCTGACTGACAGAAAAAAGAAGCTCACTACTCATACTTCTGAAGCCAGTGACTGGATTCTTTCAAAAGATGGAGAAAAGCTCTATTATCTAACATCTTTCGATAAGGGTAATGATCTGTGGGTTACAGAACTTCGTACAAAAGAGACTAAACTTCTGACTAAACTTGATGTTAATGGTCCTTCAATGGAATTGTCATCCGACGGTAAATTTATATTCCTTCTGGCAGATGGGAAGGCTATGAAGATTGATGCAGAATCTGGTAAGAGTGAATCATTAAAAACCAATGGTGAAATGTTATTGGACAAGACCGCTGAAAACAATTATATTTTTGATCACTCTTGGCGTCTTCTGAAAGAAAAATTCTATGTAGAAAATCTGCATGGAGTTGATTGGGAATTCTACTATAATGCTTATAAGAAATTCCTTCCTTATATTACCAATAATTACGATTTTTCGGAAATGCTTAGCGAAATGCTTGGAGAATTAAATGCTTCACATACCGGAAGCGGTTACAGGGGTGGTGCAAATATGAGCGATCAAACGGCTTCTCTTGGTCTGTTGTTTGATTATAACTATACCGGCAAAGGAATAAATGTTGCCGAGGTTATTGAAGGAGGCCCTGTAGATAAGGCTGCCTCAAAGATTAAGCCGGGTACCATCATTGAACAAATAGACGGAATGCCTACTGATTCTATTGATTTCTATCAATTACTAAATCGCAAAATTAATAAACTAACCTTGCTTTCTTTATACAACCCGGCAACTAATAAAAGATGGGAAGAAAGTGTGAAACCTATCTCATCTGGTGAAGAAGGTGAATTGCTTTATAAGCGTTGGGTAAAAAACCGTCGTAATGAGGTTGAACAACTTTCAAATGGAAAGATTGGTTATATCCATGTTCGCTCAATGGACGATTCAAGTATGAGAACTGTATTTGAAGAAGCTCTGGGACGTAACATTGGCAAAGAAGCTTTAATTATTGACACCCGTTTTAATGGTGGTGGAAATATTCATGAACAGCTTTCGGACTTCCTGAGTGGGAAAAATTATTGCGATATTATTCCTCACGGTCAATTTGTAGGTTCTGAGCCACAAAACAAATGGTCTAAGCCTTCAATTGTTTTGATGGGAGAAAGTAATTATTCGGATGCACATTTGTTCCCTGTTGCATATAAACTTAAGAATGTTGGTAAGACTCTTGGTATGCCTGTACCGGGAACAGGTACCTTTGTATGGTGGGAAAGTCAGATTGATCCAACTATTTACTTTGGAATACCAATGGGTGGATGGCGTACTCCTGATGGCAAATTCTGTGAAAACAATCAGATGGAGCCGGACATTAAAGTATTCAACGAACCAGATATTCTCTCAACCGGTCGCGACCAGCAAATTGAGACTGCAGTGAAAGAATTGATGAAAAAATAATGCTGACTAAAAACAGCAAAAACAATGATGCAGCTCTCTTTCATGGAATCATTTCTTTACGGTTATTCTTATCATCAGATTTATGATGCTTTAAAATAACTAAAAGAGAGATTGAGAGAAAAATTAAACCAAGCCATTTCAAATCTTATTTTTAGGTTTGAAGTGGCTTGGTTTTTATTTCAACTTACATTACCAACTCTGCAGATATATTTTATATTTCAGGGATAAAAATGCACGAAGCTACACAAAAAGCTGCTTTCGGGATGCTTATTTTAAATGTTTCTTAATCCAGTCCAACTGATCGTAGCGAGTTTCGGTGGAGACCCAATGTTCGTTGACCGGAGTAAGTAATGCTTCCTTCGGACAAGAGAGTACGTTATAAACACTATAGCTGGTAGTAGGAGGACAAACATTGTCGTTATAACCCCATGTCATAAATACAGGCACCTTAATGCAACGGGCAAAGTTAACCACGTCATAGTAAGAAAGCGTTTTTATTACCTCGGGAGTAAGCTCAATACCTTCGTATTTGCGGTTAAAGTGTGGATAACCACCGCTACGACCTTTTTCGGCATAAGCTGCCATATCGGCCAAAGCGGGGTGATTGGCTACGCACAAAGTGATACGAGGATCGAGTGCCGTAACAATCAAAGAGAGTGCTCCACCCTGACTGCCCCCTTGGGCTATTACATTCTTGCCATCCCATTCAGGTAAAGAACAAAGATAATCAACTGCACGAACACAGGCCAGGTAGACCTTTTTCATGTAGTATGTATCGCGATCGTTGATGCCATTAGCCAGATAACCATTTGGATGATGATCGCCAAAGGCACGTGTAATGTCCTTATAAACTTCAGCGCTCAAAGAAGGGTCGATGCCATGTATCTCCATGTCGAAACGAATACAGCCAGACTCGGCATAGAACATAGTTTTAGTTGGGTCCATGTGCTTTACACCTGCTCCCGGAGGACATACTACTACAGGATACTTACCAGCCTTTTTCGGCTTAGTAAGATAGCCGTAAATAAACTGTCCCGGTTTGTAGCATTGTAGCTTTACAAGATAGCATTCCACCTTATCGGACGAAAATTCGCTGACGTACTTCACCTCAGGATTCATCGGGCATTTAGCCTGTCCGTCGAGAGCTGTTTTCCAGAATTCCTTGAAATCTTTAGGTATTTGTGTGTATGGTTCCAGTTTCTCAGGAGAGAATCCCACTTTGATATGATGATTAAATGTACGGCCTTTCAGCTTTACACTCATCTGGCAATCGCGGAAACCGGGATTTTTCATTGTTCCCAATGCTATTTCGGCCTTACCGCCTTTTAGAGTAACAGTACCTTTTGTATCGGGATCAAGCTCATCCTGACCGATGCTATAAGATACCTGTAAGCCATCCTGCAAAATGCCATACTCGTAAACGGCCACAGTAACAGTAGCCTTCTCGCCAGTTTTATAAAGCCAGTCGGCATGATTGGGAGTGGTAACCCAAAGCACGTTATTCTGATAAGGATAGTTTTCTGCCAGTGCAGGCACAGCCAACAGACAGAAAAGCAATGTGATACAAGTAAATAGTTTTTTCATTGATATTTTGATATTAATAGTGTGTGCGTATTACGTACAAATGTATAAAATACATGCCCAATCATCCAAATTTATTGGTGAATGGGCAAGACATTATTGGCCAATAAATAAAAATATAACCTTATTGGTTTTCTCTACATACCTTTATAATCTTTTCCGTTCACTTTTACATTCTCAAAATGAATATTCGAAACTCCTGTCACAGCATTGATTTCTGAAGCAGTAATCCCCTTAAAGTCGCAGTTCTTAATAAAGATATCGCGAGCTTGAATCTTATTTGCAAACCCATCCAGATGCAATAAATAGCGACTCTTGTTGCTCTTTATATTCTCTAAATAGATGTTATGAAAATAAGGAGGATACGGACCATCGTCTACATGCCAGTATTTCATTTCCATACCTAAAATGGATTCGTCGCACTGACCAACGGTGATGTTTCTTACATACACATTTTTCACCTCGCCTCCACGAATGGCATTTGATTTGATACGAATAATGCGGCTCAGATTAGGACTATCCATCAGGCAATTTTCCACCCACACATTATAGCATCCTCCGGTAATTTCACTACCCATGGCTACTCCGGCATGTCCATCCTTCATTCTGCAGTTACGCACAATAATGTTTTCACTAGGAATATTCCAGTAACGTCCATCTTCATCACGTCCCGATTTGATAGCTATACAGTCGTCTCCCGTATCAAAATCGCAATCTTCTATCAGAATATTTTTGCACGATTCAGGATCGCAGCCATCGTTGTTATGACCGTGACTTTGCATTTTCACCTTTCTTACGGTGATATTCTCTGAAAGTAATGGATGAATCAACCAGAACGGAGAACGATTCAACGTAAATCCTTCTAAAAGAACATTCTTACACTTATAGAGATTAATAAACTGAGGGCGCATTCCGGTTTTTCCTTTGAATACACGTTTCTCAAAGGGAACAGAATCTTCTTTCATATCATAAAGCACAGTCTTTTCGGCTACTTTCTTTCCATTCTTAAGAGTAACCCCATCAATTCGTTCTTTACTAAACCAGTTTGCTTCAGAAGCCATTCCGTCCATTACGCCATTACCGGTAATGGCCATATTGGTTTCACCATAAGCATAAATCAACGGAGATATGTTATAACAGTCGATTCCTTCTATGCGTGTTAATACCGTATCAAAAAGATTATAATCGGTGGTAAACATCAGAAGTGTTTTATCCGAGAGATGCAGATTCACGTTCGACTTCATTCTGATTGGAGCCGTTTTATACACTCCATCCGGAATAACTACAACCCCTCCCCCCTGAGCAGAACAAACCAATATTGCCTTGTTAATGGCACTTGTAAATAAAGAATCTGTTCCGTTATAATAATCGGTAATAAGATAAGTTTTATCAGGAAAAGTTGGAAGAGGTATATTTTCGTATACCTCTTTCATTTTATCCCACTGATTAACTTTAGCTTCACAAAATGCTGTTATAAAGATAACCAGCATAAAACAATTTAAAAACCTCTTCATACTTGATACCTTATTCTGCTGTTAATTCTACAATCTGTTCCGGTTGTGTCTGAACATCATACTCGTAAGAAGTAGTAAGTTGTGTACCTTTTAAAGGAGCACGTTCGCTAATCATCGGACGAAGTACTTCCTGTGTTTTAAACAAAGGATTAGTATTTTCGCCCTTAGCTTCTTTCAATCCTGCTAAATGTACATAAGAACGTACACGAAGATTTCCTCCGATAGTCGATTTGACTTTAGCAGAAACAAGTTTTCCGTCTGCCCATTTCATTTCAACGATTTCAAAACCTCCACGAGTTCTCAGTCCACGGATAGTTCCTTTCTTCCATTCACTTGGTAACGATGGAAGCAGTTGAACCGCACCATCATGACTTTGTACAAGCATTTCCGCTATACCGGCTGTACATCCGAAGTTACCGTCGATCTGGAAAGGTGGATGAGCATCGAACAAGTTTGGATAGGTTCCTCCGCCCTGACCTTTCTGAAATTCAGGACTTACATAAGTTAGCTGGTTTTTAATTAACTTATAAGCATGATCGCCATCCAGCATACGAGCCCAGAAACAAACTTTCCATCCCATAGACCATCCGGTTGACGGGTCGCCACGTTGAATCAAGGTATTCTTTGCAGCTTCGAACAATACCGGAGTTCTGTATGCAGAAATCTGATATCCCGGATATAATCCCCAAAGATGAGAGATATGACGGTGATGATCTTCCGGATTATCCCAGTCCTGGAACCATTCCTGTAATTGTCCGTGTTGTCCCACCTGCATTGGAGGCAATTTGCGACGCATCGAAGTGATTGTGTCACAGAATGATTTATCCATGCTTAATATCTGTGCAGCCTCAGCTGTATTAGAGAATAAGTCGGTTACCAGCTGATTATCCATTGTTATTCCGGCAAAAAGATGCCCTTTTGAATCTTTAATTTTAGGTCCGTTCTCCGGTGAGTTTGAAGGAGTAACCACTAAATATCCGGTATTAGGATCTTTAACCAGGAAATCTACAAAGAATTCAGAAGCGCTCTTCATTATAGGATATACCTTCTTTAAGTACTCCTTATCGCCAGAGTAAAGATAGCGATCCCATAAATGCTGACAC
The DNA here is from genome assembly GCF_900128905.1 of Bacteroides luti. Classification (GTDB taxonomy): domain Bacteria; phylum Bacteroidota; class Bacteroidia; order Bacteroidales; family Bacteroidaceae; genus Bacteroides; species Bacteroides luti. The sequence continues at coordinate 37,595 of NZ_FQTV01000020.1, forward strand.
ATCCATGCAGCGCCAACCGGCCACAGACCACAGTAAGCATAATCTACAGCACCATTCATGCGCCAAAGGTCAGTATTGTGATGCAACACCCACCCTCTGCAACCATACATTTCACGGGCAGCCTCACGACCATTTTCTGATAATTCCTTAACCATCTGCAAAAGAGGTTCGTGGGTTTCTTTCAGATTGGTCAGCTCTGCCGGCCAGTAATTCATCTCTGTATTAATGTTGGTTGTATAATTACAATTCCATGCCGGTTTCACTTTACCATTCCATTTACCTTGCAGGTTGGCAGGCTGGCATCCCGGTTGAGAACAGGAAATCAGTAAGTAACGTCCGAACTGAAAATAAAGCGATATTAAATGAGGATCGTATGAAGTGGCAAACTCTTTGATACGAACATCCATTGGTTTGTTCATCTGTTCGGTTTCTCCAAGAGATAGTTCAACACGGTTGAATTGCTTCTTATAAGCAGCTATATGAGCAGCCTTTGCCTTCTCATAATCTTTCGATGCATTTTTCAGATAAGCAGAATTACGTTGGTATGGATTGCCAGAAACATCTTTGTAGTTTACAAAGTTGGTTGCCATAGAAACATAAAGAGTAAGCATATTCGCTTTTCTAACCTGAATAACAGAATCGTTTGTGTTTACTTGTCCACCTTTGTTCTTCAACAGCAAATCAGCACAATAATGCACCTTACCCGGAAAGAAGTTTGAACCGTCAGTAATCCCTTCCAAACGAAGCTTACGACTATCCAAAGCTGAGCGTTTTGGATTCTTCATTGGAGTATTCAGAGACAAATCGCAACTGATAGCTCCCGGCTTGGAAGCTGTAACCCTAACTATGAGCAATTGATCAACAAAAGAAGCAAACACTTCCTGTTTGTATTCCACTCCGTTTACTTTGTAACGAGTGGTGGATACGGCATTATCAATATCAAGTTCACGATAGAAATCCGTAACCTTAGCATGATCCGTATAATTGATATTCAGGTTACCTACAGTCTGGTAAGGCATTTCGTTCCCTACCTTTGATATAACCTTCTCACCAGCCAGGTCCTGAGCCTTATCGTATAAACCGGAGAATATCATCCTACGAATTTCTGGTAATGCACCCTTGGCATCTTTATTATAATTCTGGTAAGGCGAACCTGCCGAAACTGTTTCTTCATTAATCTGTATAGTTTCCTTTTGCGGATCGCCATACACCATACCGGCTATTCGTCCATTACCAACCGGCAATGCTTCTTCCCAAAACTGAGCCGGACGATTATACCAAATCTTATAAGGAGCATGCTGAGCATAAGCACCTCCTATACCTACTGAAAGTAATAAAGTTGCTAATAATTTCTTAGCTGTTTTTATTTGCATAGCATTAATTTTTAGTTGCACAAAAATATGACTCCGCAATAAAAACAAGTTGTAATATTGGTGCTTTTACTTATCTTTTCTGACTTTACATAGTAACCGGACTATTTTTCAATTCACAAAACAGCCTTTTTACTTTTTACGGGTCATATATTCTTTGGGAGTGCAATTCATAGCCTCCTTAAACACTCTGCTAAAATATTGAGGAGTTGTAAAGCCACTCATATATGCAACTTCCGAAACATTATAAGTCTCTTGCTCCAATAGCTGGATGGCCCTCTTTAAACGCATATTCTTAACAAAATCTACCGGAGAAACACCCATGAGAGATTTCACTTTACGATAAAAAACCGTTCTGCTCATTCTCATAGCATCAGCTAAATCGTCTATTCTGAAGTCTGGATTCTGGATATTATCTTCTACGCTCTGAACTATATTCTTGATAAAATCATCATCAAAATGAGTTAGCTGGGGCGTTGAAGGAGTTATCCGATCAAGAGTAACGGTTTCTTTCGCGGTTTTTGTTTTATTAGATGTATAAAAATCATAAAGCAACTGTCGCTGTTTCAACAGTGAATCTATTTTTGCTTTCAGATAAGTAGCACTGAAAGGTTTCGTCATATAATCGTCGGCACCATATTCCAATCCATGAATCTGATCGTTCAAAGACGACTTGGCAGATAATAGAATAACAGGAATATGACAGATATTGCTATCATTCTTCACAGCCTTCAGATATTCAATACCATCCATTTCGGGCATCATAATATCGCTTACTACTATATCAGGAATCTCAGCATGAGTAATATCCAGTCCTTCTTTGCCGTTCACCGCTTCAAGCACTACATAGTCCTTACTCAGAACATTAGAAATAAAATGGCGCAACTCATCATTATCTTCAATAATCAGAATCCGGATTTCTTTTTCTTCGGGAACTGTGTCAGTTATAATCTCTTCTTCCTTTTGTATTTCGCTCTTTCCGCTGTCGCTCAAAATAAATTCTGCATTTGCATCATCTTTAAAAGCCTCATAACTGCCGGGAAGTTTCACAGAAAAAAGACTTCCTTCACCAAGTTTACTTTCAACCTTGATGGTTCCATGCAATAAGTTCAGCAGTTCTTTAACCAGAGAAAGTCCTATACCGGTTGAAATACTTGGATCGGAATCATTTAAAGTCTCAAAACGAGCAAACAGTTGATTTATCTTCTGAGTATTTATACCGCGTCCTTCATCTTTTACACTGAAATACAATACATTCTTTTCACCGGAAACAGAAAGCGTTATGCTTTTCTCATTGGAAGTATATTTAAATGCATTAGACAACAGGTTAAAGAGAATCTTCTCTAACTTATCAACATCGGTATATATAACAATTGATTCAACATCGCAACTAAGTTTGAAATCAATGTTTCGTGTATGAGCCATAGGCTGAAAGTTCTCAAAAATCTTTTTTATCAGCGGAACAACATCTACCTGTTCCACATAAACTTTCATTTTCTCATTCTGAATTTTACGGAAATCGAGTATCTGATTAATCAGCCTAAGCATTCTCTCCGTATTTCGTTTGGCAACCTGCATATTTTCCATTCCTTCCTCTGTGAGCTTTTCGTTGCTGATAACTTCTTCTATCGGACTGGCAATAAGCGTTAAAGGAGTGCGAAGTTCGTGAGAAATATCGGTAAAGAAACGCAGTTTCAGGTTAGTGAGCTGTTGTTCAAAATCTACCCGGCGTTTCAAGTTAGTCATTCGCATAACAAAATAGCCAACCAACAACAATACTGCAATGGCTAATATTATATACAATATAATAGCCCAGACAGTTTCTCCGAAAGTAGGTTTTATATGAATAGGTAAAGAAGTAACGTTATCAACCCATACTCCATCTGCATTTGTTGATTTTACCTGGAAAACATAATCACCGGCAGGCACGTTTACCAGACTAGCCGAGCGATTGTTTCCCAATACAATCCAATGATCATTCAGCCCCTTAATGCGATAAGCATACTTAATGGCATGTGAATCTACATAATCTAACGCTGCGAAAGTTATTGTAAAGTTGCGTTCTTTAGCTCCCAGTATTTGTGCCTCGTTACTGCAAATATCCTGTCGGCGTGAGGCATTATTGAGGTAGATATCCAGATGTGAAAATACAATGGGAGGAACATAACTACTTTTATGAACACCTTGAGGAGATATGCACAACACACCATACATTGAACCAAAGGCCAGCTTTCCCGACGAACAAAGCAATGGTTTGGCTTCGGACATCTGCACCTGATCACTATATTCCTCCAGCAGGTTCATCCGAGCATCAAACTTTAGCAGTTTATTTTCGGAAACAACCCAGATATTTCCTTTCAAATCTTCTATGGTTGAAAGCGACAAATCAGAAACTTGCCCGTTTGTTGCATTGTAATGCTTAAACTCAAGATTCTCTGACAGAAAACTTTTACTTTGCAATAAGCTGACTCCTCCACTTAATGTTGTGAGAAATAATTTTCCACTTCGGGTCTGAGAGATGTTCATAACATCGTTATTGCTCAGACTTGAATAACGCTCACCACATATATTGTGATAAAAACGTATAGTCTCGGGCCGTGAAAAGTTTAACGAGAAAGAAAGTAGTCCACCTGTAGTACCAATCAAAAGCTCTTTATCTTTTGTTTCGTACAGACAACGTACTCTGTCACACAGATGATTTGGATAATTATTGAGGATATTTCCGGAATGAATAAAACGCAATTTTCCGTTACCCTGAATATTATTAATCAAATTAATACCTCCACCGTAAGTACCAATCCACATTCGCCCTCTGTAATCCTGAATAATTGAATATATAGCATTGGAAGAAATACTAAATTTATCATTCTTATCAGGTAAGAAGCGAGTAATCTGGTAGCTTTTATCTCCTTTGGGGCGAAGCAGGAAAAGTCCCTCTTCCCTTGTACCTATCCAAATATTATTTCCCCTATCTTCATAGATGCAATACACATCTGTTTTATAAAATCTAGTTGAATGATCAGGTGATATTTCTCCTTCTTTTGATAAATTTCCTATCCAGCGATTATTCGAATCATACAAAGAAACAATACCATCTTGTCCCTTATTATTACGTTTCCATCCAATCCAAAGACGTTTTTTACGGTCTTCCATAATGGCACGACCAACACTCTTGCTATATTCGTTAGAAAGATAATCGAAACTCTTCTGGCGGAATGAGATATTATCAAAGCCATTCCCATCTGCATACCATATATTCTTATGCTTGTCTATAAAATAGCTGGATACCTGAATTGAAGTAAGAGACTTAACTCCAAAATCAGTTACGTATGCCTGCTCTAAACGTCGCGTTTCTTTGTTATAAAAACATAGTTCACCATCTGAAGGCTTTATCCATACGGTACCAAATTCATCTCCATGTATAAAAGGCCGTTGAATATCTCCGGGTAACTCTTTATACTTAGGATAATCAAGTAAATCAATCTTTCCTGTCTGATAATCCAGACGAATAGCTTTACCAATATTACTTAGCAACCATATTATGCCAGATCTATCCTGAAAGAAATTAGATCTAATGTCTATTGGTACATTAAATGGCTTAAAGTTCTTTTTCCGCAGATCATAGATGATGACTCCAAATTCCTGAAGAATTGCAATTTTATTATCATTAAGTTTCTCCAGACCACGAATCACAGCGATTGGCTTTTGTGGCGCACAAGGCAGCACATTCTTACTAATCTTGTCATACCTTGCAAAGAATCCTTTTGAAGTTGCCAAATAGATACCCGCAGATGTTTCTACCATGAATTGAAAAGGCATCTGGTTTGCAATCTTTTTCTTTCCAACAATCATTGTCCCGTTATTGGTCAATATCCATTCGTCTCCATCTTTATCCTGCAATATATTGTAGATAACATCTCCCAAATTACCACGGTTTGTATACAACTGAACAGCATCGGAGGAAGGGAATTTCTTTTCATCAATACGATATAATTCTTTTTGAGTTCCTATAACCCAGGAAATTCCATTATTTAAAACATGCACATTTGAAATAGAGTTGATGAGATTTTTGGAGTAAGAAGTGATATCTTCAAATTTATTTTGGTGAGTATTGAACAGATACAACCTATTATCGTAGGTAAGACACCATATATTATTTAATGAAGTCTTTATAATTTTTATAAATCGATGATTCGCTATGCGAACTGAACTGTTGGGGTAAGTTTTAAAATTACGAAACATATACCCGTCAAAACGTTCCAGTCCATTCCATGTAGCCATCCAGATATAACCATTATCATCCTGTATGAAGTTCTGAATATTCTTTTGAGACAATCCATCCTGCACAGAGTAATGCTTAACATTTAGCAAGCTCTGACCATAAAGAGCCACAGAGAAAAGAGATAGAAATATAAAAAGAAGATGTTTCTTCATGGTATTTAGTTTTTCAATATCACAAATATCGGAAAAATAAGTAACATGCCATCTTTTAGATTAGATATTGCAATCAATAGACCAGATTTTATAAAAAGAAAAACAGAATAAACTATTTATAAAAAGAAAATCTCAGCAAGAATAGCCTTACTGAGATTTTCTTTTTATAAGAATATGTATACTATTATACTCCGCTGAAGGAACTGAATCCACCATCAATAGGCAGAACCACGCCTGTTATAAAGCTGGCAGCATCACTGCAAAGGAACTGAACAGCACCGTTGAGTTCTTTGATATCGCCAAAGCGTTTCATAGGAGTTTTTGCAAGTACTTTCTTGCTGCGTTCGGTCAGTGAACCATCAGGATTGATAAGAACTGCTCTATTCTGATTACCGATAAAGAAGCCAGGAGCAATAGCATTTACCCTGATCTTTTCGCTAAACTTTGTAGCCATTTCCATTGCCAGCCATTTGGTAAAGATCTCAATGCCGCTCTTTGCGATAGAATATCCAGGAACGCGGGTTAATGCAGCAAAAGTAGCCATTGAAGATACGTTGATAATGCTTCCGTATCCCTGTTTAGACATTACTTCACCGAAAACCAGACAAGGATAAATAGAACCATTGAGGTTTAAATCTACCACCTTGTTCATATCTTCAACTTTCATGTCGAATATGCTCTTGTCGTCACTGATTGTTCCGCCCGGAATATTTCCTCCGGCTGCATTTACAAGAATATCAATTTTACCCCATAGATTGAGGATTTCTTCTTTTACCTTTTTAACCTGCTCTATATCGAGTACATTGCAGGCAGCACCTTTTACTTCTCCTAATGAAGAGAACTCTTCCAATACTTTATCTACATTTTCCTGGTGACCACCAATAATAAACACTTTTACGCCTGCTTCCAATAAGCTGCGTGATATATTACTGCCCAATACACCTGAACCTCCGGTTACGATAGCTACTTTTCCAGCTATATTAAATAATTCGTTCATACTGACTAATATTATTTTATATTCTAATACTTATTCATTAATTCATCTCTCACAGTTGCCATAATTCCGTCAACCTGAGCAAGTGCAAACATACGTCCGTGGAAAGAATATCCCGGATTGTAGCCTTTGTCACCATCGTCAAGCATCAGTCGGCCATGGTCTACACGCATAGGCAAACCCGGATTCTCCTTTTCGAAGATTCGAACTAGCTCAATAACATGTCCACGTCCGGTAAGGTGAGACGATTCCATAAAGTTTCCTTCGGGGGTTGCTTCCGTGCTTCGCAAATGTACAAAATGAGTGCGGGAAGCAAATTTCCTTGCCAATGCAGGCACATCGTTATGTAGTCCGGCACTTAAGGATCCGGCACAGAAAGTAAGTCCGTTATGAGGATTGTTCACCGCATTGAGGAACCATTCTATATCTGCCCCTCCTGTAACAATACGTGGCAAGCCAAGCATCTGGAAAGGAGGATCATCTGGGTGCACACACATGTTTATTCCATATTCATCGCACACCGGCATAATCTGTTCCAGGAAATATACCATATTGGCACGAAGCATATCCCTGTCTATACCATCATACAAAGCCAGTAAGCGTTTAAAGATAGCAACCGGATTCTGATCGCCTTCTTTAATGTTTCCGTTTACAAATCCCTGAGTCTTTACAATGATGGTGTTAATTAAATCGTCCTTCTCTGCTTCGGTAATGGTTTTATCCAGTTCATTCACCTTTGCCAATTCTTCCGCTGTATAATCATTTTCTGCACCTTCTCGTTTCAGAATATTACAGTCAAAGTATGCAAAGCGAATCTTATCGAAATAAAGTGAACTGGTTCCGTCGGCCCATGGGTGTTCAAGATCTGTACGAATCCAGTCTATTACCGGCATAAAGTTGTAGCATACAGTCTTTACCCCTGCTTTTCCCAGATTAGCCAGACTCACTTTGTAGTTGGCAATAAGCTGATCTCTGTCTGCTCCGGCATATTTAATGCTTTCGCTTACCGGCAGACTCTCCACAACCGACCAGCGAAGGCCTGCTGCTTCAATATAATTTTTAAGTTCATTGATCGCTTCGAGTGTCCAAATTTCACCATTCGGAATATTGTGCAAGGCGGTTACTATGCCTTCCACACCAATTTGTCTAAGCATGGCCAGCGTAATCTTATCGTTTTTGCCGAACCATCTCCAGGTTTTTTCCATTCTTATAATTCTAATTATGATGTAATAAATTCAGTTTTATCTTCTTTAAAGAGTCGAGTTCATTCACGGGGCGTTCAATGTCGTAAGGAATGGGCTGACGTGAGAAAGTCTGGAAGTAAAGCAGACAAGCGTCTTTCCACCAAACTGCATCCTTGCTTTGAATTTTTAGACGGGACTGTACTTCATGAAATCTCTGAGCATCAACAAACGATTCCATTTTATCCCATGTTTTCTGAAATCCCCTTACTTGCTGCACTCCTTTGTCATACGTATAGCAAAGTTCATTCCACAACGTCTGTCCGCTTTTCATTTTATATTTCCAAGGCACATGATGGAACCAGAGAAGATATTGCTCCGGACAAGTTTTTAGCTTGTTATAATCATTCCGCAATGGAACGAAATATTGTCCCACAGCTTTACTACCTGTATCTAATGTACGATCGAAACCAATGCCTAAAGTATCAGCTTTATGATAGTATGACGGAAGCCAGTCGGCACGTGCTCCAGGAACAGTACACCAAGGCTCTGGACCATAATGATGTCCCCATGCAAACAGGTGATGAAGTCCCAAAGGCATCATGTAGTTTACCGCTGCCTCTCTGGAAGCAAGCATCATCTCCTTCACCGGTTCCACAAACTCTTTCTGTTGATTAAATGTCTGTTTTATCCATTCATCAGCAATCACCTCTGGAGTGAGTTCATTATTCCATGCAAGGCGACCAAAAGCATACCAGTTGGCCTGAGCAAACTGATGTCCGCACCAGTTAGCATCTTCACCAATATTCGCAACTCCGGCAATGGCTGTAAGCGGATGTGGGAATAGTTTCCCGTCTGTTACCCAGGCAACAGTAGAACCTTCGCCTGAGCAATAAGTATCACTTTCCAGACATTCTTTATATAGCGGAGCAAGATAAACCAAGTGATTGGAAGCTCCAAGGTATTCCTGCGTAATCTGAAACTCGGGCATCAGTGCTGTTCGTGTCATGGCACCAAACAACGGACTAAATGGCTCGCGTGGCTGGAAGTCAATCGGACCATTCTTCACCTGAAGAATAACATTGGAACGGAATTTTCCATCGAGCGGAGTAAATTCATTATATGCCTGTCCGGCTCTGTCTTCCATACTCGATTTGTAGACAAAGGCACGCCACATCACAATTCCATTATAAGGTTTCAGTGCATCAGCCAGCATATTGGCTCCATCAGCATGAGTACGTCCAAAGTCCTGCGGTCCGGGAAGTCCTTCTGAATTTGCTTTCACCAGGAAGCCTCCAAAATCGGGAATTAATCCGTAGATTTCCTTAGCTTTATCCTTCCACCATTGCTGCACACCCTCATTCAACGGATCGGAAGTAGAAAGTCCACCCAAAGCTGCCGGAGAAGAGAAGTTCACAGAAAGATAAACGTGGATGCCATAAGGACGAAACACCTCGGCCAAAGCTTTGACTTTTTGCAAATAGGCATTACTTAAAATCTCGGGACTGGCATTTACATTATTTAGAACCGTACCATTAATTCCTATTGAAGCATTGGCACGGGCATATTCTTTGTATCGGGGAGATAATTTACCCGGAAGTTCATCCCATTTCCACAGAGAATGTCCGGCATACCCTCGTTCTATCGTTCCATCCAGATTGTCCCAATGGTTCAATATCCTTATTTTATAAGAAGGAACCTCCTTTATATCAAAGGTAAAAGGAGAAGATCCAAGTTGTATTGTTCTTAAAATATTAGAAGAAGGTACATAAAGCTGAATGTTCCTTAACAGATTAAAAACGGCATATAGCAATCCGTTTTCGCCCTTTGAGGCAATCACGGTTATTCTATTACCCTTCGACTTCATTGTACGGATAATAAAACCATCACTGCCTAACGTCTGCAACTCTTTCTGCAATCCTAAAGACTGAATAAGTTTGCTTTTTTCTGTACCAATTACGAGTGAATAGTCCTTCAATGAAGCAGCAACCGGCAATTCTTTTCCTGTGAGTTGCTTCCAGGCATATTGCAATTCGGTAATTGCAGTACAATCTCCCGGTTCTTCAATCAGAACGGAAGAAATTACCATTGAAAGACTTTTTACTTGTTTGGCGGAAAGAGGCTGATAACGAAGCCACAACTTAGATCCATCCTCAGCATATATTAGAGTTGGAATCAAAAATAAGAATAAACTATACAGAAAGTTTTTCATTCGTTCATATTTAAAGTGAAACAAAGATATACATATTTCATATAACAAATCTTTGTTACAAGAGTTTTATTCACATCATAAAAGAGAAAAATTATTCAATTCAACAAGAAAAAGGATGTTTCAAAACGATTCACCCTCTCTCCTTCTCTATTCATCAGACTAAAGTCTGTGGAGTATTTATAGTTATATCATTCCTGAATATAATAAGTATTACCTGTTACCTGAATATTCTGTTGAACGACCTGTCTGGAAGCAATCGATTTAGCATCGGGTTGTTTTCCACCAACAGATATTTGTACTGTTCCAGCTTCTACCACCGCAAAGTTATCATTATTACGAGCTGATATCTGGATTGGTTTCAGTTCAAATTCAACCTCTTTAACCTCACCGGCTTTCAGATGAATACGTTTGAATCCTTGCAAAGAACGGATAGCTGTTTTTAGTTTGCTGTCAGGAAGAGATACATAAAGTTCTATTACTTCATCGCCATCTAGCTTTCCGGTATTTTTCACTTCTGCTGTTACTTTTATATTTTCTCCGGCTTTAATGGTCGAAGGAACATTCTTCAGTGCATATTCAAAAGTAGAGTAGCTCAATCCGTAACCAAACTCATAAAGAGGTTCACCCTTAAAATAACGGTAAGTCTTGCCAGTCATATCATACTCGGTAAAAGCAGGAATCTGATCAATTGATTTATAGAAAGTAAGCGGTAAACGTCCAGCCGGATTATAATCACCAAAAAGAACATCGGCAATAGCTTTTCCACCACCTTGTCCAGGGTACCAGGCCTCAACAATAGCCGGAATATTTTCGTTCTCCCAATTAAAGGCAAGTGCACTACCATTGAGCAAAACCAACACGGTAGGTTTTCCCAGTTTCTGAATCTCACGGATAAGATCGGTCTGAGTGTTTGGTAATTTAATATCCAGACGATCGCCCCCTGAAAATCCTTCAACTTTCACCGGCATTTCCTCACCCTCTAGCAGCGGACTAAGCCCCATGCAAAGAATAACCACATCCGATGATTTAGCAAGTTCAATAGCTTCCTGCTTCAAGTTTGGTTTAGGAGTATCCCACAAGAATCGCATAATAGAATACTCTGTATTATTCTGAGTATATTCCAGACGAATATTATAAGCTTTGCCAGCCTCTAAAGTCATCAGCTCATACAATTTTCTTGGGTGATGAATATCATTCCATTGACTAATCAGCTTATCATTCACATAAAGATTAAATCCGGAGAAGCCTTCACCTCCCAATGCATATTCACCGGTAACAGGAGGAACAAGTACTCCACTCCACTTTACAGAGAAGTGATCATATTTCAAATCTTTAAAAGGAGGTGTTGTACGCCAGATAAAATTTACATTCTTATCAATACGTGAATGTACCGCTGCACCTTTCCAATTGCTGTTGTTATAGTAATCAGCCTTCAATCCTTTCTGTTGCATAGTTGCATCAGTATAAAGATAATCTGTAGGAACAGCGGTGAAGTATGGAAGTTTTTCGGCCAACTGACAACCTTGTGCAAATGTTACTTCTGCATTAGGAAGCTTTTCACGAAGTCCGGTCAGCGGAGTTTTAGGATGGGTTGGATAACCATTATAATTTCCTAGCAAAACTTCAAGATCATCAGCATTAGGACCAATCACTGCAACCTTTTTCACATTTTTGCTTAAAGGAAGCAGATTATTATTATTCTTCAGCAGCACAATAGACTTACGCGCTGCATCATCAGCCAAAGTCTGATGTTCTTTACTATCAACCACACTATATGGAATTTTAGAGTACTTCACCATTTCCTGTGGATCGAATTGTCCCAGCTTCATACGTGCAAGGATAATACGCTTAACAGAAACATCCAATTCCTTTTCTGTAACCAATCCTTGTTTTACAGCTTCTGCCAAATGGATATAAGTATCACCGCAATTGAGGTCGGTACCCGATTTGATAGCCATAGCTGCAGCTTCCTGGGGAGTAGCCACTATATGATGCCCTTTTTTCTCATAAAAATCACGGATAGCCCAGCAGTCGGAAACAATATATCCCTTAAATCCCCACTGATTACGAAGCATTCCTTCAAGAAACTTGTTACCACAACAGGGCGCGCCACGAAAACTCTGATAAGCACACATCACAGAGTAAACCTTAGCATCTGTTACTGTTTTCTTAAAATGTGGAGTATAAGTCTCTGCCATATCATAATCATTAGGCCATACATCGAATGAGTGACGGGTAGATTCCGGTCCGCTGTGCACAGCAAAGTGTTTGGCTGTTGCAATCAGCTTATAGTATTTAGAATCATCGCCCTGCAAGCCTTTGATAAAAGGAACAGCCAGTTCACCTGTAAGATAAGGATCTTCACCATACGTTTCCATTCCCCTGCCCCAACGTGGATCACGGAAGATGTTAATATTAGGAGTCCAGTAAGTCAAACCCTGATAGATGCCTCTTTTCCCTCGTGAAGCATATTCGTGGTGCTTAGCACGAGCCTCATCCGAAATTGCATTGGCAATGGTAAACATTTCATTGCTGTCCCACATAGATGCCATGCCAATAGCTTGAGGAAAAACTGTAGCTCTACCCGAACGGGCAACCCCATGCAAACATTCATTCCAGAAGTTATGAGCCGGAATACCTAGTCGGGGAATCGCGGGCGAATCATACCGTACGATTTCAACTTTCTCTGCCAACGTCATTCTGGATACCAAGTCTTCAGTACGTTTCTCAAAACTCAGAGAAGTGTTCTTGTAAGGAGGTATCTTGGCACTCGATGTTCCAAGACTTATCAACCCAAACGCAAGGAGTAGATATTTGCAGTACTTTTGTGCTTTAATTATTCTCATATTATCATCAGTTATTAATACTCGTATAGTTTCACATATTGAATATCCCATTCTCCTACGGGGATACGAAGGTGCCTTCCTTGGTGACTTTGATCTCCATTCAATCTTTTGACAGGAACAATTTTACCATCAGTAATTTTAATCTGGTCAATATAACCAATACCAGCCTTTTTATTTCCGGCAATGCTTTCGAAGCTAAGTACAACACCCGTACCGGCAACAATATATTCTGTGGGAGAAAGTTCTATAATTAATGCACCTGTTTCAGGCCAGATACTACCATCTTTTGCCTGCGGACTCCAGCCTAATGTAAAATCATGTCTGAAAATAAACCTGTAATTATTTCGTTCAATAATCCTTTCTTTATTCACATTATCGAAAATAACTCCATTGGTTTTGCCCAACCCTTGTTTTTCAATCAGTAATGAATTAAGCTGATGAAGAATAGAATAACTCTTCGTCAGCGGATAACTCTCCGGATTGGGAACGTCTTCTATAGAAAACGGACTGAATCCCATAGCATCGTGTTCTCCAAAAGCATAAAAAGCCCTGGCTGCATCAGCTTCTTCGAGTCTGATTTCGGGAATAAACAAAGGATTGCCGTTAGTTTGGTATTGTTTGATCCAATCAGGAAATCCCGGATCGTAAATATCTGGAGCAAGTATATCAATTGCAGGAGCAGCAAATCTCCAGATATCAAGTAAATGTGCCAGCGGACCAGCACTTGGATAGGCACCCGGCTTTCTGCCTCTTGAGTTCAAAGCCGCATTCAGGTACATGGGAATATTATATTTCTCTTTTCCGGCCTTAGCAACTTGCTGAACATATTCGGCATAAGCATAAGCCATAAACAGTTCGTCGGTTTCAAGCCCCTCGCCAAAAATTTCGGTCCACGAACCTTTAGTTTTGAATCCATTATCCTTCCACCTTTTCAGCAATGAAGGCTGAAGGGTATTCTTGTTCTTTTTCAGATAATCAATAAACCTAGCCGGAACATCAGAAGCAAATTTCTGATCGGCTACTTTTCCGTACTCACGGGCATCTTCAAGCATACCTATTTCATTCTCAACCTGAATCATGATTACTGTTTGGTCCTCTTTATCATATTCTGCCAAATGATTCAGAAAATGAGAAAAAGCACGTTTATCAACATTCAGATTAGATTCCGAAAAAGCACTCATCATTTCGAGTGGTTTGCCCGATTTAGTTACTGCACGAGGATACTTCCTTGAGTTTTCTTTTATCCATAAAGGAGCATAGCAAGACATAGAGTTTTTCCATGAGCCAAACCAAAGAAAAACAATTTTCAAATTGTGTTTGCGAGCCAGATTAATAGCTTCATCTGTGAGTGTGTAATCATACTTACCTTCTTCTTTCTCTATCAGTTCCCAATAAGCCGGAACCAGAACAGTATTGAGTCCCATCTTCTGAAGTTTTGGAAATATCGATTTTAAATCGTCAATGGAAGACGCTGATGAATTTCCTAGTTCTCCACCTAAAATTAAAAAAGGCTTATCATTTACAATAAGCTGAGATACAGCATCTTTCTTTGCCAGATAAGGAGCTTTAGTATTATCTGCATTTACAAAAGAAGTTACCAGCAATAAAGCCAATGTTGTAAATAGAGTACGAATGTATAGCATTGTAGAATTACCTTAATTATTAAAAATATGGCTGATCAGAAATCAGACTGTAGTTCAATTTCCAATCAGCCATTTTATGAGGTTATAACCCAATAAGGTTATCTATTCTCAGTAAATCCTTAAAAACTATTAGTATCCAGGATTTTGATAAGCAGCCTTTTCTTCAGCGCTCATTTCCATACCATCAATCTGACCTTGTGGAATTGGGCGCAAATAGTAATTGCTAGTGATTGTACGAGTTACTGTTGTAGGAGTATGATCTCCATAATTGCTTCCACAAATTTGGTATGAACCTGCAAGTTCAGCCCATTTTTGAGTACGTACCAAGTCGAACCAACGGTAACCTTCTCCATAATATTCGCGAGAACGTTCTGCCAAAATATAGTTAATATCAATTGTTGCAGGAGTAGCAGCTACCATAGCAGCACTATGGTCTTCCACTTTAGCAGCATTACCATTGTTGTTCCAACGCCATTTACCAGCACGAGCACGAATAACATTAATCAAATCTCTGGCACTTTGACCAGCAGTAGTAGTTGCACCTTTCACTGCCGCTTCAGCAGCGATGAAATATAGCTCAGAGAATTTAGCAATATTGAAAGGACGAGTACTTCCGGCATTAGGTTGTCCTAATCCAGTACCATTGTCTGTACGGTAAGGTCCAATTTTCCAAAGTCCCGGATATACAATTCTGCTTATTCCATTTGGTGATATCACAAAATCGGCTCTTCCTGGCAATACACCAGCACCAATATTGCTCTTGTATGTTGAATTAGAGTAATCAATAGCTGTTGCAGGTTCGTCATCAAGGAACGTTAGAATTGCATCACCCTGTACAACTGGCATATTGTTTGCATTATACAAAGATGCATTAGTTGCACCTCCTCTATTCCAGTTTCCTCTATATACAGTGGTAAAGGTACCATCGTATCTTGAATCATTAGTCTTATCAGCAAAAGTGTTTTTAATTACATTGATAGTTGGGCACATACGTGTCCATGGACGACCCAATGGTTGTGTTGCTTCACGTTGAACAGAACTTACTACAGAACTCCAATCTGTTTTAGCTGCACTTCTGATGTTTGTATAATTCCATGTCATCATCCAACAAGCAAAGTTATCTGGAGCACCGCCACTACCATAAGTTAGACTACCTCCATTATATAATTCACTAGTTTCTGTGTGATCAGCATACAAAAGAATTTCCTTGTTACGATCGTTTGATCCAAGGTTTACATCATAAAAGTTAGACAATAAACCAAAATTTCCTGGATCAGCAATAGCAGCAGTTGCTACGTTATATGCCTGTTGATAATACCATTTGGCATCGTGTCCATCAGGATCTGTTCTATCACAAGTTGGATAAGTAGGAATCTTGTTTGGATTTTCCAACCACCATCCATATGTAAGGTAAGCTTTTGCTAAATATAGGCGAGCAACAGTTTTTGTTGCACTTCCTGTTACACGTCCTACGGCTGGCAAATCATTAATTGCAGTCAAAAGATCTGGAAAAATAGCTTTTGTATACACCTCTGGCACCGTATTACGAACAGAAGTACGACTAGCTGAAGTGTTAAACTTTAGTTCACCTGCGCCTAAATCTAAAGGTACACCACCAAATGTCTGCACTAGTAAAAAGTAGTCGAACGCACGGAAAAATCTAGCTTCAGCAACCAGTGCATTCGAAATAGTTCCTACAGTTGTTGCATTTTCAATTATACCACTAGCTGTATTTATATTAGTAAATGCAGTTCCCCAAAGAGCATCTGAACGGCTACTTGATGGAGTAATTGATCCCACACCTGAAAGGTCCATATCCTTAAAGTTTGCATCAGCACTTTGAGCATAAGTTACTTCATCGGTACCTGTCAAACAAGAATTGTAATAGTAAGCTTGTCCATATATGTAGCGCAAATGGGCATACATAGAGGTTAATCCTCCCATAACACCTTGTTCTGATTTAAAGTAATCAGGAGTAAAAATACTACGAGGTTGTTCATCCAGAATATCAGAACATCCCAGCAAGGACAATGTAAGCAGAGCTGTTCCTATATATGCTTTTATATTTATTCGTTTCATTGTTGTATAATTTTAAAATGTCAAATTAAGACCGATCAAGTAATTACGAGTAGAAGGTGTGTTTGTACCTATAGTAAGCAGTCGTTTATTGTAACTAGTTACTGCTGCATTTTCGTTACCGTATGAGTTGGTTTCTGGATCCATGCCAGATTCTTTGTTGTAAGGAGAGAACAGTACAAATGGGTTTTGTATAGTGCAATAAAGACGTAATTTGTCGATACCTGCATTTTTCACCCATCTTTGCTTAAAGTTATATCCAAGTGTAATTGTACGAACCTTCAGATACGATGCATCAAAATAACCTAGTGTACTACCAAATTTAGGATTATCACCATCCATAGAACCACCTGGTTTTGGATACTTGGCATTTGTATTCTCTGGTGTCCAATAATCTACCTTAACATTACCTCTACGACCTGTCAACATATTGAGGTAGCCTGACGATCCATAAAGAGTACTAATAAGTACACCACCGCTTTTGAAAGCACCAACAACACTCAAATCAAAATCTTTATAAGCAACGCGGGTATTGAAACCACCTTGAAAATCTGGATCTACTTCAATAATCTGACGATCGGCAGGTCCAATTTGTCTTGTAGGAGTTCCATCAGCATTATAATCACCAGTGTATTTTACCTTAATCATACCAACATTTCCACCAGGTACATACTTTTGCAGATTAGCATCGCCATCTTGCCAAAGTCCTATTTTCTGATAGTCATAAATACAATTAATAGAATGATTAACAAACCACCAGTTACTTTCGTCTCTATCTGCACCAGAAGCAAGTTCAACTAACTTATTCTTATTAGAATACAAGTTAACACCAGCTTCCCATGTCCAACCGTTCAAATTGTCAAGAATTACACCATTAAGAGATAATTCGAAACCTTTATTCTGAGTTTTTCCAATATTGGCCATGTAACTACCAACTCCAGCTGTAGGAGGTAGAGAAACACTTAACAGAACATTATCTGTATTTTGTACATAGTACTCAATTGTACCAGTCAGGCGATTACCAAGAAAAGCGAAATCTAATCCATAGTTCCATGTTTTAGAGAATTCCCAACCTAATTTAGGATTAGGTAATTCAGAAACATATAAACCTGTAGCAGTTGTAGTGCCAAAGTTGTAAGGACGAGTAGCTAAAAGTCCAAGTGTTTTGTATGGATCAACGGATTGATTTGAAGTTTCTCCATAACCCACACGGAGTTTCAAAGCATCAATCATTTTAACATCCTTCATAAAGGATTCGTTTTTAATATTCCATCCAACAGATAAAGCAGGATATGTATGCCATTGGTGGCCTTTAGCAAGTCTTGAAGAGCCATCAGAACGGAATGTTGCACTAATCATATAACGGTTATCATAAGAATACATCGCACGTCCCATCCATGACATCAAACCACTCACTTGATAGCCTTGATAATCAGGATTAACTGTAATTTCTCCTTGTGCACGTCCTAGGTTATAGAATTGGAAGGCATCAGCCGGAATATTCTTTGCCGAAATTTGTGAACTGTTATAACGAGTTTGCTCTGCAGAATACATAGCTACAACATTTACCTGATGCTTTTGAGCAAAAGTGCGGTCGTAAGTCACAAGGTTTTCAATAGCCCAGTTTGTTGTAAGTGAATTACTTATAGAAGCTGTTGAAGGAGTTGTGGCAGTAGAATTGAATACTCCTTGTCCTGTGTAGTTACCACCGTTGCTCTGTCTGTAATTTAAACCAAGATTAGCACGATACTTTAATCCCTCTACACCTGGAACCTTTACCTCACCATATATAGTGTTATAAGATCCGAAAGCTTTAGTCTGATCTATCCACTGATCATCTAAATTTTCTATTGTTTTTCTTGTATATACCCAGTTTTCATCTAATGGCATCTTTACTGTTCTTTTCAATGTACCATCTTCATTATATGGGTTAGAAATAGGTGAAGTACTGATATTGCCGTAAATACCTAAATTACTACCATTATTAATAGCAAAGTTATTGTTTGTAGTGAAACCAAAACGGAAATATTTGCCAATTTCCTGATCCAAAGAGCCGCGAACAGAATAGCGAGTATAATCCTGCCCTGGTAACACAGCTTGATCTTTATAGTAGCCAGCACCAAAATTGTAGCTACTCTTTTCTGTACCACCTGAAATTGCTAAATCGTGACTTGTTACCTGAGCTGTTCTATAATATAGGTCTTGCCAATCAATATCTACATCTTCTGATTCGTCAACACCGATTGTATACTTATTAGCATCAGTGCGAAGTTTTTTAAATTCAGAAGCATTCATCATAGGATATTTCCCAAACACTTCTTTCAATCCATAATAACTGTTATAGCTAACTTTTGCTTTATCTCCTTTGCTTCCCTTATTAGATGTTATCAATATAACACCATTAGCACCACGTGATCCATAAATGGCAGTTGCAGAGGCATCCTTCAGGATATCAATACTTTTTATATCACTAGGGCTAATATCACTGATAGAACCAGCAAATGGAAGACCATCGAGTACAATTAACGGGTCGTTACTTGCATTAAGTGAACGAGTACCACGAACACGGATCTGCATTGAAGCACCTGGTTTAGAGGATGTTTGTGACATATCCACACCTGCAACACGTCCTTGTAAAGCTTGTGATATATTGGATGATGGAACATCTCGCATCACATCTCCTTTTACAGAAGCAACAGAACCTGTTACAGATTCCTTACGTTGAGAACCATATCCGATAACAACAACTTCTTCGAGAGTTTTACTATCTTCTTTCAGGGTTACATTAATAGTACTCCTGCCCTCTACATTTACAGTTTGGTTGATAAAACCTACAAATGAGAAAAGAAGCTTAGCGTCTTTCTTTACCTGAAGAGAATAATTACCTTCGATATCAGTAACAGTACCAAACAGTTGTTCCAACCTGGCGAACATTTACTCCTAAAAGCGGTTCACCATTAATGTCTTTAACAACACCCTTCACAGCAATGTTCTGGCCAAATGCCCAGAAGGGAATAATACAAAATAGAAATAAAAGCCCTAAAGGCCTCGTTAAATTAGTGTTTCTCATAATTAAATAATCATTTAGTGATAAGTAATGAAACTTTCTTTCTTCTTTAATAAAATAGCGATTAAAGGTTTTCTAAATTTTCATAAGTTCATATATTAAGGCGTTAAACATCATTTCTCAACACAACAAAGGTAAAATATAAGTTTTCAAAATCAGATAATAATAGTAACCTAAATTTGAAACAAGGTTACATCAACTTTTATAATAGTTACATTTTATATCACTCATGTTACATTAAGGTTATTTACAAGCAATTTAAATACTTTATAGCTTTGATTCTTTAATATTTAAATAAAATAATGCTTTTAAAAATGGAGGGATATTCACTCTCCATTCTCTCTTTCACAAACCATAAATCTCAGCACGTTAATATTTAAGTTCATCACTTAAAACGAGGCACTAACATATTTCTGGCCAAATCATAAACAACAACTATTTTTGCGTGTTTCTTTGTATAGTTCTTATCTCTCAGATATGCTTATGTACATCTTAGTTTATATACAATCTACTATTGCATACGTAACTTCATTGCGTTTTCTTGTGATATATTTAAATAATTCTATAAATTTGTATCGTACATAAATTGAAGAACACACAATGAAAAACACGATACGTTTTTTCCTGTATTTAATAATTATATTCTTTTCATCAGGAAAATCTTTTGCGCAAGTAGAAAAATTTTATTCAACTGAGAAAGACATTTCGAATAGCTTAATCAATGAAATCTATCAGGATAAAAAGGGTTTTGTATGGATTGCAACAGAAGATGGCCTCAATAAGTATGATGGAACAAAATTTACCATCTACAAAAGCATATTAAAAGATGATACATCATTAAAAAACAACTATGTAAAAACTATCTATGAAGATAGTCAGGGACGCTTCTGGGTAGCTTGCATTAACGGTTTATTGCTGTACAACAGAGCAAAAGATTCCTTTTCTGAAGTTATAGTACACAGAGACAAACAAATAATACATCCACAGGTAATATCTATTTTAGAAACAAAAAATGGGGATATCTGGATGACTACCTCCGGCGAAGGATTAATCTCACTTAAAAAAGGAGATAAACAGTTTACTGTTGAAAGTAAAATTTCGAAGAACCTATGCAGTGCTTTCCTTACTGATATTTTTGAAGATTCAAATCATCTGCTATGGATTGGTTCTGAAAACAAGGGACTTAATATTTATAATCCGTACACAAAAAAGGCCAGATTGCTAAAAGCTCCAGATAATATTACGAGTAACAACATTACATCGATATGTGAAGATAAAAAAGGGAATATATTTATCGGAACACTTTCCGGAGGACTGAATGTTTTTAATCCTAAAACACAAAAATTAGCTCCTATATCTTATAAAAATTCATCAACCAAACTCCGAATCAAGTCCTTATTGATAAACAGTCGTGGAGAATTACTTATTGGAACAGACGGACAGGGATTGAAAACATATAATTATAATAAGAATATCATTGATGATTATGAAATAAACACTATACAGTTTGATTTCTCCAAAGCAAAAGTACATTCTATTATTGAAGATAGAGCAGGTAATTTATGGGCTGGACTTTTTCAGAAAGGTGTTTATTTTATTCCAGGAAACTCGAATAAGTTTAATTATTTTGGTTACAGATCACTTAAACAGAACAATATTGGTTCCAGTTGTGTAATGTCTATTTTTAAAGACAAAAACAATACAATATGGGTTGGTACCGATAATGACGGACTTTACGGTATCAGCGAAAACGGGAAAAAAGCAACACACTATACACAAACTAATATGTCTTCATCTGTTGCTAATACTATTATGAGCATTTTTGAAGATTCAAATAACAATCTGTGGCTGGGATCGTATATTAATGGACTTGAAAAATATAACAGAAACAATAATACTTGTTTATATGCAAAGGATTTGTTTCCTAAAGAAAAAGATATACCCAACGATAGAGTATCATGCATATCTGAAGACAATAACAAAAACTTGTGGATTGGAACCTATGGATATGGAATATACAGCCTCAATTTAAAAAGCAATAAGCTTACTCATCACCCATCAAGCAGAGACGATAAGGATTTAAGACAGAATATTGTTCCAAGTAACTGGATTAACTGTGTGATTTCGGACCATGAAGGTTTAATCTGGATTGGAACGTATAAAGGGGTATGCTGCTATAATCCAAAAACAAAAAAATATATCACTTATTCAAGCAAGAATAATAAACTGCCCGGTGATGTAGTTTTTGCTCTTCTCGAAGATTCATCTCATAAAATCTGGATAGGAACATCAGAAGGTCTAGCTTCATTCGATAAACATACTAAAACATTCACTCATTTCACGGTAGACGACGGTTTGCCTAGTAATGTAATATGTTCTATGTTCGAAGACGAGCAGAAGAATTTATGGCTTAGTACTCACTATGGAATCTCCAAATTTAAATGTAATGAACGGAAATTCATCAATTTCTATTCATTTGACGGATTACAGAGTAACGAATTTTATAGAGGAGCTGGCTTCAAAGCAGCCAACGGTGAAATATTCTTCGGAGGAATAAAGGGTATTACTTATTTCCAGCCTAAAGAGATAAGTGACAGAGTGAGCAATCTGAATGTGTTTATAACCGATTTCTACCGTTTTGAAAAGCCTGTACGTGAAGGTGATAAATCTGGCAGAAACAATATTATAACAAAAGCGGTTATTGACGAAGACACTTTTGTTCTTTCATACAGCGACAATGCTTTTAGTTTCGAGCTATCTGTCTTAGACTTTAGCAATCCGGAGCGTATTGTTTACGAATACCAGATGGAGGAACTTAGCAAGAACTGGATTAGTACTCGTCCGGGAATGAACAGAGCCAGTTTCACTAACTTAAGTCCGGGAACTTACAAGTTTAAATTCAGAGCCAGAAACAATGACTATGTATCTCCAACCAAAGAAGTAACCATTATAATTACTCCTCCCTGGTACTTATCATGGTGGGCAAAATGTATATATGCTTTGCTTATTGGAATTATGATTTACAGCATAGCTATGTATATTATTTCCAGAGTGAGACATCGTCAGGAGATTATGCGTAGAGAACACGCCGAACAGATAAACGAAGCCAAACTGCAATTCTTTATTAATATTTCTCATGAAATTCGTACCCCGATGACTCTTATCATCAATCCATTGGAAAAGCTCATTAAGGAGAACAATGATTTAGAAAAGCAGAAAACTTACATGATGATTTATCGGAATGCTCAACGAATTCTGCGTCTTATCAATCAACTAATGGATATTAGGAAGCTCGACAAAGGTCAGATGCACATGAAGTTCAGGGAAACAGACATTGTTGGTTTCATTGACGACCTAATGACAACATTTGAATATCAGGCTCAGAAAAAAAATATCCAATTTGCATTCTACCATCAGGATGAAAGTCTGAAAGCATGGATTGACCTTAATAACTTTGATAAGATTATTCTCAATATTCTATCGAATGCATTTAAATATACTCCTGAGAACGGTGAAATAAAAGTTGAGTTATCAACAGGCAAAGATGAATCTGTAAGAGGTGCATTAAAAAAATATTTTGAGATAGTAATCAGCGATAACGGAATTGGTATCGACAGCGACAAGATTGAACAGATATTCGAGCGTTTCTATCAAATAAACAACGATCTTACCAATTCTAACTTCGGAACAGGAATTGGTCTGCACCTATCTCGTTCATTGGTGGAACTTCATCACGGTACAATTAAGGCCGAAAACAGAGAGGAAGGAACGGGAAGCCGATTCATTATTCGTCTACCTTTAGGCTGTGACCACCTGA
Organism: Bacteroides luti; assembly: GCF_900128905.1. Classification (GTDB taxonomy): domain Bacteria; phylum Bacteroidota; class Bacteroidia; order Bacteroidales; family Bacteroidaceae; genus Bacteroides; species Bacteroides luti. Next base: position 61,235 of record NZ_FQTV01000020.1, read on the forward strand.
AATCTGAAGAATTTGAGAATCCGGAAGATTTTGAATCACCAGTTTCTACTAGCACTCACCACAAAGAAGCAGAAATGGTTGAAGAATTTGAGCTGGAAGAAGGCACAGAAAAGAAGAAGATTAAATCGAGAACTCGTTTCAAGGTTCTAATCGTTGAAGATGAATACGAAATACGCAAGTATATTAAAGAAGAACTTGCCAGTGAATACAGAATCAGCGAAAGTCAGAATGGTAAGGAAGCACTTGAAACAGCACTAAAGGATATGCCTGATTTAATAATCAGCGATGTTATGATGCCCGAAATGGACGGAATTACACTTTGCAAAAAGATTAAGCAAAATATAAATATCAGTCACATTCCTGTTATCTTGCTTACTGCCAAATCAAAAACAGAAGATAAAATTGAGGGTCTGGAAATTGGTGCAGATGCTTATATTGTGAAACCGTTCAATACAGAACTGTTGAAATCTACAGTAGCAAACTTAATTGAAAACAGAGAACGGTTGAAGACTAAGTTTAATGGAAATGAACAACTGCAAATAAAGATTCAGGATATAAAGATGAAGTCGTCTGACGAAGTCCTTATGGAGAAAGTAATAAAAGTAATAAATGAAAATATAGCCGATTCGGCACTTAATGTTGAAATGCTGGCTAGCCATGTCGGAATGAGCAGGGTGCATATGCACCGAAAACTTAAAGAGCTGACTAATCAGTCTGCCCGTGATTTCATCAAAGGTATCCGATTGAAACAAGCAGCATCACTTCTATCGAGCAAAAAGATCAGCGTTTCTGAAGTGGCTTATGCTACAGGGTTCAGTAATCTATCTCATTTCTCGAATACTTTCCGGGAATTTTACGGAATATCTCCAACAGAATATGCATCAGATCATCTAGATAAGGATAAAACAGATCAAGAATCTAAATAAAAGTATACAAAAGGGCATTCCTCACGGAGTGCCCTTTCTCTTAAAAAAACAATTCTAAAAACTAACCAAACCAACCAACTTAATTCTTTTATGATTCTATAATTCTATAATTTCCACTCAGATGCATAATGCTAAACAGATAAAGTAATCCATCATAATAAGCATCAAAATATCCATCCTCATAAGGTTCGTGCTTAGCATTCCACAAAGCATCTATAAACTCTTTACTCTTTTCATGTGTAGTAGTAAGAGATACAGCAGCCGATGTTGCAACTAACCCCAAAGAGTGGCGTAATTTTGTATAACCTCCGGCACCCAAAACCTTCTCTACGGGAGTTCCATCTATATTATATTGGTCAACATATTTATTTATTCCTTGTGAATACAGAAAATCCTGAATTCTATTTCCATATTGCTGCTGCCATTCTTTATCTGCAGCCGACCATGAATAATCGAGTGCTATGTTCATTGGAACACGCCAGGAATCAAAGCGGAACTGTGCCCCGGGATGAAAGAATGTTCCTTTAGATATTCCGTTATATTCTGAATAATCAGGTGTAAGACCAGTCTTAGGATGACAAGCCTTGTGAAGATACTCTCTGGAAGCCTTGGCGCATTCTTTCCAGAAATCGGCTCTCCCATCACCACCCCATTTTGCCCAAACTTCATAAAATGCAGGTATATTATAAGAAGGATCAGTAAATTGATCTCCTCCTTTGCTAGGTACAAACGTTATAAGTTTATGTTCCTTATTAATTAAATTAGTTACCCCATTCTCACCAGTCTTAGTCATCATGGCATCTAAAATTCGTTTTGCTTCGGCATGATAATTGATTCCTGAATTATTTCCCCAACGATTTGCGGCAAAAATTAGAGATGTAACGAAATATAGCTCACCATCCGAAGCCGAACCTGCTGAATTACGCTTACCCGAAGTCTGGCAACTCCATGCAAAATAACCGTCACTGCTTCCACCCTGATGCTGCATATAAGTCTTTGACCATCTCCACAGCTTATCGAAAATATCTTTTCGGTTAAATTGCACGGCAATCATCATTCCATAAGACATTCCTTCTGTACGAACATCGTGATTTTTTATATCAGATATATAGGCCATGGAATCACCAATTTCAAAGTAGACTTTGTTTGGCCCTTCAAATACCCCTTTAAACGTGTTTTCCAACTTTGCATCAATATCCTTCTGGTTATATCCAGCCTCTGCAAAAAGATTTCTATACTTTCCGGTTTCCCACGCCCCCTTTTCCCAAGGTTTTAAAATCGTCTGTTTAGGGGGTATTGCAAATAGACTTAATGATATCTGACTACAGAATAATAAATACAGAAAACGGAATAAGATGTTTTTCATAAATCAATTAAATTTATATTGTCATGCAAATATAAATACATCAATATACAAAAAAATATATATTTGTTACACAAAATTGTTCTAGCGTTACATTATAAATTAAAGCGTAATTAACTTAATAGAATAGATAAAGTCATTAAACTATTTTAATATTTCACATCATATAGGTCTATCACAATATTTTTTCTAACTTTGAAGCGATTAAAAGTTACTCTAGTATAATGAAAAAGCTAACCTTATTATTTGTTTTTACTCTATATTCAATTGTTTCTCTTGCAGGAAATCAAATTGATTCCTTATTAAATGTATTGGATAAAACAATAAAAGAAAGCAAAAGTTATGTAGAAGCACGCGAAAGCCGCATTAATAGCCTAAAAAAGCGGCTTAGTAATAGTACATTCTCCCCTGAGCAAATTTATTCTATTAACAAATTACTATATAAAGAATACAGAACTTTTGTCTGTGACTCAGCAATACACTATCTAAATAATAATCTTGAAATAGCTGAAATTTCGAAGAATAAGGGATGGATAAATGAAACAAAATTATTTTTATCTCATCTTCACTCTTCTTCAGGTATGTATAGAGAAAGTAGCGATATATTATATTCCATAAATAAAAATCAGCTGACAAAAGATTTGATTCCATACTATTATAAATGTTACGAGCATTTATACAATGAAATGTACCTTTACACTCACGATCAAAAACTAAAAAAGAACTACTTTAAATTATTTCAAACTTACCAGGACACCTTGCTAACTGTTTTTGATCCTTCTTCAGAAAATTATCTGGCAATAAAAGAACAAAAAGCTCTTGAACAAAAAAATTTAGTTGAAGCACGAAAAATAAATTCTCTTAGATTGTCAAAAGCCCCTTTCGGAACTCCAGAGTATGCTTTGATAACCTTTCAAGTCTCTCTTATTGACAGAGAAGAAAAAAAACTTGAAGATGAGAAAAAGCATTTAATTTTTTCTGCAATGTCTGATATTAAAGCTGCAATAAAAGATAACGCATCTTTATCCAACCTCGCAAATCTACTTTATGAAGAAGGAGATATTGACCGTGCTTATCAATATATAAAATATTCACTAGAAGATGCTAATTTCTATAATGCTCGTTTACGAAATATTCAAATTTCAAATACCCTTCCAATTATAGAAAAGAGTTATCAGATTAAAAGTGAAAAACAAAAAAATGAATTAAAAACAAGTCTGATATGTGTAAGCGCTCTTGCACTCCTTTTATTTGGAGCTCTTGGCTATATTTATAAACAGATGAAGCGATTGAGCAAAGCTCGTAATGAATTAGGAGTAATCAACAATCAATTGAAATCATTGAATAATGAACTTGCCGAAGCTAATCATATAAAAGAAGAATACATTGCTCATTTCCTAGGAATATGCTCTACTTATATTGATAAATTGGAAAGTTACCGTAAAATGGTAAATAAGAAAATCAATGGCGGGCAAGTTACCGAGTTGCTTAAGATAACCAAATCTTCTGAAGTTCTTGAAAGCGAATTGAAAGAGTTCTACGTTAATTTCGATAATACATTCTTGCATCTATATCCCAAATTTGTTGAAGAGTTTAATAGCCTTTTAGTAAAAGAAGAAAGAATTGTTTTGAAAAAAGGAGAATTACTGAATACAGAGTTACGTATCTTCGCCTTAATTCGTCTAGGTATTGATGATAGTTCTAAAATCGCTAACCTTCTGCGCTATTCAGTAAATACGATCTATAACTATCGTGCAAAAGTTAAGAACAAAGCATTAGGATCTAGAGATGATTTTGAAAGTCTGGTTATGAGAATTGGAGCATTCTCATAACTCAATAATATCTACTTCAGATTATTATTCTTGCTAAAAATGAGCTTATATTCTTTTTAAAGAAAGTTATAACAACAAAAATATTGCTTCTTTTTATTAATATATCTTCCACTTTTTCAAAGCCACTTCAAACTGATAACTTATTAATAATAAATAAGTTGCACAACTACATTTATTAAACAAATCCACCAAATAACCACAGGTGATAGGAATGCATTTATTTCTATTCTACATTTGCTTTCGAGATATTCGATACAACGAATGAACAATCTAATGTTAACTAATTAAATTATTAATTCATGAAAAAAAGCAAGGAAAAACCAATTTCAAAGAATGACGCAAACTTTCGTAGAAGTTTCTTCTTCATTCTTATAGGTTTATTTGTATCTCTAAGTGCCTTAGCACAAAAAATAACAGTCACAGGACAAGTTAAGGATCCTTCAAACGAAGGTATAATTGGAGCCAGTGTTGTTGAAAAAGGCACAACTAACGGAACGATGACAGATATGGATGGAAAATTTTCTCTCACCGTATCTCCAAAAGCAACTTTAACTATTACTTATATTGGCTATAAAAGTCAGGAAATTGCTGTAAAAGGTTCTATCCCTTTAAATATTGTATTACAAGAAAATGCAGAATTACTAGAAGAAGTTGTAGTTATTGGTTATGGATCTGTAAAGAGAAAAGATGTAACCACTTCTGTTGCAAGTGTATCAACAAAAGATTTAGATGAGCGACCAATTATTTCTGCAGCAGCGGCTATTCAGGGAAAAGCTGCCGGAGTTAATGTTATTCAGCCAAATGGAGAGCCAGGTGCAGGAATGGTTGTCCGGATTCGTGGTAATTCATCTATTAATGCAAGCAATGATCCGCTTTATGTCGTGGACGGAGTGCCTATGACAGAGATTAATTTCTTATCTCCGAATGACATTGAAAGCATGCAAATTCTAAAAGATGCATCATCTGCTGCTATCTATGGTTCAAGAGCATCAAATGGTGTAGTATTAATAACTACAAAAGCAGGTGTAAAAGGTGAAGCAAAGATTAATTTCTCTGCTCAGGCTGGTATTACAGAGGTTGCCAAACAAATGAAGTCTTTAAATGTAGCACAATATAAGGATTTAATGGATGAGCTTGGTTCAATAAACCTACCAGATGGATTGAAGGATGAAACAAACTGGTTTGACGAAACTTATCGTACTGGAGTTACTCAAAATTATCAGCTGTCAGTATCTAGTGCAAACGATAAACTGAAATATTTCATTTCAGGAGGTTATACAAAGGAAGACGGAATTATTAAAGTTGCCTTTTATGAAAGATATAACTTAAGAGCTAATCTTGAAAATCAAATTCGTTCATGGTTGAAGATAGGAACTAATCTGGCATACTCAGATTACAGTAGCAACGGCATTATCTCAGGACAAGGTGCCAATCGTGCCGGAGTTATTCTTTCTGTTATAAATACTCCAACTTATGCAAAAATCTGGGACGAGAATAATCTTGGTCAGTACTATAACAACTTCTACGGAGCCAATGTTACTCATCCTTTAGAAAACATGTCACGTACTGAAGATAATAAAACAAATAACAACCGTTTGCTTGGAAGTGCCAATGCTGAAATTACATTCTCTCCAAAATTGAAGTTTAAAAGTTCTGTCTCTATTGACCGTGTATATTATCACAATACAAGTTTTCTTGACCCTATCAAAACAGAATACGGACGTTCTCAATATGGAAGTGCCAGCGATAACCGTTCACTAAGCACTATTATGGTATATGATAACATTCTGACTTATGACACAAGCATAAAAAAGCATAATTTCAATGTTATGGCCGGAGCATCAGGTACTACTTCTAAGTGGTCTCAAACTTACCAAACTGTAAGCCATTTCATAAATGGTGATATTAAAACACTGAATGCAGGAAACAAAGTTGAACAAGGTAATGGGACTACTGCTTCCGACTGGGCAATCATGTCATACGTAGGTCGTTTGTCTTATAACTTCGACAGTAAGTACTTATTAACGGCTAATTTCCGTGCCGATGGTTCATCAAAGTTGGCTCCGGGAAACAGATGGGGTTATTTTCCTTCAGTTTCTGCAGCATGGAGAATTTCATCTGAAGAATTTATGAAAGATCTTAAATGGATTGATGACTTAAAGATTCGCGGAGGTTGGGGACAAACTGGTAATCAATCAGGAGTTGGAGATTATGGCTATTTACAGCTTCGTAACATTACCCGTCAAAACTGGTGGGAAACCGGAAAGGCAAATGCACTTCCTATAACCTCTCCTGCTAACATGAGTAACAGTGAACTTACATGGGAAACAACAACTCAAACAAATATTGGAATTGATTTCACAGTTCTAAATAATAGACTGACATTTACCGCAGATGCATACTATAAACACACTACAGATTTGTTGATGGATGTACCTCTCGGCCCAACAGCATCTTTTAGCGATATCTATAGAAATGAAGGCGAAATGGAAAACAAGGGAATTGAATTTGGCATCAACTCAAAAAATTTAGTAGGTAAATTTAAATGGGATACAGACTTTAATATTTCATTTAATAAGAATAAAGTTAAGAAGTTCGATACACGTCAATCCTATTTCTATGCACAATCTACCACTGGTGAATATATAACCAAACTTACTACAGGAAAACCACTGGGAATGTTCTGGGGATATATTTCTGATGGAGTAAATCCTGAAACAGGTGATATCATGTACAGAGATCTAGATAAAAGTGGAAGCATTACTCCTAATGATAAAACATACATAGGTGACCCAAATCCGGATTTCACTTTTGGTCTGACAAATAATATTTCTTATAAAGGATTTAATTTGAATGTATTCTTCCAGGGCTCAGTAGGAAACGATATTTATAACCTTTCACGTATGGAAACAGAAGGTATGTATGATGCTAAGAATCAATCTACAGCCGTACTTGGCAGATGGAAAATCCCCGGACAAATTACTGATATGCCAAGAGCTGTTGCTTCTAAGGAAAACTTGAAGACATCCAGTCGTTTTGTAGAAGACGGTAGTTTCTTGCGATTGAAATCATTGACATTATCATACAACGTTACCGGGAAACTATTGAAAAAATTGAATATTGGTCGTCTTCAGCCATATTTCACTGCTCAGAATTTGCTAACGTTCACTAATTACAAAGGATTTGATCCCGAAGTAAACCAATGGGGAGGAAGTGCTTTGGTACAAGGACTTGATTGGGGTACCTATCCTCAGACAAAAAGCTATGTATTTGGTGTAAATGTTGAATTTTAAATAGAATAATACAATGAAAAATAAAATAAGACTTAGTTTATTATTGGGCACAGCACTTCTTATGGGAAGTTGTTCTTTAAATTATGATCCAATATCTGATTATAGCGAACTCACTTTTGGTAATGAAACCGGAGGTACTGGCAACAAATACGAAACCAAAGCTGAAATGCAGCAACAGTACGATAACATATATAAAAGCATACAAAATGCACAGGAATCATGGTATATGGATATGTTAGTATTTGCCGAAACTCATGCAGACAATGCTTATAGCGGAGCCACTGATGCAGAGCTTGTTTCGCTGGAATCGAACAAACAAGATGCAACGAATAAGAATATTGAACGCGATTGGACATCTTTTCTTGGATATATCGTTTCAGCAAATCGAGTGATCTGTAACGTTGATTCTGTTCCTGATAAGACTCTAACTGATGCCGAACGTAAGCAATGGAAAGCTGAAGCTTCTATCTGGCGTGCATGGGTATTGTTTGATATGACCAGATTATGGGGTGAGGTTCCTGTAGTTACTCAGGAAACTCCAAATATAACTGCAACAAACGTAAAAGAAATGTATCCTATCCTCTTCCCTGCCCGCAACAGTGTTGAAGATGTCTACAAACAAATTATAAGTGATTTACAGTACGGACTACAATATGCACCAAAAGCAGATGCAACTAACAAATTTAAATTAACGCAATCGGTGGCTAAAACTCTTCTTGCCAAAGTATATGCTGAAGCACCGGTTAGAGATTACGCCAAAGTTATTGAATATTGTGAATCTATAAAGAAAGATGGTTTTTCGTTGGTAGCTAATTACTCAGACCTGTTCTCTGTAAACGATACTAAGACAGATGTAAATTATCGAAACACTTCTGAATCGATCTTTGAAGTTATTTATCCTCTAGGTAGCGGAAGCTGGGTTACATGGATGTTTGGCATTGATCAATGCGATCCAAGTAGTACATATAACTGGGCTAAATGGATTACTCCTTCAAGAGATTTGATTCAGGCTTATGAAAACGAAGGTGATAATGTTCGTATGAATGAAGCAATTGTATGGGCAAAACCATCCTGGAGCATTCATTATCCATCAGATCATTACCCATTTATGTATAAAACTCGTTCTCGTTATAACAGTATCCTTAAGTTCCGTTTGGCTGATGTTCTTTTGCTGGAAGCTGAAGCTTATACGGCTCAGGGTAATTTAACTGCCGCTGCAGATTTAGTTGATCAAATCAGAGTTCGTGCAAAGTTAGCAAAGCTGGATGCTTCAGTTAAGTCTTCTAAAGACAATATGGTGAATGCCGTACTCAAAGAACGCCGACTGGAACTAGCTTTTGAAGGACAACGTTGGTTCGATCTTGTTCGTACAGGAAAGGTATATGAGGTTATGAATACATTAAATTCACGCGATTCTGGCCGTAAGAAGATGGCTACTTTCACTGAAAATTCATTGCTTATGCCTGTTCCACAAACTCAAATTGACAGTAATCCAAACTTAACACAAAACAAAGGGTACTAATCATGAAAGTTGATTATAGAAAAAAAATGTTATCAGTCTTGACCGGGTTGTTTATCACAGGATTTGCTTTCTTGGGATGTGGAAATGGTACTGTGCCTTCTCCCGAAGAACCCGGAGAAACGACAACCTCTGATGTCGATTTGTATGTTACAACGGCAAATCAATCTTTACTGTTCAAAAAGATTCCATTGTCATTCAGCACAAAAGACAATATGTCTCCGTTCACAATTCAAATGAATCCATCTGAAGTATTTCAGGAGATGGATGGATTCGGAGCAGCTATGACAGGTTCTTCTTGTTATAATCTATTAAAGATGACAGCTAAGGATAGGGCTAAGCTATTAAAAGAAACGTTCGATCCTAAAGATGGAATGGGATACAGTTATATCCGTATATCCATTGGAGCTTCGGACTTTTCGTTAAGCGAGTATACTTATTGTGATAATCAAGGCATCGAAAACTTTGCTTTGCAATCTGAGGATAAGAACTATGTTATTCCTGTACTGAAAGAGATATTGGCTATCAATCCTAATGTTAAGATTCTGGCTTCGCCATGGACTTGTCCAAAATGGATGAAGGTGAATAACCTGACAGAGAAAAAGCCTTTTGATTCATGGACAAGTGGACAGTTAAACCCTGATTATTATCAGGATTATGCCACATATTTCGTGAAGTATATTCAGGCAATGAAAGCAGAAGGAATTAATATTGCTTCTATGACAATTCAGAATGAACCATTAAACCGTGGTAACTCTGTTTCATTGTACATGACGTGGCAAGAGCAGCGAGATTTCATTAAAACAGCTTTAGGACCAGCTTTCCGCAAAGCGGGGATCAACACAAAGATTATCATCTTTGATCATAATTATAATTATGACGACATTGCCGATCAAAAAGATTATCCAATCAACATTTACAAAGATGCTGACGCTGCTCAATATATTGACGGAGCTGGATTCCATGCTTACGGAGGTGATAAAGCCGAATTGCTTGACGTTCATAATGCAAATCCCGAAAAGAATCTCTATTTCACCGAGATGTCTATCGGTGAATGGAATTACAGTTTTGCAGGAGACTTAATGTGGAACATGGCTGAGGTTTGTATCGGAACCATTAATAACTGGACAAAAGCAGTTATTGTTTGGAACTTTATGCTGGATAAAAACCGCGGGCCCAACCGTCCAGGAGGATGTACTACTTGTTATGGAGCTATTGATATCAATCTCGATTACAAGACCATGACAAAGAACTCACACTATTACACCATCAGTCATTTGGCTAAAGTAATTAAGCCGGGAGCCAAACGAATTGGTACAACGGGTTACAAGGTAAACGGACTTTACTATGCTGCGTTCCTAAATACCGATGGTTCATACGCAGTAGTATTGCAAAACGATACTAACAGTGCTATGAACATAACATTATCTGACGGAAAGCACTCTTTTGCTTACTCTGTACCAGCTAAAGCTGTGGCTTCTTATAAATGGAACAAATAAAAAGGTTAATCATTAAATAGAATAAAAACATGAAAAAATATAAATCAATTTTATGGTCACTTATTGCTTTGGCTACATTCAGTGCCTGCAATAATGAAAATTATTCGGAACCACCTGTTGAAGGAACGCCGGTTATAACTCTCAAATCACAGTTAACTTCTGCAATGTTTGGAGACAGTCTGACTTTCAATGCCACTGCAACTGACGCTGAATTTCCTCTTTCTACTTTGAAAGCCCAGCTATTCTTTGGCACCGACAAAGTATCGGAAACAGTTATTCGCACAAAACAAAACGGAGACTATACTGGCAAGATATTTATTCCTTATCTGGCTAATATTCCTAACGGAGCAGCCACATTAAAGCTTATTCTTCAGAATACACATTTCGGTACTACCGTACAGGATATTTCCTTGCCACTTACACGTCCGGACTATGATCACCTTACTTTGGTTACTGCCGAAGGTAAAGAATATACAATGGCTCGCACTGGCTTGTATCAGTATAAAGTAACTGCCAATTTTTCTCAAAAGGTAAAAGCATATATAAAAGCACCAAAAGCAGGAACTCAGGGAAATGAGATTAACTTCGGATGGGCTAGCGGAGCTATTACTCAAGGAACCACAAACGCAATTACTTTCTCGAATTCTAATGCCGGAACGTATGATATTACCTTTAACACATTGACCTATGCAGGTTCTCCATTCATCAAACTGCTTTTTGGTGGTGAAGAGATGACTATGATAGACGATAATAATTACAAGATAGAGAAAAATCTTACTACAGGACAAGTTCTTGAAGTTGCAGGTATTAGTAATTTCAGTTCATGGTGGATTGATCCTGATTATTTCACTAAAGATGCTCAAGGTAAACTTACATTCCTCCCTATGAGTGGAAAATATCGTATTACAGCCAACTTTAAATATAACTATTTCATTGTAGAGCGTATGACCGGTACCGGACTTGCTACACTGGCTGATGATGGAAGTGGTGCAGTATGGATTATTGGTGAAAAGATTGGTAAACCTTCACTATCTAATGAAGTGGGTTGGAATACGGATAAAGCTCTTTGCATGGCCCCTGTTGCCGCCGGCAAATATCAGGTTACTGTTGTTGCGGGTAAGGGTGCTTTGGGTAATGTAGACCCGGATGCTATAAACTTCAAATTTTTCCATCAAAAAGGTTGGGGTGGTGAATTTGGTGAAACATCAATTACTTCTAAGAGCACTGATATTGTTGTTATAGCCGGAGGTGGAAATCTTAGCTTAGCTACTGACAAGAAACTCACAGTTGGAAAAACTTATGTGTTTACACTTGATGTAACAGGTGGAAAAACAGCTGGTGTCCTTACAGTGGTTGAAAAATAATATAGAAGATTCTGTGAACTAAAGAAAAAATAAAGAAATAATGAATGGAATAAAACAGCTTATCGTTTTAAGTCTGTCTCTCCTTGCAGCCCCCTCCTTTGCACAGCCGAAGGGGGCTGTTTATTTAGACGATAAAAAACCGATTGAAGAAAGAATTGAGGATGCTCTTTCGCGCATGACACTGGAAGAAAAGGTAGCTATGTGTCATGCACAGTCAAAGTTCAGCTCGGCAGGCGTGCCACGTTTAGGAATACCTGAGGTGTGGTGCAGTGATGGTCCGCACGGTATTCGTGCCGAAGTGTTCTGGGATGAGTGGAATACTGCAGGATGGACAAACGATTCTTGCATAGCTTTCCCGGCTCTGACTTGTCTGGCTGCTACCTGGAATCCAGAAATGTCTGCACTTTACGGCAAGTCTATTGGTGAAGAAGCCCGTTATCGCAATAAAAATGTGTTATTGGGACCGGGTGTAAACATATACCGCACTCCTCTGAACGGACGAAATTTTGAGTATATGGGAGAAGATCCCTACCTTTCTTCAATAATGGTGGTGCCTTATATTCAGGGAGTTCAGAAGAATGGAGTGGCTGCTTGTGTAAAACACTTCGCATTAAACAATCAGGAAGTATACCGTGATAGAATCAATGTGAATGTCAGCGACCGTGCCTTGTATGAAATCTATCTGCCGGCCTTTAAAGCTGCTGTTCAGAAAGGTGGAGCATGGGCTATAATGGGCTCATACAATAAGTACAAAGGAGAACATTGCTGTCACAATCAGTATTTACTCAATGACATTCTTCGCAAGGAATGGGGATTTGATGGTGTGGTAGTTTCCGACTGGGGCGGAGTGCATGATACTAAAGAGGCTATTTACAACGGACTGGATATGGAGTTTGGAACCTGGACCAACGGACTGAACTGGAGTGCCAGCAATGCATACGATAATTACTATCTGGCCATGCCGTTCTTGAAGTTACTCCGCTCGGGTGAAGTAAAAGAAGAAGAGGTGGATAAGAAAGTGCGGAACATTCTTCGGATGATTTTCCGTACTACAATGAATAAGAACCGTCCATTCGGATCGTTTGGAACTGAAGAACATGCTTTGGCAGGACGAAAAATTGCTCAGGAAGGTATTGTTTTGCTGCAGAACAACAAGAACGTTTTGCCGGTTGACTTGGCAAAGGTAAAGAGAATTGCCGTTATTGGTGAGAATGCCGTTAAGAGAATGACCATCGGCGGCGGAAGCTCTTCCCTGAAAGTTAAATATGAGCA
>NZ_FQTV01000010.1 GCF_900128905.1 Bacteroides luti
TAAAAATCAGCGACTTAACCAATTATTTTATGACATAATTCAAATATAATTCATTGTTTTACAAGGGTTTGATTAATTATTTAACGGAGTATTGTAATTAATAACTTGATGCTATAGCCTCTTTTTTATTATGATATAAGATTTAAAACTCTTCTTTCAATTCAATGGATACACTTTTATTCTAATTAAGTTCAAAAAAAGTAAAGGCGGACTAAGTGTGTTCTCATATTGCTACGTATTAATATATGTTGATGAAGACTTAGAGGACTTCATAATGTTAGATTCTAAAAATAGTTTGTTTTAATTAGGTTTAAGGTAAGAAGATATATATCTGCTGAGGGAATTTTTCTCAGTAGATATATGTTCAGGATAAATATTAATAGTGCTAGTATTTTGAAATATATGAAGAATATTGTCTGTTTTTTCATTTTAAGTTTGTCTATTTCATCCGGCATTTCGGCACAGAATTATGTGTCGAAAGTATGGGTGGCGGATCAGGGAAACGGGACTTATATAAATCCGATTATTAATGCTGATTATTCGGATCCGGATGTTTGTGCAGTTGGAAATGATTTCTATCTCACGGCTTCTAGTTTTAATTGTATCCCAGGATTACCTATTCTTCATTCAAATGATTTAGTGAATTGGAAGATTGTGAATTATGCACTGAAAAAACAGATTCCGACTGAAATATATGATAAACCTCAGCATGGCAAAGGTGTATGGGCTCCTTGTATACGCTATCACAAAGGTGAATTTTATATTTATTGGGGAGATCCTGATTTTGGAATTTATATGATAAAAACAAGCAATCCTGAGGACGAATGGAGCGAACCGGTATTAGTAAAAGCCGGAAAAGGAATGATTGACCCTTCTCCTTTGTGGGATGAAGATGGAAAAGTTTATCTTATAAATGCGTGGGCCGGAAGTAGATGTGGCATTAATAGCGTTCTTGTGGTTTCTGAAATGAACTCTGAAGGAACGAAAGTGATAAGCGATCCTGTTATGGTTTTCGATGGTAACGATGGAGTGAATCACACTGTTGAAGGTCCTAAGTTTTATAAACGTAATGGATATTATTATATAATGGCTCCGGCAGGAGGTGTTGAACAGGGATGGCAATTAGCTATGCGCTCAAAAAATATCTATGGTCCATATGAGTCGAAGATTGTAATGGCGCAAGGTAAAAGCGCTATCAATGGTCCTCATCAAGGAGCTTGGGTTGAGACAAATGCAGGAGAATCATGGTTTATCAATTTTCAGGATAAGGCGATGTATGGACGAGTACTTCATCTGAATCCCATGAAATGGATAAACGACTGGCCTGTAATTGGTGTAGACAAGGATGGTGATGGGTGTGGAGAACCTGTAACTGAATATAAAAAACCAAATGTGGGAAAAGTATACCCTAAAGAAACTCCGGTTGAAAGTGATGAGTTCTCATCTGCAAGATTGGGCCTGCAATGGGAATGGCATGCAAATTATAAAGACGTTTATGGCTTTCCTTCTAATTCTGGTTTTATGCGTTTGTATGCAGGTTATTTATCAGAAAAATTCGTCAATTTCTGGGAAGTTCCTAATCTGCTAATGCAGAAGTTTCCTGCCGAGGAGTTTGTTGCAAAGACAAAACTAGCATTCACAGCCAAGCAAGATGGAGAAAAGGCTGGACTAATTGTTATGGGATGGGACTATAGTTATATTTCAATATGTAAAAGAGACAATTTATTTGTGCTTCAGCAAGCACTCTGTAAGGATGCCGAAAAGCAAACTCCGGAACAAGTTAAAGATTTGGCTAGTTTTCCAATAGATAAAATTATTTCGGTTGGTGCACCTAACTATATTAAGTATATCTATCTCAAAGTAACAGTAAGTAAAGGTGGTAAGTGCACTTTCGCTTATAGTCTTGATGATAGGAAATATATATCAGTAGGCGATGAGTTTATTGCGCGTCAAGGTAAATGGATTGGCGCAAAAGTTGGATTGTTCTGTGTGAATCCCAATCAATCTGGAAATAAGGGTTGGGTGGATGTAGATTGGTTCCGTATAGATAGATAATATAGAATATAAATATGATAAAAGAGACTACAAGATAGAAGGTATGAAGAAAATTATTTTAGGATTAGTGGTGTTGTTATTTTGTGCTTGCTCAGCCAATCATAGTGACAATTCGTTCGATGTAAATGGAGCATTAAAATACTGTTCCGCACAAACCAATCGGACTTTAAAGGAATTAGAGCCAATTGATTATACAATGATGCCGCGTAATATAATGGACAGTCTTAATACATGGAGTTGCCGTAAAGCATCAAAAGAGGAATGGACTTCGGGTTTTTGGCCTGGTATTTTGTGGTATGATTATGAGGCAACAAAAGATCCAAAAATTAAAGCAGAAGCAGAGAAATTTACTGCATCTTTGGGCTTCCTTTCCAAAACTCCCGCTTATGATCATGATTTAGGCTTTCTGGTATTCTGCAGTTATGGCAATGCATATAGACTGACTAAGAATCCGGTTTATAAGAAGATAATTTTAGATACTGCCGATTCACTTGCTACATTATTTAATCCTAAAGTTGGAACTATACTTTCATGGCCACGTGAAGTAAAGGCTAGAAACTGGCCTCATAACACAATTATGGATAATATGATTAATCTTGAAATGCTTTTCTGGGCAGCAAAGAATGGTGGTGATAAAAGGTTATATGACATTGCAGTTTCTCATGCAAATAAAACAATGAAATGCCAGTTTCGCCCGGATTATTCTTCTTATCATGTAGCAGTCTATGATACTGTAACAGGTAATCTTATTAAAGGTGTAACTCATCAAGGTTATGCAGATAATTCTATGTGGGCTCGTGGTCAGGCTTGGGCAATCTATGGTTTTACTGTGTGTTACCGTGAAACAAAGAATCCTGAATACTTGAGCTTTGTGCAAAAGGTTACAGATATATACTTAAAAGGACTTCCTGAAGATAATGTTCCTTACTGGGATTTTAGTGCGCCGGATATTCCAAAGGCTCCCCGGGATGCTTCTGCAGCGTGTGTTGTTGCTTCTGCATTACTTGAACTTTCAACTTATTTGGATAAGGATAAGTCCGAAGAGTATAAGGATGCGGCAGTGAAGATGTTGAAGAGTCTAAGCTCTCCTGCATATCAATGTGGAGATGCGAAACCAGCTTTCTTACTTCATTCTACAGGACATTGGCCTAATGGCTCTGAAATTGATGCTTCTATTATATATGCAGATTATTATTATATTGAGGCACTACTGCGTTTCAAAAAGCTAAATGAAAATAAAGACATATTAGAAAAATTATAATGGGGTATGAATAGTAAAAGTCATTATCTATTTTTATTTGCAGTTCTGTTTTTTATAGCAATTGTGAATTAAAAGTATAATAATTAGCTGTAAGCGGTCAATGCTTTTGTCTCTAAATATCTTGTAATAATTGTTTTATATTTCTTTGAATGAGATGAAAATAGATAAAAAAATGCCCGGATTTTTTTAGTCTGGGCATTTTAATATAGGTTGGGTATTTCACTCCTTATTTCTGTTTCAAGATATCACGTATTTCGGTAAGTAAAGTCTCTTCCTTACTTGGAGCCGGTGGTTCGGGAGCTGGAGCTTCTTCTTGCTTTCTTGTAAATTTACCCATAAATTTGATAAATAAGAAAATTGCAAATGCAATAATGATGAAGTCGAATGTTGACTGCAGAAAGTTACCATAATTTAAAGTAGCTGCAGCTGTGAGCTCTTTTCCATCGGCTGAATAAGTAGCTTCTTTAATAACCCATTTTAGCTCTTTAAAGTTAACGCCGCCAACAAAAATACCGATAGCAGGCATTACAACATCGGCAACTAAAGAGGAAACTATTTTCCCAAAAGCGCCACCAATAATCACACCGACAGCCATGTCAATAACATTGCCTCTCATAGCAAATGCCTTGAATTCTTGTAGAAAGTTACTTTTTCCCATATTTTTTTATATTTAATATAAAATTATGTGCTAATATAAAAACAATTTCGTACTTTTGCGCTGCAATTAGGAAATAAATTTCCATAGATAGCAACACATTAATATTATAGCTGCTTTGCGCATATTAAAAGGTTGTATAAAGAACACTTTTATATGCGATTATGTTTAAGTTTATTTCCTGAAGTAACATCGGATATTTTAGAATGAATATTATAAAACCCTTAAAAGTTTAACAAAATGATTAAAGTAGGTATTAATGGATTCGGCCGTATCGGACGTTTTGTATTCCGTGCTGCTCAAACAAGAAACGACATTCAGATCGTAGGTATTAACGACCTTTGCCCTGTAGATTACTTGGCATATATGTTAAAGTATGACACTATGCACGGTCAGTTCGAAGGAACTATCGAAGCTGATGTTGAAAAAAGTCTATTGATCGTAAACGGTAATCCTATCCGTATCACAGCTGAAAGAAACCCAGCTGATTTGAAATGGGATGCAGTAGGTGCAGAATACGTAGTTGAGTCAACTGGCTTATTCTTAACTCAAGAAAAAGCTCAAGCTCATATCCAAGCTGGTGCAAAATACGTTGTAATGTCAGCTCCTTCTTCTGATAGCACTCCAATGTTTGTTTGTGGTGTTAACGAAAAATCATACGTAAAAGGTACTCAATTTGTATCTAACGCTTCATGTACTACTAACTGTTTGGCTCCTATCGCTAAAGTATTGAACGATAAGTTCGGTATCTTAGATGGTTTGATGACTACAGTTCACTCTACAACTGCTACTCAAAAAACAGTTGACGGTCCTTCTATGAAAGACTGGAGAGGTGGTCGTGCTGCTTCTGGTAACATTATCCCTTCATCTACTGGTGCTGCTAAAGCTGTAGGTAAAGTAATTCCTGAATTGAACGGTAAATTGACAGGTATGTCAATGCGTGTTCCTACTTTGGACGTTTCTGTAGTTGACTTGACAGTTAACTTGGCAAAACCAGCTACTTATGCTGAAATTTGCGCTGCAATGAAAGAAGCTTCTGAAAACGAATTGAAAGGTGTTCTTGGTTACACTGAAGATGCAGTTGTTTCTTCTGACTTCTTGGGTGACACTCGTACTTCTATCTTCGATGCAAAAGCAGGTATCGCTTTAACTGATACTTTCGTAAAAGTTGTATCTTGGTATGATAACGAAATTGGTTACTCAAACAAAGTTCTTGACTTGGTTGCTCACATGGCATCAGTTAACGCTTAAGAAATTATTTCTTTATATTTTTGAAACCGCTTCGGGTAACCGAAGCGGTTTTTTTATTCTTTAGTTTTTCCTTTACTTATTTATATGTAAAGACAAAGATTCCTTTTTTAAGTTATAGCTTCATATATTCGGGAATTTTTGTGTAAGTTTGTAGACATTATTACTTGTGAAGTTATGGCAAATTTCGACTTAATTACTATACTAGGCCCAACAGCTTCTGGAAAAACCCCTTTTGCAGCTGCTTTAGCATACGAATTGGATACTGAGATAATCAGTGCTGATTCTCGTCAGATTTATAAGCAAATGGATTTGGGAACCGGAAAAGATCTTGTGGATTATACGGTAAATGGAAAGCAAATTCCGTATCATCTGATAGATATAGCCGAACCTGGCTACAAGTATAATGTTTTTGAGTATCAGAGAGATTTTCTTGTTGCATATAATGAGATAAAGGAAAAAGGCAAATTACCTATTCTATGTGGAGGAACGGGTATGTATCTGGAATCCGTTCTAAAGGGATATAAACTTATTCCGGTGCCTGAGAATAAAGAACTTCGTGATAAATTAGCTGATAAATCTCTGGAGGAGCTAACTGAAATATTAAAAACCTATAAAGAACTTCATAATTCTACCGATGTTGATACAGTTAAGAGGGCGATCAGGGCTATTGAAATAGAAGAGTATTACTTGAATAATGATATAGCGAAAAGAGAGTTCCCGGCACTTAATAGTTTGATTATTGGTGTTGATATTGATAGAGAACTGAGAAGACAAAAGATTTCCAGACGTCTTCGCCAACGTCTTGATGATGGCATGGTTGAAGAAGTAAAGCAATTATTGGATAAGGGAATCCCTGCTGAAGATCTTATTTATTATGGGTTGGAATATAAGTATCTCACCTTGTATCTAACTTCTCAACTAACTTATGAGGAAATGGTTTCGCAGCTTGAGATAGCTATTCATCAGTTTGCTAAACGACAGATGACCTGGTTTCGCGGAATGGAACGTAGAGGTTTTACTATTCACTGGTTAGATGCAACTTTACCACAACAAGAGAAAATAGAACGAGTAAAAGACTTACTTAACAGCTGATTGATATGAACACAGATCCAAATAGATGGGGGATTATTTATAATCCCAAAGCTGGAACTCGAAAGGTTCAGAAACGATGGAAGGAGATAAAAGAGTACATTGAAAGCAAACAGGTCGCTTTCGATTATGTGCAGTCTGAAGGCTTTGGTACTGTGGAAGTTTTGGCACGTGCTTACGCGAGCGAAGGGTATCGTATTATTGTTGTTGTAGGTGGTGATGGAGCTCTTAATGATGCAATTAATGGAATTCTTACTTCTTCTGCCGAACAAATCAGTGATATTGCTATTGGCATTATTCCAAATGGTATTGGAAATGACTTTGCTCGTTACTGGGATCTTAATCTGGATTATAAAGAAGCTGTTGACTGGATTATTAATAATCGCAGAAAGAAGATAGATGTGGGATATTGTTCCTACTACGATGCTCATAAACATGAACGTCGTTATTTTCTAAATGCCTTGAATATTGGTTTAGGTGCTCGTATTGTGAAGATTACCGATCAGACCAAACGTTTTTGGGGAGTTAAATTCTTGTCTTATCTTGCTTCCTTGTTTTTGTTGTTTTTTGAACATAAACTATATAGAGTTCATCTGAAGATTAACGACGAACATGTGCGTGGAAGAGTTATGACTGTATGCGTGGGTAATGCAAGCGGATACGGACAAACGCCGAGTGCTGTTCCTTATAACGGTTGGCTGGATGTTTCTGTAATTTACCGTCCGGAACCGCTGCAAATACTTTCCGGACTTTGGATGCTTATTCAGGGGCGCATTTTAAATCATAAAATGGTTAAGTCCTATCGTACAAAAATGGTGCGTGTTTACAAAGCACGTAATGCAGCTGTTGATGTTGACGGACGAATTATTCCAAGTCATTATCCTTTGGAAGTGGGCATTCAGAGTGAAGCTATTACATTGATTATACCTAATTAAAATATGAATATTAAAGATTTAAAGAATACAGATTCCGGCAATTTCTTTTTGCTTGCCGGTCCTTGTGTTATTGAAGGAGAGGAGATGGCTCTTCGTATTGCTGAACGAATTGTGAAAATAACCGATCAGCTTCGTATCCCTTATGTTTTTAAAGGGTCCTATCGCAAAGCTAATCGTTCTCGCCTTGATTCTTTCATGGGTATTGGTGATGAAAAAGCACTTAAGATTTTAAAGAAAGTAAACGAAACGTTTGGTGTGCCAACAGTTACAGATATCCATTCTGCAGAAGAGGCTGCAATGGCTGCCGAATATGCTGATGTTCTTCAGATTCCTGCTTTTCTTTGTCGTCAGACAGATTTGTTGATTGCTGCTGCAAAAACCGGAAAGATTGTGAATATAAAGAAAGGACAGTTCTTGTCTCCGGGAGCCATGCAATTTGCTGCCAATAAGGTTGTAGAGGCTGGTAATAATAATGTGATGATTACTGAGCGTGGAACAACTTTTGGTTATCAGGACTTAATTGTTGATTACCGTGGTATACCCGAAATGCAGAAGTTTGGTTTCCCTGTTATTCTCGACGTTACTCACTCTCTGCAACAACCAAATCAAACAAGCGGGGTAACGGGTGGTATGCCACAACTTATTGAAACTGTAGCTAAAGCGGGTGTGGCAGTAGGTGTTGACGGTCTGTTTATTGAAACACACGAAAACCCTGCCGTGGCAAAGAGCGACGGTGCAAATATGTTGCAGTTAGACCTTCTTGAAGGACTGCTTGTAAAACTAGTACGTATAAGAGAAGCGGTTAAGTAATTAGCCTATTTTACTGATCTTTTTCAACTTTTCTTCGTCTATGATCTTAATCTTTCGTCCATCGATACTGATCAGGCGTTCATTAGAAAAGTTGGAAAGGGTACGTATAGCGTTCGAGGTGGTCATGTTTGATAAGTTGGCCAAGTCTTCACGTGATAGATAAATGCTAAGTGTAGATCCATCCTCTTCCACTCCATAACTGTCTTTTAGGAATATAAGAGATTCTGCAAGACGTCCACGGATGTGTTTTTGAGTTAGATTTACAGTTCTTTCGTCTGCAATACCCAGGTCGATGGATAATTGACGGATAAAGAACATTGCCAATTCAGTATTCTGGCTGATAAGGTTCATAATGATTTCCATTGGAATCAGACAGATTGTAGAAGATTCAAAAGCGGCAGCTGCCGTAAGATAATCCTCTTTAGCAAAATGAGCACGATAACCGAAGTATTCTACCGGTTTAATCACCCTGATAATCTGGCTTCTTCCGCCTACACCATCTTTGTAAATTTTTACTTTTCCGCTAAGAAGGCACATAAGGTGAGTAGGAGCCTCTCCTTCACAATATATTACCTCATTTTTTTTGTAGCTTTGAATAGTAAAATTACTCATTAGGTATTCCCTCTGCTCGTCGCTAAGAGGCTGCCACATATCAGCAATATGCTCTGAAATTACTATTTCTGACAATTTTTTCTTAATCATAGCCTGTGTTATAGAACCGTGTTATAAAGCACAAATATATAAAGAAAAAATTAATAAATGATTTTTTTGATGGGAAATTCATCTATTTTGGCCGAAATGGGCACACGAAATTCATGCAGAAGCTATTTACTTTTCTGCAAAAACTGGATGGAATTATTTATCTTGTACAAAACAATTCATTCTTCTGTACAGAACAATTCTTTCTTTTGTACAGAAGAATTAATTGTTTTGTACAGAGAATGAATAAGCTTTCCTTTATTATTTAGAGAATAATAGTTCGCGATATTTAGGCAATGGCCATATTTCGTCATCTATTTCCATTTCTAAATGATCTATATGATCGCGGATCAGCTCAAGATATGGGCGAACTTTTTCTTCATACGCAAATGCTTTTTCTTCCTGACTTTCAAGATGATTGGCAACCTTGCGTGCTTCTGTCATTTCCCGTACAAGAATCTTGATCTGTGTTACGCGATGAGATATTTCTTTAATCAGTTCTTTTCTGTCATGACTCAATTCGCAGAATTCTTCTTCAGAGAACACTTCTTTCATACCTCTCAGATTATCCAGCAATCGGTTCTGATAAGTAATAGCTGTAGGTACAATGTGGTTAATTGCAAGATCTCCCAGAACGCGGCTCTCAATTTGCACTTTCATGGTATACTTTTCAAGTTCCACTTCCAGGCGACTTGTCAGCTCTGTTTCATCAAAGATTTTTTCTCCAATTAATACTTCTCGGGCTTGTTTGTCATTATATTTTAGTAAAGCCTCTGGTACATGGCAGATGTTTGTCAATCCTCTTTTTGCTGCTTCTTCTTTCCATTGATCGGAATAACCATCTCCTTCAAAGCGAATGTCTTTAGAGGCAATAATGGTTTCCTTTAAAATACGGAAGATAGCTTCGTCTCTACCTACACCGTCGTTTATAAGTTTGTCTACAGAAGCTTTGAATTCATTAAGCTGGTGAGCCATTGCTGCGTTGATAGCAATCATTGCTGCTGCACAGTTGGATGATGATCCGGCAGCGCGGAACTCAAATCTGTTTCCGGTGAAAGCAAACGGAGAAGTACGGTTACGATCGGTGTTATCCAAAAGAATTTCAGGAATTCGTCCTACTCCAAGTTTTAAGATAGTCTTTTCTTCCGGAGTCATTTTGGTATTTCCTGCCTGTTCTACCTGCTCAACTATTTCGTCAAGCTTATTAGAAAGATGCTTGCCCAGAAAGATTGAAAGAATTGCAGGAGGAGCTTCGTTAGCACCCAGACGATAACTGTTGCTTGCACTCATAATAGATGCACGAAGTAAATCCTGATTCTTATAAACCATCATAAGTACATTAACAATGAAGGTAATAAACAGCATGTTTCCTTTTGGATTCTTGCCCGGTGCAAAAAGATTAATGCCATTGTCTGTGCAAAGTGACCAGTTGTTGTGTTTACCTGAACCATTAATGCCTGCAAATGGCTTTTCGTGGAACAGTACATGGAAGTTATGTTTTTGTGCAATACGCTTCATTAAGTCCATAACTAACTGATTGTGGTCGTTGGCAAGATTTGCATTTTCAAAGATAGGAGCCAGCTCAAACTGATTTGGCGCTACTTCGTTATGGCGAGTCTTAACAGGAATTCCTAGTTTATGGCATTCAAGTTCCAGCTCTTTCATAAAACTGGTAACACGTGGAGGTATCGAACCAAAGTAATGGTCTTCCAGCTGTTGGTCTTTTGCTGAAGAATGTCCCATAAGCGTGCGTCCGGTAAGGCAAAGGTCGGGACGAGCATTGAATAAAGCACTGTCTACAAGAAAATATTCCTGTTCCCATCCCAGGTTGGCAAATACCTTTGTTACGTTTTTATCGAATAGCTGACAAACTTCTGTTGCAGCTTTATCTACCGAAGCAAGAGCTTTTAATAATGGAGTCTTGTAGTCGAGAGCCTCACCGGTGTAGGAAATAAAGATAGTAGGAATACAAAGAGTTGTATCAACTATAAATGCAGGAGATGAAACATCCCATGCCGTATATCCACGAGCTTCGAATGTATTTCTTATGCCACCATTTGGGAAAGAAGAAGCATCAGGCTCTTGTTGGATAAGCAGTTTGCCGGAAAAGCGCTCAATTATTTCCGTGTCGTCGCCGAATTCTATAAACCCGTCGTGCTTCTCGGCCGTGCCATCTGTTAGCGGCTGAAACCAGTGTGTATAATGAGTTACATTATATGATTTAGCCCAGCTTTTCATTCCATTAGCTATTAAGTCTGCCATTTCACGACTTATTGGCGCACCTTTTTCAATAGCATTCATTACAGCTTTAAAAGCTTCTTTTGGAAGATACTCCTGCATATTTTTACGGTCGAATACATGGCAACCGTAATAACTGGATAATTTGTTTGAAGGATTTGAAATCTCAATAGGCTTTCTGTTTGAAAGCTCTTGTAGAGCAAAAAAACGCATTTTTGACATACTTAGTCTTATTCTTTAGTGGTTGTTTGTGCAAAAGTAGTACTTTTCTGTAAACTACCCCCTAAAAATATAGGGTAGTTTTGTTTTTTATTGTATTTTTGATAATTTGCTTATCCCTGATATCCCTGTTGACAAATTTAAAATATGTAAAGTCTCTTGTTTGTTGTTGAAAATCATTATATTTGTGTCTGTTCGACTGATTAAGATTACTATTTGAAGCACTATATAATACATATATTATTGTTTGTTTGCTTTTATACCTTAGTTCCACATTCAGTAATGGCTTCTGAGGTGAGCATTGGAATGAAAAAACACCCTAAATTGGTGGATTCCATTCTTGATAATGTTTTGCTGTATTCTTCCAAATATGAAAAGATAATAGCCGGGTATGATGCCGAACTATATCTAAAAAGATCTATGCAGGTTAAAAAGAAGAATTTTCTTCTTCGCTTTGCTCCATCCACTCTTAGAACCTACAGAAATGTAAAACACACCATTACTGAATCTTTGAGTGAGTTTCATTATTCTGCTCCTAATGTTTATGATATGAGAATTAAAGCGATGAACGGAAATACTTCTCGTTTATCGGGTCCTTCGGAATTAATATTACCATATTTTAAAGTGAATATATATTCTTCCACTTTATTGTATGATAAGCTTCTTTCACCTCTGGCATCTAATGCCCGGGACTATTATAGGTATAGAATAGAATCGGCCTTTATATCCAATGGCGAGGTTAAGTATAAAATAAAAGTTATCCCTAAAATTCGTAGCTATCAGCTGGTAAGCGGATACATGATTGTCAGTAATCCTACCTGGAAAGTGCGCGAACTTTATATTCAAGGTCAAACTGAATATATGAAGTATAATGCAAAAATATCGATGGGAGAAAAAGACTCGGAAGAATATCTTCCGGTAAAGTATGATATAGATGTTTTTGTCAGAATGCTGGGTAATGATATAGATATTAATTATCTGGCTGACTTAAAATATAGTAATATTCGTTTAAATGAGGATGGGGTTGATATTAAAAGAAAAAATAGACATTATCATGACCTTACAGAATCTTTTTCGTTGAGCTGTTTGAAAGATTCCTGCATTACAGATAGTACTAGCTTCTCACGATTAAGACCAATTCCTTTATCTGATAATGAAAAGCTATTATATCGTGATTTTGCTCTTTCACGTGATTCTTTTCATATTAACGGTAATAATAAAAAGAAGGATTATACTTTTTGGGGACAGATAGGGGATGTTTTGACCAATAGCTATACGGTGAACATGTCGTCTATAGGGAGTGTGAAATGTTCTCCAATAATCAATCCATTTTTATTGAGTTACAGTCATAATGATGGTATTGCATATAGGCAGGACTTTAAGTATAACCGACTTTTTGCAGATGGACGTTTGTTGCGTATCGTACCTAAAATAGGTTATAACTTCAAGCGCCGGGAATTTTATTGGACCGTTAATTCAAACTACGACTATTGGCCGGAGAAAAGAGCATCCATTCAATTAAAATTTGGTAATGGTAACCGGATTTACAGCAGTAAAGTAGTGGAGAAAATTAAAGATATTCCAGATAGCTTATTTAATTTCGATGATTTGCATCTCGATTATTTTAATGACTTGTTTTTTGAACTAAATCACAGTGTGGAGGTTACAAATGGCTTCTTTATTAAGGCTGGTGTAACTGTGCACCAAAGAGATGCGGTTAAGCCTTCTACAATTATTATTCTTCAGCCGGGTGGGGAGAGCGATGGTTCCCTTGATATTATTTCCGAACTTAAAACCAGATATATAAGTTTTGCTCCTCGTTTGCAATTGGAATGGACTCCGGGGCAATTTTATTATTTAAAGGGAAATCGCAAGATTAACCTATATTCTTATTTCCCTACTTTTTCTTTTGATTATGAACGAGGCATAAAGGGTGTACTAAATAGTACCGGAAGATATGAAAAGATAGAAGTTGATATGCAACATCATATCCGGTTGGGTTTAATGCGTGATATATATTATAGGGTAGGGGCCGGTGCTTTTACAAATAAGCATGAACTCTATTTTGTGGATTTTGCTAATTTCTCCAAGCGCAATCTGCCGGTTGGTTGGAATGATGATATTGGTGGAGTATTCCAATTGCTGGATAGAAGATGGTATAACTCTTCGGATCATTATGCACGGGCGCACTTTACTTATCAGTCTCCCTTTCTTTTGCTTACTCATCTAAAGAAGTTAACTTGCAATGTTCTTAATGAGCGTCTTTATTTTAGTGCTCTTTGTGTGCCACATCTAAATCCTTATTTAGAATTTGGATATGGAATAGGAACTCATGTTTTTGATGCAGGAATCTTTGTTAGTTACTCAAAAACGAGTTTTAAACAGATTGGATGTAAGTTTACCTTCGAATTATTTAATCGTTGATATTTAGAATATTACGATTTAACTCTGATTTTTCTTTAAAAAATGATTAAAAAAGATTTGCGTAGTTCAAAATATCTGCCTATCTTCGCATCGCATTTGAGAAAAAGCACAAGCCCGGGGAAGTTTGGGTGAGTGGCTGAAACCACCAGTTTGCTAAACTGACGTACGGGTAACCGTACCGGGGGTTCGAATCCCCCAGCTTCCGCAGCGATAAAAAGAGACCTATACAGGTCTCTTTTTTTATGTCTGTAGGTCAGCTCTAGGGCCGTCAATTAGATCCTAAAATCCCAGATAATCAACTATATAATCTTAAAGTTAGAATGCTAAAAATTATTGTCAACATTATAATGGTAATCTATTATGGCAAATAAATTTGAGCAAAATTGCTTCCAAATATGCTACCACATATTTTGCGAATGCTACCAATTGATATCAATCTTTTATCAATTTTATAATCGGATTTTAAGATTGATCCCTACTTATCATCTATATAAAAATTAAAAACTACAAATTGATCTAGCAATCTAGCACTTGGTACTTAATTACCAGATAACTAATAAATTGCACCCGCTAGATCAAACACAGTTGATCTAGCACTAATCTAGCAGTCTAGCGGATATTCAGCATGAGATGATTGATAAATAAAGTATCTCTCTATTAATCATCTGACCTTTGATAAAAAAATTAAATAATCAGATATTATGCGTCCATCCGGGTGTACACAATTGGTACACCCGGGTGGAAGGTGAGGGTAGACCCGGGTGTAAGAAATGGGTACATCCGGGTGTACAGAAGAATATGTCTATTTGAATTAATTATTCTATGCCGATCTATCTGTAAAGGCCGGAATTATCTAGAATTTGACTACGATTATCGATAAATAGAAATGAGTAAGCTAAAAATATCCCATCTTTGTGAACAATTAATAGTATAAACGAGAATCTAGTAACAATAAACTAATAAATATGAAAATCATGAAGACGTTTTTTAGTCAAAGATTAACATGCAATTCATTTCAAAGTCTGGCTTTACTTGGAATATGTTTTTTATTTCCGCTAACCATTCAGGCGGCTAAAGGAGGAAAGAAAATTAGTCCTGATTTGTTTGGACTCTTTTTTGAAGACATTAATTATTCTGCCGATGGGGGACTTTACGCAGAGTTAGTACAAAACCGTTCGTTTGAGTATAACCCCACAGAACGTAGGGAGTGGAATCCTTACTCTTTTTGGGAATACATTACTCCCGGATTTTCCTACGGCAAAATAAGTGTTGAAACTTCATCGCCTATTCACCCTAATAATCCTCATTACATGGTGCTTGATATTGAACATGTGGGGCACGAAGCCAATACTCCTGGTTTGTCTGGAGTGGGTATTAAAAACTCAGGCTTCAGTGGTATGGTTGTAAAAGCAGGTGATAAATACAACTTTTCTATGTTTGCACGTCAGCTTAGTAAAGAGCCAATAGAACTCAATATTAGCTTGCAGACTCCTAAAGGAAAAGTACTGGCAGAAACTAAAATATCCACATCAACTGATAGTTGGAATAAATATACAGCAAGTTTGACTCCTACAGAAAGTAATGATACAGTCAGTTTAGTTGTTCTAGCTACAACAAAGGGTAAACTAGCTATGGATGTAATTTCTTTGTTTCCTGAAAAAACATTCAAGAATCGTCCCAATGGTTTGAGGGCAGACCTGGCACAACTGCTGGCCGATATGAAACCTCGTTTCATTCGTTTTCCCGGAGGTTGCCTTTCTCATGGCGATGGTCTGGAAAATATGTACCGTTGGAAAAATACGATTGGCCCGATAGAACAGCGTAAAGAGCAACGTAATATCTGGGGATATCATCAAACAACGGGATTGGGCTATTTTGAGTATTTCCAGTTCTGTGAAGATATAGGTGCAAAACCGTTGCCAGTTTTACCGGCTGCAGTCAGTTGCCAAAACTCGGGTGGTACATGGCGTGTAGGCGGAACCGGACAAAAAGCTATTCCTATGGATGAAATGCAGGATTATATTCAGGAAGTATTAGACTTGATAGAATGGGCAAATGCTCCCGCTACTTCTACCTGGGGAGCTAAACGTGCAGCTGCAGGACATCCGGCTCCATTTAACTTACAATATGTTGGTATTGGTAATGAAGATAAAATAACTCCCGAATTTGAGGAACGCTTTAAAATTATCTTTAATGCTGTTAAAGCAAAGCATCCTGAAATAACAGTCGTAGGCACTGTTGGTCCCTCTCCCGATGGTGAAGACTTTACAAAAGGATGGAAACTGGCCGATGATTTGAAAGTTCCGGTAGTTGATGAACATTATTATACTGATCCAAACTGGTTCATTTCTCATCAGAATCGCTATGATTCCTACAAACGTAATGCAACGGAAGTTTATCTTGGGGAATATGCTTCATGGGGAAATAAAATGCGCAATGCTATATCCGAAGCTGCATATATGACGGCTCTTGAGCGCAATGGTGATGTAGTGAGAATGGCTTCGTATGCTCCTTTGTTGGCAAAGAAGGATTTCACTCAGTGGAAGACCGATATGATATTCTTTGATAATACAAGAATCAATCCAACGCCTAATTACTACGTACAAAAAATGTTTTCTGCCAATCAAGGAGATTATTATTTCGACAATGTGATTCAGAAAGATGAGAAAGATGCAAACTTAGCTGCTTCTTGTGTTCAGGATAGCAAAACCGGAGATATTATACTGAAAATGGTAAACTTTGGAAGCGAAAGTAAACCGATGAAAATTAATCTTAAAGGATTAGGCAATGTTTCTTCAAAAGCTGAACAGAATGTTCTTACAGGCGATGCTGAGGCTGAAAATACACTCGAAAATCCTCAGGTAGTAGTTCCGATTAAGTCCATTGTAAAAATAAAGAAGGCTTTTGATTATTCTGCTCCGGCAATGTCATTAACAGTAATCAGAATAAAAACAAAATAATAGAGTTTCGTTTCTTTAAACTCGATACTCTGTGATAGAAGATGTTTTTGATCTGATGAACGATTGAAGCATGCACATAGAGTTTGAACAATATGAAATAAATGAGATAGATTTCTTCTGAGAATCTAAAAAAGCAGCAGATCGTTACAAGAAAACTTGTAGCGATCTGCTGCTTTTATTATAAATCTTTGGATAGGGTAAAGTTATAGCAACAAAGAGTTAATCTACCACATTCTGATTTTACTTGCCGAACTTAAAGATTGGTGATTCGGTACGTGCTTTATCCATTAGATTCTTCATTTCCTTTGCTACTTGAGGAAATTGTGCTGAGACGTCATTATCTTCGTGTATATCTTTACTCAAATCATAAAGTTCGAAGGTTGGTTTACCGCCGACTATATGTTGACGAATAGCTTTCCAGTTCCCTTTACGAATAGCTTGGCGTCCTCCTTCTTCGTGAAATTCCCAATAGAGATATTTATGCTGTTTCTGACCTTTTTCCGAAAATAGGGTAGGGAGGATAGATATACCATCCGTTTTAACAGGTAACTTAGTTTTTGTTAGTTCTGATAGAGTTGGTAATATATCCCAGAAAGCAGTGATTTGGTTAGTTTTGGTGCCAGCTTGAACTTTCCCCGGTAACCATGCAATCATCGGTGTACGAATTCCTCCTTCATAAACATCGCGCTTTACACCTTTTAAAGGACCATAACTTTTGAAGAAGTCAGGATCTGCACCTCCTTCACGATGCGGACCATTATCACTACTAAAAATAACTAAAGTGTTTTTATCTAATCCTTGTCTTTTTAACTCTTCAAGTACTTGTCCAACATAAAAATCTAACTTGGAAACCATAGCTGCAAAAGATGCTTTAGGCTTTTCTGAAGGATAATATCCGTATTTTGAATTGTATGGCTTCTCTTCAAATTGATTCTCGTACATTTTATAGATGGAATCATGAGGAAGATTTAGTTCAGCATGTGGTAAAGTGTAGGTAAGCATGGCAAAGAATGGCTTGTCTTTATTATCTTTGATAAGCACATTATAAACAGGCGTCCTTAAATAAGGATTATATATAAATTTGCAAAAGAAAATATTAAGACCATTTCATTTTATTATGGAATTAATATAGAAAATATGTAAAATGATTGCACAACAAATGTATAATTAATAATTTGTAAATCAAAACACAAATTCAATTATTTTATATATGTATATTATTTATTTAGAATAATATATTGACTATAAATGACTGTATTGTTAAAATTGAAAATGAAATTCTATTTATTCAATGTTTAAATTTTAATGTATGATTAAACTAATTGTATTATATATATGATTTTTTTGAATTTATTATTCCAAATGTAACATATGTGACATCTTTTTTATAATTGTTTTTCTTCCTTTGCCATATATAAAATTTATAATGATATGGAAGAATTATTTAAAAAAGGAACTGTACTTGATTTCGAAAAGCTAATTGATTATTCAGTAGGCGGAATTATTAGTAAACAAGTACTTAAAAATGAAGCTGGTAATATAACTCTATTCTCTTTTGATAAAGGGCAAGGATTAAGTGAACATACTGCACCTTTCGATGCATTAGTTCAGATTCTTGATGGTGAAGCAACTATAACAATAGGAGGTAACCCTCTTCTTTTGAAGCAAGGTGAATCAGTTATTATGCCGGCAAACGTAACTCATGCTTTATTTGCAGATAAAGAATTCAAAATGTTACTAACTATGATAAAAGGTATCTGATTTTATTATCTTTTGAAAGAGATAACGATATCTACAAAAAAGATTTTCCAAGAATCGGGATTGTGACCTTTTTTCTCAAAATTATATTTATATTTGCTGAGTTATTAAATAATATGCAAAAAATATAAATATAATAAGAATTCTAGAATGAGCGTTAAAGGTCGTTTGATTGCAATGAACTTCCTACAATTTTTTGTGTGGGGAGCTTGGTTAATTTCTTTGGGAGGATACATGGGTGGAAGCCTTCATTTTGAAGGTGGACAAATAGGAGCAATTTTTGCAACAATGGGAATTGCTTCTTTATTGATGCCTGGATTTGTAGGCATTATTGCCGATAAGTGGATAAATGCAGAACGTCTGTTGGGTATCTGTCATTTACTTGGATCGGCTTGTCTGTTTTATGCTTCAACAGTTACTAGTTATGACCAAATGTATTGGGCTATGCTTGTTAATTTGTTGGTGTATATGCCTACTCTTTCCTTAACCAACACAGTTTCTTACAATGCGTTGGAAAATAATAAATTCGATATAGTTAAAGATTTCCCTCCTATAAGAGTGTGGGGAACCGTAGGTTTTATCTGTGCAATGTGGGCTGTTGACCTTACCGGATTTAAACATACATGTGCACAGCTTTATGTTAGTGCGGGAGCTGCCTTGCTGTTAGGACTTTATTCTTTCACTTTACCACAATGTCCTCCTGCTAAAAGTGAGAGCAAGACGTTGCTTTCCTCTTTTGGCCTAGATGCTTTGGTTCTTTTTAAACGGAAGAAAATGGCTATTTTCTTTTTGTTTTCTATGCTATTGGGTGCTGCTTTGCAGATTACAAATTCGTATGGCGATTTATTCCTGAGCAGTTTTAAGGATATTCCTGAATATGCTAATTCTTTCGGAGTAAAGCATTCTGTGATTCTTTTATCTATTTCACAAATGTCTGAAACTCTATTTATTCTTGCTATTCCGTTCTTTTTACGCCGCTTTGGTATTAAGCAGGTTATGCTGATTAGTATGACTGCATGGGTATTCCGTTTTGGACTTTTCGGACTTGGAAATCCGGGAAGCGGATTGCCATTGCTTATTCTTTCTATGATAGTTTATGGTATGGCTTTCGACTTCTTTAATATATCCGGTTCACTTTTTGTGGAGATGGAAACAACTCCACAGATCAGAGCAAGTGCGCAGGGACTTTTCTTTATGATGACTAATGGACTTGGAGCAATAATGGGTGGTTATGCCAGTGGAGCAATAGTAGACTTGTTCTCAAAATATGCAACTGTTGCCGGACAAACTCAGGTAGTAAGCCGTGATTGGCAATCTATCTGGCTTATTTTTGCAGCTTATGCCTTAGTAATTGGAATTCTTTTTGCTATGGTATTTAAATATAAGAATGGTAGTAAGATGGTAAAGGAGTAACTTCCATAAAAACATAAATGAAAAAGCTAGTTCAAGCAATGCGTTGAACTAGCTTTTTTTGTATAGTAAGATTTAATAAACCTAATTAGATAAATAAGTGATGTTATTACAGGAAGAACATCAAAATAATCTGTGCAATAATCACTCTAAGGAACATGCTTAATGGATAGACAGTTGCATAAGATACGGATGGATTATCTCCCGGAATAGTATCATTAACATAATTCAAAGCCATAGGGTTGGCCATACTTCCGCAGAGCATTCCGGATACAGAACCAAAATCGACTTTCATTACTTTTAATGCAATTAGTCCGGTGATAATAACAGGAACAAAAGTGATTGCAAATCCTAAACCAATCCAAAGAACTCCCTCAGGACGTACTACTGTTTCAAAGAAATGTGCTCCGGCATCGAGTCCAAGGCAAGCCAGATACATTGCCAATCCTAATCCTCTTAGCATCAGGTTGGCACTAAGTGTAGTGTAAGTAACCATGTGCAAACGCGGGCCGAAGGTTCCTATCAGAATTCCCACAACAATTGGTCCACCTGCTAATCCTAATTTAACAGGAGCACTGATACCGGGAAGAGTAAATGGTATACTTCCCAGTGCCAATCCAAGGATGATACCTATAAATACAGCTACCAGATTAGGTTCCTTCAGACTTTTCACTGCATTACCAAGTACCTTCTCCACATTCTGAATGGCTGCAGCTTCTCCAACAACTGTCAGTCGGTCGCCCATTTGCAAAACCAGCTCGGAAGTAGCCAGAAGCTGAACTCCGGCGCGGTAAACACGACTGATGTTTATTCCATAATGATTTCTCAAGCGGAGTGAACCAAGCTTTTTCCCGTTAATTTCGGGGCGGGTAACAACGATACGTTGTGAGATAAGCTGACTGTCGATAGCATTCCAGTCAATATCTTCTTTATTCCAGTCGGTACTTTCCTGCTCACCAAAGAGTACAGTAAGTGCTTCCACATCTTTTTCTGAAGTAACAACAAGCAATTTGTCTCCCTTTGCTAAAAGTTTTTCAGATGTTGGAATTGTTACTTTGCCATCTCTCCAAAGACGGGAAATAACAAACTTCATGCTGCTGAGATGTGCTATATCTTTAATGCTTTTGCCATAAATACCAGGATTGAAAACCTGGAATTCTGCAATATATGTTTTGTTTGTATTCTCTTTGTCGTGATCAACTAGATCGCCTTTTCGTACAAATATTTTTCGTATCAACAAGATGGCGATAATTACTCCTACAACTCCCAACGGATAAGTAACGGCGCAACTTAATGCCGGTGCACTCGATGGAAGTCCCATTTGCTGAAGTGTTTGCTGTGCGGCACCAAGGGCAGGAGTGTTGGTTGTTGCTCCGCAAAGTATTCCAACCATATCCGGCAATGATACCCCGGTAGTATAGTGGCAAACTATCGTAAAGATGGTGCCAAGTGCAATAAGAATCAGTGAAAGTGAGTTAAGTTGTATGCCCTCCTTGCGGAACGAACCGAAAAAACCCGGACCAACTTGCAATCCCAATGAATAAACAAATATCACTAATCCAAAACTCTCTGCGTAATTAAGCATCATCGGGTCAATGGAGAGACCAAGATGTCCGGCAAGGATTCCGGTGAAGAATACAAAAGTAACGCCAAGTGAAATTCCCATTACGTGAATTTTTCCAAGGCCAAGCCCAATTGCAGAGATTAGGGATAAAATTACTACAGCTTGCAGCGCTGAATGATCCAAAAAAAGAGTGTTAAGCCATTCCATGCTTATGGTTTTATTAGGTTGTTTTTTCGGGCTGCAAAGATAGAAACTATTTTATGAAAAGTTGATTTTTTATTTATAAAATATACAGTCGAATGGTGATTATCTTTTTTATCTGGAGGGTTACTCTTTAAAAAAGAACGATACCAAGTTCTACTATAGGCTTATCTTCAAAAGTTTTGTTTTTTGAATAATACCTTGTTACGTCATAACCTCCTGAAGCAAATACTCCAAATTTCTCAGTAAGATGATATTCCAGATTGATACGAGCCTGAAGCGCATACATTCTTTCAGGAATGTTTTCCTCGTACTTGTTATGGAATGTCTCAATATGCTGATAGCCTAAATCACCACTTAAGAATAAGTTTTTGGCAATATCAAATCCTAATCCGGTTCTATAGAATGCAGAAGCCGATATTTTCTTATCAAAATCAAAATAGTGACTTCCTAAACCTAGTATTGTGTAGAATAGTTTATTTTTAAAACGCATTGCCACATTGGTCTTGGTTGTATTTCCGCCGTATACCATTAACTGATAACGAGTATCCGGATTAACATTAACCAAACCAAATTTAGCAGCAGCCGAACTTTTACTCTTGTTTACTATACCAATTTGTACGCCATCTGTAGCAAAATCAGCTCT
Organism: Bacteroides luti; assembly: GCF_900128905.1. Taxonomy (GTDB): domain Bacteria; phylum Bacteroidota; class Bacteroidia; order Bacteroidales; family Bacteroidaceae; genus Bacteroides; species Bacteroides luti. The sequence goes on from NZ_FQTV01000010.1 coordinate 22,176, forward strand.
ATTATAAATACCTATCTGGACTCCGTGCAGACTTTGAGCAACGTTTCCTAATCCGGCAATCTGCAATCCTTTGGCGTGAACACTTATATTGGCCAAACCCGAAAGCTGAATACCGCTTGTTTGTCCTCCTGAAATATTAGTCAGAGAAGCAATCTGAATTCCATTTGTGTTATTGCCCGAAATATTCATTAATCCACCAACAGCAACTCCGGAAAGATCAGAACCTATAATATTCCCAATTCCACCCATCTTTATTCCTTTAGACATGCCGCCACCTTCTATATTCAATATTCCGGCAATGCTTACACCGGTGGTAGTTGTTCCGGTTATATTCATCATTCCCGATACAAGCAGAGCCTTAACATTGTTTCCGGTTATATTCATTAATCCACTGACTCCTATGCCGTGCAGGTTATTTCCGGTAACATTTGCTATGCCCGATCCGATAAATCCGGCAGCTTCATCTCCGTTTATATTGGTTAATCCGCTTAATTGTATGCCCTTCATGCTTCCACCGGCTATATTTGATAATCCGGATACCTGAATACCATATACACTATTTGAAGCAAAAGAACCAAATACGTTAAGACCTATTCCTTTTAATTGATGAAGGCTTGAAACAATGCCCAGATTTAAATAAGTAGTCTGAGTTGTGTCACTGGGTTGAGTTGCAATGTTTTTCCATAATGAGAGGCAAACTCCTCCGGATTTATTTTGTGCTTTGCAAGGAATACAACATAAAATTAATGAAGCTGTAAGGAATATGATATAACGTGTAGTTGTTTTCATCTTAATATAAATTGTTGTATAATGTATTAAGTTAAAAATTATGTTGCAATATTACACAATTAATTTGACACAACCTTATGTCTAACTCTTTTTGTAACCAAATAGAATAGAAAAGGACTATAGCAAATTTCAGGAAGCTCTACACTTAAAAATAAAAAGGTGTACACCATTTGTTTATTTAGTGTACACCTTTTAGAAAACTATTTCTTTTGTATTAACTTAGCTTCCGTTATCCTTTAGCTTCAGTATAAAGGAATCTCTTAATACTTCTTTTTGGAGTCTTTTCAAACTCTTCCGGATAAATCTTCATTTTGCTTATTTGACTGTAAGCCGGAAGCATTGAGTTTAGTTCCACACGGTTTTCTTCCATCACTTTTTCAATATCTTCGTTAGTTAAACCGTGAGCAAATGCATCGTCAAAGTCAGGATAAACAAGTCCTACCAGTTTATCATTCTGTGAAACAATTAGAGACTCAGAAACATAAGGAAGGTTATTGAGTAAATCTTCTATTTCTTCAGGATAAATATTTTGTCCGGATGCGCTGAGAAGCATATTTTTACTACGTCCTTTGATAGTAATATTTCCTTCAGCGTCTATAACTCCCATGTCGCCGGTGTGCAACCAGCCGTCTTTGTCGATAACCTGAGCGGTTGCCTCTTCGTTTTTGAAGTATCCCAGCATAACATTGTCACCTTTGGTAATAATCTCGCCGGCAATATTTTCAGGATCTGGAGAATCAATCTTTACCACCATACGTGGAGCAGCTTTACCGCAAGAACCCATCTTGAATTTCTTCCAGTCCTCGTAAGCAATAATTGGTCCGCATTCTGTCATTCCATAACCTACAGTGTATGGGAATTCAATCATTTTAAGGAATTGCTCAATCTCTTTGTTAAAGGCTGCACCTCCGATGATAATTTCTGCGAACTGACCGCCAAACGCATTTATCATCTGCTCGCGGATTGTTGCTTTTATCTTATCATTGATAATCGGAACCTTCATTAAGATTTTCATTGTTGGAGTTTCCAGTTTTGGAAGAATGCTCTTCTTGATAATCTTTTCGATAATCAAAGGTACTGCTACAACAAGGTGAGGCTTAATTTCGGCGAAAGCCTGGAATATAATCTTTGGAGTGGGCATTCTTGTGAGGAAGTAAATATGGCACCCCACAGAAAATTCATATAGAAATTCAAATGCCATTCCATACATATGGGCTAGCGGAAGCATAGAAACGATGCTGTCACCGGCATTTAATGGCAGAACTTCGTTTGCAAAAGCAACGTTCGACCACAAACTGCGGTAAGATAACATTACGCCTTTTGAATAACTTGTTGTTCCAGATGTATAGTTGATAAGCGCCAGTTCATCTGGTTTATCTTTATAGTAAGAAACATGCTCCGGACGGAAATTTTTTGGGAATTTTTGTCCGAACATCTCATTCAAATGCTCGCGTGCATGAGTAAGTTTCTCAGAACGTGATACAAGTAATGAAAAGTCGTTCATCAATACAATACCTTCGAGTAAAGGCATTGCGGCTTCATTCAGGTTCTCCCACACCACATCTCCAACAAAAAGCAATTTAGCTTCTGAATGGTTCACGAGGTTGTGAACATTGTCTGCTTTAAATTCGTGAAGAATAGGAACTGCCACAGCTCCGTACGTAACCGCAGCTAGAAACGAAACTGCCCAAAAAGAACTGTTTCTTCCGCAAATAGCGACTCTATCACCTTTTTTGATGCCGCTTTCTTCTAATATAATATGTAACTTTTCGATTTTTCTGGCTACATCTTTGTACTGGAGTGTAGCTCCTTTATAGTCAGTCAGGGCATCTAAGTCCCAATTCTTTTTAATGCTATTTTCTATGAACGCTATAAAACTTTGTTCCATGTTTTCTGCACAATCTATATTATTTTGTGCAAATATATATGTTTCTCATCGCTTTCCAAATTAAAAAGTGGAAAAAGTGGAATTGCTACCAATAGAAGAGCTATTTGTACCAATAGAATAATAGCAGACATTAGAAATAAAAAAATATCCGCTACAAAACATTTATTGTAACGGATATTTTTCTTTGAGTATTTAGATAACTTATTCTCTTTCACTGAAATATCTAAGGAATTGAGTCCTCTCGTACATGTTTGCACAATTCACATCTTTGGCTCTCATTAATCCTTTGAATTGAGAAATATTTTCAAAACCTTTTTCAGTCATCCAGTTTTCTATAGTTTTCAGCATTGGACGGATGCACTGACTACCTGTTTTGTAGATAACACTGCAAAGTTCTACGGCCGATGCTCCGACAAGAATAGATTTAATTGCAGCTTCGGCACTGTGTACTCCTCCCGAGGCAGCATAATCAATATTGCTAACTGTGGCAGACGAGATTCCAATCCATCTTAAAGATGCGGTTAGATCACTTGGAGAACTCAGAACTTCTCCTGAAATATACTCTAACTTCTTTATATCAATATCTGTTTGATATAAACGATTGAATAATACTATTCCTTCAGCACCTTGAGCCCTCAGCTTATTAATTAATGACACAGGATTAGTAAGGTGCGTACCCAACTTTACAATAACAGGAATACGTATCTTGCTCTTTACATTCTTTAAAATGCTGATATGATTCTTCTCAAATTCTCCACATTCATAATATGGAGAAGCCTGAATACTCAATATATTCAGTTCAAGCGCATCGGCACCAGCCTGTTCAATTTTACGAACGAATTCAATCCATTCTGTGTCCGTACAACAATTTATACTGGCAATAATAGGTATTGAACAGTTCTTCTTACTTTCCTGAATAAGTTTCAGATAATCGGATAAATCTTTTTCATGGATATGCTCAGTCAGAAAATTGCCACCTTCCGGAATGTATGCTTGTTCATTCGTCTGTTCAGCTTTTAACATGATCTGTTCCTCGAAAAGAGATTTTAGTACTATGGCTCCGGCTCCCGCCAGTTCCAGCCTTTCATTCTTTTCTACACTACCTGTCAGTCCTGAACTGCTAACAATTAAGGGATTTTTTAAATGTAATCCCGCGAATTCTGTTCTTAGGTCTATCATAAATTTTGCACATTAGTAAATCCTTTCTCCGAAGATCTTACTTCCCACTCGGACTAAAGTGCTACCTGCAGCAATGGCCATAGGATAATCATGAGACATGCCCATCGATATTTCTTTAAAGTCCGGCTTTTGGTCAAAGTAAGATTGCTTTACCTCGGTAAAGAAACTACTTAAAGAACAAAATTCAGCCTCAATTTGTTTTGTAGAATCTGTGTATGTTGCCATACCCATTAATCCCTGGATGGATATATGGGTAAGGTTTTTCCATTCTTCGTTGGCTAACATATCTTTGCATTCATCAAAACTGAAACCAAACTTAGTTTCTTCTTGTGCAATATGAATTTGTAATAAGCAAGGGATTATTCGTCCGGCTTTTTCAGCCTGTTTATTGATTTCGCACAGCAATCTGAAACTGTCAACCCCATGAATCATGGAAACATAAGGCACAATATACTTTATCTTATTGGTTTGTAAGTGACCAATAAAATGCCATTCGATATCTTTTGGCAGAGCTTCATATTTATCTGTCATTTCCTGCACTTTACTTTCTCCGAAAATTCGTTGCCCGGCATCATATGCTTCCATAATTGATTCTTTGGGATTGAATTTGGAAACAGCTACCAACCTTACTCTTTCGGGGAGTTCTGAAAGTACATCCAGTAAATTGCTTTTAATGCTCATTTTATTATTGATTTTCTCCTGCTTGTGGAAATTCGGGTTTTACATCAGGTTCTGAAGAGTATGGGTAAACATCCATAATTGCGGTTTCAGCCACAGATGCAATAACGTAATCGGCCATAGTTCCCTTCATTCCTTCATCCAGGTTTTTAACTGCTTCGCGAAGGTCGCCTGCCTGAACGAGTACGTTGGTAGAAGTTTTCTTTTCTGCACCACTTTTCTCATCAAGAGTAACGAATTGTAGTTTACATCTAAACCAACGGTCGCCTGTTTCATCTTCAAAAAGTTCGCTGTAGTTAGCTCTTTTAATATCAGCTACTGTAAATTCTCCCGAAATAAACGGAGAAATCTCTTCAATGATACGAGCTTCTGCTTCTGTAAAACTTAGAGCATCAACCAAATATGGCTCAGTAACCTTTTTATTCATCCCGTTTTCCATTACTTTTTCGTAACGGATCTTGCATTCAAACCAAGTGTGCATCATATAACTGTCTAATAATTAGTCGTTAAAATAATTTATAAATTATATGTTTATTGAATTGGCTGTAAACTCTTATAATTAGACTATAAAAGTTGGATAAGCTTATCCATAAACTAAAAGCAAAGATACTTGTTTTTTTATTTGTTTTCTGTAAGGTCAGGAAATAAAATGCCTTTTAATTTATAAAACGGAGTGATGATTTTATTTTTATTTTAGAGCAATTGTTGCTATAAAACTCTTAAAAGTAGTGGTAGATGAGCAGAAAAGTAGCAGATGTGTAGCAGATAAAAAAAACATCTGCCACCATTGAAATTGCTATTGATAAAGGATTCTAGCTATATTGGTGGCAGATGTAGCAGGTGTTTTTTATTTTTCTAATTTATTTTCTCCAGTTTTATTGCAAATCCTCCTCCGGGAGCTAAATGAATGTTCAAAGTAGAGGAAGCATTAACAACCAATTCTTCTTTCTTGTAATCCCGGCCGGCACGGTGAGCATTTTTTCCATCTTTAAAAACAGTAGCTTTATAGTCCCCTTTTCCTAAGAAAGAGAAATTAATTGCAAGATCTCTTGGAGTCCAATCAGTTAATCCTCCAACATAGAAATTATTTCTGGATTGTCTTTGGGTAACAATGTACTCACCGATTTTTCCATCCAATACTTTTGTATCGTCCCATACGGTAGGAACTTTAGCTATAAAGTCCAGGCATTCAGTTTCGCGCATATAGTTTGATGGATTATCACACAACATATTGAATGGAGATTCCAGAATAACATATAAACCTAGTTGATGGCATCGGGTTCCTTGACTCATAGGTTCCGAATTAATAGGAGTATAACATCCTTTTGCTGCATTACGCATGGCTCCCTGGGTATAATCCATTGGTCCGGCTGCCATACGAATAAAAGGTATAGTTACATCATACTTTACCATGTTTGTTGTGGCGGGCGACCATTTCAATTGTTCTAGTCCATGAACTCCTTCAAAGTTAAGGACGTTAGGGTAGGTGCGGTTTAGTCCGGCTGGTTTATACATTCCGTGAAGGTCAAGAATAAGATGATACTTGGCACATGTAGCAGCAGCACGATAGTTAAAGTCTACAATCTCCTGATCGTCCCGGTCCATAAAATCTACTTTAAATCCTTTAACTCCAAGTCCAGAATAGTATTTGCACACATTTTCCATATCACGGTTAAAAGCATGATATCCTGCCCAAAGTATAATACCAACATTCTTTTTTGCTGCATAGTCAACTAGTTCCTTGATATTAATTTCCGGCACAACCTGCATTAAATCACATTTTAGATTAACTGCCCATCCTTCGTCAAGAATAACATATTCCAATCTGTTTGCAGAAGCAAAATCAATGTAATATTTATAGGTGTCGTTATTTATTCCAGCTTCGAAATCTACATTATATATATTCCAGTCGTTCCACCAGTCCCAGGCTACCTTTCCGGGTTTTACCCATGAATAGTCAGGAACTCTCGAAGGAGCAGCAAGTTTATAAGTCATATCACTTTCAGCAAATTGCTTATCTTCCGAAGTAATAATTGCTACACGCCAGGGAAACTCGCGTGCACCATTTACCTTAGCTATATAGTTTTCGCGTTCTTTAACCCTAAATTGCAACATATTATGTCCTCCTTGCTCTGTACGTTTAGGATAAGGAGCAAAGACTCCATTTAAAGAATTACCATCCTGAGCCTTATTAAGATAAAGTCCCGGATAACTTTCCAAATCAGCTTCAGTAATACAAACTTTAATACCACTGCCGGCTTCTACTACTAACGGAAGAAACATCAGTCTGTTACTGTCTAATTTTGATAAATTGTCTGTGGTATAAGTATTTTCGAATGAATTATGGAATTGCTTCTCAAAGTCTTTATAATTACTTACACCATCCAAGCGAACATAAGGAACTGTTGCCGGACAATCCTTCGTGAAATTATATTTTACCTCTTCGTTCTGAACAGTGAATGGTATTTTCCTATAATTGATAAAACGATATGCAACGCCGTCATTATATACCCTGAACTTTATTCCCCAGTCTTTTTTAAACCGAAGAGTCAGTTCATTACAGTTATCATTGATCTGCGCTCTTTTATAGAATGGCGAAGTAATTTTCTGATTTATTATTCTTTTTGTGCTTTTATCAAGCTTTGCGTTTTTTCCCCATACTTCTCCTGAATTCAGAGTCATGGATATAGGAGAAGCTTCAATGACTGTTTGATTATTACTGGTTACCGTATAGGTTATTTTATCTCCAATTGATATGCTTGTTTGTATCTTTCCGTCGGGAGAAGAGACAGACTGTGTTTTTTGTGCAAAACCTATTTGTGCACAAAGACTACAGAATACAATTATAAGTAATTTCTTATTCATACTTCTTTTATATAACATATAAATTAGTGCATTAGTAATTATCTGTCCGGAAAGGTACCATTGGCAGTTCTCTATTGTTATAAAGATTTCCTATCTGGAAGTTACGGAAGCAGTATCTTACAGCTACCGGCTCTATTACATTTTCACTGTATACAATAACTATTTTCTTATTTAAGTCTACAGTTGCAATAGCTGGATAGAATACTTTGTCAGCTCCTGCTACTTCAAATCCATTGATTCCTTTTTCACGACTAAAGCCATCCTGGGTATAATTGAAACTAAGATAAGCTTTACCATCTTTTACTTCCATTGATTTATATTCCGGACCATTACATGCAACGGTGTTATAGCCATAAGTCTTATTTAAAGCCATATAGCAAAGACGTTTCCCTACCAAAGTTTTATTTTTTGGATGTATATTGGCTGCTTCATATTCTTCAACCAAATCATTTGTGGAAATCATTCCACTATTAGGAATTAAAGATTGTGCTTTATATTGAGCTTCCCTTAAATAAGCTCCAGATTCTCCTTCGCCATATTGGAAAGGGGCAATTTCAACGAAATAGAAAGGTAGATTGCCTAGTCCCCAATTTTTACGCCATAATTCTACCATATTTGCTAATCTTTGCGCATAAGTATCTTGGTTTCCCACATTCGATTCACCTTGATACCACAAGAATCCTTTAATTGTATAATTAGTTAATGGTTTAAGCATACCATTATACATAAGCAATGGTCTTAAATAATCACGAACATTGTTTATACCTTCCTTAGATAAATCAATATCCTTATATGTTTCAAGAATTTCCTTGTTAGTCCAGCTTTCTACCCTTGAACCTCCCCAGCTACAATTAATAACACCAACCGGAACATCAAGAGCACGATTCAGTGAAGTGGCAAAATGATAAGCGGTTGCACTGAACAAGGCTGCGGTTTCCGGATTACAAACCTGCCATTTACCTGGACAAGAAGTTTGTGGTGTGAAGCTTGGAGTTTTGGGTACTGTTGCGAATCTGATTCCTTTATTTTGTCCGGCATTAGCAATTGTTTCGTTTGCGTTCATTATTGGACAATTCCAGAAGCCGTTTAGTGGCATTTCCATATTTGATTGTCCGGAACAAAACCATACTTCACCGATTAATATATTTTTTAGTGTAACACTCTCACCATCTGAAATTGATATTTCTCTGCTGTCATAACTACCCTTTGGAGTTGATACCCACAATAGCCACTTACCATCTTTATCAGATTGAGTTTGAACACTGTTTTTGCTCCAGGATACTTTAACAGATATTATTTTATTTGGAGTTGATTCTCCCCAGAGTTTTACTTTAGTGTTTTGTTGCAATACCATGTTATCGCCTATAATCTCTGGCAATTTTACTTTCGCATTTACTCCCATAGCCAGAAGAGTAAACAGAACCAGGAAACTTAATTTGTTTTTCATTGTGTAATTTATAGTTTTAAAAGTTATTTATTTTGTTTTTCTATTTTTGAAGTTAAACCAGCTTTACTGTTCGTAGTTGTTGCCTGATAGTAAAAAACCAGAAATTGTAGATAAGAATACTTCTCACGATAAACGTAAACGTTGGTTTCATAATATAAAAGTTATAATAAACCATTTTTTTATTCAGGAGCCGAAAATACAGAAAATAAATGAGAACACTATTGCAGATGTTAAAATTGTATTATAAAAAATCAATAAAGTATAGATTCTTATGTTTAGATAATTTAGTCTGGTAAAATGTGGGTAAAGATTCTGCATTTCGAGAATTTATTTTTTGATAAACCGAGTTTTTTTACGAGTTTTGTGAACTGTTAATCACTGATAACCCAGTTCTTTTATGAAAAAGCACTTATATCTATACTTTTTTCTTCTTATTCTATTTCCTTCTTTTGCTTTTGCCCAAGGCAAATTTATGTTTAAACATCTGGAAGTAAGTAATGGGCTTTCTCACAGTCAGGTTAATTATATCTATAAAGATAGCAGAGGATTTATGTGGTTTGGTACTGTTTCCGGACTAAATCGTTATGATGGATATTCCTATAAACTATTTCAGCACAACCAGCAGGATACTACTTCTATAATAGATAACTATATATCCAATATTCAGGAAGATGCTGATGCAAATCTATGGATTAATACAGGCTCCGGTTATGTAATTTATGACTCAAGAAAAGAACGATTCAAAAGAAATGTTGCTAATGAATTAAGGAAGTTGGGTATTCAGCGGAACGTGGAATCAATCTTTATTGATAAGCAGAAAAATTTGTTGTGTTATGTAAGAGGATTGGGAGTTTATCAATATCAGAGTGCATCTAAGAAACTGCTTTTATTTGCACAAGATGGTCGGGCTGGCAACTTGAGTAGAGGTATTATTACTGATATTCGTGAAGGTAAAGCTTACTATGTAATAATGTTCCAATCGGGACTGATGGAATGCATAAACAAAAGAACGGGAAAGATTCTTAGAAAAGAAAACTATATTCCTGCAAACTTTGGTATAAATACTAATAAATTTTTTGTTTATGTTGATTCTGATAACGATTGTTGGGTGTATACTGAAGGTAGTTATGGTTTGTGGCTTTATCATGCAAATACCAGAAGCTGGGAATATATCAGTAATATGCCAACCAAATCGGTATATACGCTTTCCAGTAATGTGGTTAAAGATATAGCACAGGATGCTAACGGAAATGTATGGATTGGAACTGACCATGGTGGAATTGATGTTATAAACAAGAAAAAGGGACAGGTAATTAATCTAGTGAATGATCCTACTGACGAACGAAGTATTTCTCACAATACTATAAATTGTATTTATAGAGATAATACCAATATTATTTGGGTAGGGACTTATAAAAAGGGGATATCTTATTATAGTGAGAGTATCTTTAAGTTTGAAGTAGATCACATGTCTTATTATGCTAATCAGAAAAACTTTAATAATGATGCTACTATTTTGGCCGAAGATACTAAAGGAAACTTATGGATTGGTACTAATGGGGCAGGGGTAATATGCTATAATAAGTCCACTGGAATGCGGCAACTCTATCAACATATACCCGGACAAGAGTCATCTTTAGCGGGAAATATAATTGTTAGCCTTTGTGCATCGCGAGATGGAAAGGTTTGGATTGGGACCTATCTGGGGGGAATGGACTGTTTTGATGGCAGTCGTTTTATTCATTACAAACATAATCCGAATAATCCTAATTCTTTGGCTAATAATAATATCTGGTCTATTGTAGAGGATAATGAAGGATATATATGGATTGGCACGCTGGGAAATGGTCTTCAGCGACTGAATCCTAAAACCGGACAGTTTCTTACTTTTAATAATAGGAAGGCACAACTACTTACTTCCGAATATATATCTTCTCTTTGCCTTGGACGTGATGATATGCTTTATATAGGAACTGCTATTGGTGTAACCACCTACAATATAAGAACTGGTGTTTTTGAACGATTTACAACCAATAAACGAGGCGATCAGCCTCTCTCTACTAATAATGTGAATCAGTTGTATGTAGATAGTCGCGGACTTTTATGGGTGGATACTCGTGAAGGGTTAAATATCTTTGATCGTAAAAATGATAAGATAACTGCTCTATTTAAGACAAACGGACTTCCTGACAATGTGATTACGGGAGTTATTGAAGATACTAATAAAAATATGTGGGTTACAACTTCCAATGGGGTTTCAAATATTATAGTTGCTACAAACCCTAAGACTGGTGATTATTCGTATACCTTCTATAATTATGATGAACGTGATGGTCTGCAAAGTAGTGAGTTTAATATGCGTTCTATACTCCGATCTTCCCGTGGAGAAATCCTGATGGGAGGAATTCGGGGGTATAACATTTTTAATCCCGAGATTATAAAATATAACAGAACTTTACCCAAGGTAGTTTTTACCGACCTGCAACTGTTTAACAATAGCGTGAAAGTTGATTCTGTTTATGACGGAAATTTAATTCTTAAAGAAGGCCTAAACTGGACAAAAGAAATTAAACTGAAATATCGCCAGAATGTTTTTTCTGTTGAGTTTTCATCTATGAATTATGTTTTGCCCGAGAAGACAAAATATGCCTATAAACTTGAAGGTTTTAACCAGGACTGGTTGATAGCTGACGAGAATGTTCATAAAATAACCTATACCAATCTTGCCCCCGGAACTTATACTTTAATGGTGAAGGCTGCAAATAGCGACGGATTCTGGAATGAGAGTGCAGCTTCACTTAAAATAGTAATAGAACCTCCTTTCTGGCGTTCCGGATTTGCTTATCTGTTTTATATCCTTATTATTATAAGTCTGCTGGTTCGTGCTAGAATTATGATTCTTACACGTGAACGAAATCGTTATAAATTAGAGCAAATAGAACTTGAAGCTAAACGTAATCACGAGATTGACGATATGAAGTTACGCTTTTTCACTAATATAAGTCATGAATTACGTACTCCGCTTACTTTAATTATCTCTCCATTGGAAAATGTAATTAAAGTAATAAACAACGATGAGCAGAAGCAAAAGCTCGAGATGGTGCATCGTAATGCAATCCGCTTACTTCACCTTGTAAATCAACTCATAGATTTCCGTAGATTAGATGTTCAGGGACATCAGGTAAACCTTTCGTATGGTGATATTGTAGCCTATATAAAAAGTGTATCCTCTACTTTTGCCGAACTTTCGGAAAAGAAAAATATCCGGCTAACCTTCTATTCTGCTATAAACGAATTGCGTATGGAATTTGATGAGGATAAGATGGGAAAAATTATGATGAATTTACTATCCAATGCATTTAAGTTCACAAACGAAGGAGGTCGCGTGGAAGTACATCTTGATTTGTTACCAGCTTCGGGAGACGGTCAGCCGGAATTGTTGGAAATTCGTGTGGCAGATACAGGTATTGGCATCAACGATGATGAAAAAGAAAAAATATTTGATCGCTTTTATCAGGTGAAACAAACTGATGAACACAAGTTTGGTGGTAGTGGAATAGGTCTTAATATGGTTAAAGAGTTTGTTCTATTGCATAAAGGAACTGTAGAAGTACACAACAATACCGGAAAAGGAAGCATCTTTGTTATTACCATACCTGTAAATCGAAAAATGGAGGAAGAAAAGAAAGTTACAATAACAGAAGGAAAAGTAGCTGTTCTTACCGAAAAGCAGGAAGACTTGACTGATATGCAGGAAGTGCATGAAGAAGTTCCGGTTCGGTCGACAATACTTGTGGTTGATGATAATGATGACTTCCGTACCTTTATGAAGGATAGTCTCAAAGGAGAGTTTATTGTTCAGGAAGCTGCAAATGGAAAAGAGGCATGGGAGTCAATACTGGATTCTCTACCAGACATGATTATTAGTGATGTGATGATGCCCGAAATGGATGGATGCGAGCTTTGTCGCCTGGTAAAGAGCGATCTGCGTACTTCGCATATTCCATTGATTCTTCTTACTGCACGAACTGCCGAAGAGCATAAGCTTGAAGGATTGGAAACCGGTGCGGATGATTACATTACTAAGCCGTTCAATTTTGATATCCTGATGCTCAGAATCCGTAAACTTATGGAAAGGAGAGAGGCTGCCCGGGAAGCTTTCCGTCAGCAAATAGAAGTTAAGCCCAGCGATATTACAATTACTTCTTTAGATGAAAAGCTAATTCAGAAAGCTATCAAGTATGTAGAAGATAATATAAGCAGTAGTGAGCTTTCGGTTGAGGAATTGAGCAAATCTTTAGGTATGAGCCGAGTGCACTTATACAAAAAGCTGCTTTCAATAACGGGAAAGACTCCTATTGAATTTATTCGTACCATACGCTTGAAGAGGGCTGCTCAGTTACTCCGTGAGAGTCAGTTAAACATTTCAGAAGTTGCTTATCAGGTAGGATTTAATAACCCTAAGTATTTCAGTAAATACTTCAAAGAAGAATTTGGAATGTTGCCTTCAACCTATCAGGATAAAAAAGATAAAGATGAAGCAGAAATGTAAGTAACGAACTTGTTACTTACTTTTTAGAGTAATTACAGATATTTCGGGCCATGCACCAAAACGGAAAGGTATTCCAAGGAATCCTAATCCCACGTTTACATACAGAGATCTGTTGCCTTGTGTATATAAACCTCTCCATTGTGAACTAAAAAGTGAGGCTAAAGAATGATTCCCGAGTGCAAATTGCATACCATGAGTATGTCCGGAAAGCATTAAAGCAACATCGCTTTCCGGTAATACTTTCTTTTTCCAGTGAGAGGGATTGTGGCTGAGTAATAATTTGAATGGAATTTCTTCTGCACCGATAAGCGCTTTCTTTAAATCGCCCTTACCAGTAAAAGGAGGTGCTCCCCAGTTTTCTACGCCAACCAAGGCTATACTGTCACCTTTGTGATGAAGAATACGGTGCTCATTATTAAGTAAAACCCATCCCATCTTAGCTTCTTTTTGTTTAAGAGAAATAAGATTATCAGCTTGTTCTTTAGGATTATTCCAACGATAGTATGGCCCGTAATCGTGATTGCCAAGAATAGAAAATACTCCGTCTTTTGCTTTTAATTTGCTTAGAATATCTTCATAATTATTAAGTTCGCTGGCTTTGTTGTTTATTAAATCTCCGGTAAACACAATTAAATCAGGTTGCTGTGCATTTACCAATTCTACAGCTTCCTGCAGTGCTTTTCCATTTCCTACCCAGCTTCCGATATGAATATCCGACAGTTGCACTATTTTGTATCCATCGAATCCTTTAGGAAGTAACGATGACTGGTATGTTAATGGCTTAATTTCGAATTTTGTTTTGCCCCAAAATGAGCCATAAATAAGTATTGCTACCCAAATTACAGCCGAAGTAATTCCGGCGTATGTAAATGTAGAAAAAGAACGTTTAAAGATAAAGCCCAAAGGAAGATCAAATATTGAGATAAGCATAAATGAAAGCTTGGGCACGGTAAAAAGAAAATATGACATAATAAACCAGCTTACAAGTCGGTTTCGTTCAATTATAAAGTCGTGATTAGCAAAGAGAAACAGATAGATTATACCTGCCAATAATAATAGTGAAGGCAGAAAATAAAGATACTTAATAAGAGCATTGGTTTGAAAATTAGATATATAAACCTTATAGATAAATATATCTGGTAGGATAAGCACCAATAACAGGAATAAAAAGACTTTCTGCATCATATTCTTTGTGGGCTTTTAAAAGTCTTTCCTGCTTGTAAGCAGGAAAGACTTTTTTTGAGAGTTGTTAGTAAAGTAATGTAATTAATCTTGTTCTAGTTCTCTCAACTCAGCAAGATTCCGTTTAATATCTTTCAATTTATCGTAAAATAATTTTTTTATAACCCAAATAGCTGCAATGCAACCAATAATCCATACTCCGAGAAATACTAATATGGTAACTAGATTCAGCGCAAGCAGATTAAGGCAGAATGCCTGCATTAAAAAAGCTGATAAGAAAAAGAGAGCTGCCACAAAACATTCAATGATAAAATTCCGGTGATAGGCAGTAACCTTTTTTACAATGGTTACTAGTGGCATTTTTTCTATATCAATACTTTTTAGATACATATATCCTAAGCTATCCCATATCATACCAAAGCAAAGCATTCCCCATATAAAAATCCATAAACAGTATTCTTTATTGTTATGATCTGCTGTCAGTAAATAATAACTTAAACCAATAATTGCAAGAAAGCCTACTATCAGAGTCGCTTTTGAGTACATTAGCATTTTCTTCATCGAGCTATGCGTTTGCTTTGTTCGTTCGTTGATTAGTTTGCTTAATGTTTGCTCATCTAATATTTCTTTCTTTTTTAGTCGGTTATCCAGTATATCCCACGACTTTTTCAATTCATCAAGTTCCATTGTTCAATATTTAGTTGTGAGGCATTTTTCTTAATTTATCTTTTATTCTGCTCAGCTTGGTTGCAACATTAGTAACCGTTAATCCGGTAATTTCTGCAATTTCTGCATAGTCTTTATTCTCCAGATAGAGAAGAATAATAGATTTGTCGAGTTGTCCCAAACAATTTATGAGCCTATATAATTCCACCAGCATTTCCCGGAAACTGTCTTCCTCCTCTGTTAACCATTCCGCTTCTTGTGTCAGTGAAACTATCTCTGGTATATTTTTTTCTTTGCGAATGAATGTGATACAAGTATTCAACGTAATGCGATATATCCATGTAGATATTTTGCATTCGCGCCGAAACTTCGGGAAAGCTCGCCAGATGTTCAGTACTGCTTCCTGATATAAATCATTAAGCGTTACCGACTTAGTGGTGTATAAATAGCAGACTTTGTATATGACACGCTCATATTCTTTTATGCATGCCGTAAACTCCTGCTCTAATTCCTTGTTTATTCTTGTCTCGTCCATTTGCTAAATCACTTAATTAGTCGTGAGTAACAGGGAAAAATCACAAAATTTCAGGGAACCTAATACTTTTTTTAACTAATTGTTTTTTCAAAGCAGTAGGGTATATATAAATAAGGTCTAGACCTTTTATTCTTTTAGTCTACACTTTCTGCCATAAAGGTGTAGGTCTTTAAATGAACTATTCAATTAATTTTATATTATTATTGGTTATATATTACTTTAAAAAACAGAGTTTCAACTTATAAGGTCGATTATAAGTTTGCTGCCAGAAACTTTCTCATAACAGATACTTCCATGTTTCTTCTGCGGGCATAATCTTTCAACTGATCTTCTCCTATTTTTCCGATAGAAAAATAACTTGATGCCGGATGCGAGATCATTATTCCGCTTACAGAAGCATGCGGATACATTGCTCCGTTTTCTGTGAGTTTAATTCCTATCTTACTCATATCAATCAAATCATTCAGTAGAAAGTTGATAGATTGATCGGGGATAGATGGATATCCCACAGCCGGACGAATGCCTTGATACTTCACTTTCAGCATATCTTTTATGGTCAGATTCTCATCTTTGGCATATCCCCAGGCTACTTTTCGTACGTACTCGTGCATTTTTTCTACAGCAGCTTCTGCAAGGCGGTCGGTCAATGTCTGAACCAATATATGTTTATATGGATCGTCTTCGTATGTTTTCTCCATTTCTGGATCAACACTCGAAGCAAATACGCCCACTGTGTCTTTTATTCCCGATGAAAACGGACGAACATAATCACTTAAACATAAATAAGGCTCATTGTCTTTTTTACGTACCTGCTGACGAAGCAACGGAATCACAACGTCTCCTACGATAAGATTATCTCCGTCTGAATTAGAATCAAACAGCTCAAACATTACTTTAACTTCATAATCTTTATCCAGTTCGTTAAGCATTCTGTTTGCTTCCTTGAAAAGTTGCATTGCTTCGGCCGCTTTTGTACGATCTTCCTCCGGAAAGCTGGCAAGCCATTGTGCACGGCAAGCATCGCATCCGTGAATATCCGATATTTGACCAAACTGTGCTCCCAATCTCCAAGCGTGGAAAAAGTAAAGCCAGTCAATATACTCTACAAGCTCATGAATTTTATATGAAGTTACCATAGTTTATCTGAATCTAAGTTCCTGTCCGCGATATGAATCATCTATTTGTCCGTCAGAGTATACAGTATGTCCATTAACGAAAGTACGTTCTACTTTGTGATTGAACTTTAAACCTTCCAATGGGCTCCAGCCACATTTGCTGAGAATCTTATCATTAGTAAGTTTCCATTCTGCATTAGGGTTTACAATTACCAGGTCGGCCTGGTAGCCTTCGCGTATATATCCACGATTATGTATCTGGAAAAGCTCTGCCGGAGCATGACACATTTTTTGCACAATCTGTTCCTTTGTGAAAACCTGAGGCTCGGCAAGTTCGAACATAGAGACCAATGAGAATTGAATCATAGGCATACCCGAAGTTGCACGTAAAGCACCACCTTCTTTATCACTCAGCAAATGCGGTGCATGGTCTGTTGCAACCACATCAATACGGTTTTCTGTGATGGCATTCAATAATATGGCTCTGTCAATCATCGTTTTAATTGCAGGATTGCATTTAATACGTGTACCTAAATCTTTGTAGCATGTATCGTCGAAAATAAGATGGGAAACGCAGGCTTCTGCTGTAATTTTCTTCTCCTTGAGCGGTACATTTTTAAATAGATCAAGTTCTTTGGCTGTAGAAATATGAAGAACATGTAGTCTGGCACCTGCCTTTTCAGCCAATTCAACTGCCAATGCTGAAGATGCATAACATGCTTCTTCACTTCTTATCATCGGATGATAAATAATATCAGGATCATCACCGTATTTTTCTTTGGCAAGGCGAGTGTTCTGTGCAATAATTACAGGATCTTCGCAGTGAGCAGCAATCAGCAAATCGGTTCCACCAAAAACTTTCATCAGACTTTCCTTGCGGTCAACCAGCATGTTTCCTGTACTCGAGCCCATAAACAGTTTAACTCCGCACACACGGTGAGGATCTAACTGAGAAAGCAAATCGGAATTTGTATTTGTAGCGCCGAAGTAAAAAGAGTAGTTAATTAAACTCTTTTCGGCTCCCAGCTGAAACTTAGCATTTAATGCATCAAGGTCCGTAGTTTGAGGCATCGTATTCGGCATATCCATAAAAGAAGTAACGCCTCCTGCAGCAGCAGCCCGGCTTTCGCTTGTAATATCTGCCTTTTGAGTCTGTCCCGGTTCGCGGAAATGCACATGGTCATCGATAACTCCAGGGATAAGATATTTACCTTTTGCATCAATTATTTCGGTATACGCGTCTTCGGTTGTTACAGCTCCTTCTATAACTTTGGCTATTTTGTCATCTTCAATTATAACGGAGCCTGTAAAACTGCGCCCTTCGTTTATAATCGTGGCGTCTTTGATAAGTGTACGTTTCATTTCTTTTGAGGGTATTTACGGAAGAAACTATCAAATTTTAATTGAAGAACTCCCATTACTGCTTCTCCGAATATTCCACTGTTCATTTTTGAGGAACCCAATTCACGGTTAATGAAAATAACAGGAACTTCCAATATGTTGAAGCCAGACTTGTAAGCCATGAATTTCATCTCGATCTGGAATGCATATCCCTTGAACTTTATTTTATCCAGTTCTATAGTTTCCAGTACTTCACGGCGGTAGCATTTAAATCCGGCAGTGGTATCTGCAACCGGAATACCTGTGATAAAACGAACATATTTTGATGCAAAGTATGACATAAGAACACGTCCCATTGGCCAGTTCACCACGTTTACACCACTTACATAGCGTGAACCGATGGCTACATCTCCTCCCAAAACTGTACATGCATGATAAAGACGAGGTAAATCGTTAGGACTGTGAGAAAAATCGGCATCCATTTCAAAAATAAAATCATATTTATTTTCTATAGCCCATTTAAAACCTGTGATGTATGCTGTACCAAGTCCTAGTTTCCCTTTACGCTCAATCATAAACAAACGTTCTGGGAACTCAAGTTGTAGTCGTTTCACGATAGAAGCTGTGCCGTCCGGTGAACCATCTTCAATGATTAGTATGTGAAATATTTTATCTAATCCGAAAACTGCACGGATTATATTTTCAATGTTTTCCTTTTCATTATAGGTTGGAATAATAACGATACTGTCGGAGGCTTGCATATTTTTGTTGTATATTTAGTAAGACAAAAGTAGTTAATTTATTGTACCTGCAAAAGAGAACCATATTTTTTTAGTAATTTTGCAGGGAAGATTAAAATCTTTTCACCACAGTTGGCTTTTATTCCTTGTTTTTTGTTTGTTATTATATCTATATAACAGTTTCGATAAGGATGAAATTGCAAGTTTATTCATATTCTGAGGTGAAAAAACAGATTGTTTTTATGAATATATCAGAATTGCAAAGCTTATATGCCAAGCATCCCGGGATTGGGGCTACGGCAAAGCTGCTTGAAGAATCCTCGGTAACGAAGATTTTTCTGGGGGGGCTTTGTGCCTCTTCTGCAGCTCTTATTTTTTCCACTCTTCTTAAAAGTAGCAAAAAGTCGTTTGTTTTTATTTTAGGTGACCTCGAGGAAGCGGGATATTTTTATCATGATCTTACTCAGATAAACGGGTCAGATAAAATTTTATTCTTTCCTTCGTCTTATCGTAGAGCAATAAAGTACGGACAAAAGGATGCTGCCAATGAGATTCTACGTACAGAAGTACTAAGCCGTTTGCAAAAAACGGAAGAACCTTTGTGTGTTGTTACTTATCCGGATGCGTTGGCCGAAAAAGTTGTTTCGCGTAATGAACTCACCGATAAGACATTGAAACTGCAGGTTGGCGAACAAGTTGATACTGGATTCATTACGGAAGTTCTGTATAATTACGGTTTTGAACGTGTGGATTATGTTTACGAGCCCGGGCAATATGCTGTGCGTGGAAGTATTATTGATGTGTTTTCTTTTTCATCAGAATATCCATATCGTATAGACTTCTTTGGAGATGAAGTGGAAAGTATCAGAAGTTTTGAAGTTGATACTCAGCTATCCAAAGAAAAGAAGACTAGTATTTCGATTGTGCCCGAACTTACAAAAGGGGTAGGTGAGGAAGTTTCTTTCCTGGACTTTATTCCGGAGGAGACAATTCTTGGAACCAAAGATTTTTTGTGGTTACGCGAACGAATTCAGGCTGTACACGATGAGGCTCTTTCTCCACAGGCTATGATTGCACAGGAGCAAGATGGACAAGAATATGTGAATCTGGAGCAAAAGCTGATTGATGGTTCTGAATTTACTGTCCGTGCTTTGGATTTTCACCGTATTGAGTTTGGTAATAAACCAACCGGAACTCCTGAGGCAAAGGTGGATTTTGATTTCTCCGCTCAGCCTATTTTTCATAAGAACTTTGATTTGGTAAGTGGTTCGCTAAAGAGTTATCTTGAGCAAAACTATCAGATTTATATATTGTCGGACAGTGCAAAGCAAACGGATCGTATCAAGGCTATTTTTGATGACCGGAACGATCATATTCCTTTTATAGCAGTTGATAAAACTATTCATGAGGGATTTGTTGATAATACGTTGCGCTGCTGTTTCTTTACCGATCATCAGATTTTCGACCGTTTCCATAAGTATAACTTAAAGAGTGATAATGCCAGAAGTGGTAAAGTGGCTCTTACTTTGAAAGAGTTAAACCAGTTCCAGGTTGGCGATTATGTGGTACATACTGACCACGGTGTAGGTAAATTTGCCGGATTAATAAGGATTCCAAATGGAAACACCTCTCAAGAAGTAATCAAATTGGTTTATCAGAATGAAGATGTGGTCTTTGTCAGTATCCATTCTTTGCATAAGGTTTCTAAATATAAAGGTAAGGAAGGAGAACCTCCTCGCTTAAACAAACTGGGAACCGGTGCATGGGAAAAGCTAAAGGATAGAACTAAAACAAAAATAAAGGATATAGCTCGTGATCTGATTAAACTTTATTCGCAACGGAAAGAAGAAAAAGGCTTCAGTTTTAGCCCCGATTCATTCCTGCAACACGAACTTGAAGCATCATTCATTTATGAAGATACACCCGATCAGCTGAAAACTACACAAGATGTGAAGTCGGATATGGAGCGTGAAATGCCAATGGATCGTTTGGTTTGCGGGGACGTTGGTTTTGGAAAAACTGAAATTGCTGTTCGTGCTGCCTTTAAAGCTGCTACGGATAATAAGCAAGTAGCGGTTTTGGTGCCGACTACTGTTTTGGCTTTACAACATTACAAAACATTCAGTGAACGGTTAAAGGATTTCCCTTGCAAGGTAGACTATCTGAGTCGTGCCCGTAAACCGAATGAAGTGAAAAATATACTTAACGACCTGAAAGAAGGGAAGATTGGTGTACTGATTGGTACGCACAAAATTATCGGTAAGCAGGTGAAGTTTAAGGATCTTGGATTACTCATTGTTGACGAAGAACAAAAGTTTGGAGTGTCTGTAAAGGAGAAACTTCGAGAATTAAAGGTAAATGTGGATACGCTGACTATGACGGCAACACCTATTCCCCGAACTTTGCAGTTCTCTTTGATGGGTGCCCGCGATCTTTCGGTTATCAGTACTCCTCCGCCTAACCGATACCCGATACAGACAGAAGTTCATACTTTCAATGAAGATATCATTGGTGAGGCAATTAATTTCGAAATGAGCCGAAATGGTCAGGTATTCCTCGTGAATAACCGTATTCAGAACATATATGAACTGGAAGGTTTGATTCATCGCTTGGTTCCGGATGCCCGCATCTGTGTGGGACATGGACAGATGGAACCTGAAAAACTGGAAAAGATAATCCTTGATTTTATTAATTACGACTATGATATATTGATTGCAACTTCAATTATTGAAAGTGGTATTGATATCCCTAATGTAAACACCATTATCATTAATAATGCTCAGAACTTCGGATTGAGTGATCTTCACCAGTTGCGTGGTCGTGTGGGACGAGGAAACAAAAAGGCATTCTGTTACTTGCTGGCGCCACCGCTTAGTAGTCTGACTACAGAAGCAAAGCGCCGTCTGCAGGCTATTGAAAACTTTAGTGATCTTGGTAGTGGTATTCATATTGCCATGCAGGATCTTGATATTCGTGGTGCCGGAAATATGCTGGGTGCTGAGCAAAGCGGTTTCATTGCCGATTTAGGATATGAAACCTATCAAAAGATTCTGAATGAGGCTGTGCATGAGTTAAAGACGGATGAGTTTGCAGAACTTTATGCTGAGGAGCTTGCTGTTGGAGAAGAGAAGATTAGTGGTGAAGGCTTTGTGCAGGAATGTACGGTAGAAAGTGATTTGGAATTGCTTTTCCCTGACGAATATATTCCTAGTAGCAGCGAAAGAATGTTGCTATACCGTGAGCTTGACAGTATGGAAACAGATCAGGAAGTGCTGGATTTCCAACATCGCCTGGAAGATCGTTTTGGCAAAATTCCAAAAGAAGGGCTTGAACTGATGCGTATTGTTCGTCTTCGCCGTTTTGCAAAGAAGCTGGGAGTAGAAAAAGTATTCCTGAAAGCCGGAAAAATGACGCTTTTCTTTGTCAACAACCCCGATTCGCCATACTATCAATCGGAGGCTTTCGATAAGGTGATTACTTACTTGCAGAAATATTCCCGTAATTGTCAGTTGCGCGAGCAGCATAATCGCAGAAGTATGATTATAAAGAACATCGATGATGTAGAAACAGCTGCCGGTATTCTTAGCGAGATGTATGTTATGTAAAGCTTAAAAATAGAAAACAGACAGGGGAAATATTCATTATTTCCCCTGTCTGTTTTTAGAAATATACACTGCGAATCACCGATTTTATTGCTGAAATTGTGAGAGATGACACTAAAACTGAGTGATTGGTGATGGTTGAAAATGCTACAGTCACCAGTTAATATATTAAAATTGATAATGTTATAAGAAAAGGTGAGGGAGTTATGGATGAAATTTATTTTTTCGCAGAATGTTATAATAATGCGAAGTAAAAGCACTCTTCCAATACTTATAAACGAAGCTAAAGTGGGTTGCACAGATACTTGCGGAGCTGTAACATACCTTCTTTTATATCTTTAAACGAAACCGTAAAAGTTGAACGGTTATTCACCAATCATTTTTATTCTTTCGCCAATGAATTTCAGTCCTCCGCCAATGAATTTAATTTATTGGCGAATGGCTGTTAAAACACAACCATCCATTATTTTCCGTATAACTTGTCTATTAAATCTTTTCGTCCTAATTTTCTCAGTTCATTAATAATCTGATTTTTATATTCGCGCTGATACCAGAAGAAGAACTGACGTTGAGCTAATTTTTCTTTCGGATTATGGGCTGTGAAAATAGGTTCTAAAGTGTACGGATGATATCCGGTATAATAAGCTTCGGTAGAAACAGTCATCGGAGTAGGAGTAAAGTCCTGCACCTGCTCTAGATGAAAATCCAGGTTCTTGGTAATAACAGCCAGTTCAGCCATATCCTCTTCCTTGCATCCTGGGTGCGATGATATGAAATATGGAATCAGCTGCTGTTTCATGTTTAGTTCCTTGTTCAGTTTATCAAAGGTTCTTTTGAACTGCTGAAACTGTGAAAAAGAAGGCTTTCGCATAAAGTTGAGCACTTTATCAGAAGTATGTTCCGGAGCCACCTTGAGGCGTCCGCTAACATGTTTGGCAATTAGTTCCCGGGTATACTCAACAGTAGAACGGTTTATTTCCGGATCCTTGCTATCGTACTGTAACAAGTCATAACGAACTCCGCTACCAATAAATGATTTTTTTATTCCTTTAATTGCATCTACCGAATGATAAATATCAAGCAGCGGACGATGATTCGTATTTAAGTTAGGACACACTTTGGGATGAATGCAGGAAGGACGTTTGCACTTTCTGCAAATCTTTATATCCTTTCCACCCATGCGATACATATTAGCTGACGGCCCGCCAAGATCACTAAGATATCCCTTGAAATCCGGCTGATCTACAATCTGTTTTACTTCCTTTAAAATAGAGTCTTTGCTACGTGAAACTATAAACTTTCCCTGATGAGCAGAAATGGTACAGAAAGCACATCCGCCAAAACATCCCCGATGGATATTAACGGAAAATTTAATCATATCAAAAGCCGGAATTCTTTTCCCTTTATATTTAGGATGAGGAAGGCGGGTATATGGTAAATCAAAAGATCGGTCCAGCTCTGCCTCCGTCATAGGAGGGTAGGGTGGATTAACAACTACCACTTTATCATCAACAGATTGCAGTATGCGTGATGCTTCCATCTTATTGCTTTCTTCTTCAATATGACGAAAGTTTTCCGCTTGTTTCTTTTTATCTTTCAGACACTCTTCGTGAGAATGGAGGAAAATATCGTTTTCTTTTTCTCCTTTGAGGATATCACCTTTTGATGTAATGTATACCGTTTGTGGAATCTCTGTTATTTTATGAAACGGGATATCTTTCTGCATTTGCCGACAAAGCTCAGTAATAGGTTTTTCACCCATTCCATATATCAAAATATCGGCACCAGAGTCTATTAAGATACTTTTATGTAGTTTATCCTGCCAGTAATCATAATGAGTAAGTCGGCGCATGGAAGCTTCAATTCCTCCCAATACTACAGGTACATCAGGATATAATTTTTTTAGAATTTGAGTATAGACAATAGTTGGATAGTCGGGGCGCATATCAGCACGGCCATCCGGAGTATAAGCATCATCCGACCTAAGTCGGCGGTTGGCAGTGTAATGATTCACCATCGAGTCCATGCATCCAGGAGCTATACCAAAGAATAGACGAGGGCGTCCCAGCTTTTTAAAATCCCTGAGATCATCACGCCAGTTTGGTTGAGGAATAATTGCTACTTTAAGTCCTTCTGCTTCAAGAATACGTCCGATAACTGCCGCACCGAATGAAGGATGATCTATATAAGCATCCCCGGAAAAAAGGATTACGTCTACTTCATTCCATCCACGTAGCTCCACTTCTTTCTTTGTGGTAGGCAGCCAATCTGTTAATCTGTACTCTTTCATGGCAGCAAAGATACGGATTTTACCTTAAAATAATTGTATATTCAGGTTAAATGACTGGAATATGAATGTGTAATGAAGTAGACGTAATTATTACTCTTCTACAGTTTCTTCTATAATTTCAGCAGGATATTTAGCATCCCATTCTTTATAAAGATTGATTAATTGTTGAAGTCCGAATGCTTTCATGTTATTGTGATAGATAATATCTATACACAAATCCAGTAAATCTTTGCAGTCATCTTCCTGAGAAGCTATCAATGAACGAATATTCATTTTTAATTTTTCAAGATCTTGTTCTTCTACTACACCAGTGCTGCTTATTAAGTGCTGGAAAAGCATAAATTTACGAATAGTTTGCAGGTTTTCCTCAGAAATTTCCATCGTTCTGGTACCTGACGTGTTTGCTTGTATTGTGTACATGGTATTTTAGTTTTTAGGTTTATACTACTCACAAAGATATAAATTATAATGAGATTCCACCTATCTTCCATTTAAAAACTGAAGTATTCCAGACATGATTTCTGCCCGATGAGTATCTGTATCTATTGTTTCAAAAGGAAATCCCATGATAAACGTCCGATAATCACCTTTATAAGCAGTACCTGCACTTCTGTTTTCATCTACATATTTAAATACCGGAAAAGCAGTTGATACAGGAACAATACAATCGGGTGATGGAACCGAGTAAATTATTTCATTCATTTCTCTTGGTATTGTAAATGTACGTCCCAGTCCAAAGATACTTCCTGATGCTCTCTTTTGCACGCTGCTTTCGAAGCTGTATTTAAGTACGTCTTCTGTAAAACCTCTGTCTTCGTTTGAGCTCATATCGCTACCAACGTAGGAACCGCTCACCATAACATTACCTCCTTTATGGCAGTATCGGGTAATAAGCTCTTTCATTTTAGGAGTGAAAGTCTTATACCTTTTGTTGATTAACTTAATAGTAGTAGAATCTTCTTTTTGTAATCCTAGAATATAATCAACAATCTTATAGTCGTTTAGCTTTATCTGACCACTTTCTACCGCTTCGTTACTGCATGAAACAAACGAAAATCCAGGAGTAGCCTGTATGGCTTTTCCATGTATAAAAGCATAGTCGAATGTGTTTCCCGCAATTTTTAATCCTTCCAGCTCGCTACCGCTGTATCCTAATCCTCCCTGAGTTTCTTTACCCGCATTCTTACGGTCAAACCCAGTTTGATATCCACAGTATGAAATGTTGTATTTGTAAGATACACCCGGATCTTTTCTAAGGTCGAACCCTGCAGAATCGGGATTGTTCACTATAGCCGGACCGCTTATTCTATCGAATCCATTGATAATAAGAACTCTTTCTTTTTCTTTTTTTGCTTTGTAGGCAGAAAGAATTTCGGAAGGAAAACTTTCACCTCCTTTATTTACTGCGGTTACCTTAAAACTATAGATCAATTCAGGCTCAATTTTAGCAGTATATGATGTTCCTTCTACAACTACTCCATTATCGAATCCGAAATTACCTATGCGGGTATAAACAATATAACTATGCGGTTTTGCTGATGACTCGAGAGGATCTTCAACCGGTTTCCATGAAAGATTTACTGTATTCTTCTTTTTCCCGAACTTTATAGCAAAATGACTTACGGGTAGGGGTTGTACTACACATTCTTCATCGTGTTGCGAAGTTACAAACCGAAGAATTGATTTATAAATTGAGCGTCCCACTGCAAATTTAAAGTTCGGATCGTGTCCGAATGTCATATCAGTAAAGTTCTGATGGGATAGAAATTCAAGTATTGCTGAAGGCACAGCCGGAAGTCTGGTTTCGCTGTAGTTTTTATCCCACATACCTCTGCGGTTCCACTGAATGTCGAACTGTGAATTTATGTCCGACTTTAGCTGAGTAATCATTATATCAGTCAGATCTCTTGATGCATAACGAGAAATACCCGAATGCAATTTGCTATCATTAAAATCTGTTGTGTATACTCCGAGAGAGCCAATGGTTGTGCCATTAGAAGTATATCCTGCATCACTGTGTAATGCCATTGTCATTTCAAAAGGAATTCCAACTCCTTTTTCTTTTGGATTATATACTGAACCACCTGATAAGTAATTAATCATCCGTGAGCGGGTGTTTATATCATCAGCATAATCATTAATTCGTTTTTCGTCTCCGTAAACAGAATAAGGCATTCCTGACCACTGTGCATAATATCGGGCTCCTTCGAGGTAGCGAGGTACGCCGCTTAATGTTCCTCCACGAGAAATATTGCCCATACCGCCTCCAAAGCGGACAGCATCTGCGCAAACAACCCCTTTTTCTTTACTTTCATTACTCAAAATAACCATCCCATAGTCGTTCGATCCTTTATCGAAGGAGAAGGTTCCAAGATAAACCCATGTTCCTCCGCCTATCTTCTGGTTTACAGTAAATTCAGTTGCTCCACCTTTATGGATTACAGTATATTTTGCGTCCGAAACACTTTCCGGTAAAGTCTGGTATGTTACATAAACTGCATATTCTCCCTCTTCAGGAATATTAGGAACCCATTCAGCAAAAGCTTTGTTCTTTTTGTTTTCAGTTTTTATATAACGAATAGTTCCATCTTTAAATGGATTCTCTCCATCCTGATATCTGCTTTTTCTTTGTGCAAATCCAGCAATATCACTTGTGTTCCAGTATCTCTTTCTATTCTTTACTTCAATGTATAATGATTCTGATTGTTTATTATCATTGTCAACTATAACCTCATTTTTCTGTATATCCCTTTCACGAGGTGTAAAAACATTAGCCCCTGCATTTTCCAGCATGGGTATTAGATATGGAATTACTATTGACTGAGTAAACAAATCTTCGGATGTGCAAAATAATCGAGGACGTTGCCATAGCCATTTACCATCTCCGGTACCATTTTTACTGCCGTTTCCTTTCCCAGCTCCATTTCCATCCCCGTTAATAGTCTCATTCCCGTTTCCGTTTTTGAAATATTTACCGTGACTTTGCCAAAGCGCAATGTGTCTGCTTTGTAGTCCTCGTGAAATATCAATAGGGTGCGAGATGTTATTTACCCAGGGAGTCCCTTTATAATCAATATCTCCCGATAAGCGCGATTTGTCTTTCTTTCTTTTTCTGTATATGTTAGGAATCAGTTCTTCGATAGGTTTACCATCACTGTAAACTGTAGTTTTAAAATAGCATACAGGGCCAGGAAGGATCTGTGAAATATGGCGATAAATACCTTCAACTATTTCGGGTAGAAACGGTTGATAAGCAAAACTTTCCGAAGCATATATATCCAATTTCTTGGCATCATAGTCAATCTTAAAGCTGCTTAAATTAGTTTTTCCAATTTGTGCAGTAGAACAAGTGTAATTCTCAAAAAAGTTTTTTAAACGTTCTTCTACGTTTTTGTCTATATCTTGTGCTGTGCCTTTTACCGCGAAAACGATTAAAAGGAGAAATAAAATGTACTTTTTCTTCATCTTTCGTGATTTTATACACAAAAGTACATTTTTAAATAAAGAGAATCCACGGATTGTTACAGAATTTATTGCTAATCTGTGTTAATCCGTGGATTCTTTAATTTATTAATTGAATTTATAGAGGTATATATTCTACAAATGCTTCGATTGCTTCATAGGATGCTAATCCTAAACTATCGTATAATGCTGCAGTTCCGCGGTTACGATCTTCAGAACGTTGCCAGAATAAACGTTCGTCATTACCAAGGAATGGCGCACCTTCCATTTGTGACTGATGTTTCAAAATAGTATTTCTCTTCAATCTCAATTCTTCCGGAGAAATTGGAACAGCCATTTCAATGTGTTCAATTTCCCATTCTGCCCATGCACCGCGATACATCCATATACGGCACTCTTTCATCCATTTTTCACTTTTCTCCAAATCGATAGCAGCAAGAACTGAATCAGTACAAACACGGTGAGTGCCGTGTGGGTCTGCCAAGTCACCTGCCACAAAAATCTGATGAGGTTTTACTTCCTGAAGTAGAGCACGTACTATTTCAACATCTTTTTCGGAAATAGGAGATTTTTGAATCTTTCCTGTTTCATAAAAAGGAAGATCAAGGAAATGAACATGATCTGATTTGATACCTGCGTATGTACAAGCTGTACGAGCTTCACCTCTACGAATTAATCCTTTAAGACGAAGCATATCTGCATTATCAAAGTCTCCTTCTTTTTTGCTATTGATAAATGTTCTTATCTCTTTGTATTTCTTATCAATAATATCACTATTGGCATCAAAGATCTGATTGAATCCGTTAATGAAATGCATGAATCTAACAACTTCTTCATCACCAACTGCAATATTTCCAGATGTTTGATAAGCAACATGTACATCGTGCTTTTGTTCAACAAGACGTCTTACGGTACCTCCCATAGAAATAACATCATCATCAGGGTGAGGAGAAAATACAATTACGCGTTTAGGATATGGTTTTGCACGTTCCGGACGGTATGTGTCATCGGCATTTGGCTTTCCACCTGGCCATCCGGTAATAGTGTGCTGTAAATCATTAAATATCTTTATATTAACATTATATGCAGAACCGAAAAGTGCTAATAATTCGCTAAGACCGTTTTCGTTATAATCCTTGTTTGTTAATTTAAGGATTGGCTTTTTTGTCAACATGCAAAGCCATACAATTGCACTACGAATTAGTTTATCATTCCATTCGCAAGAGGTAACCAGCCAAGGGCGTTGTATACGAGTAAGGTTTGATGCAGCAGAAAGGTCAATTGCAACACGTGTATTGTTGTGCATTTGTAAGTATGATGCTGGAATTGTATCAGATACTTTACCTTCTACTGTTTCTTTTATCATTTGAGCCTTGTCATCTCCCCATGCCATTAAGAATATTTTCTTTGCAGCAAGTATGGTTGAAATACCCATTGTAATAGAACTGATAGGTACATTTTCTGTTCCACCAAATAACTTGGCAGCATCGTTGCGCGATGTGTTGTCTAATAAAATCAGACGTGTATTTGAATTTGCCTGTGATCCAGGTTCGTTAAAACCAATATTTCCTACGCGACCGATCCCTAGTAATAAAATATCAATTCCTCCAAAGCTTTCAATTCTTTGTTCGTACAAACGACAATGTTCAAAAATTGTATCTTTAGGAATTGTACCGTCAGGGCTAAATACATTTTGTTTATTAATATCTACCAAATCTAAAAACATTGTTTGCAGTGTCTTTAGATTGCTGTTTACAGCATCAGGTGCTAATGGGTAATATTCATAAAGAGTAAATACAATAACATTGCGAAAACTAAGTGCTTCTTCGCGATGCATACGAACCAATTCATCGAATACAGAGCGTGGAGAATTTCCACCAGGAAGAGCCATGACGCAGAAACGTCCAGCCTTTTGTTTTTCCCTGATGGTAAAGGCTATTTCTGTAGCTATTTGATGAGCACCTTCATCTACTGATTCATAAATATCGGTAGGGATTTTTTCAAAACGAGTTAGAACAGAACGTTCAAATGCATTTTCAGGTTTGTAGTATTTTGTTGAAACCCGATTTAGTGTGATTTGTGAACTTAGATTAGTCTTCATAATACTTTTTATTATTACGATTAGATTTTTTTATCAGAATCACAAAGATATATATTTCTTCTTATTTAATCTATATTTTATTGGAAATAATATATAATTAATAAAAAAGTTTATTATTAAAGTAGCAAACAAGAAAAATAAATATATAAAGTCTACTTTTATAAGGAAAAGAAATCTGAATCGCGCCACACAGGAAACTTGGTTCGAAAAGAACGGAGGGTGTCTATCTCAAGGTTGACGGTACAAATCCCTTCTTCATTTTTATTGAAGTTAACAAGATTTTCTCCTCTCATGTTATAAAGAGCAGATCCACCATTATATGAAATTCCCATTGCATCATTACCTATTCGATTTACGCCACATACATAGCTTTGATTTTCAATGGCACGTGCGCATAACAATGTATCCCAAACATGACTACGACTCGCAGGCCAGTTAGCTACATAAATAAGAAGATCATATTCATTAATTACATTTCTCGACCATACAGGAAAACGCAAATCATAGCAGATTAACAAGTTTATTTTCCATCCCTGCCAGCTGAAAATACAGCGTTTGTTTCCAGCTGAGAAATGTTTGGGTTCATTGCCCATCCTAAAAAGATGACGTTTGTCATAGAAGTGCTCTTCATTATTGGGAGCCAGAAAAAAAGCTCTATTGTAATATGCTTCATTTTCTGAACAAATATAACTCCCTACAAGAGCCAAATTATATTTTGTGGCCCATTTCCTTAGAGTGGAAATGGTATTTCCATTAATTGTTTCAGCAAAAAGATGGCTTTGCATAGTAAAACCGGTTGAAAACATTTCTGGTAAAACCACAATATCAGTCTTTCCGCTTAATGCCTGAAGTTTTATTTCAAGTCTGCGAAGATTCTCTTGTATGTTTTCCCACGCTATGTCTATTTGTGCCAGTGAAATACGCAAAGCCGTCTTCATTAAATATGTTTTTTATAAACCAGTAGCAAAATTTTCTGGATTTTTTCCTTTAAATTGATTGTAATATAGCTTTATCTCACGCATATCTTTTTCAATATCTCCAGAAGGAATAACCACTTTTTCTGCTGTAATTGTTTTAGTAGGATAGTCAATCGCTACTAATACAATAGGAATATTCGCTTTAAGTGCAATATAATAAAAACCTTTTTTCCAATTTGGGTTTCTTGATCGAGTAGCTTCCGGAGTGATAGCTAAACTAAATTTTTGACTGCTTTCTATTATATCTGCCACTTGTTCAACCATAGAATTTTTTCTTCCGCGATCTACAGGAATACCTCCCATACCTTTTAAAATGCTACCCAAAGGAAAGAAAAACCATTCTTTTTTCATCATAAAACCTGTTTCTCGTCCAATAGATGCATAAAATAATTTGCCGATAATAAAATCCCAGTTACTAGTGTGTGGTGCAGCACAAATAATTTGTTTATCGAAATCTTCTACATTAACCACTGATTTCCATCCCAATAATTTGTGATAGATGAAACTACAAATTGCTTTCTTCATTCTTTCGTTGTTGTCCTTGTATTTTTAGTTAAGCGCACCAATTTTATCAACTATAGCTTTAATGCTTGCGTTCAAATCTTCATGGTATTTTTTATAGAATTGCTTAACTTGTCCAGGTTGAGTATGGCTAAGACGACTAATGAATTCTTGCTGCATTTCAAGAACATCAGCCATTAATTCGTCAGCTTTTGCTTTATCTGTTCCAGGAACGAATAAGCTGTTGATCATACACTCTGTAAATAATTCACCGGCAATATAGTTTACTTGTTTTTTTAAGTTTCTTCTGCTTGACATAATCTTTCTATTTTAAGTTAATACTAATATGTAAATTGTGGTAAAGATAAAGACTTTTTCTGAAGTTCTGAGTTGTTTCTATTAAAAAATATTATAGTAGAAAAAGTATATCAATAATATGAAATTTTTAATGTTTGCACAGTAACTTTTGATAAATAGTTGTTATTAAATGTAGTAGTTTTAATCTATTCAACATTTATTCATCTTTGCAGTAGTTTAAAATTATGAGATTTGTTACATGAACTTTATATTGTAATATTGATTTTTGAAAAATATAGTTTTAAGCTGGAATAGTTTTTATAATTCAGAAAAAAAAGCGAAATTTGCGACGCTTATTAATAAAAGCCTAACACACTTTAAACAAATATAGAAAAAATGACTAAAAGCGCATTACAAATTGCCAGAGCAGCTTATCAACCAAAGTTGCCTAAAGCATTGCGTGGAGCTGTAAAGGCTAGTGAGGGAGAACCTACACAGTCTGTTGCTGACCAGCATGCAATCAAAGAATTGTTCCCAAATACCTATGGGATGCCTATCGTGAAATTTGTTGAATCAGACCAAAAAGTAGAATATCCTGCAATAAATGTAGGAGTTATTCTTTCAGGCGGTCAGGCTCCTGGTGGTCATAATGTAATTTCTGGTATTTTTGACGGAGTAAAGAAGTTAAATCCAGATAGCAAACTTTATGGCTTTATTTTAGGTCCTGGTGGACTGGTTGATCACAATTATATGGAATTAACTGCTGATATTATTGATGAATATCGTAATACTGGTGGTTTTGATATGATTGGTTCTGGTCGTACAAAACTTGAAACTACAGATCAGTTTGAAAAAGGTCTGAAAATCATTCGTGAACTAGGTATCAAAGCTATCGTTATTATTGGTGGTGATGATTCAAATACAAATGCTTGTGTTTTGGCAGAATATTATGCTGCAAAGAAATACGGAGTACAAGTAATCGGATGTCCAAAAACAATTGATGGTGACTTGAAAAATGAGATGATCGAAACTTCATTTGGTTTTGATACAGCATGTAAAGTTTACTCAGAAGTTATTGGTAATATTCAAAGAGACTGTAACTCAGCACGTAAATACTGGCACTTTATTAAGCTAATGGGACGTTCTGCTTCTCATATTGCTTTGGAATGTGCTTTGCAAGTTCAACCAAATGTTTGTATCGTTTCTGAAGAAGTAGAAGCAAAGAACATGTCACTTGATGATGTTGTTACTTATGTTGCTAATTCTGTAGCAGCACGTGCAGCTCAAGGTAAAAACTTTGGTACAGTATTAATTCCTGAAGGTCTGATTGAATTTATTCCAGCAATGAAAGCTTTGATTTCTGAATTGAACGATTTCTTGGCAAGCAATGCAGAAGAGTTCTCTCATATTAAGAAGTCTCACCAACGTGATTATATTATTTCTAAATTATCTAAGGTTAATGCTGAAATATATGCAAGTCTTCCAGAAGGAGTTGCTCGTCAGCTTACATTAGATCGTGACCCTCACGGAAATGTTCAGGTTTCATTGATCGAAACTGAAAAATTACTTGCTGAGATGGTTGGCAATAAACTTGCTGAGTGGAAAGAACAAGGTAAATTTGTAGGTAAATTTGCTTCTCAAGTTCACTTCTTTGGATATGAAGGTCGTTGTGCTGCTCCTTCAAATTACGATGCTGACTATTGTTATTCTTTAGGTTATGCTGCTTCAGCATTGATCGCTAATGGTAAAACAGGCTATATGTCTTCTATTCGTAATACAACAGCTCCTGCTGATCAATGGATTGCCGGAGGTGTGCCTATTACTATGATGATGAATATGGAAAAACGTCATGGTGAGATGAAGCCTGTAATCCAGAAAGCACTTGTGAAACTTGATGGAAAACCATTCCAGGCATTTGCTGCAAAACGCGATGAATGGGCTATTAATACAGATTATGTATATCCAGGTCCTATTCAATATTTTGGTCCAACAGAAGTTTGCGATCAACCAACAAAAACGTTGCAACTGGAGCAAAGTAAATAAATAACTGCTAATATTTTATATTAGCTTTATTAAATTCACCACAAATTACTCAGATTGTATCAACTTATATATAGAAATATTTATATTTGCTTTATCTGAGGGATTTGTGGTGAAATATTTTATATGAATTAGATATTTTCAACTGAATTAATGAACAAAGCTCCCATACTAGCAGCTAACGGTCAACGAAAACCGCGAAAAAAAGTCTCTGTAAAAAAGAAACCAGCTTCATCGCGAAAAAGAAATGGCCGTAAAAACAGTGGTGCATCGTGGTACTTACCTCGTTGGGTTGTTCGTGTGCTTGCTTTTCTACTTATTATATTTTTTTCAGCTCTTTTCTATTGGTTTTTTATCCGTCCATATTCATATAGATGGAAATCATGTTCCGGTGATAAAGAATATGGTGTATGTATGCCTTCCGGTTTTGAAGTTCATGGAATTGATATATCTCACTATCAGGGGAATATTAACTGGGAAGAACTTGTTGAATATCAGTCACCAGACTATCCTTTGCAGTTTGTGTTTGTTAAAGCTACAGAAGGAGGCGATTTAGGAGATGATGCTTTTCAGAAAAACTTTGATTCAGCTCGTAAATATGGATTTATTCGCGGAGCTTATCATTTCTTTAATCCAGGAGCACCTGCGGCAAAGCAGGCTCAGTTCTTTATAAATACTGTAAAACTTGACAGTGCAGATCTTCCACCTGTATTGGATGTAGAAAAAAAAGGAATAAGGAGTAAAGAAAGTCTTGTGAAAGCTATAAAACTTTGGCTAGACATTGTAGAAGCTCATTATGGTGTGAAACCTATTTTATACACATCTTATAAGTTCAAGACCAGCTATTTGAATGATTCCATTTTTAATTCATATCCTTACTGGATAGCTCATTATTATGTAGATTCTGTAGAATATAAAGGTAAGTGGAGATTCTGGCAACACACAGATGTAGGCACTGTTCCAGGAGTGGAAGAAAGCGTAGATCTTAATATTTTTAATGGAACGATAGAAGAATTAAAAGCCATGACTATTAAAAGAAAAATTTCAACCAAGACGCAATAATATTGGTTCATATTCGTTTTTATAGTAAATCTAAAACTATATGAAACTAATAAAATTGCAGTATGTTGAAAGAAATATTTAAAATAGCAGGTCAGATGATTCTATATATCCTGATATTAGTTGCGTTGGTTTTTATTTTTTATCCCGAAAATTCTAAAGATAAAAAAGCAACAGTTCAAGATTCAGAGTTGTCTATTTCAAAGCTTCTTCGGTAGTGTTAGCTCTTTATAAATTTAACTACAGCCCAATTATTTTTCTCTTTGTAATACATGAAATTAAGGCCCAGACTTTCAGCCTTTTCTTTAAGAATATCAATATCTGATACGTAGAAACCGCTCATAAATATTTCAGAACCTTTGTGCATGCATGCAGTATAAAAGCTCATATCATTTAATAAAATATTCCGGTTTATATTTGCTATTACTATATCGAAAGATTCTCTTCCTTCAAGTGAGGTCGCATCACCTAATTCTACAGATATATTCTCTATGTTATTCAAAAGAATGTTTTCTTTTGAGTTCTCAACACACCATGTGTCAATATCGATTGCGGTAATTGGCTTTGCACCTCTCATGGCGGCAAGTATTGCTAAAATAGAAGTACCGCATCCCATGTCAAGCAGAGATTTGTTTTGCAGTTCAGCATCCAGTAATTCTTCTAAAATAAGGCTTGTTGTTTCGTGATGTCCTGTTCCAAATGCCATTTGAGGATTAATCAAAATGTCATATTCAGCTTCTGGTACATCTTTGTGGAAGGTACTGTGAATTACGCATCTGTTGCCAATCACGATAGGTTGGAAGAAATTTTTTTCCCATTCTTCGTTCCAGTCTTTGTCTTCCATTAATTCGGCCTTATATGAGATTGAAACATTCTCCAAAGGTATATTTTCAATAACCTCTTTTAATGTACTTTCGTTGTAGATTGGTTGTTGAATATAGCCTTTAATGCCATCAGTGTTTTCAATAAAACTTTCAAAACCAATTTCTCCCAAGCAAGCGGAAAGCACATCATTTACAGTTTCTGTACAAGGGGTTGTTTTAAATGTAACTTCGAAATATCTCATAATATAACTTTTATTATTACTATTTATGGCACAAAGATAAGTAAAATAGGGAAATCCCTATTACTATTTGGGGAAAATCTTCCATTATTGATAAATCCCTTATTTATCTTTGTATTGGATTTAAAAGCGAAAGTTAATTTTTTAAATTAAATTATCATGAAAAAGATTATAACGTTAATGCTAATCGCGCTTGGGTTATCGCCAGTGATGATGGCTCAAAGTTATGATGATCTTTACTACAATCCTAATAAGAAGGATACTTCGCTAAGGAAGGAAGAAAAGAAACAAGTTACCGAGAAAAAGCGCACGTATGTTTCTACTAATATGCCGGTTGTGGTTAAAGATCGTAAAGGAAATGTTCGTGATATTGACGAATATAACCGTCAATATAACGCTAAAGAAAATAAATTTGAAGTTGTAGACGATACATTATACGTTGAGGAAAAGAAATATCCTGAACGTGGAGAATGGGTAAACGGATTCCAAGGTACTGAGGATGATTATGAATATGCTCAAAGGATAATTCGTTTCCGCAATCCTCGTTATGCCGTTAGTATCAGTAGTCCTTATTATTGGGATATTGTTTATGGCTTGAACTCATGGGACTGGAATGTATATGTTGATGATTTCTATGCTTATGCATTCCCTACTTATACAAACCGTTTATGGTGGGATTGGCGCTATAATTCCTACGGCTGGGGCTGGGGATCTTCATGGGGTTATCCTTATGGAGGTGGTTACTATGGTGGCTACTATTCTGGTTACTGGGGTGGTTATTACGGAAACTACTGGGGCGGCTATGGATATTGGGGACATCCTTATCATGGATGGGATGGACCATGGTATGGTGGCGGATATGGTGGATACGGATTAAACCATGCCGGATATTATAATACACGCCGTTCAGATTTT
The DNA here is from genome assembly GCF_900128905.1 of Bacteroides luti. Classification (GTDB taxonomy): domain Bacteria; phylum Bacteroidota; class Bacteroidia; order Bacteroidales; family Bacteroidaceae; genus Bacteroides; species Bacteroides luti. The sequence goes on from NZ_FQTV01000010.1 coordinate 59,460, forward strand.
GGCGATTCTCGTATGCGTGCCGGTTCTTCCAGTTATCGTACTTCATCATATACTCGTGCTGGGGGCTTGCAAGACCGCACTTCTACTTATTATCGTCGTTCTGGAAGTGGAAGGGTAGTTGGTACTCGCTCTGGTTCTGATTATGAATCAGGAGTAAGCCGTCGTTCGGGTTATATTAGATCAGAATCAAGTTATAATGACCGTACAGATGGATCTTCAAGAAGAACAATTTATGCACGACCTAGTTCAACTCGTACTTATTCTACCGGTAGTGAAGGTATAGGGAGAAGAAGTTCTTCATATGATCGTCCATCAACTACAACAAGAAGTAGTTCATATAGTCGTGGTAGTAGCAATGATGTAAGAAGCTACTATAATGGAGGCAGTTCGTCAGGTCGCTCATACGAAAATGGTTCATCAACCCGTAGCTATTCACCAAGTAATAATAGTGGTGGCTCATATCGGAGTAGTGGTGGAAGCTCTAGTGGTGGCGGAAGTTCACGCTCTGGCGGTGGCGGTAGTTCTAGTGGCGGAAGTTCCGGTGGTGGCAGTTCTCGCGCTGGTGGCGGCGGTAGATGATAAGCCCTTTATTCCATAAGAGAGATGATAATAGGTATTCATTATAAAGAATAAAGAACAATACAATGAAAACAATTAATTTATTGAAAATGATAACGTGTGCCCTTTTGCTTAGTTCAGAAGTCGGTGCTCAGACAATATACGATGCAGCAAAGTTTTCAGGAAAAGACCTTAACGGTACAGCGCGTTTTGTAGGTATGGGTGGTGCTATGGGAGCACTGGGTGGTGATATTTCTACAATAAGCACGAATCCTGCCGGTATTGGTATTTACAGAAGTAATGATTTGATGACTACTTTTGGTTTCAATTATACTTCTTCCGAAAGTAATTATAAGGGAAGTATCATGAATTCTGATAAATATCGTGGCTCATTTGATAATATTGGTTTTGTTTATTCTTCTAAAATAGGTAATCAAACGGCGTTGAGATATGTGAACTTTGGATTCAATTACCATAAAGCGAAATCGTTTAATAGAGACTTTGCTATGAGCGGTAACTTGAATAACCTTTCTCAAACAGACCAAATGGCTGTTTTAAGCCGTGGCCTTAATCAGAATGATATGAATCTTGATTATTTAGGTGTTAATTCAGCAAATGCAGGATGGTTATCAATTTTAGGATGGAATGGCTGCTTAATTCATCCGAGTCCGACTACTACAAACCAATATATAGGTTTCCCGGCTAATGATCCTTCTGGTAGTTATTCTTCAAGAGAAAGGGGAGGGATAGATGCTTATGATTTTAACTTGTCTTTTAATATTAGCAATCGTGTTTATTTAGGATTCACCTTAGGTGCTTATGATGTGAATTATACAAAGAATACTTATTATGAAGAGTCTTTTTCGTCTAGCACAAATCCTGATTATTTTCTTGAGAATACAGACTATGCATATTCTTTGGAGAACTTCATGAAAACCACAGGTACGGGGGTTGATTTTAAAGCAGGTATTATAATTCGTCCCGTTGAAGAATCTCCATTAAGAATTGGAGCAGCAATACATACGCCAACTTTCTATAAATTAACGATGAATAATAGTGCCATATTAACATCTAATGCAGATGTAAACGATGACGGTTATATTATTAAGTATAAAAAAGATGGTTATAATTCTTATTCATATGATACTTATAAAGAAATAGGTGGTGATGCAATTACCGATTATCAGGTTACTACTCCCTGGAAATATAATTTAAGTTTGGGTTATACTATTGGAAGTAATGTAGCTCTTGGTGCTGAATATGAATATCAGGATTATTCTACAGCAAAACTAAGTTATGGTGATGGTACAAGAATGAGTGAAGAGAATGGCATGATGAAAGATTTCCTGAAGGGGGTAAGTACACTTCGTTTAGGTGCAGAAATAAAGTTGGTACCCGAATTCGCTATCCGTGCAGGATATAACCATACAGGTGGAGCTTTCGCAAATAATGCTTATAAAAGTCTGCCTTTAAACTCTGTTCGTACAGATACTGATTATTCAAATGAGAAATCTATTAATAACTATACCCTTGGTTTAGGATATAGAGCCGGTAGCTTTTATGCTGATATTGCTTATCAATATAGTGCGTATAAGGAAGATTTCTACCCATTCGATAATTTAGATTTAACTAAGACTTCTGTGAATAACGATAAACAACAAGTTCTTTTAACTTTAGGATTTAGATTTTAGGTAATTAGATAACTTGTCAGGATAACAAAATGAATCCTCTTCTGATACACTTTTTATATCAGAAGAGGATTTTTTATTTCATCACTTATCAGTCAAAAACTAAACTAGGTAAATTCTATAATTCTTGTACAAAAGAAAACAGTCTTCTGTACAGGACTATTTATTATTTTGTACAGAAGAATGAATTCTTTTGTACAAGGATAGATAGAAATAAAAAGAGAGATTGAATATGCTTTTCAATCAATATTCAATTTTATCCATATTCTTTGTCCACTCTTCAAAAGCTTTCAGGGCCTCTTCACGAAGCAGTGGCTCCGATTGTAGTTTCCTGTCAGCAGGTTTCAGTTCCAGCTCATCATAAATGAATGAATCATCGAAGCCTATATCCTTAGCATCAGTCTTTGTATTAGCGTAATATATCTTATCCAGCCGGGCCCAATAAATTGCTCCAAAGCACATAGGACAAGGTTCGCAGGAAGTATAAATTTCACAACCACTAAGATTAAAGGTTCCCAATGCCTTTGCTGCAGCACGAATAGCACTAATTTCTGCATGAGCAGTAGGATCACACGTACTTGTAACCCGGTTTACACCAGTAGCAATGATTTCTCCGTCTTTCACAATAACGGCGCCAAATGGTCCTCCGCCTTTTGCCACATTTTCTATTGAAAGTGCAATGGCCTTTCGCATGAATTCTTCTTTATTCATAACGCTTGTATTAGTTTATTTTTGTCTGAGGAACTGTAACGAATATGATATAGTCAAACCTAAACCTTATAGAACTAGCTATTCAATATAGAAAGGAATTAAAATACTATTTTGTTCACAGTTTACTTCTATAAAATTTCTTTTTATTGAAATTGAATCCAGCATAAATCCGGATAGTTCCAAAGCTATTGTTCAGATAAAAGTTCTCGGTTCTGTAGTCATAAGTATGCATTACCATTGATGCACCGACAAAATATTTAGAATCATTGTATACAACTCCTGCCCGGGTTATTAAATCGAGATTCATCTCTTTAAGAGTAGGTAGTATTCTGTCACCGGAATCCGTTTTCGATTTTTTGTAGGCTATTGCTGGTGCCAAAGATATGTTTGCCAGAAAGTTTTTGGCAAATACCCAGTTGTATGTATATCCAAAGCTAAGACTATAGTCCGAATAACTAATTTCTTTAAATTTTAAAGCATCACTTAATTTTGCTACAATGGGAGCCGGTAACTGGTTGTGATCGAATTTTATATTATGCTGAGAATAGGAAAATCCTGCAATAAAAGAACCCGCGCTGCGGCGCTGATTGCTAGACTGACTGTAAGCTGCAGGATAAGAAAACTTTTTGTTGTTAAAAACCCAATAAGCGTTTAGCCCCTTAATAGCAACAGAAAAGCCATTAATATCTGTAGCAATAGCCGGATATTCGTTGTCTTCAAAAATACCACTTGTACTTCTCAACTTGAAATTACTACCACTTTTTCGGTAATAAACATCGCCTCCAATCATGGGGCTATAAAGACTTAACCCAAATTCTGTTTTTTTATTTGATAGCTTTTTATTTCCAAAAAAATCACTTAAGTCCACAGACCATCCCAGAAAAATCCATCTCCACCCAAAGTATGCGCCAAGTTTATAACTCATATTGGGAGATATTGTTAATCGCTGAGGATTCTCTTCTTTGCTTTCAAATATATAATATTCATACCAGTTACTATTCTCCAACATAAATGCGTAATTGAATTTATTTGGCTCAACATAACTGGTATCAATTTCGTTAATTTTATGTCCAATTGTATTTACATTTTCTTTTGCTCTATCTTTCAGCTCTTTTCCGAACTTATAAAATTCTGTTTTTCCATCCTGAGCCAACAAAATAGATGTTGCGGATAGTAGAAAGCATAAGAAGGTAAACGCTAATTTCATCAATAATAACTTAGTAATTCAGAACTAAATTTTACCAAGGATTTTATCCATAACCCAATTTGTAGGCGTAGCACTGATACCATCACAAGCACAGATTGATTTTCCTTGCAAGTGATGAATAACAGATTCAATGAGATTGTACTGAATATGTTCGGGGTTCTCTATTACAAATTCCTCTCGTCCTTTTTCTGTGTGAAGGGCAATTGGATCAAATGTAAATGTAGAAAAACAAAGCATACCCTTATCGCCAATTACTTCAATTCTGTCTTCTTTGGCAGAAGAGTGAGCAACAAAGCACCACGAACCTGAACCTACCAGTCCTGAATCGAACTGGAAACAAGCGCTAACTGTATCTTCTGCTTTATATAAACCTGCCCGATTGCTTTTAAAACCTTCAGCTTCAAGGATACAGCCAAATATATCCTGAAGAATATCCAGCTGATGAGATGCAAGATCGTAGAAATAACCTCCGCCTGCAATATCCGGTTGAACTCTCCATGGTAGATTTTCTTTATTGTAGTCCAGGTCGTATGGAGGCTGAGCGAAACGTATTTGTACATTAATTACGTTTCCAATAGTTCCTTCCTGAATCAATTCTTTGACCTTTATAAAATAGGGCAGGTAACGTCTATAGTAGGCAACAAAGCATGGAACACCTGTTTCCTGGGAAATTCTGTTTATACGAGTACATTCCTCATAACTGCTGGCCATTGGTTTTTCTATATAAACCGGCTTACCTGCTTTCATGGCCATAATGGCATAAGTAGCATGTGAAGAGGGTGGGGTAGCTATGTAAACAGCATCAACTTCCGGATCCTCAATTAGTTCCATCGCATCAGTATACCATTTATTAATGCCTCTTTTCTCAGCGTAGTTTCTTGCTTTTTCTTCGTCGCGGCTCATTACAGCAACAACAGTAGAACCTTCAATTTTCTTAAAAGCAGGTCCACTTTTCTTTTCTGTTACGTTTCCACAACCAATAAATCCCCATTTAATCATATTCGTTAATCCTCTTTATTTATCTTATAACAAAATTTACAGTTAATCGAATTGCAAATATATTGTTTTTAATTACTTTTGTCATAACAAAATATGAATAAACTGATAAAAAACACTCTATAAATGGAAAAACAAACATCAAAAATAGTATTTTATAAATCACGCAGCTTGGCAGGACGTTTCTCTGCTGCATTCGATTTTATAGAAAATAATTTTAAAGTTTTGGCTAAGTTCAGCTCTTTTATAATTTTGCCTGTTGCAGTACTTCTCTCATTGTTTTTTATTGTATACAATAATTTGGCAGCGCAGATTGTTCAAGGCAATATTGCAGCTTCGGGATTAACCCAATATATAGCTTTAGTATCTGCATTAGTATTGGTCTGTATAATTGGAGATATTCTTTTTAAAGGAACAGTTTTTGCATTGGTAAAAGAATATTCATTGAGAGAGTCTATTGCACGCTTGTCATTCAAAGAAATGAAAAATAAGCTGGTTGCTAATATCAAACGCTTTTTAATTATCAGTTTGGTTTTGGCATTACTCTTTATTGTCTACATGGCTTTATTAGCAGGCTTGGTATTCCTTTCTCCATGGACGTTAGTACTTACTTTCCCATTCTTACTTTTCATAACTATACCTTTCACTTACGCACAGGAAATTTATATGTTTGAGGATATAAAAGCAATGGCTGCAGTGAAGAAAGGCTTTAAATTAGGTGTTCCCAATTGGGCCGGAACATTTTTCCTTTTAATTCTGGCAGAAATATTTGCTTTAATTATTCAAGGTATAGCATTCACCCCATGGGGAGTTGGTTCTTTTGTTCAGTCTTTATCCTTCAGTTCAATTCTTGATGGAAATACCTCAACTTTACCTGCTTATTTCAGTATCTTAATGTTTGTGTTGAGTGTGATAGGTTACTTTGTTTCTTATCTGGCACAGCTGCTTCCATCAATATCAATGATGTTCCAGTATTTTAGTGCAACTCAGAAACAGGTAGAGAAAGATTTGGAAATAAATCAACCTTTATAATATTTCTTATATATACGCTTATATTCTTCACTCTTGGTAAACTCTTTAAGCCAAGAGTTAAGAGTATCTAGCAATACAGGAGAGTGCTTACTTACTCCCCATGAATAGAACTGGGTGAAACTTATATCAGTGTGAATATCTAGTTGTGGAAATGAATCGATAGATGCCAAGGCTATGCTTTGATCGCATACAGCATAACTAATGTTTCCATGTGCTACCAAAGCCATAAGTTGCTCTGAACCATATTTCTCCACTTCTTTAATATAAATAGCTTCACCTATTTCATTGCTTAGGTTTTTGATGCGAAGTATAGAAGGGGAACCTTTTTCTACATGCAGAATTTTATGTGCCAGGTCTAGCTGACTTTTAATAAATGCAGGATTACTTTTTCCGGCCTTTCTTTGAACTAAAACTTGTTTATTAAGAACAATAGGAGTGGTTAGCAGAATGGAATCTTTAAGTTCGGTGGTAACCGGAATATTGTAAGCAATAATATCAAATTTGCCATTAGAAAGCCCCTTTAAACGTTTATCAAAACTCATCTCAGGAGTGATATCCAAACGCAATCCTTTATCTTTAGCAAAAGCATTTATAAGTTCGTATTGAAATCCTGAGATTGTATCTCCGTCTACATAATAGCTCAAAGAGTTATATTCTGTAACTACCCGAAGAATTTTGGATTTCTTAATTTCGGCATAGTCACGTGGTTTTCCTGTTTCTGATTCTTCTCGCGTAAAGAAAATTGCGAGAATAATCAATACTATCGCTGGAATTAAATACTTAATATATTTACCTTTTAACTTCATGTTATTAATCGTAGAAGTTCCATGAAATACCTATTTTAAATAGGCGAGGGTTGATTGGGTAATGAGGTACATAGAAAGAATTAGATCCGCCGGAACTCTGATTAACATGATAGTACATTACAAAGAATCGTGTACGTTTCAGATGCAAATTAGCATATAGGTTTACGACAGGATATCCGCCAATCTTAGTATACTTGTCGGCATTTGTTGCATCTTGTAAATTGAATGTTCCAATAGCAGGAGTATAATCCGGTGCATAGTATTTGCTGAAGTAACGAACATCAGCTCCCAATTGTAAGCTCAGGACTTTCTTTGCCAGCTTTGTTTCCAGATACAAGTTGTGGTAAAGAGAAAGTTCAGGTAGTGGTAAAATGCTATTGTTTGACGACTTTTGATAAGTTACTTCATTATCTAAATGGAGAATACCAGCCTGGAAATTTTGTTTCACACATGCACTTAATATCTGCAAATTTTCGCCTGCCTGTACGGGTATTGCTTTACTGTTGAAGTAAGTATAATTTTTAATGTTTTCTACGCCAATATTAATATTGGTTCCTAATCTCTTGAAAGATAATTCTCCTTCTACGTGTGTTTTAAATTCTTTAGAGAAATTAATATTATCCCACCAGAAATGGTTTGAGTGATAATGACGCATATAAAAAGATGGCAAAGTATTGCTAATATTTCCGCGGGCAACAAGCGCAACAGTATCTTTCAGTAAACGGAAATTAAGGCGAACATCTCCTTTTAAACGAAACTGACCGATACTTTCCTTAAGCATTCCCACTTCTCCAATAGCTGAATAATTGATCAGTTTACCTTCTTTTCTCGATAATTCACCTCCTACATATACTTCATTTTCAGTAAATTTATCTGTAGTTATGGAATCGGCATTCATTAAGTTATACTGGCGAAGTTCGTGAGAAATGAATCCCGTTAATCCGGCCTGAGCATATTTATTAAATCCTTCCAGAAGTGCTATTCCAAATGTATTTTTAATAGATGTATAACTGGTAGAATCTCTGGATGAAAGGTTACTTCCGTTTAAATATGTATTTTCGTAATAATCTTTATCTTCTGAGTATGCAACAAATCTTTTGTGAGCTCTTTCATATTTCATAGTATGAATGAAGCTTGTAACCGGAACAAATTCTATTACCTTTTCTTGTTTTTGTTCCTTGGCTTCACCATTCTCACCTTTTTTGCCGTTTCCTTTTTTTCCCTCTTTTATTTTATCTAATTCCTTTACCTCTATAATTTTTTCTCTTTTAAATCCTAAATTATAGCGGTGAGTCAGAAATACATAAGAGTCATGGTTCTTATTCCAGGTATCTGTAAAGTTAACAGGTATATTTGCAGGTTCATATTGCTTTTTACCTTCACTCATGGCTAATGGATTTGTAATGTAGCGATCATCAGCAATACCACCGTTTTCCTTCATTTTTATGCTGAAGTTGTTGTATAAAAGATGTGCCTGATATTGATCTCCAATATAACTACCAAAAAGAGCTCCATTAAAATGAGAGGTCGACTGGTCCGTATAGAATCCACGGCCATATTGATAGTCAATGTTAAATCCAAAAGCTAAACTTTTGTTTACGTTTACCGAGAAATAACTTTTGAAACGCTCTTCGCCATCTACTTTTGAACCTGATTTGAAATATGTAAGGTTGGTATATGGTAAACGTGAGTTCGCGAATTTAAAATTCTGTGGTTTAACAAAAAAACTAGAATAAGGATCTATAAACAAATACTGCGAATTCTCTACCGGACGATCAAAAAAGATTCTGGACATTGATGGTGAACCAAGGTTGCCCAGATAATTGTTATGTCCTGTCATACCTTCTACAAGGTTTTCATTCTGGAAGTTGTGGTAAATCGTATCGGCAGGAATCATTTGTCTGTTTCCCAAACGTTCATCCACACTCCACATATAGAGTTTTGGATCAATAGCTGCTGTGCTTACTTGTGAACTGTCTTTTTGTGTCTCGTTATTTTTACGGGATCCCATACGGGGCTCATTCATCTGGGCATGAACGTATGCCTGAGATAGAGTCATTAAGAGTATGTATATTAATAATATCCTTTTCATATTGGACGCAAATATACAACAAAAAACAATTCACAAAGATTATTTGTTAAGCACGTTCTTTTAAATGTCCCTTTTTTTTCTTTTATCAACAGTTTATAGCGATTATTAATTCAGATTTTGGCTTAATGGAATAGTTTTTTCCATACACCTGAATGCATACATCTGTATCTGCAAGATTGTTTACACTCATTTCTTTATGGCTGACTTTTATAACCAAAAAGTACCCGATGAATTTAACTTTAAATTGATATGATTGCCATTTTGGAGGAATAAGCGGTTCGAAAGATGCCTTTCCCCGGTCTAACTTCATACCGGCAAATCCTTCTACTAAAGCCAACCAGCTACCCGGCATACTAGTAATGTGGAGTCCTTCTTTTAAATCATTGTTGTAATCATCAAGGTCCAGACGTGTAGCTTTTAAAAATAAATCATAAGCATTATCAACGTCCCCTATACGAGCAGCCAAAATAGCGTGAACAAAATAAGATAGCGATGATTCGTGAAGTGTTCGCGGTTCGTAAAAGAGGAAATTCTTCTTAATTGCTTCCTTGTCGAAATAATTTCGGTAGAGGTAAATTCCAAGAAGAACATCGCTTTGCTTAATAAAACAAGAACGCAAAATTCTGTCCCATGACCAGTGCTGACTAATGGGGCGTTCGGATGGATTAATGTCAGAAACAAGCTTAAGTTCTTTGTCCATATATCCATCTTGTTGCACCAATATCCCTCTCTCTTTGTCTTCAGGGAAGTACATGTTCTCAATTATATCCTGCCATCTTTCAGTTTCTTCCAGCTGAAAGCCTGTTTTATCTAAAACCCGTTGATAATCATCCGGATATTTCGTTTTAACTAACTCCAGATAATAAAGTGTTGATTTAAGATTTTGTATGCAACTGTAGTTGGTATACCAGTTATTATCTACATTGTTTTCGTATTCATTAGGGCCTGTAACTCCTAATATCACATATTTCTGTTTAGGTGTAGAGAAGCTCACCCTTTGACTCCAGAATCGGGATATTCCAATAAGAACTTCAAGACCATACTTAGCAACGTAATCCGTTTTCCCGGTATAGTTAGTGTATAAATCAATGGTGTATGCAATGATACCATTGCGGTGAATTTCTTCAAAAGTAATTTCCCATTCATTGTGACATTCAACTCCATCCATGGTAACCATCGGATAAAGTGCAGCACCGTTTGTGAAACCTAGCTTTTCAGCATTTTCTATAGCTTTGGGTAAATGGTTGTATCTGTAAAGCAAAAGATTGATTGCCAGATTTTCAAATCCGGCTAACAAATAATAAGGGATACAACATAATTCTGTATTCCATTGAGTGTTTCCTCCATACTTTTCTCCGGTAAATCCTTTCGATCCAATATTTAAGCTTGGGTTATCGCCTTTGTAGTTTTGGTGGATTTGGAATAGATTGAAACGAATGGCTTGTTGTACTTCATCGTCTCCTTCAATTTTTACATCAATAATATCCCATATTTTGCTCCATTCTTTCTTTTGTTCATCTAAGAGTGCTGCCCATCCTATACCTTTTGCTTTCTGAGCTTCGTTAATTGATTCCTCCACAAGTTTTTTTCTATCACAATAGAGTGAAGAAACAATTGACGTATATTTTATTAATGATAAAGTTTCACCTGGTTTTACATCAGATCCGACACTGAATCCTACCAATTTTTCCTTTTCAATTCTAATCGGTCTGTTTGTTATTTCTTTATTGTTTTTGAATAGCTGATAAGTTGTGGCACAGCAAGCCTGAGAGTCTTCGCCTTTAGTCTGCGTCCATAGTAAAGCATAATCGTGAGTAGTTTCTGCCAGAATGATATTCCACATTTTTTCATTGAAATTAGAACTTTCATGAATTACATCTCCGTTGATGTAGGGGAGAAGTGATACCTTTCCTTCATAATTTACAGAAGTAACACTGTATTTTATCAGGCAGAGATTTAATAGCGCCATGCTATAAAAGCGCTCAACATGGATTTTTAAAGTGTATCCTTTTGGTGAAGTTACGGTAAAAGTCCTTTCCGATAAGCCTTCTTTCATTAAAAGCTTACGCTCAAACTCATTTATATCCCATACTTCAAGATTTAGTTCCTCGTCTATAAGTCTAAGGTTAATTCCACTCCAATAGGGAGCATTAGGCATACGCGAAAAATAACGTGGATATCCATTTTTCCACCATCCAACACGCGTACGATCCTGGAAATAAATACCTGCAATATACGATCCTTGAAGTGTGTCGCCTGTATAAGTCTCTTCGAAGTTTCCTCGCTGACCAATTCTTCCGTTTCCAATACTGAAAATACTTTCGGAAGCTCTTTGGTTTTTAATGTGAAATTCTTCTTCAATAATATTCCATCCGTCTGTTTTTAGGAATCTTTTCATGGTATTTTTAATTCTTGCTCACAATAGTGATGTGTGTTTTATCTTATTTATAGTTGCTCTTTAAAGAAAAATACTACGGAGAACTTTATATCAGGTACTACTAAGGTACATATAAAGTTCTCCGTGCATTTTATCTTGTAAGCTAATTTGCTGAAAACTTGCTGCAAGATAATAAAAATAATATTATAAAAACTGCTAAAAACTATTTTTCCGAATTAATTATTTTCATGTTGTACCAATGTTTCTTTGATAAGAAAAACACAAATAGCTCCTACAATAAGAAATATTCCTGCAAGAACCAGCATACTTACTTGTTTACCTCCCACTAAGTGTAGTAGCCCTCCGCCAATTAATGCTGCGCAAATCTGAGGTAAACAGATGGTTCCATTGAATAAACCAAGATAAGCTCCCATGTTCTTTCCTGAAACTGAGTTTGTTAGTATTGTAAATGGCATTGCCAGCATTGCTGCCCATGCAAAACCTATAGCAAAGTAAGATGCAAACAAAGAATATTGATCGTGGATAAAGAAAGTGGAAATAAAGCCCAATCCTCCCAGCAACAGACTTAATGAATATGCAAATTTGCGTGATTTAAACATTGGAAGCAAAACAGCCCAACAGAGAGAACCTATTGCTTGTATTGCAAACAACACTCCAACCCAGTTTCCGGCTTCCTGATATTCGGCAGATGCAGTATTGGTGGTTCCCCATACATTATCGGCAATAGCACCATTGGTGTAAGTCCACATATACATGAAAGCTGCCCACGAAAAGAATTGAACCAAACCTACAGTCCAGAATACTTTGGGAGCATGTTTTAATAAAGAAATGAAATCAGTTTTTTGCTTTTTCTCTGCAGCAGTAATGCCATGAAACTCTTCGAATTCTTTCGGAGGCATCTCTTTTACCTTAACGGTTGTATAAATTACACAGAGAATAAGTATGGCTGCTCCGATATAAAACGAATAAATAACAGAGTCGGGAATCATTCCTTTCTCGGCAATATTGCTGATCCCTAAGAATGTAAAGATGAAAGGGAAAAGATAACCAACCAAGCTTCCTGCATTGCAAAGGAAACTCTGAATGGAATAAGCCAATCCCTTTTGCTTTTCGTTTACAAGATCACCCACTAACATTTTAAAAGGTTGCATTGCCATATTTATAGAAGTATCCAAAAACATGAGAGCTACAACACCAAAAATCATAGCATTTAATATCTTTGTAAAACTGCCGGCATTTGGAAGAAGGCACATTACTATTACTGCAACAAGTGAACCAACAAAAAGATAAGGAATGCGTCGTCCGAAACGTGTCCATGTTTTATCACTGGCAGATCCAATTAGCGGTTGTACAATAATTCCTGCCAACGGAGGAAGTACCCAAAAATAACTAAGGTTATGAGGATCGGCACCTAATGTGGCGAATATTCTACTAATATTTGCACTTTGAAGTGCGTATGCAATCTGTACACCAAAGAAACCGAAACTAATGTTCCATAGTGTCCAAAAACTTAGGTCTGGTTTTGTTTTCATTGTATTATTCTTCTTTATTAGATTTTATATGATTATTGTTTATTATATCTCATTTTACTAATTAATCTTTTTATCAGGTCAACCCGTTTCAAACATGTACATGTTTACACCCAATCATGTACATGTTTGAGTCCAATCTTGTACATGATCGGTTAGCTTACTCGCCAATAATTAGCTAAACTTACTCCGGTTAATCATTAATTTCCCCCTATAACTTTATTAAACTGATTTCAGTTGAGTACACCATGTACACCACTTTCTACTGATTATTGAACTATTGACTTTTGCAATTACTTGATTATTAATTATATAAATTTTATCAGGTGGCAGAGGTGGCAGTAAAATAACACTTTTTTCTCTTCTGGAAATTAAATTTTGAAAATTCCGCAATTTGCAGAATTTTCAAAATTTAATTTTATAAACCGAAAAATATAACTTTTTACTGCCACCTCTGCCACCTGTTTAATCTTAATTGTTTGTTTTTTAATGTATTATAAATTCCATTTTATTTAGTAGTTCCCCTAACTACTAAATTGGTCTTAACAATTCTGTTGCCACTTCTCTTTTCTTCCGGATTTTTATTTTCAAGCCTATCAATTAATAAATGGATTGCACTTTCGCCAACCTCTTTTCCATGTTGCTCTACTGTTGTGAGTTTAGGATCGGTAGTCTGAGCTATAATTCCATCTGAGAAACCACAGATAGAAACATCCTCTGGAATTTTAAGATTTGCCAATTTGCATGAATACAAAATTCCGGAAGCAGTTTCATCATTAATTGCAAAGAAACCATCAGGCCTGTTTGCCGATTCTAAAATAGCAGGAGTAATAGCTATGGCTTGTTCTCGTGTATCACATATTTTAATCATGCTATCATCAACAGGAACCTTGTATCTTCTCATTGCGTCCAGATATCCGTTTTTTCTATTTTTAGAAATCTCAAGATGGAGAGGAGCGCTATAGAATAAAATACGCTTGCATCCAGTTTGAATCATATATTCCACTGCGGCAAAAGCCCCGGCATAATCGTCCACAACAACACGTTCTGTATTAACTCCGGTACAAATCCGATCATAAAACACTATTGGAATATTATTGTCTAGCAGTTCCTGATAATGTTCGTATCGGGATGTATCTTTAGCCAATGAAGTAATAACTCCGCAAACTCGTGCGGCTAAAAAGGAATGAACAATTTTAACTTCCCGGGAATACTCTTCGTTTGATTGTGCAATAATGATATTGTAACCAGCCTTAGAAGCCACTTCTTCAATTCCATCAAGAACACATGAGAAAAAATGATGAACAAATTGCGGAATAATAACCCCAATTGTGTTTGATCGGCTTGTACGTAAATTCATTGCCATTTCATTTGGCTTATAATTATGTTCGCGCGCGTACTTATTTATAGTGTTTCTTGTCTCTTCACTAATGTCAGGATTGTTTTTAAGTGCTCTTGAAACTGTAGATGGAGAGACATTTAACGCCTTGGCTATATCTTTGATGGTGATTTGCGTTTTATTATTCATAGTTAATTTATAAGTTTCAATCCAAGGTTATATATTTTTATAGTGTTCTCCATACAAAAATAGGATAATTGCTCAAGATTGTTTTTTATAGTTAAATAATAGGTGTATATTTGAGGTGCAAACGATTGCAGAGCAAAAGTAACGAAATCATGAGATCATTCGCACAAGTAATAGTTAATAAACTCTATTTTTGTTGAGTAGTTGAAATGAATTTTAACGATTCATTCCTCTCTTTCTCAGAGAAATCAATTATTTATAATATTGTTAACTTTAATTTTTAAATGCATGAAGCAAGTTAATCTTAAACTCGTGAAAACAATCCTTCCAATATTGATGGGGTTGTTCTTGTCTGTGAGCGCATTTGCACAGCAAGTCTCCATTACGGGATTTGTAAGGGATGCAAAGGGAGAACCAATTATCGGTGCTAATGTTGCTGTTAAGGGTACAACAACTGGAACTATTACCGATTTTGATGGAGCATTCCGTCTGCAAGCACCTCAGGGTTCAATCATTACTATTTCTTTTATTGGCTATAAGACAATTGAAGCAAAAGCAGAGAAAACGATGAACGTCGTTTTGCAAGAAGATGCTGTAATGCTTGAGGGTACTGTGGTTATTGGTTATGGTACAGTAAAGAAGAATGACCTTACTGGATCAGTCACAGCAATAAAGCCAGATAAGTTAAATCGTGGTTTAACCACTAATGCTCAAGACTTAATGTCTGGTAAAATAGCTGGTGTTAGTGTTATTTCTGCCGGTGGTACTCCTGGTGCAGGTGCTACTATTCGTATTCGTGGAGGATCTTCTCTTTCCGCCAGCAATGATCCGTTAGTTATTATCGACGGGTTGGCTATGGATAATGAAGGAGTGCAAGGTCTTGCAAATCCATTATCTATGGTTAATCCAAATGATATTGAGACATTTACTGTACTGAAAGATGCTTCAGCAACTGCAATTTATGGTTCTCGTGCATCAAATGGTGTTATTATTATTACTACTAAAAAAGGACTTGCTGGCTCAAAACCAAAAGTAACTTATGATGGTAATGTATCAGTTAGTACAATTAAAAACACATTGGATGTAATGACAGGGGATGAGTTTCGTTCATTAATCAAAACTCAATATGGCGAAACCAGTGATGCTTTTAAAGCTTTAGGTACAGCTAATACTGATTGGCAAAATGAAATTTATCGTGCTGCTTTCTCTACAGATCATAATATTACTGTTTCTGGTGGTTTTAAAAATACACCTTATCGTTTCTCTTTAGGCTATACTAATCAAAACGGTATCATTGAAACTTCAAAATTTGAACGCTATACAGCTGCTGTAAATTTGTCTCCTTCTTTATTTGAAGATCACCTGAAAATTAATGCTAATTTAAAAGGTATGTTAGCGAAGAACCGTTATGTGGATGGTGGTGTAGTAGGTGCTGCAGCTCGTTTTGATCCAACGCAATCAGTTTATTCTTCAACAGAAAATGCTAAGAAATACTTTGGAGGTTACTTCCAATGGGATACTGATGGCAAATCTTTGAATGATCCAAGTTGGTTACGTACATTCAACTCTTTAGCAACATCTAATCCTGTTGCTATATTAAATCTGAGAGATGATGAAGCAACATCTAAATCTTTAATTGGAAACCTGGAAGCTGATTACAAGTTCCATTTTCTTCCAGACATGCACATTCATGCAAACGGTGGTATGGACCTTTCTACAGGTAAACAAGATACAGATATTAGCCCGTATTCAGCCTCAAATAATTATTATGGTAGCTACGGATCTACACAAACTGATAAGTACAACTTATCATTTAATTCATATTTACAATATTTAAAAGACTTGAATATTCATCATTTCGACTTAATGGCAGGTTATGAATGGCAACATTTTCACCGTGAAGGTCATTCGGCATATTCAGGATTCTATCAGGCTACACATAGCGAAAAGCCAGGTGAGGCGTATAATCAAACAACAAATAAATGGGCTTCGGAAAATTATTTAGTTTCTTTCTTCGGCCGTTTTAATTATTCATTGTTAGACAGATATTTGTTCACTGCAACAGTTCGTCGTGATGGCTCATCTCGTTTCCACAAAGATAATCGTTGGGGTACATTTCCATCATTTGCCTTAGGTTGGAAGATTAAAGAGGAATCATTCTTGAAGGATGTTAATTTCCTTTCTGATTTGAAACTTCGTTTAGGGTATGGTATTACTGGTCAACAAAACATTGGTTCTGATTATGCTTACTTTGCTTCATATAATGCAAACAAAGATTTTGCTTATTACCCAATTGGTTATGGCAATGGTGAAACATACCGTCCAAATGCTTATAATAAGGGTTTGAAATGGGAAAAAACAACTACATATAATGCTGGTTTAGATTTTGGCTTTATGAATGGACGTATTACAGCTGCTGCTGATTACTATTTACGTAAAACAGATGATTTACTAAACTATGTGTATGTTGCAGCTGGTACAAACTTTAAGAATCAAGTAAATGCAAACGTTGGATCATTGGAAAATAAGGGCGTTGAATTCACAGTTAATGCAAAAGCAATTTCTACAAAAGATATAACTTGGGACTTAGGTTTTAATGTTACTTATAATAAAAATGAAATTACAAAATTAACAAGTGGAGAAGGTAAAGGTTATTATGTAACAACAGGAGGTATTTCTGCTGGTACAGGTAATACCTGTCAGGCTCATGCTGTTGGTCATCCGGCATCTTCTTTCTATGTATATCAACAAGTGTATGATAATGCCGGAAAACCAATTGAAAACTTATTTGTTGATCGCAACAGCGATGGTATTGTAAATGATAATGATAAGTATTTTTATAAGAAACCAACTGCTGATGTTTTAATGGGCTTTACTTCTAAATTTATTTATAAAGCTTGGGATCTTAGTTTCTCTCTCCGTGCAAGTTTGAATAATTATGTTTATAATGATGTGGAATCAAATAATAGCGATATGAGTTCACTCTACGCACCGTCTGGATACTTGCAAAATCGTCCAAAAATGGTTTTAGCTAATAATTTCCAAGGGCTAGGAAACTATTATATGTCTGACTATTATGTACAGAATGCTTCATTCTTAAAGTGTGATAACATTACATTGGGCTATTCTTTCAATAAATTATTTGGCCTTTCTTTAAGTGGACGTGCTTATGCTACAGTCTCTAATGTATTTACTATATCAGATTACAAGGGTCTTGATCCAGAGGTTAGTGGTGGTGTAGACAATAATATCTATCCTCGTCCATTGGTTTCACTTATTGGCTTGAGTCTTAACTTCTAATCTTTAATATTTAAAAGTATACAATTATGAAATTAAGATATTTAAAATCATTAATACCTGCAGCGGCATTAACTTTAACGCTCAGTGTTACATCTTGTGTAAGTGATCTGGATGTAAATCCTATAGATCCAAGCACAACGATGGAATTTCATCAAAATGAAGTGTTTACTAAAATTTATGCAACAATGGGACTGACAGGTCAGCAAGGACCTGCTGGTAGTGGAGATGTTGACGGTATTGATGAAGGTACTTCTGACTTTTATCGTTTGATTTGGAATGCAAATGAGCTTCCAACTGATGAATCACATTGTTGTTGGGGTGATGTTGGTATACCTGAATTAAATTATGCATCATGGGGAGCTTCTCATAGTCAGGTAACTGGCTTATACTATCGTTTGTATTTTGATATTACTTTATGTAATTTCTTTTTGGAGCAAACAGATGGAAAGACCGATTCTGAAACTGTAGCTCAACGTGCTGAGACTCGTTTTATGCGTGCTTTAAATTATTATTATTTGATAGATTTATTTGGAAATGTTCCTTTTGTTACAAAAGTGACAACAGAGAATCCTAAACAAATTAGTCGTGCAGAGCTTTTTGATTTTATTGAGTCGGAATTGAAAGCTTGTGAACCAGATATGTTAGCTCCTAAGACAAATACTTATGGACGTGCTGATAAAGTTGCTGCATGGTTACTTTTATCTCGCTTGTATTTGAATGCTGAAGTGTATACAGGCAAAGCTCGTTGGGCTGATGCAGCTTCTTATGCACAAAAAGTAATGACCTCTTCTTATACTTTGTGTAATACATACAAGTATTTGTTTATGGCTGATAATAATGGTAGTACAGTTAATACTGCAACCAGTGAAATTATATTACCTATTATTCAAAATGGTACTACAACACAAAATTATGGAGGTTCATTATTCCTGATAGCTTCTACACATAAGTCCGATATGACATATTATGGAACAACTGAGGGATGGGCTGGTAATAGCTGTCGTCCGCAAATGTTGGCTAAATTTTTCCCAACAACAGATGCTCCTAATGTGAATGCAGAGGCAATGGTTGCAGCTGCAAAGGATGATCGTGCCATGTTTTATGGGGTAGATCGTACTTTATCAATTGATGATGAATCTCAATTTGTTAATGGATTCTCTTGTGCTAAATTCTCAAATGTGCGGGCAGATGGTGCTTCTTCAAGTGATTCTAAATTTGTAGATATGGATGTTCCTTTTATGCGTGTTGCCGAAGCTTATCTTACATTTGCCGAAGCTACAATGCGTGCTAATGGTGGTGTGTCTACTCAACCTGTAACTGATGCTATAAATGCATTGCGTACTCGTGCTCATGCAAAGACAGAAACTTCATATACGTATAGTACTATTTTGGATGAATGGTCTAGAGAATTTGCTTTAGAAGGACGTCGTCGCTCAGATCTTATTCGTTTTGGCAAATTTGGTGGTAACTCAGATTATACATGGCAATGGAAGGGTGGAACGATAAATGGAACTAACTTCAGTTCAAACTTTAATCTTTTCCCAATACCAACTAAAGATTTGAATTCTAACCCTAATCTGGTTCAAAATCCAGGTTATTAGTGAGTGGTTTCGACATTATTTTTACTAATTGATAAAAAGAAATGAATATGAAAAAAATAACAATATTGGCTTCCTTATTCTTAGGATTGTCTCTCTTCACAGCTTGTGAAGATGATAGAGATTCCAATCCGATACTTCAGGATCCAACAACCTTTGTGCTGAATACACCAGCATATTCAACAGCTGTTTATGATCTGCAAAAATCCTCAAGTATTGAGTTGACTTGTTCTCAGCCTGATTATGGTTTTACTGCAGCAACTGTATATACTGTTCAGGTTTCATTGAATAATGATTTTACAACTGAAGGTGCTTATACAACTCTTTCTACTACTTATACAACTGCTAAGATGAATGTCGATGCATCCGAAATAGCTGTTGCTGCTACCAATTTAGCTTTGGCTAATGGAAAAACAGAAACTGATTTTCCACTTACAACCGGTGTTAATATTCGCTTAAAGGCTGCATTAACCAATGGTATGGGAGCAATTTATTCTAATTCTATAACTTTAGATAAAGTTCGTGTACATTTTGCTCTTCCGGCTGTTGTTATTCCTACAACAATGAACATCATTGGCGATGGTATTGGTGGTTGGGACTGGAGTTCTAATGCTATTTCAATGGTACCAACTTATGATAACAATGGTACATTCTGGAGAATGATTTATGTAACTGCCGGTGGCAAACTTAAATTCAATATTGAAAAAGCATGGGACGGTAGTGAATTTGGCTCATCTGCAACTCCGGTTGATAATGCAGGAGCTGGTCTTGGTGAAAATGATGGTAACCTGCTTGTCAATAACGCTGGTTGGTATTTGGTAGTTGTAAAATCTGCAGTTGTTGGTCGTGATATTAAATATACCATTGAATTTAATGCTCCTAAAGTTTACTTAATGGGTAATACTATTGGCGGTTGGGATATTAAAGATGAAAATGCATTTACTGTTCCTGCTGATGGATCTGGATTCTTTATATCACCTAAATTAATAGCTACTGACGAAGTTCGTATGTGTGTAAAACTAGCAGATGTTGACTGGTGGAAGACTGAATTTATTGTACTTGCAGATGGAAAGATCTCTTACCGTGGAACTGGTGGTGATCAGGAACGTTATATAGTAAATAAGGATAAAAGTGTGTATTTGAACTTCATGACTGGTAAAGGTAAATACGAATAACAACATTTAATTAAGAATTAGTATGAAAAAAATATCATTATATACCTTCTTGCTGATGTCTGCTCTTACAACTTTTACAGCTTGTAACGAAGACTTCAATGAAGATGTTGCTGCTCCTCAAAGCTGGAAGCAGGAAGATGGGAAGACAGTTACTTTCTCAGCTACTGCTGCGTCTGCAACAACAATAGATTTAGCGACTGTAACTACTGATTCTGTTAAGATATGCTCATTCACTGCTCCGGCAGTGAGTGAGGGACAGACTATAACAGGATTTGATATTGTTCTCGATAAGAAAATAACTTTAGCATTGAATAAGAGTGGACAAGTATCAAAAGAGGAACTTCAGTCTACTGTTAATTCTTTATTTGGCAAACGTCCATTGGCAAGAACAATGAAAGGTGTTGTTAATGCTTATATGAGTTCCAACGGTCAGGTGTTCCGTGCATCTTCGGATACAATTAATATAATTGTTACTCCAAAGGCACCGAAAATTGAATCTGCTTATTATCTGATTGGTGGCATGAACAATTGGGGGGATGGCGCAGAGCTTATTAAATTCACTCATAGTGATAAAGATGTTTATGAAGATTCATATTTTACTGCAGTTGTAAAGGTTCCTAAGGATTGTTATTGGAAGATTATACCACAATCTAATGTTACTGCTGGTGATGTTTGGGCTGCCGGTGTTTTGGGTGTTGCCACAGATGGAGATACTTCAATGACCGGTTCGTTGATTGCTACTAATCCACAGGCTGGAAAGATTGCAACAGAGGCTGGATACGTGAAGATTACATTGAATATGATGGAGTATACTTATAAAATTGAGTATATTGGCGATATGGTTCTTCAGCTTTATGTACCTGGTGCACATCAGGGATGGGATCCAGCTTCAGCTCCAATAATTTACTGTCAGAATTATGATATGAAGTATGACGGATATGTAAACTTCACAGCAGCTAATCAGGCATTTAAGTTTTCTGCTCAACCTAGCTGGACAGGAACAAATTATGGTGATGGAGGTACTGGTACGCTGAGCACAGATAAAGATGCTGGTAATTTATCAGTTACAGAAGCTGGTTTCTATCGTTTAACTGCAAATTTAGGTGCAACTCCTGCTACTTATACTGCAACAAAGACCGTATGGGGACTTATTGGTGATGCAACTCCAGGTGGATGGAATACCTCAACTGCAATGACATTTAATGCTGCAACCAGTTCATGGTCTGTAACCACAGATTTGGCAGTAGGTTCATTCAAATTCCGTGCTAATGATGCATGGGATATAAATATGGGAGGATCATTAACTAATCTGACTTATGGTGGTGATAATATTTCAGTAACCACAGCCGGTAGTTATACTATTACATTAAACTTAGGTAATCCGAAAGCTTATACCTATTCCATTGTTAAGAATTGATTATTTATATAATAATTAGATAGAAAGGCCGTCCCTTAACGGGCGGCCTTTTATCCTTTTAGAACAATTAGCTTATGAAAAAACTATACTCTTTTTTCTTTTTTCTAATTCTGATATTGCCGTTATCAGCGCAAATAGTCACTACTACTCCTGCTTTCCCTATTCAGAATGCAGCTGTAACTATTGTATTCGATGCAACACAAGGAACTCAAGGGCTAAAAGATTACACGGGTGATGTTTATGCTCATACTGGTGTTATTACTGATAAAAGTACCAGTTCTTCTGATTGGAAGTATGCTCCAACGTGGGGAAATAATAGTTCAAAATATAAGCTGACTTCCTTGGGCAATAATAAATGGCAGCTGTCTATCACTCCTGATATTCGTTCATATTATGGTGTACCTGCAGGTGAAACCATAAAAAAAATGGTGTTTGTATTTCGTAGCTCTGATAATTCAAAAGAGGGAAAAGATACTGGCTCTAAAGATATTTTTGTAGATGTGCATGAGGCAGGACTTACCGTCAGGTTTGATACACCTTCTACTTCTCCCGTTGTTGTCAATAATGGGCAGTCTCTTTCAATGACGGCTTCCAGTTCTACTGCTGCTACTCTTAAACTTTTTGTTGATGGAACTCAGATAGCATCACAGAGTAATGCTACTTCTATTTCTGCTACACATTCTTTTACCACTGTAGGTACATCAACAGTTATAGTTTCTGCAGAATCCGGAACTGTAACGGTTTCAGATACTATCACAGTAAATGTTCTGGGAACAACAGAAAATGCAACTTTACCGGCTGGAGCAAAGCCGGGTATCAATTATAATAGCGATACTGAAGCAACGCTTGTTCTTCAGGCTCCTAATAAAAATACGGTTTATGTAATTGGTGATTTTAATGATTGGAAATTGGTGCCACAATATCAACTTAAAAAGGATGGTGAATATTTCTGGATTAAATTGACAGGGCTAACGGTTGGGCAGGAATATGCATTTCAATATGTGGTAGATGGATCTATCTATATTGCAGATCCGTATGCTGATAAACTACTTGATCCATGGAATGATTCATATATACCTTCATCAGTATATCCAAATCTTAAAAAATATCCAACTGGTAAGGCCGAAGGTATAGTTTCTGTTTTGCAAACAGGACAAGCTGCATATAATTGGCAAGTAAGTAATTTTACCGGTCCGAATAAAGATCAACTGATTGTTTACGAAATGTTGGTTCGTGACTTTACTTCAGAACATACTTTTAAAGCAGCTCAGGAAAAGGTTTCATATATAAAATCGCTGGGTGTAAATGCAGTTGAGCTTATGCCTATCAATGAATTTGATGGAAACAGCAGCTGGGGATACAATCCTTCTTTCTATTTTGCAGTTGATAAATACTATGGAACAAAGAACGATATGAAGGCTTTTGTTGACGAATGTCACAAACAAGGATTGGCAGTAATTATTGATATGGTTTTAAATCATAGTTATGGACAATCACCTTTCTATAAGCTTTATGCAGATGCCGACGGAACTCCTTCTGCTAATAATCCATGGTACAACAAGACTTCTAACATAAGTAATCCTTCATTATCCTGGGGATATGATTTTAACCATGAAAGTACTTATACTCGTGCTTTGGTGGACAGTGTTGCCGGTTATTGGATGAATGAATATAAAGTAGACGGTTTTCGTTATGATTTCACTAAAGGCTTTTCTAATACAATACATGGTACCGATGATAACTGGGCAAATAGATATGATGCAGCTCGTATTGCAAACTTAAAGCGTATGGCATCTGAAGTTTGGAAACGTAAATCGGGTGCTTATGTTATTTGTGAGCATCTGGCTGAAACATCTGAAGAATCAGAACTTGGAAGTGCCGGTATTATGCTTTGGCGTAATATGAATAATGCTTATTGTCAAACAGCTATGGGATTTAGTACAGAGGGTTCTTTCACGGGTTTATATGCCGGAACATCAAGTATGCCTGCCGGAAGTCTGGTTGGATATATGGAAAGTCACGATGAAGAACGAACTTCATATAAAGCTTTAACTTGGGGAGATGGAACTATAAAGACTGACTTATCAGTTAGAATGAAACAAGCCGCTACCAATGCTGCCTTCTTCTTAACAGTACCCGGACCAAAGATGATTTGGCAATTTGGAGAATTGGGCTATGATATTTCTATTGATTATAACGGACGTGTTGGTGAAAAACCTGTGCTTTGGAATTATTATGATGATACAGCTCGTAAAGGTTTGTATGATGTATATAGTAAACTGGCTAAGCTTAGAAAATCTTATCCTGATCTAATTTCATCTAACTCTACTTTTAGCTGGCAGGTTGAAACTACGAACTGGACTAATGGACGATTTATTACCATTGAGTCGGCCGACAAACAGAAGCACTTGGTTGTTGTTGGTAATTTCACGAGTACAGACAAAAATCTTACTGTAACATTCCCTCATTCTGGTTTATGGTATAATTATATAACGGATGTACCTTCTCCTGTTTCTACTAGTCAGGTTATCATGGTTCCTGCTCATGAATTCAAGATATTTACAGATTTCAGTACACTGTCTTCAGGTATAAACGATATTATATCTTCTCCGAAAGAGGTTAGTAATGTTTATATTTACTCAGTTAATGGAATTTTGATTAATAAATTGAAAAGTGCATCAGAGCTAGATAATATCAGTTTGGAAAAAGGATGTTATATTGTTAGGACTCAATATACTGATGGAACCTTTAGTTCTACAAAAGTAATGAAATAGAATATACTATTTTATAAAGTGATGAGGCTATTCAATAAGTAAAACGAAAACTCTTAGAACTGAATATTTGAAAGTGGTTTCAGATAGAAACTTTTAGATAAAGGTATAAAAATGGATTGTTTACTTTTGGGCAACACCATTGGGTACATTTAAGATATTAAAATAAAAAAGAGTAGGGGTGTATAAAAAGAAGGTGAAAAGTTGAGATTCTATTCTCAATTTTCCACCTTCTTTTTTATTTAATTATAGTTTATTCTGTTACAAATCTGCAACATTTCCCGATCTTTTCAGAACTCCCCATGTTTGTAGTTCACCTTTAATGGCTTTTTTAAAGCTCTTGAAAAGAACAATATACATTATCCACCGATAAACAAATCTCTGCGGTATTATCCAGAAAAGTTTGGATACCTTTTCCTTTTCAAAGATAAAAGCTAGTACAGATATACTGATATCAACAAGCATAAACAGCAGATAGTATATTCCAATTTTCGTAGCATTGCCAGCAAAGATACCTACGAGCATAAATATATCCGCCAACGGTGAGAAAAATGGAATTAAGAACTGGAATATAAGGATGTTTGGCATTGCCCATATTCCTAAGCCTTTGTATTTCTTATCAAACAAGGTATCTCTGTGTTTCCAGAAAGTCTGCATCACTCCAAATGTCCATCGTGTTCTTTGCTTGATAAACTGTTTGGTCTTTTCCGGAGCTTCAGTCATTGCAATCGCTTTGTTTTCGTTTACAATTCGATATCCAGCTTTGAGGATACGTATTGTCAAGTCACAATCTTCGGCCAGTGTATCTGTTGTAAAGCCACCAGCTTCGTCAATCGCAGCTTTCTTAAATGCACCAATAGCACCCGGAACAACTGTTATTGCATTAATATTGGCATAGGCAAGTCTGTCAAAGTTCTGACTGGTAGTATATTCTATAGCCTGCCATTTGGTAAGCATATTAATCTGATTACCTACTTTTACGTTACCGGCTACAGCTCCAACATTTTCATTGTTGCTTTTATCCAGAAAATGAAGCATCATTAACGATACGGCATTAGGATAAAGCTTGGTATCAGCGTCAATGCAAACCACATATTCGGCATTGGTATGCTGAATACCAAAATTCAGCGCCGAAGCTTTACCACCGTTAGGTTTAGTGAAGATTCTCATCTTTTCATTTTCTGATAAGGCTTCACATACTCTCTTATAAGTTTCATCCTTACTTCCATCGTCAACAAAGATGATGTTAAAGTTAGGATAATCTTGTTTCAGTAAATTATTGAGTGAAGAAACTGCATTGACCTCTTCATTATAAGCTGGAACAATAATAGAGACCAGTGGCGCATTCTCCAATAAGTTACTATCTAATATTACTTTTTTCCTTTTCTCTCTTGATGTCAATATCATCATAAATATTAATCGGGCAATACCCAGAATAATAAATATAATGAAGAGTGAAGTTAAGAAATTACCAACCCAGTAGGTAAGCTCGGCAAGGGCCAAATTTGATTGCATTATATAATATCCGCTACCTTTTGGAACAGCAGGCATTAACACATTTCTATCTTTGTTCAGCAGAGAAGAAATGCTGGTAAATGTATATCCTTTTTGCTGGAAATATTTTATAATCATAGGAAGAGCTTTTATAGTCTCTTCTCTGGTCTCACCACCTGCATCATGGAGCAATATAATATTTCCACGTTGCTCTTCAACAGCTTTAACTACTCTTTTAAAGATTGTATCCGCTTTTATTCCTATCTGCCAGTCTTCCGGGTCGATGTTTTCACCAATATCCAGATAGTTTTGTGTTCTGGCCAGTGCTACCGGAATAATTTCTTCCATAGTTACCGGTTCACTGTCGGCATTATATGGTGCACGGAAAAGAATTGTGCTGTGACCTGTAATACACTCAATAAGCAATCGGGTTAGTTTAAACTCTATTAGTGCTCTTTCGGGTGTGATAGCAGCAACATTTCGGTGAGTAAATGTATGATTTCCTATTAAATGACCTTCATTATATATTCTTTTAAGAATAGGCAAATTCTTTTCGGCTTGTAGTCCTACAACAAAGAATGCTGCCGGTACATGATATTGTGACAGAATATTCAGAATTTTAGGAGTATACTTTTCATCCGGACCATCGTCAAATGTTAACGCGAGCATTTTTTGTGGAGCCATTCCATACTTTCTTATTTGAAAAGTACTTGGTATTTTAATATAGTTTTCCTCAGATATTAACATCTCAGCGCTATCTATTTCTGTTTTTATTGTTCCAGGGTGAGGAACATTTACAACATCAAGCACTTCTCCGTCGCCAAAATAGTCGACATCCTTGACCATTTTTACATCTTCCAGATCTTTCTTGCTAATTTTTTTAGCAGCTTCTTTAGTAATATCCTTATTATAGAATTTCCATACTCTGTTGTCTTCACTACCAAGACGCCAGACAGCGAAACCAGCCAGTCCGTATTCAGCACCAAATCTCATTGTATTGAAATGGGTTGCAGCATCGGTAAAGTAAACCTGATGGACGGTGTTTTTATCATCTTTATAAGCAAAGTTCAGGTTGTAGGTGTCGTTGTCGAAATTGATTTTCGACTTGCTTACATAAGCCCTTGATAATGCTTGCTGATAGGTAACGTTAGGTGTAGAATTTGCTGCTGCCGGCCAATCGTAACCGAATGCTCCAAGACAAAGAACTATTTTCTCTGAAGGTACTTTCTTTGCGAGGTCGTCAACTGTGGCTTCAATCCATTTTTGTGAACTGATAGGACCCGGATCGCTGTCTGATGAGTATTCATCATATGACATTAAGAATAAATAATCGTTGTATTTGGCAAGTTGAGTAACATCGTAATCTTCATTGAAAGGCATAATGTCTTGTGTAACAAGCAGTCCTTCCTTATGAAAGGCATCAGCCATTTCCTTTACGAAATTAAGCAAATACTCGTTTTTGGATTCGTTCAGACCTTCAAAGTCAATATTGATTCCTATAAACTTATTTTTAAGACATTGCTTTAATACTTCCTGAATTATTTTCTTTTTCTTTTTTTCATTATGAAGAATACGGCCAATGGCTTCGGGACGGAATTCGCGGTCAAAGTTGTTACTTAATATCGGCATGATAGGAACACCGCTTTTCTTCATAAGTTTATATCCCTGTACATCGACATTCGTTTTTAACTCGTCGGTTTTAGGATCGATAAAGAACCATTCTGGTATTATGAGGTTCAGATTGCGGATATTCCTTTTTAATGAGAAGAAAGACTGAGGGTCCCATGCTACATAAAACGCAGAACGTAATCCTGCAGGAAACATGTCCCAGCTATTTATTATTTTATTCGAGTTTTTATCATTAAAGTTCGTTTCAAACTTTTTATATCTGGCCTGAGCTGCAAGTTTCTCCTTTTCGTAATTGGAATGAAACTTTTTATCAGAAATATAATCTCTGAATCCCTTGTATTCCTTTGATAGTTTTGATTCCTGCATGAAAGGTTTAGAGGCTGTTACAACACTTCGGTAATCATGTCGGAATGGGAGAGAGGGGCTTTTGTCAATAATAAGCATAATTATCAATGCAGCAATAAGTATGCACACGATAAAAGAGAAAAATCTCATTGTCCATTTAAACTTTTTCCACCTTGATGTGTTTTCAGTTTGGAATACTTGTTTTCCCATCTTTTCTAGTAGTTTGTTTCTGAATTCAGTTAATTTTTAAAATGTGGGCAAATATAGATGAAAAACGGTTTCGATGTTTCTTTTATTCAAATTTATAATATTAAAAAAAGATTAATTGTTTTATTATTGATGTTTAAAGCTCTCTTTGATATTGTTTTTTGCAAAAGGTGTACACTTTTCACTAAAATAGTGTAGAGTAAGTTATTGAAAGGTGTACACCAAATGGTAATTGTAAGGCGAGTAAAGACTTTATCTGTGCTCAATAAATGGTTTATTTATAAAATAAAACAAATCAATTATAAAGAATAATTAAAAAATATGATCCTCCGAATATATTCCTTAACTTAGCAGCGTTTTTTAATTTTTCAATACTAATGAAGAAATATTTATCAATCATATTATCCCTGTTGTTATTGTTATTCTCTCCACATGTTGATGCCCGGAAGAGGAAACATCATCATCGTAAAGTGAAAGCACGTACACATATTAAAGTTGCACCGGCTCCTCCAAGAATTGTGGATGGAATTTGTGGAATTGATGTATCTCATTACCAGGGAACGATTGATTGGGAGAAGGTAACTCATTATGAGAATAATCCCATAAGGTTTGTTTATGTTAAGGCTACCGAAGGGGCTACTATTAAAGATGAATGCTATAGTAGAAATGTAATGCTGGCAAAAGAAAAAGGATTTTTGGTGGGAAGTTATCATTTCTTTTCTACAAAATCATCGGCCGAAGAACAGTTCGAAAACTTTAAGCAAACGGTGAATAAGGATACTCAGGATCTTATTCCTGTAGTAGATATTGAAGAATGTAAATATTGGACTGCTGATACACTTCATAAGAATCTTCAGATTTTTCTAAATGAAGTGGAGGCTCTTTATGGTAAGAAACCTGTATTATACACAATGCCTTCTTTTTATAATCGCTATTTGGTAGATCGCTATAAAGATTATAAAATTTTTATAGCTCAATATGGAGATGGAAATCCGGTATTACCCGATGGCAATAACTGGCATATATGGCAATATACTCGTAAGGGAAGAATTGATGGTATTCGTGGAAATGTAGATGTAAATGCTATAAATCCGGAATGTGATCATAACGAGATTTTATTGAATGGTCTACCTGATACTAATAAAAGTACGGCAAAGAAAGAACAAGCTCCTAATCCAGTTCCTATAACTGCTAGTTAATAAGTAAATCAATATAAAAAAGAAGTGGCTGTACCTTAAAAGTACAGCCACTTCTTTTTTATAATTCGGTGATTTATAATTCAATAATCATTGATTGTTTTGGATTGAGTGTTATGTCTTTAGTCAAATCAATATTCTTTTCACTGATAATATCCTTGCCGGTTGTAGCATTGTTTAGTACTTCATTATAATGCTTTATTGGAAGCACTTGTTCTTTATTGGTACCATTAAGAATAACCATGGCAGCTTTGCCTTCAAAGCTACGAACGTAGACGTAAATACCATTTTGTGGAATGAAATGTTTCATTGTTCCTTCAGAAATTACAGCATTATCTTTTCGCCAATGCAGAAGTTTAGAGATATAATCGAATATTTCATTTTGAATAGGAGTTCGTCCTTCTCTTGTGAAAGCATTCTGTGCATCACCTGCCCATCCTCCCGGAAAGTCTTTACGTACATATCCGTCACTTACATTTTTTCTACCGTTCATCATAATCTCAGTTCCATAGTAGAGTTGCGGAATACGTGGAATTGTAAGCAGTAATGTTACGGCTTGTTTTAATTCGGCAATATCGTTTCCGTCTTCCAGAAAACGATTTGTATCATGGTTATCAAGGAAAGCCATTACAGACAATGGGTTAGGGTAGAGATAGTCATAAACAAAATTATTGTAAATGCGGTTTAATCCTTTCCAGTCTTCTGTGCTTTCTTCATTTTTAGCCTGATTTATTTTATCGTAAAAACTAAAATCCATTACAGTTTTCAGGTTTGAATTGCGTGGAGCTGCAAGCTTGGAATCTTTTTGCCAGTAAGCTGTATATGCAGGTTCGGTTACCCATGATTCGCCAACTACGTTGAAATTAGGATATTCTTCGTTTATCTCTTTCATCCACTTAGCCATTCCATCGAAATCAGCATAAGGATATGTATCCATACGAATGCCGTCGATACCAGCAAATTCAATCCACCAGAAGCTGTTCTGTATAAGATAACGAAGTACGTGTGGGTTTCTCTGGTTTAAATCGGGCATTGAACGAACAAACCATCCATCGTTCATCGTTTTGAAATCATAATCCGATGAATACGGGTCTACATGTGGTGTTAATTTAAAGTTAGTCTGAACAAAGTTCTTTTCGTAATCAGGAGAATTAAACCAATCGTGTGATGGCATATCTTTTAACCATGGATGTTCTGAACCGCAATGATTGAAAATCATATCCATAACTATCTTAAGACCTTTGTTATGAGCTTTGTCAATCAGATTTTTATATTCGTTGTTAGTGCCAAATCTGGGATCTACATTATAGTAATTCGTTGTTGCATAACCGTGGTACGAACCTCCAGTCATACTATTTTCCAGAACAGGAGTAAACCATAATGCAGTTATACCCAATTCATTAAAATAATCAAGGTGTTTCTCTATACCTGCAAGGTCTCCTCCATGACGTGCATTCGGGTCTTTTCTGTCTACAGTAGAAGGCGATAATGCTTTATCATTGTCATTTGCTGCATTTCCGTTAGCAAATCTATCAGGCATAAGCATGTAGAGAACGTCTGATGAATCAAAACCAATTCTTTCAGCCCCTTTTTTAGCTCTTGTTTTTAGCTCGTAATACTTAATTTCTTTTTTATTTCCCTGAGTAAAGGTAAGTTCAATGTTACCAGCCTTAACATCTTTATCGAGAGTGAGGTATACCAAAAGATAATTTGGGCTTTCTAATTTTACAATACTGCTAAGATGAACTCCAGGATAATTTACAGAAACATCGCACGAAGATATATTCTTTCCATATACCATCAATTGAAGCTCTGGATTCTTCATCCCTACATACCAGAAAGATGGATCAATCTTATCTATTTTACTGGCAGCATTCATACCAACTGCTGTTATAAACAAGATAAAAGTTAAAAGTGTTTTTCTCATGATTAAATTAATAAATGTTACGTTTAAGCGAATGTACATAAAATATCGATGATATTAAGTTTATATTTTACTTCTCTTTACTGGAGTCTATGCAAACGTTTTCATTTATAGCATAAAAAAACGTCTGCAATTCATAAAGAAGAGCAGACGCTTTAATATTAAAGGCTTTTTATTTTACATAATAAAACTCATAAGTATTCCTGCAGCCAATGCGGCACCAATAATACCAGCTACGTTTGGCCCCATGGCATGTACAGAAAGATAATTAGTAGAATCATATTCCAAACCAATTTCTTCTGAGATGTTTGCTGCCAAAGGCGAAGCAATTCCGGCATTTCCAATAAGTGGATTAATCTTATTACCTTCTTTAAGGAATAAGTTTGTCAGCTTAATGAATAGTATGCCCGAAGCTGTTGCAATAATGATTGCTAATATGCCAATGACTATTGCGAACACTGTATTAACTGTAAAGAAGTTACTTGCTGTAAGTGTTACCCCAGCTGTTAATCCTAAAAGTACAGTTACAATATCAAGCAATGTTCCGCTTACTGCTTCTGCTAAACGACGGGTAACGCCACTTTCTTTAAGCAGATTACCAAAGAATAACATACCTAATAATGGCAAAGCCGAAGGTACCAATAAGCAAGTAAGAACCAATCCAACAACAGGGAATACTAACTTTTCAGTATGTGATACCTGACGAGCTGGTTTCATTTTTATAACTCTGTCATTGCTATTGGTTAGTAAGCGCATTAATGGTGGTTGTATTACAGGTATCAGAGCAATATAAGCATAAACAGATAAAGCAACGATACCAACTAATTCCGGAGACAATTTAGATGCCAGGAATAAAGCAATAGGACCGTTTGCACTACCAATAATACTTATACCAGCAGCCTGAGCAGGATCAACCCCAAGAATCATAGCAAGTATATAAGCACCGAAAATACCTAACTGAGCTGCTGCACCGATAAGCATTAATTTAGGATTAGAGATCAGAGCAGAAAAGTCGGTCATAGCTCCAATGCCTAAAAGCATTAATGGAAGATACCAACCACTTTCCAAACCTTGATATAAAACATTGAATACAGAATCATCATAAGAACCAGAATCGGCACCTATCATGAAAAGTATATTTCCTACTAGTATTCCAAAACCGATAGGAATCAATAACATTGGCTGAAAGTCTTTCTTTATTGCCAGATATATTAAACACATCCCCACAAGCAGCATAATAAGTGCGCCTGGCGTAGCGTTTGCGAATCCTGTATAACTCCAGAAGTCAGCTAAGTTATTTGATAAATATGTTCCAAGCTCTCCCATACTATTACTCAATTATGATAAGATCTGTACCTTCAAGAACAGAATCTCCATTGTTTACATTAATAGCAGTAACTTTTCCATCTTTGTCTGCATGAATATTATTTTCCATCTTCATCGCTTCAAGAATAAGAACAGTATCTCCTTTCTTTACTGTATCTCCAACTTTTACTTTGAGATCAAGAATAATACCTGGAAGCGGAGATTTAACAGCGCTCTTGTTTGATGTTGCAGCCGGACGAGAAACTACAGGCTTGCCACTTTCAGTTTTAGGAGCAGCAGCCGGACGAGTTACTGGTTTAGGAGCTACAGTTTTTTCAATTTCCACTTTGTAGGGTGTACCGTTAACTTCAACAGTAGCGATATTATTTTCATCAATGTCGTTAACCGTAACTTTGTAGAGGTTTCCATTGATCTTATATTTATATTGTTTCATCTTTTATTAAATTTAAAATTAATATTGAAAATGCTTCTAACGTTTACGTGGCGTTTCTGTTAAAGTATAAATTTTAGAACTCCATGGAGAATAGTTACGTTTAACCTTATTAATGGTTAATACCATATCTTCTACATCGTGAACATTATCCTGATATTCGTGCAATGCCATTGATATTGCTGCCAGTACATCTCCGGATTCCGGACCTGTAGCCTGGTTTTTATCTGTGATTCCTTTAACCTTCATCGTATTCTTGTTGGATAATTGAATAGAAATATTAGCAATAATCCTGAATACAAAATAGAAAAAAATCAAACTAACAAAAATAATTATCATAGCAGCAATGGCCATTCCTATGCCTTTAGAATCATTAGTGCGAAGGTTTTGCGCGTTCGCTCCAATGCTTCCGGCAAGCAATGAAATGATTAATATTCCTTTATTTATTTTATTCATAACTTGTAGTTTTATAGTTACTTATAATGGAATATTTCCATGCTTTTTAGCTGGATTAGTTAACTTCTTAGTTTGCAATTGCTGTAAAGCACGAATAATACGGAAACGAGTATTTCTTGGTTCAATAACATCGTCAATGTAACCATATTTTGCCGCATTGTATGGATTAGCAAACAACTTGGTGTATTCTTCTTCTTTTTCAGCCATAAAGCGAACAGGATCTTCAGCTGTTTTTGCTTCTTTTGCATACAATACTTCTACTGCGCCGGCACCACCCATAACTGCAATCTCAGAAGTTGGCCATGCATAGTTCATATCGCCACGAAGTTGCTTACAACTCATTACAATATGTGAACCTCCGTATGACTTTCTAAGAGTAACGGTTACTTTAGGTACTGTAGCTTCACCATAAGCATAAAGTAGTTTAGCTCCGTGAAGAATAACTCCATTGTACTCTTGTCCTGTTCCTGGCAAGAATCCCGGAACATCTACTAAAGTTACTATAGGAATATTAAATGCATCACAGAAACGAACGAAACGTCCGGCTTTACGTGAAGCATTGCTATCAAGTACACCTGCAAGATATTTAGGCTGATTAGCTACAACACCAACAGATTGTCCGTTAAAGCGGGCAAAACCGATTATAATATTTTTAGCATAATCCTTTTGAATTTCAAGGAATTCTCCGTTGTCAATGATCGCACCTATAACTTCATACATATCATAAGGCTTGTTTGGACTGTCAGGAACAATTTCATTTAAAGAGTCTTCCAAACGGTCTATTGGATCATCGCAAGGAACAAGAGGTGATTCTTCTAAGTTGTTTTGTGGAATAAAGCTAAGTAGCTTACGAATTATAGATAAACCTTCTTCTTCTGTTTTAGCAGTAAAATGAGTTACACCGGATTTTGAAGAGTGTACACTTGCACCTCCTAAGTCTTCTTGAGAAACATCTTCACCAGTTACTGTTTTTACTACTTTAGGTCCTGTAAGGAACATATAAGAAGTACCTTCCATCATTAAAGTAAAGTCAGTCAATGCTGGAGAATATACAGCTCCACCTGCACAAGGACCAAAAATACCAGAAATTTGAGGAATAACGCCTGATGCAAGAATGTTACGCTGGAAAATTTCAGCATATCCGCCAAGCGCGTTTATACCTTCCTGGATACGAGCACCTCCAGAGTCATTAAGTCCAATAACCGGAGCCCCCATCTTCATAGCCTGATCCATAACTTTACAGATCTTTTGTGCCATAGTTTCAGACAAAGAACCTCCGAAAACTGTGAAGTCCTGTGCGAAAACATAAACTAATCTACCTTCGATAGTTCCGTATCCGGTAACAACTCCATCACCAAGATATGATTTCTTTTCCTGACCGAAGTTTGTACATCTATGTTTTACGAACATATCCATTTCTTCAAAACTTCCATCATCTAATAATTGAGCGATTCGCTCACGTGCAGTGTATTTTCCTTTCGCGTGTTGTTTTTCAATAGCTTTTTCTCCACCACCTAAGCGAGCTTGAGTACGTAGTTCTATAAGCTCTTTTACTTTTTCAAGTTGGTTACTCATGAATTTATGATATTAAAGTTAATAAATTAGTGTTCACAAAGTTCGGTAAGTACGCCGAGGGTAGATTTTGGATGAAGGAATGCAATCTGTAATCCTTCAGCTCCTAAACGAGGTGCTTTGTCGATTATGCGGATTCCATTCGTTTCAGCTTCAGCCAAAGCGTTAGCAACTCCATCTTCAATTGCAAATGCAACATGGTGTACACCTGCTCCTTTATTTTCAATAAATTTAGCAATAGTACTATCTGGACTAGTTGGTTCCAGTAGTTCAATTTTTGTTTCTCCAACTTTTAAAAAAGCTGTTTTAACTTTTTGGTCTTCAACTACTTCTATATTGTAGCATTTCAAACCTAATACATTTTCATAATAAGGTAAAGCTTCTTCTATACTCTTTACGGCAATGCCTAAATGTTCAATGTGAGAAATCTTCATAATTATTTAATTTTTCATTGGTATTTACTATTATCCCTATGGACAAAACAGTACAAAGAAAGTCAATTACTTCTTAATAAAGAAATTTTTCAGCATTTTATTTTGGTTGTTTATGCGACTAAAATTCTAAAAGTAAACGAATATTAATTTGACGAGATGTTAGGTAATTAGGTACAGCATATTGGTTATTAGAGATATCGGTAACCCAATAGTAAGAATTTACGTTGTTGATACCTAGCAAATTGAATATATCTATCCCAATCCACATGTTGCGAATATGGCGGCTGATACGCCCACGATAGTCTCCATCTTCGTTGTCAATAATTTGTCTGGACATGCCAATATCCACTCTTTTATAAGCCGGAGTTCGAAATACAATTTCTTCTCTTCCGGAATGAGGAGGACCAAATGGAAGCCCATCGGCCAAGGTGGCTTTTAAGTTCATTTTCCATTTTTTATTTCCGGGAAAGTAGTCACTGAAGAAAAATGAAAGGTTGTATCTCTGGTCAGTAGGACGTGGAATCCATTTATTATTTATCTGTTCTTCAGTTCTCATTAATGAAAGACAAAGCCAGGAGTCTGTACCCTGAACAAATTCTCCGAATAGTTTCATATCAATTCCCGTTGCATATCCACTGGCCATGTTTTTACCGTAGTAGCTTATGTGCACATTGTTAACATTGTAAGGAATCAAATCATCCAGTTTCTTATAATAAAGTTCGGTGGTGAATTTAAATGGTCTGCCAAGAGCTCTGAATCTATAATCTCCTGCCAATACAAAATGAATGGATCTTTGAGATTTAATATCCTTATTAAGTGTAACGGTTGCATTTCCATCTATTGTAGTAGTATCCCGAAATTCTTTGTAGAAAGGAGCCTGATAATAAACTCCAGATGCTGCACGGAAAGTCAGATCTTCATTAAACCTTGGAATAAGCGCTATGGAAGTTCGTGGACTGAAGATAAATTCTTTGTTCCAGTTCCAATAACTGCCTCGTACTCCAAAGTTGAAAGTTAGTAACCCTATATTTGATGAGAACTTATATACATCTTGTGCATAAAATGAGAAACGGTCACTCCTTATTTTATTTTTTGAAGCCAGACTATAAATCAACTCAACATTATTACTTGTGTGAGGAAGAGAATAACCTGCCGAGTCTCTCATTTCCCATTCACGAAGTTTATCTTTTATAAATTCCTTTTTTAATTCCAGTCCCCATTTTATTTGATTACTATGAATCTTATGACTTCCGGCAATAGAGTAATTCTGTACATCTGCATTTAAATAATTACGGGCATGTTCCATATATGTTCCTACACCAATGGTTTCAGCACCATTAGTCGTTTCCGTAGATGTACTTCCATTTAAGGAACTTAACCAATATTCTCCGGTAATATCATAAGTCTCTTGTTCTTTTGTATGGAAAGCAGATCCGATAAATGAGATATCATTATAAGGATTAAGGTGATAGGTGATACTTCCGGAACCGAAATAGGTTTGAAACAAATCTCTTTCCTGTCCTCCGAAATATACTTTGAATTCTTGAATAGACGAAATTGTTCCGAACTTTGTATTCCGGTCTTTTGGCTTGAAATTATATTTGTTTTGGGATATGTTACCTATAAATCCAAACTCCCAACGCTTATTAGGCGTCCAGTTTAAATAAGTCTGGTAATCAAGGAAAGCTGGATCATATTCACCTTTAGTTTCCAAACTTCCTAAAAGATAACGATTGGTTTTATAGCGAATACCGTTAGTCATGGAAAAATGTTTGGTAGCAAACCCTACGTAAGCACTTGCTCCTAATAAACTGGTAGATACAGATCCTTCTAAATGTTCCGGCTTTTTATAGGTTATATCCAGAACGGAAGACATTTTATCTCCATATTTTGATTCATAACCTCCCGAAGAAAAGCCTATCTCTTGTACCATATCCGGATTTATAAAGCTAAGTCCTTCTTGTTGCCCGGAGCGAATTAATAATGGCCGATATATTTCTACTCC
This sequence comes from Bacteroides luti, assembly GCF_900128905.1. Lineage (GTDB taxonomy): Bacteria > Bacteroidota > Bacteroidia > Bacteroidales > Bacteroidaceae > Bacteroides > Bacteroides luti. Next base: position 97,281 of record NZ_FQTV01000010.1, read on the forward strand.
GTTTACATAGACAATATTCTCATCAAAGCTACCTCCCCGCACATTATATTGAGAGCTTAATTCGTTATGCGAACTTACTCCTGCCTGTGTAGCAATTAAAGATTCAATATTTCCTCCCGAAGCATCCGGCATAAGCTTTCTATCTTTTGCTTTAATTCTTTCTGTCATTCCAGTTTGCCTCTTAGATTCAGTTACAGTTACTTCTCCGAGTTCATATCCGGAATTGAGTAGTATAACGTTTAGTGTGATTTCGCCTTTTGGATTCTTTAATACTCTTTTCTTTGTATTATATCCCAGCATGGAATAAACAAGAACTACACTGTCTTTTGATGGAACGGTTAATGAATAGTGGCCTCTTAGATCAGTTACGGTACCTGTTATCTGCCCCTGAATTCGTACATTGGCTATTTCTATTGGATTATTATCCTGATCCATAACGATTCCGGAGACTTTGGCTGTTCCCTGAGCTATAATTGCTATAGGAAAGAATATTATTATGAGTGCCAGAAGTGCACAGTACTTCATATTGATGCGTTCTTTTTATGCACAGAATATCCCGTGCTATCATATAGAGATAATAACGTAAAAAAGAGATTATGTGTATATTCTAACAAAAAAATTATTTAAGAAAGACCATTTGAGTCTGAACCAGCGGCGTGAACTTTTTTGCTGACCACCAAAACGAAGAACAAAATCGCGGTATCCATGTTTCTTGAAAGGCAATCCTACGTCCATATATTCCAAATGTTCATAACCCTCTTTCTGTGCAAATTTTAAGGCTTCCCAAATAGCGAGTACTCCAGGATATAGTTTTTTATATGTTTTTTTGATACCTCCTGAAAATAACAGATATGCATTCGTTTTAGAAAAGACAAGTACAGAACCTCCAATTATTTTATCCTTGTATATCACAATGAATATTCTACCCATTCCACTGTGTACAGCTTTCTCATCAAAATATTCAAAGTATTCAATACAAGGGAAGTTTTTACGAATGTTATACGAATAGTTCATTTTAAGCATCTGTGAGAAAGCTCGAATCTCTTCAATACTTTTCGCCTCTTTAACGTACGCCCCATTGGCATAGCCTTTTTTTATTTGTCTTCTACGAGATACGCTAACTTTATCTAGCAAGTCGGAAGTCTTATGCAGAGAGCTTCTTACTTGCATCCAGTTAATAGGAAAGTATTGATTCTTTCGAAACGTTTTGTAACCGAATAATGAGTTTTCCAGATTCCTGAATATTAATATGAAAGATTCCTGGATTCCAATATCTGTAATGTACTCGAGCATTTTATCAAAGATGACTTCAGAGCTTATCTCATCATCAAAATATTCTCCGGTTCCATAAATTTCGCATCTGCGAATAAAGCTTGGAGGAATTAAGCGAATACATTTTCTGAGAACAGTCAATATCTTGGCAATAGGCTTTGTTCCATTATAAGCCACAACCAGAATAGGAGTGTAGCCCGGAGTTGCTTCATAAATCTGAAACATCTCTTTGGAATAAAATACATTATCTCCAGGTAAGTCTGGAATATCATATGCGTGATAATATGTAAGAAGCTTAAATACCATATAGTTGCAAATTTATATTTTTTTACCAACAAATCAAATTCCTAGTTGTATATTTGTCGGTTAATAACGAATATGCAGATATAATTATGGAACAATTCAGTGAATTGATAAAGAACAGACGTAGTACCAGAAAGTTTACATCTGAGGAACTGAAACAAGAAGAAGTGGTGAGCTTACTAAAAGCAGCTTTAATGTCACCCTCATCCAAACGTACAAATCCCTGGCAATTTATAGCAGTTGATGATAAAGAAACGTTGGCAAAACTGGCTAAGTGCAAAGATAAAAGTGCTGACTTTATAGCAGAAGCAGCATTGGCTATTGTTGTTACTGCCGATCCGTTAGCAAGTGATGTATGGATTGAAGATGCTTCTATCGCTTCTATTATGATTCAATTGCAGGCCGAAGATTTAGGATTGGGAAGTTGCTGGGTGCAGGTTCGTGAACGATTTACTGCTACCGGAATGTCTTCCGATGAATATGTACATGGAATATTGGATATCCCGTTACAACTTCAGGTCCTTTCGGTTATTGCTATTGGACATAAAGGTATGGAACGCAAACCTTTTAATGAGGAACATTTGCAGTGGGAGAAGATACATATCAATAAGTATGAAGGAAAATAAAATCGTTTTTATTGGAGCGGGAAATCTGGCAACTAATCTTGCAGAGGCTTTCCACGACCGACATATCAAAATAGCTCAGATCTACAGTCGCACTGAAGATTCTGCTAAAACTTTAGCAAAAGCTGTTGAGGCTGATTATACAACAGAACTGGAAAGTGTTATTAATGATGCCGATATCTATATTGTAGCATTGAAAGACGATGCCTTGGTGGAACTTATGCCTCAGATTATAGCTGGTAAAGAAAATGCTTTAATGGCGCATACTTCAGGTAGTTTACCATTGAATGTCTGGCCAGATTCAGTAAAACGGAAAGGTGTTTTTTATCCGCTTCAGACTTTTAGTAAACAACGAAAGGTTGATTTCCTTAATATTCCGACTTTTATTGAAAGCAATAACTCTGCAGATAATCAACTTTTAAAAGAATTAGCAAGTTGTGTAACCAATAATGTTAGTGAACTTTCGTCAGAAAAGCGCAGGCAAATTCATTTGGCTGCTGTCTTTGCCTGTAATTTTACTAATCACATGTATGCCCTTGCAGAAAAATTGCTTCAACAATACGGAATGCCATTTAGTTATATGCTTCCGTTAATAGAAGAGACTGAAAGGAAAGCGCAAGTTCTTTCACCTAAAGAAGCACAAACTGGTCCGGCTGTGCGTTATGATGAGAAGATCATTAATAAGCATCTGGAGCTATTATCCAACGAACCTGAAATGCAGGAAATTTATAAATTGATTAGTAAGAGCATACATAAACTATGAGTACTATAAATTACGATTTAAAGAAAATAAAAGCAATGGCTTTTGATGTAGATGGGGTATTGAGTCCTGAGACTATTCCATTGCATCCAAGCGGAGAGCCAATGCGTTGCGTAAATATCAAAGATGGATATGCAATTCAGTTGGCTGTAAAGCATGGATTACTTGTGGCAATTATTACTGGAGGTAGGACTAATGCTGTACGCGTTCGTTTTGAAGGACTGGGAGTAAAGGACCTTTATCTGGGATCGAGCATAAAGATCAACGATTATAACGATTTTAAGAATAAGTATAATCTTACTGATGAAGAAATTCTTTTTATGGGAGATGATATTCCTGATCTGGAAGTACTTCAAACCTGCGGACTACCTTGTTGTCCGTCCGATGCTGCTCCCGAAGTGAAAGCTGCTTCGATGTATATTTCACATAAGAATGGCGGATATGGTTGTGGTCGTGATGTTGTAGAGCAAGTGTTGAAGGCTCAGGGAAAATGGATGAATGGAGAAGCTTTTGGCTGGTAAAAGAATGGAATTAAGAATGCTGGATAATTTAAGTAAATACAAAATAATACTTGCATCGAACTCTCCCAGAAGAAAAGAGTTGATGACTGGATTAGGAATAAAATATTCTGTAAAAACATTACCCGATATAGATGAGTCGTACCCCGAAACCTTGGTAGGAGGGGAGATTCCTGTTTATATTGCCAAAGGAAAGGCGGATGCTTACATGCATCTTATCAAGCCCGATCAACTTATAATCACTGCTGACACAATAGTTTGGCTAGATGGCAAAGTTCTTGGTAAACCTCAGGATATGGATGAGGCTAGAGAAATGCTTAGAAGTCTTTCGGGTAAAACACATCAGGTATATACAGGTGTTTGTCTTACAACGAAAACATTTCAAAGAAGTTTCTCATCGGTGAGTGATGTTACATTTGCTACATTAACAGACGAAGAAATAGATTATTATGTAGATCTGTATCTCCCAATGGATAAAGCCGGGGCATATGGCGTTCAGGAATGGATTGGCTATATTGGGGTAGAGAATATTACCGGATCGTACTTTAATGTTATGGGATTACCTATTCAACGACTTTATCGTGAATTGAAGACTTTATAACAAACTGGAACTTATATAAGAAAATCCGGACTATGCTTGCAAAAGCTAATAGCCCGGATTTTTTTTATTATCTGAATGGATTGTATATATTTTAGACTGGTGGTGACAAACTTTAATAAAAACTTCTTTTATATGTCTTGGTATAAAATTTAGCACCCCCACTACCAAAGGGTTTCAGAAGGTACACCCTTGTTACCCCCTCAATTTATTCTAGTTATATTTCCATTTTTTGAAGAGACGTTGAATAAAAACTGAATTTACACGATAACTGTCTGATATACTTATGTATAGTAGTCTTATTTTATATGCATTTATTCAAAATCCTTCAATAAAATCTTTTATGTATGTATATAAAATTTATTTATATATTCTTATCGGTAATACCTTAACAAGTCTAGCATTAGCGGAATATCATCCTCTTTAATACCTTGTTTAATCAAGTCTTCTTTATCTTTATTAAACAGTTCGAGGAAAGACTCCTGATTATCGCTCATTGCAAGACTGGTGGCATACATTTTTACGGCTTTCTCTAACTGTCCCAAACTCCAGGCCACATGTCCTGCATTCAGATAGTCCAGCAATTGAGTCTCTTTTTCCAGTAACTTATGGTAGTACTTCATAGCCTGTTCATGTTTTCCAATAACGAAAGAACACCAGGCAATTGCACGCCATATCTTAGGTAATTCAGAGTCGATATAATCAACCTTGAAGAAATAGTTCAAAGCTTCGTCATATCGTTTGAGTCCCACCAAGCAGTGACCTATCTGTGTCAGCACATTCAGATTATCCGGTTGGGCAGCTTCAACTTTCTGATAATAAATAAGTGCCTTATCCAATTGGTTTAGCTGACGGTAGCACATAGCCAGATGCCTGTTTGTCCAGATACTGTCGGGCTTCAGAATATCAGCTTGCAGATAAGCCTCAATTGCTTTCTCGTAGCCTTTGTTCTTTTGCATGCAATAACCCATCTTCTGGTAGATTTCAGCATCGCCCTTCTTGTCTTTAACTATATCTTCATAAAGCAACCAGGCTTCAATCAGATAATTCTTGTGGAAGAAATATCCCGCAAGAGTAAGCTGATTGCTGGTGTCGCTAACTGTATCTTTTAGCGTAACGCAATGTTGCAAGTTCAGAGATTCCATGAATGGATCTTTAAACTCATGTCTGCGTGGATGAATCCTAAAGAAACGATACAAGTCGTGTATGTACTGATTGCTAATGGTATCTGCATGTTGCGCAAAAGCCAGAATCTTATCGTAACTATTGCTTTCATTAATTGCTTCATTCTGAGCCTCAAATTGCTGAGCCATCATTTCTCGCTGAGCTTCCGGAACCTGCATCATGGTGAAGCAGAAAGAATACTTGTCGCTGTTGCAAAAGAATCCAGACTGATAAATGGTGTCCAACAATACATCTCGTTTTACCGGAGTAGTAGAGAATGTTTGTACAACAGAAGAGTGCTGCATGTCGAACGGATAAAACCAGTTGGCCATTTCTCTGAAGAAAGGGTAAGTCTTGAGTTGGGCAAAAGTACTCATATATACATCTGCACCTTCCATCTGAAGCTCATTCATCTCTTTAAGCTTATCGTTCAGGCCGGATTGATCCATCCAATCCTCCCAATCAGGATTCTTATCGTTCTGACCGCTTTCCTCATCCGGAGCCTCATTGTTGAACTTAATATTTTTCAGGTTCGGATTCTTCATTAATTCAGGAAGAATCTCTTCACGCATCTTTTTATCAATCTTTTCTGTTTCCCGGCAACGCAAAAGCTGAATCTGTATAACACTCAGGTTATTAGCAAAGATTGCATCTTCGTTTAATAATTTCAGTCGGGCTGCTACTTCAGGATACAGAGACAAACGCTTATCATAACGGTAGATAATAAGTGCAAGTCCTACAATAGCCCGTTGGTTTATATCGTTTGCACTATGTTGGTATGCATCAAACAACAGCATGAATTTGCGAATATCGAAGTATTGCATCAAACTCAATGTCAATGCGCTGACAAACAAGCAAAGGTCATTGACCTGAACCAGTGAAGATTGCAGGAAGTTGCGCGCCTCTTCTTCCTCCTGTGCTTCCCAATGGTCGGCTAACCAAAGGATATAGAAGAGTTCTGATACAGCTATTTCATGACGCTTACGGATGACTGCCAGATCAGCGGCCTGCTTTTCTGTATAGTGGAGCAGCTTACCCACAGCCATGTCTTCGGTGTAACTTTCCAGTTCCAGTTGTACTGCCGGAAGGGTACGGAGCGGAATAAATTTATGATACCTTCTCCGATCATAATAATACTCAGTAGAGTTTGGGGTAAGTTTACCAATTCTGGCTTTGTCTGTTAGCTTGTATGCCGTAGCCAATAGTTTTCTGTAGAGATTATTACGTTCAGGATCTGTAATGCCTTGTTGCATGTACTGCAACATATATCTATAAGAAGTTTGCAATTCTTCCAAAGAGTTTTTCAACCCCCAATCGGATATATCCTGAGTAAAAACTTCCAAACGGTTTAATGCTTCAGATAATCTTTTCTGATCCAGGAAATGGATAATCCGTTCATATTCTTCGTTTATGGCTGCTTCGTTCATAGTTTTGTGCTATTAGTTTTCTTTTATAACAAACAAAGATAAAAAAATATTCATATTAGCCTATTTAATTTATCCTAATCTTTATCCTTTATGATTTTAAGGGCAATGCTCAAAGAATTCTTGTACAAAAGATTGCATTCTTTTGTACAAAACAATTAAATCTTCTGTACAGAAGAATCTATTCTTTTGTACAAGAATCAAATAAGCTTTCCTGAAAGTTTTTAAATGATGAGTTATGGCTGATTAACAAACGTACTATCTACCAGATTCTTTTCGTTATAGTCCTCCGGAATCAGCTGTTTAATCTTAAGCCATCCAATGCTGGCTTTTATGTCTTTAATCTTAGGAAGTTCGGCTCTATGATAATCAGGTAATGGAATCTGCTTTACCACGGATCTTGCTAAATCGAAATCTTCAGAAAGAGTCTCTATCCATTCATTTTTCGGATGACTTTTTATGAAGTTTATGCCGAGATTGTATCCAAGTATTAATGCCATAATTTCGTTATTCTTATCTTTTATAGCATTCTCGGAAAATAGGGTAGCAGTTGCATTAATGCCCAAATCTTTAGTCGATTCTAATGATTTGTGTCCATCCCTTATAGCGATAGTTGCATACGGATCGGGGAAGAAAGCTGCGTCAATCTGCCCGTTTTGCAACATTTCCAACCGGACAGTTATTTTGCTGATATTAGGCTTGTTTACGTTTACGGTCAGGATGTTAGCTGCCTTTAAGGCAATATCTGTAGAAAAATCTGTTATGGTATTTTCTGAAACACCAACATTCATCTTTCGTAGGTCTGTAAGTTTTTTTATGCCAGATTCTTTTCCTGCTATCAAATAGAGAATTCCATCGTTTTTCATTATGACTTTTAACTTGGAACCATTTGCTTGCAGAGCTATAGCTCTTGTTAAATCTGTTATGGCACCGTCTAATTTGCCTAATTTGAACTCGTGCTCCAAATCACTTGAGGACAGATATTTTATAAAGTTTACTTTTAATCCCAGTGAATCATATATCCCTTGTTTCTGAGCTACGGTAAATGGTACATAATCCATTGACTGCATCACACCGAGATTTATTTCCTGAAGTTCATTCTTATCTACAACCTTTTCTTTTCCTTTGCAGGAAATAAAAAATGAGGTAGTAAGGATAATACTAACGATAAAAATGTATTTTTTCATAAAGCGAAGATCCTATAAAAATATAATAAAAGAAGAAGAGAGCGATTCAAAAGTAATTCGAATCCAGGGATTCGCTTTAACTTTTGAAGCACTCTCTTCTCTATATCTACTCCCTAGGGAGAATTATGCTTCTTGAATAGCTGCGATTCCTGGAAGAACTTTTCCTTCGATAGCTTCTAATAATGCACCACCACCTGTTGATACATAAGAAACGCCATCAGCTAAACCGAATTTGTTTACACAAGCAACAGAGTCACCACCACCTACAAGTGAGAATGCACCGTTCTTTGTAGCTTCAACGATAGCTACACCTACTGCATGAGAACCAGAGGTGAAGTTTTCGAATTCGAATACTCCTGTAGGACCATTCCAAAGAATAGTTTTAGAGTTCTTGATAACATCAGCAAATAAAACTTCAGTCTTAGGACCAATATCAAGACCACTCCATCCGTCAGGAATATTATCAATATCAACAAACTGAGTGTTTGCGTCGTTTGCAAATTTATCAGCAATTTTAGCGTCAACAGCCAAAACAATATTTACGTTGCTTGCTTTTGCTTTTTCAAGTAATTCAAGAGCTAGATCAAGCTTGTCATCTTCACAAAGAGAATTACCAATTTTACCACCTAATGCCTTAGTGAAAGTATAAGTCATACCACCGGCAATGATCAGGTTGTCAACCTTAGTAAGAAGGTTTTCGATAATTTCAATTTTAGAAGAAACTTTAGAACCACCCATGATAGCAGTGAAAGGACGGTTAATGTCTTTCATTACTTTTTCTACTGCTTTTACTTCTTTTTCCATCAGGTAACCGAACATTTTATTGTCAGTATCGAAGTAGTTAGCGATAAGAGCTGTAGAAGCGTGTGCACGGTGAGCAGTACCAAATGCATCGTTTACATAGCAATCAGCATAAGAAGCAAGAGCTTTAGTAAAGTTCTTCTGGCTTTCTTTTACTGCTTTCTTAGCAGCAGCTTTTTCTTCGTCTGTTGCATCATCAGCAAGACCTCTTGGTTTGCCTTCTTCTTCAGCATAGAAACGAAGGTTTTCAAGCAATAAAGCTTCACCTGGTTTCAAAGCAGCAGCTTTAGCAGCAGGTTCGTCGCCCATACAGTCACTTGCAAACTGTACTTCTACACCAAGCAATTCAGATACACGACCAATAATATGTTTTAATGAGAATTTTTCAGTTGCTCCTTTCGGACGTCCAAGGTGAGAACCAATAATAAGGCTACCGCCATCAGCGATAATCTTCTTTAATGTAGGAAGGGCAGCACGTATACGATTGTCGTCTGTGATGTTGAAATTTTCATCCAATGGAACATTAAAGTCCACTCTAACGAATGCCTTTTTACCGGCAAAGTTGAATTTGTCAATTGTTTGCATAATTCTCTTATAATTTAAAATTCTATTATTCTTAAATGCGAACGCAAAGTTATTAATTATTTCCTACTTATCAATTAAATATTATTTAATTATTTTCTGTTTTTTACTCTTTTATCTTACTGTTTTATCACATTATATTCTCTTTTGTAATATTTACATAGCAATTTTAACCCACAACTATCACATTTTGGATTTCTAGCTATGCAAACATATCTTCCATGCAAAATAAGCCAATGATGTGCTATGGGTAATAATTCACCCGGAATGTATTTTACAAGTTCTTTTTCTGTTGCAAGCGGACTTTTTGAATTTGTAGTCAGACCAATCCGGTTAGAGACTCTGAATACGTGAGTATCAACAGGCATTGCCTCTTTATTGAAGATCACTGCACGAATAACATTGGCTGTTTTTCTTCCTACACCAGGCATCTTCTCCAATAATTCCATGTCGGACGGTACCTGGTCATGAAATTCGTTATGTAATATTTTTGCCATACCAACCAAGTGTTTTGCTTTATTGTTGGGATAAGAAACACTTCTGATGTATTCAAATATTACTTCTGGAGTACTGGCTGCCAATGCTTCGGCGGTTGGATAATCATGAAACAGTTTAGGAGTAATCATGTTCACACGTTTGTCTGTGCATTGCGCTGAAAGAATTACAGCAACCAACAATTCATAAGGAGTGTTGTAGTTAAGTTCAGTCTCGGCTACAGGCATGTTTTCTTTGAACCACTCAATTACTTTATCGTATAATTCTTTCTTTCTCATATTATCTTAATTTATTTTTTTCAAAGTGTGGAGCAACTTTCCTTTTGAAATAGATTACAGATAAAACGGTGAGGCAAGCTCCGAAAAAGAATGCCTTATCGAATGTTGCTATTTGTCCTATATATCCTCCTGCAAGAACGCCTATACCAATACCCATATCCCATGAAGTTAAATAGGTAGACGTTGCCGTTCCTCTTTGAGAATTTGGAGCCAGATTAACAAAAAGCGTATTAAATGCCGGAAACATTGTTCCGAAGCCAATTCCCAGAAGAAGAGCTATCAAAAAGAATAAGATTGTGGTAGCTGTACTGCTATACTTCATCAGCATGTTACATGCAGAAAGTAAAAAATAGCAGAAACAAACCAGGTACATTCCCCATGCTAAAACAGTCAGTAATCGTCCTTTATCAACTTGTTTACCCGAAAATAAACGTGAAACTGCCATTCCTACTGCCATAAAAGTAAAGAACAATCCTGTGCCACTCATTATTCCCATGCTTTTAGCATAGATTGCCACATAGGTTGTTGTCATTCCGTAAGGAACAGATAGCAACATAAGATCCAGTCCGGCGGGAACTCCTTTCAGCAGAATAAATCTATCCAATGATATTGCTTCACGTTTTACACATTTCTTTGCCGGAGTTTTTATTAAGAAAGCCATTAAAAGCCCGATGCTGCAAGATACAAATGCCCAGGTAAAGATTACATCAAACGAGTAAACCTCATGCAGAAACAAGCCAACCATTGGTCCAATGCTCATGGCTGTGTTATTCATCATTCCATAATACCCAAGACCTTCACCTCTTCTCGATGAAGGCATAATATCTATCACTATCGTATTACCGCCCACAGTTACAGTCCCAAAAGCAAAACCATGAAGAATTCTTAAGATAGTGAACAAGGTCAGTACTCCCGAAAATAAGTAACCTGCAAAGATTCCGGTGAAAATAAAATAGGCGAATAAGTAAAGCGGTTTTCGGGCAAAAGCATCAAGTAGGTATCCTGAGAAAGGACGAATACAGAGTGCAGCTATAGTATAACATGAAAGGATTATTCCTATAGTAGCGTTGTTTGAATGAAAAACCTCTGTGAGGTAAAAAGGAAGTATCGGTAGTAATAGATAGAAGCCAAAGTACAACAGAAAATTCGCAGCCAGAATAAATACATAGCTACGGGTAACCAGCTTGTCTTTTGCCATAAGATGATTATTAGGAGATATAATAAAATAAGGATAATGAATAATTCAGTTCATTGAGCTATTCATTATCCCATATTAATTATTTATGATCAGTTAGTTTGCTGCTTCGAACTGTTTCAGGAAACGAGTATCATTTTCCGAGAACATTCGAAGGTCTTTTACCTGATATTTCAGATTGGTAATACGTTCAATACCCATTCCAAGAGCATAACCAGAGTAAACTTTGCTGTCTATTCCATTACTTTCAAGAACGTTAGGGTCAACCATACCACAACCTAAAATTTCTACCCATCCGGTGTGCTTGCAGAAAGGACAACCTTTACCGCCACAGATATTACAACTGATATCCATTTCAGCACTTGGTTCAGTGAATGGGAAATAACTTGGACGAAGACGAATCTTGGTATCTGCACCAAACATCTCTTTTGCAAAAAGCAGAAGCACTTGTTTCAGGTCAGTGAAAGATACATCCTTGTCAATATAAAGAGCTTCAACCTGGTGGAAGAAGCAGTGAGCACGGTAACTGATTGCTTCGTTACGGTATACACGTCCCGGACAAATAATACGGATAGGAGGTTGTGAAACTTCCATTACACGGCTTTGTACAGAAGATGTATGTGTACGCAATATGATATCAGGATGTGCTTCAATGAAGAATGTATCCTGCATATCTCTTGCCGGATGATCTTCAGCGAAGTTCAAAGCAGAGAATACATGCCAGTCATCTTCAATTTCAGGTCCCTCAGCAATACTGAATCCCAGACGGCCAAAAATATCGATTATTTCATTCTTGACAATAGACAGTGGGTGACGAGTTCCTAAGTCAACCGGATAAGCAGAACGAGTTAAATCTAAATCGCATGAACCGCTGTCCTGGCTGTCAAAAGCCTCTTTTAATGCATTGATTCTCTCCTGAGCTTTTGTTTTCAGCTCATTCAGTCTCATTCCCACTTCCTTTTTCTGATCAGCCGCTACATTACGGAAATCAGCCATAAGGTCATTAATTGCTCCTTTTTTGCTTAAATATTTAATACGCAGAGCTTCCAACTCTTCCGCATTAGATGCTTTTAATGTTTCAACTTCTTCTAGTAGTTGCTTAATTTTAGCTATCATATTTTCTTAATTAATTCCATTCCTTTTTTAATAGCAGTTTCATTCATCGGAATCAAATGATGATGACGTTCAGGAAGAGTCTTTTTCAGTCCTTTTAAAACATTCTCAATAGTAACGATAGGACATATTTTTAATAATCCTCCAAGTACAATCATGTTGAATGCTTTAGCATTATTCATTTCATTAGCTGCATCCATTGCATCTATGCGATAAACATTGATATCCTTACGTGTAGGTGGATTGATAATACCATATCCATCGTAAATTAATATTCCGCCCGGTTTAACCTTGCTTTCAAATTTTTCTAAAGAAGGCTGGTTCAGGATAATTGCAGCATCGTACTTACTCAAAATAGGAGAAGATATCTTATTATCACTAACAATAACAGTAACATTGGCAGTACCACCTCTTTGTTCCGGTCCGTATGCTGGCATCCATGATACTTCTTTATTTTCCATTAAGCCTGAATAGGCAAGGATTTTACCCATAGACAAGACTCCTTGTCCACCAAATCCAGCTATGATTATTTCTTCTTTCATTGCTCTGATTTTTTAGATTATTCTTTATCTTTTAAGTCGCCTAGTGGATAGTAAGGGAACATGTGTTCTTCCATCCATTTATTAGATGCTTCCGGACTCATCTTCCAACCAGAGTTACAAGTTGAAACAACTTCCACTAAATTAGAACCTTTACCGTTCATTGAGTTTTCAAATGCTTTGCGAATAGCCTTTTTTGTTTTGCGAATTGCAGCAGTTGTTTGAACAGACTGGCGGGTAACATAAGCTGTACCTTCTAAAGTAGCAGCAATTTCAGTCATTTTAAGTGGATATCCGTGTAGCTTTACGTCACGACCATAAGGGCTGGTTGCAGTTTTCATTCCAACAAGAGTTGTAGGAGCCATCTGACCACCGGTCATACCGTAAATAGCATTATTGATAAAGATAATTGTAATATTTTCACCTCGGTTTAAAGCATGAATTGTTTCAGCAGTACCGATACAAGCAAGGTCACCATCTCCCTGATAAGTAAATACCAGTTTGTCAGGCCATAAACGTTTAATAGCAGTAGCAACAGCAGGAGCACGTCCATGAGCAGCTTCCTGCCAGTCAATGTCAATGTAATTGTAGATAAAGACAGCACATCCTACAGGAGAAATTCCCACAGTTTTGTCTTCCATACCCATTTCTTCAATTACTTCGGCTACTAATTTGTGAACTACACCATGACTACATCCCGGGCAATAATGCATCGGTTTGTCATTCATGAGTTTTGGTTTCTTATATACTAAGTTCTCAGGTTTGATTATATCTTCTTTAGTCATCGTCATTCCTCCTCTTATTTTTTTTCAAGCTGTTTTGAGTGATTCGCAATGCGTATTCTATGAATTTAACAAAAATGGTAAAGCAACAAACGATAAACATTACCATCTGATCCGCAACTGTGAAGTAGATTATGATTGTACTCAAAGTTCCGATCATAAAGAGTATGTTCAGAATCAATCTGATTTTATCCAAATTCAACATACGTCTTTTTATTTAATTAGTTTCTCTTTGATTGCTTCAACAACCTCGTCAGGATCAGGAACAATACCTCCAAGGCGTCCAAAGTGTTCCACTTTTACACGACCGTTAACAGCAAGACGAATATCTTCTACCATCTGACCTGCATTAAGTTCAACAGAGATCATTCCTTTTACTTTTTCAGCGTATTTAGCAATAGCTTTTGTTGGGAAAGGCCATAGAGTGATAGGACGAAGAAGTCCCACTTTGATACCTTCGGCACGAGCCAGTTCCATTGACTTTTGACAAATACGTGCACTAGATCCGAATGCTACGATCAGATATTCTGCATCTTCGCAGTTAATCTCTTCATAACGAACCTCGTTTTCTTCAATCTCTTTATATTTAGCCTGGAAACGGATGTTGTTTTGCTCCATTGCATAAGGATCAAGTTCCAGAGAAGTAATGATATTCGGTTTACGGCCATTTGCTTTTCCTGTTGTAGCCCATGGACAACGAGCAATTACTTCTTCATCGGTAAGGCGTTTTCTTTGTGCCGGAAGAACAACTTTCTCCATCATCTGACCAATTACACCATCGGCAAGGATAATAGCCGGGTTTCTGTATTTGAATGCAAGTTCAAAACCAAGTCCAACGAAATCTGCCATTTCCTGTACAGAAGCAGGCGCAAGTGCTATCAATCTGTAGTCACCGTGACCACCACCTTTTACAGTCTGGAAATAGTCAGCCTGACTAGGTTGGATAGTTCCAAGACCCGGACCTCCACGCATTACATTAACGATTAAACAAGGAAGTTCTGCACCGGCGATATAAGAAATACCTTCCTGCTTTAAACTTACGCCAGGGCTGGAAGATGAGGTCATTACCATTTTACCGGAACCGGCACCACCGTATACCATATTTATTGCTGCAACTTCACTTTCAGCCTGTAAAACAACCATTCCGGTAGTTTCCCATGGTTTCAGATCAGCAAGCGTTTCTAATACTTCAGATTGAGGAGTGATAGGATAACCGAAATAACCATCAACTCCATAGCGAATAGCTGCATGAGAGATAGCTTCGTTACCCTTCATTAAAACAACTTCTTCTTCCATATATTTAATTTTTTTAAGTTCTTTACTTAATTGATTAATAATGACTTTAATTGCTTAAAGTTTTACTTTGAAAACAGTAATACATCCGTCAGGGCATACTGTTGCACATGAAGAACATCCGTTACAAGTGTCTTCTAATACTTGCTGAGCGAAATTGTATCCTTTAATGTTTACTTCTTTATTTGTTAAAGACAACACATTAAGAGGGCATGCCACCACACAAAGATTACATCCTTTGCAACGTTCGGTGTCAACTACTATTGCTCCTTTTATTTTAGCCATAATTTAAGAATTTATTGATTGTACATATCCTTATTATAGAAATTCAGGATGTCCATTATCATTTTATGAGCTTGCAGTGCCGGACTCTGAGGGTTTATTTCTATAGCCGATAAGTAATTGTTAATTGCTTGTTGCCAGTTCCCTTGTTTGCGATAAGCATTTCCGCGAAGATAATATGCCTCGTCACACGTTGGATTGGACTCTATAAATATATCCAATGCGTTTATGGCGGCCTCCACGTCATCTTTGTCGAGTAGTCCTTTTATAGTGCTAAGTTCTTCCATCTTTTGAATTTCCAATGCTTTAGACACGCAAAGATACTTTTTATTTTTTGATTTACGTATTGAGAATAGCGAAAAATGAAAAAAAGAGATGCTTGAAATAATAAAAAAAGAAATTTTTTAGTTATAGGAGCAATTTCTTTATGTTGCATAAATATCAGCAGAAATTATTTTAATAAGATGTATCACTTTCATAAATAAAACTTTCAGGCTATATTCTTGCAAAAAGAAAGAGGTTACCATTTTATGATAACCTCTTAAATCTTATATTTGTTGTAATTAATAAATTTATTATCCGAATAATTGAAGATATAAATGATCTTCCTTGGTAATTAATTATTTTTTGATTTCTTTTCCGTTGATATATAGACCTTTAAAGGTAATATCTTTTGCTCCTTTGATTGAATTTCCCTGAGCAACATTATTGAAATGACAATCTTCTACGTTTATATTATAAACATGATCGTTATCTTCCAGGCCAACTATGTAAGAACCGAATTTACTTTTCTCACAAGTTACATTCTGAAGATATACATTGCGTACAATCGGATCAAAGCCACGTTTGCAATTTTCTTTGTTTTCATATTGGAGATTAATTTTCAAAACAGCTTCACCACATTGTCCAACTGTAACATTTCTAACATATATATTCTCAATTAATCCACCACGACAAGTGCTGGTTTTAATACGAACTACACGATCCAGATTTTTACTGTCCATTTTACAGTTTTCTACAAATAAGTTTTTATATCCACCTGAAATTTCACTTCCTACAACAACACCGCCATGTCCGTCTTTCATGGTACAGCCACGTATAATGATGTTTTCACTTGGAATATTCCATTTACGACCATCACCATTTCTACCGGATTTAATAGCAATACAATCGTCGCCGGTATTAAAAATACAATTTTCAATCAATACATTTTTGCTCGATTCCGGGTCGCAACCATCGTTGTTTGGTCCGTGGCTCAGAATGTCTACTCCCCGAACAATCATGCTTTCACAGAATAGCGGATGAATTACCCAAAAAGGAGAGTTACGCAAACTTACATCTTCAATCAGAATAGTATTGCATGAGTGGAAATTGATTAGCTGAGGACGCATTCCATCTTCAGGTTTCATAATGCGTTTGTAAACAGGCATCGAAGTTTCGGCATACATCAACAAGCGTTCACGTCCGCCATTTCTTTGAGCTACAACGCCCTCTTCCCAGCCAAAGCGTTTGGCACCACACATTCTCCACCAATTTTCATTAGCACCCTGACCATCAATGGTTCCTTTACCGGTAATAGCAATGTTAGTTTCACCGTAAGCATAAATCAATGGGTGAGCATTCCAGCAATCAACACCTTCCCAACGAGTCAGTACGGCAGGGAAATATAATTTCTGATCAGTAGAAAACTTAAGTACGGCTCCATCCTCAAAATGCAGATTTACATTACTTTTTAATGTTACAGGGCCAGTATAAAATACACCTTTAGGGATAACTACCGTTCCGCCTCCAGTCTGATTGCAAGTTATAATTGCCTGGTTAATTGCATCATGGCAAGGTTCTGCTTCATTATTAGCTTTTGCTCCAAAATCGGTAATAACAAAAGTCCTTTTAGGAAAAGATGTTTTTTTAATTTGTTGTTCAATCTTTGCACACTCTTTCCAAGCTTCCTCTATCGGACTAGCGTTAGCCAAAAGAGTAATTAAAAGCAGGGGGATAATTCCGAATACTTTTCTCATTGGTATTATTCTTTAATTGTTGTTTATTTATCGCAAAGATAAGTAAACAACAAAGGAACTAAAGGGTAGTATTTGGCATAAAAAGTGTAATATTTGACACAAACCTACCTTTGTTTCTTCTTCCTGTGTCTTGAAAATAAGAAGCCGGCTATTAGAAGTAGAAGCGGCGGTGTAGCGATATTTATAAATTCATAAAAGCCTCTATTTTCATTAATTGCCTGTTTTTTCAGCAACCTAAGTTTGTAGTTATGAGAACGCAGATTCAGCCATTGTTCGTTTTCGGCTAGGTAATTCACGGCGTTAGTCACGAAATCAGCGTTGCCTAATTGTTCGCCGGAAACTTCATCATATCCCAATGGCATAGGTTGTGCTTCATCACCTTGTCCTTTCCATTCGTTTTTAATTATACTTCCCGTTGCAACAACAATAATTCTTGTATTCTTGCTTTGTTGCAATCTGCCTTGAGGTAATTCCGTGCAGCTATCAGGAGTAAGCTGGTTGATAAAAGCAGAAGGAAATTCTCCTTCAATGAGTCCGGCTACCGGAATATTCGGCTCATTAAAATAAGATTCGTCGGCCGGCATTTCCACATAGCGCAAACTAACTTTTTCCGGAACACGCAGAGTATGTGCATTCGGAGAAGTCGAAAGCAGCACTTGTTTTTTTAGCTGACTGTTACCTACAAAAGATATGGTACTTACAAATTCTGATTTAAGAGACGAAATATTTCGTGTGATAATGTTTTCTGCCGAAGGATTAATAAGTGGAGCAAAGTACCAGGGTAGGGTAGTAAATGCTTCTTTAGAACCATCTTTGGAAGATGCCAATCGAATGGCTGTGCATTGCATATCCTGCACTGTCACCGGATTAATTCGTACGCCATAAGTAAAAAGCATATCATCCAGATTTACGTCCTGCTTTAAAGTTGATGATTCTCCGGTACCGTCAAAATCCTGCAGAGAAATCTTTATACCGTCTACCAACCAAAGAATTCGTCCTCCATTCATCAGGTATTGATCCAACGCAAATTTCTCTTTTTCAGTAAAAGCTTTTTTAGGAGAGGCGATAATCAGAACTTTGTAGGGGAGCAATTCTTCAGGATTCCCACTAAGTTGCCCTCTGTCCACATTGTAATATTTACTTAGTAGATTTGTTGCTTCGTATACATACGGTTCACTCCACTCTCCGTGTCCTTCAATAAATGCAATACGATCAGGATTGGTAATGGTTAGCACTCTCAAACCTTCTGTAATATTGTATTCCAGCTCTCCGGCCGAAGTATTAAGTACTTCTTGCGGGGTAAGATTCATATTCTTTTTAAGCAGACTAACCTGAATGGTATCTCCATTATATATCAACTCTGCCCATGGGAAAATTACTTTCGAGGAAAGTTTGCCTTCACGATCACGCTCATTAACAGACAGTCCGCGCATTCCTTTGTTGTTCATTCTAAGATAATGCTCCTGTCGGCTTTTCTCGTCGGGAGCTGCCGATGGATTTATATTTTGCAGAATAATGCCGTGAGTTGAATAAACAGAAAGTTCATCTAACATGTCGTTTACAGATGTACGTAACCTATCGAATGCAGGGTTTAAATCACCATTCAGATATAGAATCACTTTCAAAGGTTTATCAAGGCTTTTAACCAGTTTGCAACTTTGATCGGATAAAGTATAGCGTTTCTCGGAAGTCAGATCAACCCTTATAAAGCAATAAGAAGAAATCAAGTTTATAACCAGTAGTAAAACCAGTAATCCAGTTCCTTTTAAAATCTTCTTTTTCATCTTTTACGTGTGTTTACTTGTATTGTCAGATAAATAAAGAAGAGCGTAATTGAGGCGAAATAGATCAGATCACGGGTATCAATCACTCCTCTTGCCATAGATTGATAATGAGCCTGAATTCCCAGCTGAACCCAACCGTTGTGCAGACTTCCGCTTGTTGTTAGCGAAGCAATCAATTCAAATCCGTAGAAAGCAGAGAAAGAAAGTAATATCGCCAGAAGGAATGCTACCAGTTGATTGCTTGTAAGTGAGGAAGTGAACAATCCGAAACTAACAAACGTGGCCAGCAGACAGAGTAATCCGCAATAGCCGCCAGTTGTTTCTCCCCAATCTATTCCAGTATTACTCAGTAAATAAATGCTAATTACATAAATTATGGTGGGAACTAAAGCAATGATCATTAATAGCCAGGCCGACCAGAATTTGCTCAAAACAATGGTGCTAATCTTTATCGGTCTCGAAAAAAGAAGTTCCAATGTACCCATTCTGTTTTCTTCAGCAAACATACGCATGGTTGTAGCAGGAACCAAAAGTAAGAAAAGAATAGGCGACAGAGAAAAAAATGGTCTGAGAGTAGCATAACCTCCATCCGGTAAGTTATATTCTCCGTTAAAGAACCATAGCATGAGCGATGCAGCCAGAAACCACACCAGGAGTATTACATATCCCATTGCCGAACTAAAAAATCCTGCTATCTCTTTTCTAATCAAATATTTCATTAATTGTTAGAATATTTATTACTTTTGTATGTTAGCTTTTAATGATTAACGGTACAAAGATACTTATATTGTATTGAAAGCGTATAGCTATGGATAGGAAAATGAAGATAAAAATAGTAGTCGTTACGTTCTTTTTGCTTCTTTTCATAGGAGCAGGAAGCTATTTTTTTACGAGTCTCAATAATCGTGGAAAGGCGGCCGGAATTAATCTTTTTTCTTTGGTCCCATCCGATTGCTCTGCAATATTTGAAACCAATGATCTTGCTTCCCTTTTAAAAGAACTGAAAGGAGTAAGTTATGGAAAAGAGTTTACTACTCATGGATTCTCTCTCATTGCTAAAGATTTAATAGACCATTTTGAAGAATTAACAGCATCCGCTCCATTCGGATTAAGCTTACGGATGAACAAGCTGCTTATCAGTTTCCATTCTCCGGGAACAGAAATGGACCAGGTACTTTATTTCCCAACAAATCCCGGAGACGAGAAATGGATTGAAGAACAAATCCAAAAGAAACGTCCAATAGATTTCCCTTTAAAATCAGTATTATACAAAGGCAAAAAGATAAATATTTGTCCTATGGGAGGCGATTTGTTTCTTTGTTACTACAAATCATCAGGTTTTGTAGCAGTCAGTTATTCCAAAAGATTGATAGAACAAGTGATAGATGCCCATATTAGTGGAAATTCAGTTTTAACTGATAAAGTATTTGGTTTTGCAAAAGATACTAAAACAGCTAATGGCATTGCATCTTTATATGTGAAAGAGAAACAAACCGGCTGGAGTTATCTGAATTTAAAATTTGATGATGATGCAATTAATCTTTCAGGAATTACCACGGATGCCGAAACTAGTTCATCGTTTGTAAATGCTATTAAGGAACAAAGTCCAATTGAATTCTTTTCGGGAAATATATTTCCAAGTTCTACATACTACATAAATCAAATGTCAATTTCACAAATTCAATATATTGCTGTCAATTCAGCACAGACAGAATATGATCTTGCTTCTTACAGCGATGATGTTAAGGCAACAGATATTCAATTTATGTACTTTCTGAAAGGAAATGTTGCAGGAAGTTTAGCCGGATTCTCTTTTTGCTCAGATGATTCCATTCAGCGACCATTCTCATTGCTTTGCATTCCCATGCAAAATTCAATGAAAGCGGAAGCCGATTTGCATTTGTTTATGCAAAATCATTCAATAAAAACAGAGAGTACTGCCGGCGGAAAAATCCAATTGTTTAATACCGGAAATAGAAGTTATCGCTTTTATTCACTACCTCCCAGCACCATTTTTTCTCAGCTTTCCGGCATTAAAGATGCAGATCTAAATACCTATGCTCTTTTCTATAAAGATAAGTTATTGTTAGCTCCCGATCCGGTTAGTGCTCTTTCCTATATTAATCAGATTGAGAAAGGTAATATAATAGAAAAAGATAGCGTTTATAAGAAAAATATCTCTCATGTAGATACTCGTTTTAATTTTCTACTAATGACCGATTTAGGAAAACTAGCTCTTTATCCTGAGTATCGCTCGCGATTAATTCCTGATTTCTTCTGTCAGCACATGAGTTTCTTTAGCAATTTTATACTCCTAAATCAGCTTGTGTGTCGTGATAGAAAAGTTTATCCTAATTTGATATTTATTTATAAAGGCGAAAAGTAACTTCAGGTGTTGCTATTGGGTATATATATCTTTCTGGTAGATATGTACTTAGAAAAAATATTCTTTTGAATGATTGAGTTCTTAAAGCAACCCCAGAACTTCTTGTCAAGGATTGCTTTAAGAAAATAAAAATCGATATTATTTTTTAATCAAAGCTGTTATAGTATATTTTATCTCAGCTTTGGGGTTTTCTGTATATACTCTGACAGTGCATGTCTTTGAGGTTGTATTTTCTGTCCAGTTTACTTCAACTTGCCCTTTTGTACTTGTTATAGAAACAGACGTTAAATCCTCAGCAAGGGCATTCCATGCATAATTTAACTCCAATTTAGTTGATGAATTGAAAGAACCTGTAGTAATTAACGGTTTACAATTCTCAATCATAAACCCTTCGCTTATTGGGTAATTAATATTGTTTATCGTTATTTGCTCTATTCCAAGTACACTTTTGGTGATAGGCTGTGGTCCTTCTTCATGCTTTTCACATGCCATAAGCAGACAAACAAAGACAAGTAATAGTTTAGCTTTCATTATAATTGTGTGTTTATATTTT
The DNA here is from genome assembly GCF_900128905.1 of Bacteroides luti. Classification (GTDB taxonomy): domain Bacteria; phylum Bacteroidota; class Bacteroidia; order Bacteroidales; family Bacteroidaceae; genus Bacteroides; species Bacteroides luti. The sequence goes on from NZ_FQTV01000010.1 coordinate 119,231, forward strand.
TTGCAAAGATAATCATTGTAAAGAAATAAACAATTAGTTGCTTTAATGTTTGTTCATTTCGTAACCAAAATATGCCGTTTGGTGAACTAAATTTGTTGATGTCTTTAGCTCAGACCATCTTTGCTGAAAAAATAAAATGTTATGAAGATAGAAAGAACAACCATTCCAATGCAATCATTTATTTATGGATTCTCTTTGAGTGCAGATTATTCAGAGTGCTATCAAATGTTCACCGATAAAAAATCGGTAACACTTGAATCATGTTTGTCATTGTTCTCGTTTAAACCAAAGTGGGTTGACTTTCTATATAAGCTTCGTAACTTATTAGTGAAGCCATTGGGCTTGAAAACTTCTACTGACGAAATAACAAATATAAATCCTCAGAAAGGAGAGAAATTAAATTTTTTCGATGTGCTTGAAAGAAGTGAGACGGAAATTCTGATGTATGCAAACGATAAACATCTTGAAGGGTGGTTTTCTCTTCAATATGAACCTGATGGAAATAAGCACATTGTAAGGTTTATAACAGTCGTTTCTTTTCACAATTTAATGGGAAGAATTTATTTCTATACAATCAAGCCGTTCCATTACCTGATAGTCAGAGATATGTTGTACAGAATGTGTAAACACTAAAATATAAATTATGAAATCCTTATATAAAATTGTGAGTGTTGCAACTTCTTTATTATTCATTTATTTGTTTGTACAATTACTTTTTATGCCGGGCTCTTTTATTAAAGATTTGGGACTACAACCTTCAGAAGCTGGATCCGTTCTTGCCAGAAGGGCATCCATGTTTATGTTGGGAATATCCCTGCTGATGTTTGGAACAAGAAATCTGCCTCATTCAAAAACGAGACAAACCATTTGTATGGCTACTGGAATTACACTGTTTGGATTATCCTGTGTAGGCAGTTATGAATATATTAAAGGAACAGTAAACTCTTCTATCTTGATAGCCATTATTTGTGAAACAATATTATGGGTGTGTTTTGGAATAATCTTATTAAAAAAATATCAGAATCAATAATTACTAAATAGAATATAATATGAAAACTCAGATTCTCTTGCTACGTATTGCTGGCTATCTAAGCTTGCTGTTTGTTGTCTTTCACTTGTTATTTTATCCGATGTTTAATTGGGAAAATGCACTGAATGGTTTATCAGGTATGAATAGGGCGATTTTTCTTACATACCATGCAATTTGTATCTTGATGCTGTTCTTTATGGGTATTATTCCAATCTTTCAGACAAAATCCCTCTTAGGCAGTTCTCTAAAATATGGTATCCTTAGTTTCTTTTCATTATTCTATCTGATTCGTATAGTGGCAGAATTTGCTCTTTTTGGAATTAGTTCCAGTAGTCCGATTATACTGATAATGTGTCTGGTTCCGATGATATTTTATGCTATCCCTTTGTTTTCAAAACAAATGGCTAAGCTGTAACAATTTGGTAAAATACCTTTGCATATATAACTTTTTTAATAGCTTTGTAGATTAAAATTAAATTATGAAATATATACTGAAAATACTTATCCACTCACTTTTCTGGCTGGTCTTCGTTCTGTTCTACCTGGTACTATATGTTGTGCCAAAGGGAGATCTATCAATCGCATTGCAAGAACTTACTATCCAGTTTTATATCAATTTTGTTTGGGCGGCAGTCATATTCTATTTATCCTATTATTGGCTGATACGATATTTTGAGAAAAGTCAGCTTGTCAGATACCTTATTCTTTCAGTGCTAATAAGTATTTCTGTTTCAGTTGTTTTCTTGATTATCTCAAAGCTTATTACCCCAGGAATAAATTTGCAGAATTATGTTCTCCTTTTGCCATCAATGGTTGGTACTTTTATTATAGCCCAATGTGGATGTTTGGTTAGAGGTTTTGAAAACTGGTTTGCTAATATTCAGCTGAAATCAGAAATAGAAAACAAAAATCTTAAGAACGAACTTAAATTACTTAGACTCCAGATTAATCCTCATTTTCTTTTCAATACATTGAATAATATTGATTCTTTAATTAGTAAATCACCTAAAACTGCTTCAAAAATGCTTATTACTTTGTCTGAAATGCTTAGATATATGGTTTATGAGACTAAAACGGAGACAGTTCCTTTGCAAAAAGAGATAGACTATCTTACCAGTTATATACAGCTTCAACAATTGCGCTTTAAGAATGTAGATTATATACGTTACTCTTTTCCAGAGCCAGATGTTTGTAACACTCAGGTTGCCCCAATGCTTTTTATCCCTTTTGTGGAAAATGCTTTTAAGCATTCGTATTATGCAGAGCCCATGCCGGTTGTTGATATAAAAATTGCTTTAAGTGATAATGTTTTAAGCTTCACATGTGTAAACTACTTCGATACTGAGACAATTTCCCCCAAAACAACTCAATCGGGCATAGGATTGGAAAACGTAAAAAGACGCCTTGCTCTTTTATATCCCAAGAATCATGAGTTGCAGATAATAAAGGAATTAAATACCTTTAGAGCTGAATTAACAATAAAGTTATGACAATATCATGTATCATAATAGAAGATGAGCCGTTGGCAGCAGAAAAGCTGGAGAGTTTTGTCGCCCGCATACCCTTTCTTAAGCTTAAAGGCAGTTTTGATAATGCCTTGGAAGGATTGCAATTCCTGAAAACGCAGACTGTTGATTTGCTATTTCTTGATATTCAGATGGAAAAGATTACCGGCATTCAATTGCTCGAAAATCTTTCCTCGAAACCCTATGTTGTCATTACATCTGCTTATTCAGATTATGCCTTGAAAGGATATGAATTGAGCGTCTTTGATTACCTGCTTAAACCATACTCTTTCGAGCGCTTCCAAATGGCAGTTAACAGAGTATCCGATGATCTGAAACAAAAAGCAGGAGTAAAGAATGAAAACAATAGTTCCCAAATCTTTATAAAAACAGAATATCGTCGTGAAAACGTACATCTCGATGATATTCTGTATATTGAAGGAATGCAGGGATATTTAAAGATTTATCTTTCTGATAAGAGAATTCTTACCAAGCAAAGCATGAAAGCTATATTGAAGACACTTCCCCAAGACCAATTCATTCAGGTTCATAAATCCTATATTGTTGCACTGTCTAAAATTGAATCTATTGAACGAAATCATATAAAAATCTCCGGTAAATTAATACCTGTTGGAGATTTTTATAAGATGCAGTTTTATGAAAGAATAGAAAATATTTGAATAAATAATGTCTAGAGTTTTTTCCTTTTTTTATTTGTCGCACCACTGGTGCGACAAATACAGTTTGTTGAAAAATGAAAATAAGTCTGTTTTACTATACAAGCTCATTTTCTCCCTGTTCTAAATATGATAAGATATTTTTAGGAGCACACAATTTCCATTCTCCAAAGTAAGTGGACGATTCTTCCTTGTTAGTTAAGTATTTTACGTGCGGACCTCCCTTTTGTTTGCATTCTGAAATAAAGTCATCTTAACCGAAGGCTTACGTTTAACTTTATCCTTAAAGTAATCTAATACAGCCTTATATTAAGGTTGCAAAATTAGATTTTAATGAGTATTCATCTCAATTTAGCAAACGAATTTGCCAAAATATACGAATTTAATTATCTTTGCAATCAAACTTAAATAAAAAACATGAAAAAGATTTTTATATCAATTATTTGTGTGTTTGTGTCAGTCTTAGCTTTTGGGCAGAAAACTGTTGGGTACACTTATAAACCTTTATCTGCAGAGGGGTGTACAGTAAAATTCTCTGTAGTACACCAAGAAGGTGTCTATTATATTATAACTTCTGTAAATTCTGATAGATTAGTGTTTAATGATTTACCAATTTTGATGCTGAAAACTTTTAAGAATGAAGTTATAAAACTTGAAGGCAAATCATTAAGTTCTACAACTGCAAGCACAGGAGTAATGGTGGGGAATATAATGGTACCCGTAACTGAAATTAAAGCCTTGGCGCAGTTTCCAATAGGGAAAGATCAAATAGAAAAATTGCAAGATGGAGTATGCAAGGTACGTCTTTCGACACTTCCGTTAACTCATGAAAGAGAGTTTGATAAAGATAAGATTGGTAAGAAATTATATAAAATGTTCCATAATGTTCTTAACTCTGAAGATGATTTTTAATAATACATTCAATCATCATCCAAATTTATCTAAAAATGATTATATTTGTGCTAGAGTTCATCACTCAATTGAGTGAAAGAAATCCATAAACGTTAGGCCTTGATGTCTAGCGTTTTTTGCTTTTTGTGTTTGTCTCAACACTGTTGAGACAAATATAGCTTATAATGAATTCTAGTATTGTATTTTATTTATCCGATATTATAATTCTAGGTATATATCTCTGGTTGAAAAAAATATGAAGTTTAAGTTTTGACATTAACAGCATTTTGTCTAGTTTTGTGCTTTCTGTATTATAATGTTATAAATGATCTATAAATGCAACTAACTCCTTACCATGCTAAATTTTTTGCTTACGATTTAAACCGTCAATTGCCCGCCAATGATATAGGAAAATTGACAGCTTCACTTCAAGACGCACAGGTTGATTTAAATCCTCATCAGGTTGAGGCTGCACTTTTTGCATTTCAATCACCTTTGTCAAATGGTGCAATTTTAGCAGATGAGGTTGGGTTAGGTAAAACGATTGAAGCCGGAATAATTCTTTCTCAGCAATGGGCTGAAAGAAAACGTAAATTAATCATTATTTGTCCGGCTAATCTTCGTAAACAATGGAATCAGGAATTACTCGATAAGTTTTTTCTACCTTCAATAATTTTAGAGGCAAAGTCTTTTAACCAGTCTATAAAAGACGGAAATCTTAATCCATTTGATGTTTTAGATAATATTGTTATTTGTTCTTTTCAGTTTGCACGAGCAAAAGCTGCTTATTTAGAGAATACAGCTTGGGATTTAGTGGTAATTGATGAGGCTCACCGCTTAAGAAATGTATATAAATCTTCAAATAGAATTGGAAACACTCTGAAAGATACGCTTTCAAATAGGAAAAAAGTTTTGTTAACTGCTACACCTCTTCAAAATTCAATTCTTGAATTGTATGGGCTTGTCAGTATAATAGATGATTATGCTTTTGGAGACCTTAAAAGTTTTAAAACAAAATATAGTCGTCAGCTTGAAGAAGAAGATTATACTGAATTAAAGAAACGTTTGCAGGCTTTTTGTAAAAGGACTCTTAGACGTCAAGTTCTGTCATATATTAACTATACTGAGCGAAAGGCCATTCGAGAAGAATTTACACCTAATGAAGATGAACATTTGCTATACACATGGGTTTCCGAATATCTGCAACGGCCTAAATTATATGCACTACCTAATAGTCAGAGACAGTTGATGACTTTGATTCTGAGAAAGCTTCTTGCTTCTTCTACCTATGCAATTTATGGCACATTAGATTCATTAGTGATTAGGCTCGAAAAACTTTTGCAGAAAAATGAATCAAACTTAATTAGCAATATTGAAACAGATTATGAATTGTTAAGTGAAATTCAGGATGAATGGTTTAACGAGGAGGAAGAAGAAATTACTGTTGTAGAAGAAACACTTCCAGACGAAGATATTGAGGCTATAAAATTTGAAATTCAGGATCTAAAGAAATTTCGGGACTTAGCATATAGTATTAAAATTAATTCAAAAGCCAATCACCTCTTTACGGCTTTGGAAAAAGCTTTTGTAGAGTTGCGTAAGTTGGGTGCAAATGAAAAAGCATTGATTTTTACTGAATCTCGTCGCACACAAGAGTATTTGAATACTACACTTACAGCACAGGGGTATAATGTGGTTTTATTCAATGGAGTCAATAATGATCCATTATCTAATAGAATATATAAAAAATGGTTGCTAGATCATAAGAACTCAGATAAAATAACAGGTTCACCTACTGCGGACAAACGGGCTGCATTGGTTGATTATTTTAGAAATGAAGCAACTATTATGATAGCAACCGAAGCTGCAGCTGAAGGAGTAAACTTGCAGTTTTGTTCTTTGCTTGTTAATTATGATTTACCCTGGAACCCGCAGCGTATTGAGCAACGCATTGGGCGATGCCATCGCTATGGCCAAAAGTATGATGTGGTAGTGGTTAATTTTCTCAATAAAAAAAATGCTGCCGACATACGAGTTTATGAGTTGCTTGATGAAAAGTTTCGCTTGTTTAGCGGCGTATTTGGTGCGAGTGATGATATTCTTGGAACTATTGGAAACGGCGTTGATTTTGAGAAACGCATTGCACAGATTTATAATGACTGCCGAACTCCTGAAGAAATTCAGAAAGCATTCGATGATCTGCAATTGGAATTGCAACCCGAGATAAATCAGAAAATGCAAAGTGTTCGTTCCACTTTGTTGGAAAAGTTCGATGAAGAAGTACGTGATAAATTACGTGTTGATTATGAGAATGCGAAAGCTTACTTAAATACCTTTGAACAAAAGCTTTGGAAAACAACGAGATTTTATCTGAATGATTATGCTTCATTTATTGATAATGAGTATTCGTTTACGCTCCATAAAAATCCTTTTCCCGAAGAACAAATACATTCAGGCCCGTATATGATTCTGAAATCTGAAGGTGCCAAGAAAAAAACTGATTTTTATGTTCCTGATGATACTAATGTTTATCGTATAGGTCACAAGCTTGCCCAACGAATCCTGAGAGAATGTACAAAGTTGGAAACTCCTGTTGCCGAGGTGGTTTTTGATTATACTAACACTAATACTAAAATTACAGTATTAGAAGAGTATGTAGGTTGTTCAGGCTGGATGCAGATAGAACAACTCAGTATTCATTCTTTTGGAAATGAAGATTATAACCTAATTGCCTGTGTGGTAGAAAACGGAGATGTTATTGAGAGTGAAATTGCAGAACGTTTGTTTTCTTTAAATGCAGTTGTGTTGGGAAAAGAAGAACTGCCCAATAAGGTATTACCGGTTTTTGAAGAAATTCTGCATCAACAGAAGCAATCAATTATCTCTATGAATACCGAGAGGAATAAAGATTTCTTTGATACTGAAATGGATAAACTGGAACAGTGGGCTGAGGATATGAAAATTGGGTTGGAAAAAGAAATTAAAGATTTAGATGCAGAAATAAAGCTTCGTAAATCCGAAGCTAAGAAAATTTTAAATCTCGAATCCAAAGTTCGTGCACAGCGATCAATTAAAGAACTTGAAAAAAAACGAAGCGAAAAGCGTCAAAGACTTTTTGTTGCTCAGGATGATATTGACAATCGGAAAGAAGAACTTTTATCGGATATTGAAGAGCGCTTGCAGCAGTCTATAGATAAGAAAGAAATCTTTTCAATAAAATGGAGGATGATATAATGATAAAAAAGATAAAGCCCGTAGAAACGGGCTTTAATATCTTATCACTTAGTTACGTGCAACTTTGATAGTTGTAGAGGCTTGACTAAGTATTACGGCACAAAAATACATAAATTGTGCATGCAAACAAAATTTTTTAGAAGAAAAATGAGCATAAATTACGGGAAAATAAAAAAATATATTTCTGCACCTCGCCTTCAAACATACGAAATTGTATGTTCGAATAATACCCAGCGTGCACTTAAGGCATATCAAACAAATATAAGGCTTTCTCAAGCATTTTATCCATTACTTACCATGGTTGAAGTGGTACTTCGAAATGCGATTAATGAAGAACTAACTGATCATTTCTCAGATGCAAATTGGCTGATTAATCAGCAAACCGGGTTTATGGTCGATCCTTCTTTAACCACTATTGATCGTCGTACAAATCAACTCAGACACAATCATTATTTAAAGATAAGTGTAGAAAAGTCTATACGGAAAATAAGAATTGGTTGTACGCAGGGCAAGATTATTTCTACCTTAGAATTTGGCTTCTGGACTGCTTTTTTTGATAACTATCACTATCGGATTTTGTCAGGATCACCAATACGTATATTTTCAAGACTACCTTCTGGAACAAATAGGGCTGTTGTCTTTGATAAACTTACGAGAATACGTGATTTCCGTAACAGGGTATATCACAATGAACCAATTATCTTTGATAAAAATAACGCTGGTACTCCATATTATAGTTTGGATAAGGCCAATGAAATATATCAAGATATAGAAGATATATTTACATGGTTAAATCTTGATTTTGTTAAATGGACTAAAAAAATTGATAATGTTCCTTTTGAATTAAAACGTACTTATTACGTCATCAATCATTATCCTTCCAGAAAATATTATTATTTTCGTGTTAAATTAGGAATATCTCATTATAAGAAAAAATATATCAACTAAATATGCCTCAAAATAGCAAACAAAAACTCGAACTCACTTGGATAGGTAAGGGTGAAGAACCCAAACTGGAACCTCGTATCCTTATTGAAAACCCTGAATATAGCTATGGTGATCCGAATACTGAAAATATACTTATTCATGGTGATAATCTACTTGCTCTCAAAGCTCTTGAACAAGATTATGCAGGTAAAGTGAAATGTATTTGTATTGATCCACCATATAATACAGGTAGTGCTTTTGATCATTATGACGATGGGGTTGAACATTCAATTTGGCTTAGATTAATGTCTCATAGATTAAAAACACTAAATAATCTGTTATCGGATGATGGCTCAATTTGGATTTCTATTGATGATAATGAAGCACATTATTTAAAGGTCTTGTGTGATGAGGTGTTTGGACGTAGAAATTTTGTTGCAAGTGTCATTTGGGAAAAAACCTATAGCGAACGAATGGATGCAAAAGGATTTAGCACATCACATGACTATATTTTAGTATATAGAAAAAGCGATAAATTTAAGGTTAATCCACTTGAAAAATCACAGAATTCAAAACAGTTTAATTTTTTTGATGAAAAATCTAAAAAGCATTACAGGAGACGCTCCTTAAGGAAAGAGGGTTCTGAATCTTTGCGGGCTGATAGACCATCTATGTGGTACGGAATTGAAGCTCCTAATGGCGAAATTATTTACCCTTATAAACCTGATGGCATTGAAGGACGTTGGCGTTGGAAAAAAGAAAACGTAATAACAAATAGAGATGAATTAGAATTTATCAAAAAGGATGATTCCCGCTGGGAAATTTACGTTAAGCAATTTCTTGATGAAGATGCTACAAGACCACCAGCAACACTTTGGAAACATGAAGAAGTTGGTCATAATCACGAAGCAAAAGAAGAGGTGAAAGCATTTAATACAAACGATGTTTTTGATACTCCAAAGCCAGAAAGACTTATTCAGAAAATCATTAAAATCTCAACCAATCTAAACGATATAGTTCTCGACTCCTTCCTCGGCTCAGGTACCACCGCAGCCGTAGCCCACAAAATGGGTCGCCGATGGATAGGTATTGAGTTGGGCGAACATGCCAAAACGCATTGTTTCCCACGCCTAAAAGCAGTGGCAGATGGCGAACAGGGCGGTATCAGTAAAGCTGTCAACTGGCAAGGTGGCGGTGGTTTTAAGTTTTTTGAGTTAGCTCCTCCATTATTGAGTGAAGACACTTATGGCAATTTGGTGATTAGTAAAGAATATAATGCTCAGATGCTAGCTGCAGCAATGGCAAAGCATGAGGGCTTTCATTATCAGCCAGATGAAAACAAGTATTGGAAACAAGGGCGTTCTTCTGAACAAGATTTTATTTTTACTACCTCTCAGTATATTACTCGTCCTATACTTGATGCAATAGCTGAAGATTTACTCTCTGAAGAAAGTTTACTAATTTGTTGTTCGCAATATGAATCAGGACTTGAAAATGCTTATCCGAATATAAACATTCGTAAAATTCCAGCTATCTTGCTTAATAGATGTGAGTTCAAGCAGGATAGTGATTATAGTTTTAATATTGTAAACAGCCCACTCGATGAGCTTCGCCCCGAATTGGGTGAACGTATTAAGCAGGAGTCTGTAGTCAAAGCTAAAGATAAGCTTAAACATACTACTGAAATGCCCGATTTGTTTAGTCAATCTCTTAATGAATAAGCTATGAATAAAAACGCCAATTATATACGTAATCGTCTGAGTCTTCGTGCTCCACAGGAAGAGTCACTAAATATATTATCAGAGCTTTATGAGTTGATGCAACCTGTGAAAAACAAAGGAGTGCTAAGCTTGTCAGATATGCTCAATATTGTTAAAAGTAAGTATCCAACCTGTACGGATTTTGAACGTAATTTCCCGTCAATATGTTTTGCATTAGCAACAGGTGTAGGTAAAACCCGCCTTATGGGGGCTTGTATAGCGTATCTGTATCTGGAATATGGAATAAGGAATTTCTTTGTGCTAGCACCTAATCTCACAATTTACAATAAGCTAATAGAGGATTTTTCAAATTCTAAACACCCAAAATATGTTTTTCGTGGTATTGCCGATTTTGTACAGAATGCACCTCGTATCATTAACGGCGATAATTACAGTCAGTTTTCAGGGAACGAGTTATTTCAGTATGTAAATATCAATGTATTCAATATCTCGAAAATCAATTCAGAAACACGAAAAGGTAGTGCCCCTCGTATTAAACGAATGTCGGAATATCTGGGTGATTCTTACTTTAACTATTTGTCTAGTTTACCAGATTTAGTAGTATTAATGGATGAATCACACCACTATCGGGCTGATCGTGGAATGACTGTTATCAATGAATTAGATCCAATTCTGGGATTGGAATTCACAGCCACTCCGCAAACTCAGTCGGGTGCAAAATATACAAAATTTAAAAATGTGGTTTACGAATACAGTCTTGCAAATGCCATAGCCGATGGTTTTGTGAAAAAGCCTGCAGTTGCAACGCGAAAAGACTTCGATCCTTCTCAATATAGCACTATTGAATTAGATAGGATGAAGTTGTTAGACGGTGTTCGTATTCACGAAAATACTAAAGCTGAATTAGCTATTTATGCCCGTGATAAAGGAGCTAGGGAAGTTAAGCCGTTTATGCTGGTTGTTGCTGTAGATACCACCCATGCTTCGGAACTAAAAGAAATGATTCAGCAAGATGATTTCTTTAATGGCTATTACAAGGATAAAGTAATGGATATTCATTCTAATCAGACTGGTGCTGAAAAGGACGAAAATATAGAATTACTACTAAGCCTTGAAGAACCGGATAATCGAATTGAAATAGTTATTCACGTAAACATGCTTAAAGAAGGTTGGGACGTAACCAATCTTTATACAATTGTTCCACTTCGTAGCTCGGCTTCACGTACACTTACCGAACAAACTTTGGGGCGAGGACTGCGTTTACCTTATGGCAAACACACCGGAGATGATAATGTAGATACGCTTACCATCGTTCAGCATGATAAATTTCAGGATATTGTTGATGAAGCTAACAAACCGGATTCTATTATTCGTATTCAACATATTATTGTGCTCGACGATACCGACGGCAATGTACGGAAAGAGATTATTACATCGCAATCTCAGTTTGAAGAAGAGATCGAACAACGGAAAACAGTTGCTGAACAGCTGGAAGGAACCAAGAAAGAAAAAGAAATTATCAATATAAAGCGTGATGAATTTATTCTTCCTTTTCTGAATACTGTAGCCCCCAAAGCTGCCAGTTTTACAAAAGAGGCAATCACAACCGCTGAGCATATAGAAACATTTAAAAAGACTTACCTGGAAAAACTAAAATCCGAAGGTCGTTTGTTTGCAAACGACGAAGTGAATGAAGCGGCAGAACGTTATATTTCCATTGCAGAAAAATTTATTGATAATACAATCCCTATTCCACGTTTGTCAATCATTCCTTCAGGTAACTCAAAATTGATTTTCCATGATTTTGATTTAGATACTTCTAAAATGAAATATCAGCCGGGTTCAGAAGAGATTGTTACGAGAGAATTGCAGTCTGGAGTTCAGCGTGAATTAGCTGTAGGTCGGGCTTATTTTAAAGAACGATATATTGAAGATCATCTTGTTTCCGTATTGATTGACAAGCAGGAAATTTGGTATGACGAACATAAAGACTTGTTATATAAACTGGCAAATCAGGCTGTTTTGCACTTTCAGTCTTATCTGGGTGATGAAAGGGAGGTCGTTAATGTAATAATTAACTTTAAAATACCTATTGCCGAACAGATTTATCAGCAGATGATGGCTCACCACGAGATCATTCACGAAGGTTTCGAGAAACCAATCATGAAAGTACGCCCGTGTTCTGAAATAAAAGATCCTTCAATTTCAAAGAATGTAGGTGACAGAATATATGATTATAAAGAAAGTATTGAACCTGTTTCTGCTATCAGAAACAAGGTTTTTGGAGGTTTTGTTAAATCTTATCACAAGTTGTATAAATTTGACAGTAAAACGGAAAAAGACTTTGCAGTAATTCTTGAACAGGATAAAGATTGTACCAAATGGTTACGTCCTGCAAAATCACAATTCCAGATTTATTACGGTCGTCCTTCAAAAGAATATATGCCCGACTTTGTAGTAGAAACACCCGATTTTATTGCTTTGGTAGAAACTAAGAAAAAAGACGATGTTGAGACAGAACAAGTGCAATCAAAAGCAAGGGCAGCTTTAAATTATTGTATTAATGCCACTGAATACAATAAACAAATTAATGGTAAACCCTGGAAATACATTTTAATTCCTCATAATGCAGTTGCAGTCAATATGAGCTTAAATAATCTTTTTCATCAATATGAATATTTGGGGTAAGTCTGTCTAATTTGCTAGTTAAATATCTTTGTAAGATTTGTGATGGGTGAATCTTACAAAGATATTTAATGAGTTGTTTTATAGAATAATGTTTAAATGATAGGATAATTTACCTCTCTGATTTCTCAAACCCACTAACCCCAATCCTCTTCTTCATCTTGGTAGAAGCTCGGAAATTAACGTTCTTCACCTCAATACTTTCTGCCCGATGAGGTTCTTCGGGATTAAAGTCTTCACGGAATTGAGCAGAGAGTTGGAAAGCACCATAATCGTTTAAGGCTACGGTGTAACCGTTCTTCAATGCTTTTTCTATAGCACTAAATGTTTTGGTAATTGCCAACTCCATTTCTGTACGTAGTAACGGATCGTTTCCTGCAATGTATTCGGCTAATGCTTTTGTGTTTAGCTTTTCTCTGCTTTTTATTATAGGATGAACACCGCCTTTTTTCTTTGTGTCTTTACTTAAATTATCGTTTATCTCCTTGAATTTATATGGTATGCCCATGGTAATTAATGTTTTATTGGTTTATGGTTTCTACGAACATGTACAAGATTGATAACGATCATGTACATGTTCGAATGTCGATCGTGTACATGATCGATATGATGTCTCGTTTTGTTTTTGCTAATTCGTTTAGTTGTTTTCTCTAATATGTCTATATGCTTGATTTATAGTACAATATGTAAATATAGATATTGCTATTGGTGGCAGGAGTGGCAGGAAAAAAGAGTATTTTTCGGTTTCAAAAGTATTTTTTTGAAAATTCCGCAAATTGCATAATTTTCAAAATTTAATTTCCAGAACGGCAAAAAGGTTATTTTTCCTGCCACTCCTGCCACCAAATAATCAGTTTACTCTTTTAAACAGATATGATAAACTGTATATCCGTTTATCCTTTTCCATTGAAAACCAAGTGATTTCAGGTTTTTACCCAGTTTGTTTATCATCTTCTTACTAATAGCAATCCCCGTTTTACTTTTAATATATTCTGCCAATTTTGCCGCAGAAAGGAATATACCTTCCTCTTCACCTTCCGGTTTACGGTAGTATTCATAGAAAAGTTCCATATCTGCATCGGTTTCCATGTAGTGCTGGTTGTGTTGCTCCACAATGCTGTTTTCCTCAGAATTGAAATAGTAACGGAAGCCATTCAGAATCATATTCCATGCTTGGGCATAGAGTTGCTTGTAATCTATGCTGAATTCGAAATTGATTGGGCCGGTTACTTCATGGCAGAGGTTACGGCGGCTTCCTGTATAATCTCTCAGAATATCCAGGTGATTGGTTGTTCCGAAGAAAGAAGCATGGCGCACAAAATTCCTTGGCGGACGATCGGGCGAGGTGCGTATGTTAATGTTGAACGTGGTGAACAACTCTTTTACTGTTTCCTGGTCGTAACGCTGAATGGTATCCAGCTCGTCGATATTCAGAATGGCACTGGTGCTTAGCTTCATGCGGGTGGCATTGGCATTATTGGAAAATACATTTGCATCGAAATGACTTTTTCGCCACTCGGGAGGCAAGAGGCGTTCCGGCCAGGTGGATTTCCCCATACCGTGCTTGCCGCCAATCAATACCAGAATCTGGTGGTTTATTACTCGGTCGTTTATCAGTGAAGCAACCAATGCTACGAACCATTTACGGAAACACCATTCAAAATATTCGGGATCTTTGGTGGGTACGGTGGCTGCCACATCGGCAATATAGTCGTGCCCGTCCCATTCAGTGAAAGGTACAAAGATAAAATCCTTGAAAGGATGGTAGGAGGGGGTAATCTCGGAATCGACCATTGCCTTTACATCATTGAGGGTGCAGTTTATTCCTTCTTTGTGTGCACGGATATAAATGGTGTTGAGGTGATGGTCGCGAAGCTCTGTCCACTCATGACTGGAATGATCGGCATAACGGAATTCAATGCCTTGCAGTATTACATTGCGGCGAAGCATAAAGTTGCGTTTTATAAACTCTTCGAGCTTGTGTGTCTCTTTCTCCACTTTTGTCAGTCCGCTGTCAGTACCGGCAGCATCTTCGTACTCCTTGTACTTAATACGGATAGTCAGACGAAGATCATCGGCAGTAAAATGTTCGGTGGTGCAACGCTGAAGTGCCAGTTTGGCTGTTTCGGCTTCGGGAATTCCTGCCACGCAACAAAAGTATGCCAAAGCGTACACAAACTGCGATCTGTTCTCTTTCCGGAACGACTCCACATTGAGTGCATTTGAGTAAGCGCGGTCGAAAGCTCTTCTTATTTCGGTATCCCGCTGTTCGCCAATAGGCAGATGATCATAGGAAATTGGTTCTCCCTCCATGTTTCGGAGTAGCTTCGTTGTTTTCTTCTCGAAATCCTTCTTCGTTGCTATCAGAAATGTTTCGGCTTCGGGATTGAAAAATAGTTCAGTGTCGTAAGTGGCTGAGGTTAACTGTAATAATGAATGTTCGTTTTTCTTAAAGTCGGTATACAAACAGGATTCATAATATAAGCTGACAACGGAAAAAGCGTGTGCGTGAAATTTGCTAATATCCTCATTATTATCGGGTATAGAGCCGTCCGGACTGGAAACGGGAGATAGAATTACAATTCCTGTACCTTCTGTGGTAACAAATGCTGCCAGGGTATTGGGCTCTTGCGCGGCTTTATCCCGTAAACGAATGGCTTGTTCGGGTTCCAGTTTGCCACTGTTGAGCTGAATCACTCCGTTGTACTGCTCCATATTAGTCTTTGTACGTCCACCGATAAAGGAAGCGGCAAATGTAAAGGAGGGGAGTTGCTGCCATGCTTTGGCGGAATCGCTGCTTTGACTTCGGATACTGTCAACCAGTGTTGCGTATTTCAGTGTTTTGAACGAGTTGATAACTGTTTCTATAGCGAGGTTTTCTACAAACGTGGGACGCCCTTTGTTCCCACCAATGTATAAGGATGCATTCATAGTATTTTTATTTTAATGTTGTTGTAAGTGCAAAGATTATATATATACAATAATCGTGCCAGATATTGCTAAATTATTAACAATGGGTTGAAATAATTATTTGTCATTGAATAACAATGATTTTCATATAATAAAAACATTTCAATTTATTGTATTTTAAAAAATGTATTACCTTTGGCTCTGAAAATTGATTATAAATAGTAATTCGTGATTATTAAGAACCTATGAAACGAAATCTTTTTTTATCTCTGTTATTAATGGTTGTTTTGGCATCCTGTAACCCAAGGGTAGTTACTGACATAGTAAAAATATATCCACCTATTGTTGTACCCGATTCTGTTATTGTTTACGGGGTAGGTCAGCGTGTTCCGGCCTCTGCCAGGACTATTGGACGGGTGAGTGTGGGAAAAGGAAACATTGCTGCTAAATGCACTTATTCTGATGTTCTCCTTCTGGCAAAAACAGAAGTTGCCAAAGCGGGTGGAAATGGGTTGATGATTACCAGTCATTCCATGCCTTCCTCTGGTGGAGGTAATTGCCATGAGATAGCAGGAAGTATATTGCTCCTGAAAGATGGTGCGGTGAAGAAAGACTCTTTGTCTGATGCCGTGTTTAAAAACCTGGCTGCAGAACAAAATGAAGTGATACGAAGGCATTCAGTTCCCGGAAACACTTTCTCTGTTAATATTGGTTATGGACATATTTTTAGCAATATATATGTTGCAGATGATAATTTTCTGAATGGAATACCTCTGCGTAATGGAGTGGATTGGCGTTTGCAGTATGATCATACTTTTTCAAGTGGTTTGGGAATGGGCATTCTTTATTCCGGATTTCGTTCTTCGGGATGGGTGTATGGCACAAAAGATTCTTTTCTTGAAAATTACATTGCGCCTGTGTTGAGTGGGCGATGGAAGTTTACTGATAAATGGATTGTGAAGGCCGAATTCGGAATTGGTTATTACAGACATGACGAGAACGCCAGTAATGGATATCATATATGGGCTGATGGAACAGCACTAAATCTGGATTTGGGATTGGAATACATGGTGACTCCTCATTTAGGACTGGGTGTGAGCGCAGGGCTTTTGTTCGGTTGTGTTGGGGATATGAAAGATAACAGAGGCAATGTTTATTCTTCGTATTACTGCGAAACAAACGGAGTAGCACGATATACTTTGCTTACCGGATTCAGATATTATTTCTGAGACGCTCTCTAAAAGATCGAAATAAAAAATCCTGTTTGAATGAACAAACAGGATTTTTTGTTATAGTATGAACGTGATTACTTTACGGGAATCTTTTCTATTCTTTTTTGATGACGGCCGCCTTCAAAATTTGTAGAGAAGAACTCAGTCATAATATGATCGGCTGTTGTCGTGTCGATAAAACGACCCGGCATAACCAGAATATTTGCATCGTTGTGCTGACGGGCAAGATGTGAGATCTCAGGTGTCCAGCAAAGTGCTGCACGGATACCCTGATGCTTGTTCAACGTCATGTTAATGCCATTACCACTACCGCAGATAGCAATACCCGGATAACATTCGCCATTTTCGATGGCTGATGCCAGCGGATGTGCAAAATCTGCATAATCGCAACTGTCTGTTGTGTACGTTCCAAAGTCTTTGTATGCCCAACCCTTGGCTTCGAGCCAGCTCTTAACGAACTGTTTCAGTTCAAAACCTGCGTGATCGGAGCAAATACCAATAGTTTTCATTTTTATCTGTTTTCAGTTTATGTTAGATTATAACATTGCCTTAACCTGATTGTACACGTTCTGAGCTGTGAAACCAAGTTTTTCGTCAAGAACCTTGTAAGGTGCAGAGAATCCGAATGATTCCAGACCAAATACCTTACCGTTGGCACCTGCAAGGCCTTCAAGGTTTACTGGTAAACCTGCTGTAAGACCAAATACTTTAGCTCCGTTTGGGATAATTGATTCCTGATATTCCTTGCTCTGGCTACGGAACAATCCTTCAGATGGAACAGAAACAATGCGAAGTTTTACACCATCCTTGCGAAGCAATTCTGCTCCGGCAACAAGTGTAGAAACTTCAGAACCTGAAGCGATAAGAACTACATCAGGGTTTTCGTCAGCTCCGGCAACAATGTAAGCACCTTTTGCAGTGTCTGCATAGTTTGTTCCTGCAGGAAGATTAGCAATATTCTGACGTGAGAAGATTAATCCTGTTGGAGTTGAAGTATTTTCCATGGCAAGTTTCCATGCTTCTGTAGTTTCTTCAGCATCAGCCGGACGAAGAACCAACATTGAGTTGTGTCCGTTGTGGTTTTTAAGTTTTTCCATCAAACGGATCTGAGCTTCCTGTTCAACCGGTTCGTGAGTAGGTCCGTCTTCACCCACACGGAATGCGTCGTGAGTCCAGATAAACTTCACTGGAAGTTCCATCAGGGCAGCCATACGAACTGCTGGTTTCATGTAATCAGAGAATACAAAGAATGTACCGCAAGCTGGAATTACACCTCCGTGAAGTGCCATACCGATGCAAACACATGCCATTGTTAATTCAGCAACACCTGCCTGTAAGAAAGCACCGCTGAAATCGTCTTTTGTAAAGGCGTGAGTTTTCTTTAAGAATCCGTCTGTCTTATCAGAGTTTGACAAGTCGGCAGAAGCACAGATCATGTTTTCTACCTGAGTAGCCAATGCACCAAGTACTGTAGCAGAAGCACCACGAGTAGCGTCGTTTGCTTTTTGCTTGATACCTGCCCAGTCTACTTTAGGAGCTTTGCCTGAGAAGAAATCTTCTAATTTTGCAGCAAGTTCTGGGTTAGCTTTAGCCCATTCTGCTTTAGCAGCATACTTGGCAGCAACGATTTCTTTCAGTTCGGCAGCACGTTTAGCGTAAAGTTCTGCAACTTCTGGGAATATTTTGAAAGGATCTGTTGGATCACCTCCTAAGTTTTTAATAGTTTCGTCATAAGAAGCACCACTTGCACTCAATGGCTGACCATGAGTTGAGCATTGGCGTTCGAAGCTTCCTTGTTCGGCTGTGACGGCACCTTTACCCATGATGGTTTTACCAATAATAAGGGTAGGGCGTTCTTTTTCTGCTTTCGCAGCAGTAAGAGCCTTGCGGATTTCGTCTGGATTATTACCGTTGATAGAGATTACGTTCCAGTTCCATGCTGCATATTTCTTTGCAGTATCTTCACAGGTTACAGCATTTGTTCCTGTTGAAAGCTGAATATCATTAGAATCGTAAAACATAACTAAGTTGTCAAGTCCCAGGTGTCCGGCTAAACGACCTGCTCCCTGAGAAATCTCTTCCTGAATACCTCCGTCTGAGATAAATGTGTAAATGGTTTGTCCCATTACTTCGCCGAAACGAGCTTTCAGGAATTTGGCAGCGATAGCAGCACCAACAGCGTATGCATGACCTTGGCCTAGAGGACCGGATGTGTTTTCTACTCCACGCATTACATCTACTTCAGGGTGTCCTGGAGTTGGGCTTCCCCATTGACGGAATTGTGATAATTCATCCAATGTATATTTACCTGTAAGGGCTAGGATGGAATACAACATGGGTGACATGTGTCCTGGGTCTAAAAAAAAGCGGTCGCGACCTTCCCAACGAGGATTTTCAGGATCAAATTCCAAAAATTCAGAGAAAAGAACGTTCACAAAGTCTGCGCCACCCATGGCACCGCCCGGGTGTCCTGAGTTTGCTTTTTCTACCATAGAAGCTGCTAAAATTCGCACATTATCTGCTGCGAGATTCATTAGTTTACTATCATTCATAATAATTGATTCATTAATTTAGGGGCAAAGATAGCAGTTTGTGAGTAATAAACTGCTAGAATAGAGCGATTTTTTGTTGAAAATATCGAGGTTGAAAGCGAGACCGGGAGAGATCTTAGAGTATAAAATACAATAAGTTATTTATCAGAAATACACTAAGATATTTCGATCTTTTCCCGGCCTCGCTTGAAGAGATTTATTAGCAGAACAATTCTTTTTCAGTGAATTGTCCAACTTTTACATATTGTTCATAAATTGCCTGATATGCTTTTGCATTTTCTGCATTTGGAGTATATTCCGAAGCAAATCCTGGTCCCATAGCCTGTTGTGCTTCTTCTACCTTACCATAGACGCCTGCAGCTGTTGCAGCAAACATAGCAGCGCCTAAAGCACAAGCTTGTTCTGTTTTGCAGACTTTGATAGGCATGTTAAGTACATCAGACAATGTTTGCATTACGAATGGTGATTTCAAAGAAATACCACCGATACCGATTACTGCATCGATTTGTACGCCTTCGCTACGGAAACGGTCAACAATTGCTTTTGAACCGAATGCTGTAGCTTCTACCAATGCACGGAAGATGCGTGGAGCTGAACTACCAAGAGTAAGTCCGGTGATTGTTCCTTTCAACATCTGGTTAGCATCCGGAGTACGGCGGCCATTCATCCAGTCGGTAGCAATTACTGTACTTTCGCTGATTGGAATTAGCTCGGCTTCTTTTGTCAATGCAGGGATAATCTGGCTGCATGCTTCATCTACCAATTTAGCTTTTGTAGCTTCGTCAATAAGTGTGCTGTTGCCTATGATTTTTTTGATAGGGAACTCAAGAACTCTCTTGAACCAAGCATATACATCACCGAAAGCAGATTGTCCGGCTTCCAGACCAACATATCCAGGGATTACTGATCCGTCAACCTGTCCGCAGATACCTTTGATCAGCTTGTCGCCCATCTCTTCGTAAGAAGAAACCATGATGTCGCAAGTTGAAGTACCGATAATGCGTACCAGTGTGCGAGGTGTTACACCTGATCCTACAGCACCCATGTGGCAGTCGAATGCTCCGCCGGCTACAACAACGTTTGTTGTTAAACCAAGACGTTTAGCCCATTCTTCTGTAAGGTGACCAACTGCCTTATCAGCAGTTTCTGTCTCTGTAAACAGACGATCACGGTAGCCAGCCAAAAGTGGATCAAGAGCTACAAGGAAGTCTTCAGCTGGAAGTCCGCCCCATTTTTCGTGCCACATTGCTTTGTGTCCTTCAGCACAACGGCTTCTTACGATATCTTCTGCTTTATTGGCTCCTGTAAGAATTGCAGGTAACCATTCGCAGTGCTCAACGATAGAGTAAGCACTCTTGCGTACAGCTTCATCTTCACGAAGTACGTGAAGAGCTTTTGCCCAGAACCATTCTGAAGAATAGATACCACCTTCGTAAGCTGAATAGTCAATCTTCCACTCTTTGCAAAGCTTATTGATTTCGGCTGCTTCTTTTACTGCTGTATGGTCTTTCCAAAGTACAAACATTGCATTTGGATTTTCTGCAAATTCAGGCAGTAAAGATAGGGGAGTACCAGCTGCATCTGTAAACACAGGAGTACTTCCGGTTGTGTCAAAAGCAATACCAACAACTTGTTCTGCAGTTCCTGCAGGGCATTTTGCCAGTGATTCTTTGATAGTTGCTTCCAATACTTCAATATAATCAAGCGGATGCTGACGATATTGGTTGATTGCAGGATCGCAATATTTTCCTTCTGTCCAGCGAGGATAGTATTTTACGGCTGTAGCCAATTCTTCCCCTGTCAATGCATCTACAATGATTGCACGGGCAGAATCACTACCGTAATCTAATCCGATAACATATTTTTTTGCCATATTACATCAAAGCTTTGTTAAGCATATAATAAACATCATTTGTGCGAAGCTCTTTCTTGAAGTTGCTGATAGTTGTATCTTTGTCGATAACGATCATTTCGATACCTGCCATTTCAGCATAGTCTTCCAGATATTCCTGAGTAAGAGCGAATGAGAAGCTTGTGTGGTGTGTTCCACCTGCAAGAATCCATGCACCTGCACCTACTTCGAAGTTTGGTTGTGGAATCCAAAGAGCAGAAGCAACTGGCAATTTAGGAAGTTCTTTTGATTTGATAACATCTACCTGGTTTACAATCATACGGAAACGGTTACCCATATCTACGATTGTTGCAGCAACTCCTGTTCCTTCGTGAGTAGTGAATACCAAACGAGCTGGATCTGCTTTGCCACCGATACCTAATGGATGAACTTCTAGTTTTGGTTTGTTTTCTGCGATAAGTGGACAAACTTCCAACATGTGTGCCTGAAGAATTGAGCTCTTGTCTCCATCGAAGTTCAATGTGTAATCTTCAAGGAATGAAGCACCACCTTCAAGACCTTGTCCCATGAACCACATTGTGCGGTACAATGCTGCTGTTTTCCAGTCACCTTCAGCTCCGAAACCATAACCTTCAGCCATCAAACGTTGAGAAGCAAGACCTGGTAGTTGGTTCATTCCGTGCAATGCATCGAAGTTTGTAGTGAAACCTTTTGCGCCTTTTGCTGTTAAGAATTTGCGTAGAGCAAGTTCTTCACGAGCTGCTTCAATAACCTGGTTGCGGTCTTTTCCGCCTTCTTTTACATTGGCAGCCAATTCATATTCGCTTTCGTATACTTTAACCAATTCTGCAATTTCAGCATCAGTTACAGTATCCTGAACTGCTACTAAGTCGCCGATTGGGTAGTAATCAACGTGATAACCTAAACGAAGTTCTGCTTCTACTTTGTCACCATCTGTTACAGCAACATTGTTCATGTTGTCTCCGAAACGGATGATAAGCATATCTTGTGCATCAGCCCAAGCAGCAGCAACACGCATCCATACAGCGATTTTACCCTGAGCTTTTTCATCTTGCCAGTGACCAACAACAACCTTGCGGTTTTTGCGCATACGAGAAACGATGTGACCAAATTCGCGGTCTCCGTGAGCTGATTGATTCAAGTTCATGAAATCCATGTCCATTGTATCCCATGGAATTTCTTTGTTGAATTGTGTGTGGAAGTGAAGAAGAGGTTTTTTCAACTCTTGCAATCCGTGAATCCACATTTTAGCAGGAGAGAAAGTGTGCATCCAGGTAATGATACCGATACATTTGCTTTCATTGTTTGCTGCTCTCATTGTAGCTGTTACTTCAGCTGCTGAGTTTACAGTTCCTTTATATACAACTTTAACAGGAAGATTTCCTGATTCATTAAGTCCTTTTACAATCTCGTTAGAGTGTGCGTCAACTGCGATTACTGCATCGCCTCCGTAAAGGAGCTGTGCTCCTGTTACAAACCAAACTTCAAAATCTTGAAATGCCATAATTTTTTAATTTTAAGATTATAAATCTATTTGTTTTGATATTTATTTCGATAAAAATTTATTTCTGACCGTAATAAGCGCCCGGACCATGTTTGCGGTTAAAGTGCTTTTCTACCAGCAACGGATTCATTGTTAATGCCGGATTTACAGAATATGCAATAGAAGCCATTTTTGCTACTTGTTCCATAACAACTGCGTTATGAACTGCATCGTCTGCATTTTTTCCCCAGGAGAAAGGACCGTGGTTCTTTACAAGTACACCTGGAGTATGAACCGGATTGATTCCTTCGAATCTCTTGATGATAACACTTCCGGTTTCTTTTTCATAAGCTCCTTCTACTTCTTCTTTTGTCATATCAGCAGTGCAAGGAATTGCATCGTGAAAATAATCGGCATGTGTGGTACCGATATTAGGTAGATCAATTCCGGCTTGTGACCATGCTGTGGCATAAGTGGAGTGTGTATGCACTACTCCGCCAATTTCAGGAAATGCTTTATAAAGTTCCACATGAGTAGGAGTGTCTGATGATGGTTTAAGTTTTCCTTCAACTACTTTACCATCAAGATCAACAACAACCATGTCTTCGGCCTTCATATCGTCATAAGATACTCCACTTGGCTTAATAACTACCAAACCGCTTGCACGATCGATAGCAGATACATTGCCCCAGGTGAAGATAACCAGTCCGTGCTTTACTAAATCCAGATTAGCCCGGAAAACTTGTTCTTTTAAAGTCTCTAACATAATTCTCTATAACTTGAATTTAGGATCTTTCTTGTAAATCTTACTATTAAACTTGTACAGGTAAGCTCCACGTTTAGATCCTGATTTATCTATTTGATCTGTTTTTTCTATATAGTCCATTTCTGCAACTCGCTTACGGAAATTCCGCTTGTCAATAGTGTCTCCGTAGATGGCTTCAAAAAGACTTTGCAACTGTGTTAATGTGAATAACTTGGGCAGAAGATTAAAACCGATAGGTTCTGTGCTTGCTTTATGCTGCATTAAGCTTCGTGCCTTTTCTACCATTAACTGATGGTCAAAAACAAGAGGAGGTACTTCGTTTACATTTACCCAGTATGCATTGTGCTTTTGCACTAATTCCTGATCGTACTCATTGACGTTGATCAGTGCATAATAAGCTGCAGACACAACTCGCTCTCCCGGATCACGGTTTATTTCGCCGAAGATCCCAACCTGGTCCATGTATACATCTTCCAGTCCTGTTAGTTGATTCAATACTCTTTTTGCTGCATCATCCACGCTCTCGTTTTCCTTAACGAATCCACCCATAAGAGACCATTCTCCCAAAGCTGGTTCAAAGTTACGTTTTAGTAAAAGGAGGCTTAATTCTCCCTGGTTAAATCCGAAGATAATGCAGTCTACTGCTACATAGAATTGCTTTTCCTGACTATAGTAATTAATCATTTTTGTTAAATAGTTCTTTTATTTGGCAACCGAAAATTTATAGATACAATGGCTTTTGTATGTTTTTCCCGGTTCCAGGATTACAGAAGGCCAGTCTTTCTTATTTGGGCTGTCAGGATAATGTTGTGTTTCAAGGCAAACACCAGTACGTTGTTTATAAACGATACCACGTTTCCCTTTTACTTTTCCATCGAGGAAGTTTCCTGTATATACTTGTACTCCTGGTTCGTCAGTGTACATTTCCAAAGTAATTCCGCTGATTGGTGAAGTAAGTTTTGCAGCTAGTTTAGTTATATCTCCTGCAGTATTTAATACCCAGTTATGATCGTAGCCGTTTCCGTTCTTCAATTGTACATAATCGAATTTGTTGATGTCCTGACCGATAGCTTTTGGTTTAGTGAAATCCATTGGTGTGCCAGCAACAGGAAGTATTTCGCCTGTAGTCATGTAAGTGCTGTCTACCGGAGTGAATTTATCAGCGTTTACATATAATTGATTATCAGTTATTGTATTATTAGGATCTCCTGAAAGATTGAAATATGAGTGGTTAGTCATATTTATAATAGTTTTCTTATCAGTAGTTGCTTCGTAGCTGATATCGATAGCATTGTCTTTTGTAAGGGTGAAAGTTACTTTTGCTGTTACTTTTCCCGGGAAATTAGCATCTCCGTCAGGAGAGATACGAGTAAGTTCTACACAGCTGTCGCTGATAACTTTTGCATCGTATACCTGATATTGCCATCCTTCCGGACCTCCGTGCAAACAGTGGCCGAAATTATTTGTAGGCAGTTGAATTGTATCTTTGTCTAAAACGAATTTTCCTTTGTTTATACGATTGGCATATCTTCCAACGGAAGCACCGAAGTCACTAGGAATATTTATGTAATTTGAAATGCTGTCAAAGCCAAGTACCACATCCTGCATCTTACCATTCTTGTCGGGAACCATAATAGATACAATTCTTCCTCCAAAGTTTGTAATGCATACTTCCATACCAGCTTTGTTTTTAAGCGTGTATAGATCAGTCTTTTTCCCTTTAACCTCTGTTTGAAAGTTTTCTGCTTTTAATCCAGAGAGAGTAGCCTCTTGTTGAGGCTTATTGGCACAGGATGATAGTATACCTGCGGCAATGCTGAGTGTGAGCCAAAATTTCTTCATTTCATGATCTTTTTTAAGGTGATATTTATTGAGTGTAAAAGTAACACTTATTTCTATATGATTATATAATTATTAGTATGTTATAGAGCATGAAATGATAAATTGAATATAAAATCCGATCGGTTTTGACAGGTGCAAAAAAAAGGTGTATCATTCAAAATGAATGATACACCTTTCTATAAGGTTATGTTTATTTAAAACTTAAGCTAACTTGCGTGAACCATCGCTGATTACTACATCGTAAACTTTTGGACTTCTGCCAAACTTAGCTTTGAAAGATTCTTTTGCATCAGCAATAAATGCATCATACAATTCTTCTTTTACTAAGTTGATAGTACATCCACCAAATCCACCACCCATAACGCGTGAACCTGTTACTCCGTTTTTCTTAGCGCAGTCGTTTAAGAAATCTAGCTCTTCGCAGCTAACTTCGTAAAGCTTGCTCATACCGTGGTGTGTGCCATACATCTTTTCACCAACTGTTTCGTAATCGCCTTTTTCCAAAGCATCGCAAACGTCGAGTACGCGTTGAATTTCTTCAATTACATATTCAGAACGCATGTAATCTTCTGCAGTTACGTCGTTTTTAACAGCCTCAAGCATTTCCATTGTACAATCGCGAAGGAATTCTACTTCAGGGTGATTTTTCTTGATAGCAGCTACAACTGTTTCACAAGATTGACGACGTTTGTTGTATGCAGATGAAGCAAGTTCGTGCTTAACAACTGAGTCAAGTAAAACTACTTTGTATCCTGTTGGGTTGAATGGATAATATTTGTATTCCAATGAACGGCAATCCAAACGGATTAAGCTACCTGCTTTACCAAATACAGAAGCAAACTGGTCCATAATACCACAGTTTACACCGCAATAGTTATGTTCTGTAGCCTGTCCGATTTTAGCTAATTCGAATTTGTCGATACCACAGTTGAACATATCGTTCAATGCAAAAGCGTATGTGCTTTCTAATGCTGCAGATGAAGACATTCCGGCTCCAAGAGGTACATCGCCTGCAAAAGCAGTGTCGAAACCTTGAATTTTACCACCTCTTTTAATGATCTCGCGGCAAACTCCAAAAATATATCTTGCCCAACTTGCGTGTGGAGCATCTTCTTCGTTTAATCCAAATTCTACGTAATCTTTCAGGTCAATAGAATAAGCTCTTACTTTATCAGTTCCATTGATTTTAATTTCTGCCATCATTCCCTTATCAATAGCACCTGGGAATACGAAACCTCCATTATAATCAGTGTGCTCTCCAATAAGATTGATACGTCCCGGAGATGCGTAAACTGAACCTATTTCTCCGTTGAAGTGCTTTTGAAAGCGACTTCTAACAACTTCAATATCCATAATTCGTGTTTTATTTTTAGATTTCTATTTAAAATATAATATAATTATTCAACAGGAATATCCTTGTTTACATTTTTGCTACCGATAATTGCGTAGTAGAAGATGTAACCAACACCAGCAAATACAATCCAGAAGCTCATTAAGTAGCTGCTAGTGATGTCTGCCAATGCTCCCTGAATCAAAGGAAGGATACCTCCACCGCAAACCATTACCATGAATAAGCCAGAACCCATAGCTGTGTATTTACCAATACCTTCTACTGCAAGGTTGAAAATACCACCCCACATGATTGATGTACAGAATCCACAAAGAATGAAGAACATAACACCAACTGGTACAGTTGTCATACCAAAGCTGATATTTGATTTAAATACAGGCATTGAAACCATAGTTTCAGTAGGTGCAAACATTCCGATTAATAAGAATACTAAAGCAATTGAACTCACAAAAGTAAGCTGTGATTTACTAGAGAACTTAGCTCCAACAGCTCCACCTACGAAACGGCCAATCATCATTAAGAACCAATATGTACCGCAGATTGAACCAGCCATAGCTGCATCAATACCAATACCAGTAGCTCCTTCAGCATCTTTTGCTGTAGTTAGGAATAAGTTTACGAAGTTAGGGATACCAACTTCAACACCTACATAAACAAAGATTGCTACAGTTCCTAATAAGAAGTGACGGAAAGATAATGCACTGTGAGTATCTTTTTCTTTCTTTTCAGTAATAGTTTCTTTGTGTGGTTCAGGAATTTCCATAATGAACAGTACAAAGAATGCTAAAGCAAATACTCCCATTGCAATGAACAGTGCAGGAGCTGCATCGCTAATCTGTGCTTTTGCTACATCACCAATAAGGTAACCTACAAGGATAGGAACGATAGTAGCTGAAATAGAGTTACCGCATCCTCCGAACTGGATTAGCTGATTACCCTTTTTACCTCCACCACCTAGTGTGTTCAACATTGGGTTTACTACTGTATTTAACATACACATAGAGAAACCGGAAATAAATGCTCCTGTTAGATAGATAGCAAAGCTACTTGCTACACCAGACAGGAATTGAATACCTACGCCGACGAAACCTACTGCGATTGCTGCCAGAGCTGTTTTTTTATAACCGATTTTCTTTAGCATCATACCAGCTGGAATTCCCATGAAGGCATAAGCTATAAAGTTTGCAGCATTACCTAATTGGGTCATCCAGTTAGCTGCATTAAACTGATGTTTTACAATTATACCAAGTGGGTTAGTAAGACCGGTTACAAAAGAAACCATTGCAAAAAGAGCAAACATCATTGCTATAGGCAATGCGTAATTTTTCTGTTGATTAGACATGTCGTTTAAATTGTTAGTTATGAGATTAAATTAGTTTCTAAAGATTATTTTTCTACTCCAAATTTGTAAATGGTTACTTGAGAATACTCTTCTCCCGGATTCAGAGTAGCTGAAGGGAAATGAGGATTATTAGGAGTATCTGGAAAATGTTGTGCTTCAAAGCATAGTGCACTTCTTGCAGGGAAAGTAGCTCCATGAGCTCCGGCAAAACCATTTAACCAGTTTCCGGAATAGAGCTGTACACCTGGTTCCGTTGTATAAACTTCCATGAATCTTCCGCTGTTTGGTTCTACACATTTTACAGCGAAACTTAATTCACCTGCTTCTTTTTTGTTTAAAATATAGCAATGGTCGTATCCTGCTCCGTTTTCAATTTGCTGATGTTTGTCATTAATACGATCGCCTACAATATGAGGAGTTCTGAAATCAAGAGGAGTACCTTCTACTTTGGCAATTTCTCCAAAAGGAATGCATACATCATCAATAGGAGTATAATGATCTGCGTTTATAGTAAGAATGTTGTTGAGAACAGTTGGAGTAGGATTAGCTATGCCGGCGAGGTTGAAGAAACCGTGATTGGTAGGATTTACGAGGGTTGTTTTGTCTGTCTTTGCTTTATAACTTATTTTGAATTCATTTTCATCTGTTAATGAATAAGTCATAATTACATCCAGTTTCCCTGGGAATCCTTCTTCACCATCCTGGGCTGTATATTTAAATTCTACAGTTTGATCATCTTTTTGTTCAGCATCCCATACAACTGCATGAAATCCTTTTGGTCCACCATGCAGAGAGTTAGGTCCGTTATTGGTGGCAAGTGTATATTCAACGCCGCATAAAGTAAATTTTCCTTTGGCAATTCTGTTACCGTATCGTCCGATAGTAGTGCTAAGAAATGGTTCAGGACTATTTACTACATTGTCTATACTGTCGTGTCCAAGAATAACATTTGAGTAGTTTCCGTTTTTGTCCGGAGCCATAATGGATAATGTTGCAGCACCGTAATTAGTAACTGCGATTTCCATACCATTTTTGTTTTTTAGAATAAATAAATCAGTTGATTTACCGTTTATTGTTTTTTGGAAATCCTCACGCTTAAGGCCTGATAGGTTATTGTGAGCCATAGAAGTGTTTATCATATTTTATTTTAGTTTTATATTGTCATTGCAAATAAAGTCAAATTCTTCCGTATACCCAAATATATTTCTGTAAAACTGTTGACTAAATTAAGAAAGTTTAGCCCTTTATCAGGCTTTGAAACAAATTGTACCCCATGATGAAACAAATAGATACCTTTTCCTATCAAAAAGCGTACGCTAATAAAACAAATGTGTAATATAAGGTAATATTTTATATTATATCTTTACACCATTGAAAAAACTTATTAAATTTTTGGTAAACGATGAGAAACATATTTATTTATTTTTTAGCTGGAATATTGTTTATGTCTTGTGCAAAACCGGATTTTGAAAAAACTGCCGACGGGCTTATTGTACATTTAAAGAAAGAACAAAGTTTCGGTTTGAATCAAGTAAGATTGCAGGTTATTAATGATAAAATAATTCATGTGTCTGCTACTCCTGATGATAAATTTTCGGATGAAAAGAGCTTGATTGTTGTACCTCAAACCGGTAAGCAAGCTCCTTTTACTGTTGAAGAAAAGAATAATTGTGCTGTTCTTTCCACTGCTTCTTTAAAGGCTTTTGTAAATTTAAAGACTGGTGAAGTTAATTTTACCGATACTAAAGGAAACGCTGTTCTTCGTGAAAATAAAGGCGGAGGCAAATCTTTTACTCCAATTGAAGTGGAGGGTACCAAAGGTTACACTATGCGCCAGGTTTTTGAATCTCCCGATGATGAAGCTTTCTACGGACTAGGACAACATCAGTCTGATGAATTTAATTATAAAGGAAAGAATGAATCTCTTTTTCAGTACAACACGAAAGTGTCTGTGCCTTTTGTTCTATCAAACAAGAATTATGGAATTTTGTGGGATAACTACTCATTGAGTAAATTTGGTGATGATCGTGAATATGCTCAGCTGGATCAATTTAAACTTTTTGATGCAAATGGTAAAGAAGGTGGACTGACTGCTACTTATGTTCCCGATCCAAGAAGTGGAAAAGCAACAGTAACACGTACAGAATCTACTGTTGATTATGAAGATATTAAAACTATAAAGAATCTTCCGGCTAATTTTCCGTTTGATGGTGCTAATGTAACTTACAGCGGTGAGCTTGAGGCTAATGAAAGTGGAGTTTATCGTTTTTGGTTGTACTATGCAGGTTATACTGAAGTATATATTAATAATGTAAAGGTGGTTCAGGAACGCTGGCGTACTGCATGGAATCCTAATAGTTATAAGTTTACCGTGAATTTGGAAAAGGGGAAACGAGTTCCAATACGGATTGAATGGAAACCTGATGGCGGAATTTCTTATATGGCATTGAAAGCATTGAGTCCTGTTCCAGACAGTCAACAGAATAAACTTGCTCTTTATAGTGAAATGGGAAATGAGATAAATTACTATTTCATTAAGGGTAAAAATATGGATGAGGTGATTGGCGGATATCGTACGCTGACCGGTAAATCTCAGATTATGCCAAAGTGGGCAATGGGATACTGGCAGAGTCGTGAACGTTATAAAACTCAGGATGAATTGTTAGGCGTATTGAAAGAATTTCGTAAACGTCAGATTCCTATTGATAATATTGTGCTTGACTGGAATTACTGGCCTGAAGATTCATGGGGAAGTCACGATTTTGATTTGAAACGTTTCCCCGATGCTAAAGCTATGGTTGATTCTGTTCATCAGATGAATGCGAAGATTATGATTTCGGTTTGGCCTAAATTCTATGCTACTACAGCAAATTATAAAGAATTCGACAAGAACGGATGGATGTATCATCAAGCTGTAAAAGATAGTATCCGTGACTGGGTAGGACCGGGTTATGTTGGTTCTTTCTATGATCCTTATACCGTTGGTGCCCGTAAGCTTTTCTGGGAACAGATGAGGGATAAGCTTTATACAAAGGGTATTGATGCATGGTGGATGGATGCTTCCGAACCTAATGTTCGTGATTGTACAGATATGGAATATCGAAAGAAACTGTGTGGTCCTACTGCTTTGGGTCCTTCTACTAAATATTTCAATACTTACGCCTTGATGAATGCACAGGCTATTTATGAAGGACAAAGAGGGGTTGACCCTAATAAGCGTGTTTTCCTTTTAACCCGTTCGGGATTTGCCGGACTGCAACGTTATTCTACTGCTACATGGAGTGGTGATATTGCAACCCGATGGGAAGATATGAAGGCGCAAATTTCTGCAGGACTTAATTTTTCAATGGCTGGTATTCCTTATTGGACTATGGATATTGGTGGTTTCTGCGTAGAAAAAAGATATGAAAAGGGTCAGCGTGTGTTTGATAAGACCGGAAATGAAAATGCCGACCTGAAAGAGTGGCGTGAACTTAACACTCGCTGGTATCAGTTTGGTGCATTTGCTCCTTTATTCCGGGCTCATGGTCAGTTCCCATACCGTGAAGTATATAATATTGCTCCTGATAATCATCCTGCTTATCAGTCAATAGTGTATTATACGAAGCTACGCTATAGTATGATGCCATATATTTATTCACTTGCCGGGATGACTTATTTCAAGGATTACACCATTATGCGTGCCTTGGTGATGGATTTTGAAAAGGATGTTAAGGTTAATAATATAGGTGATCAGTATATGTTTGGCCCTGCGCTGATGGTTTGTCCGGTGTATCAATATGGAGCTCGTTCACGAGAAATCTATTTCCCCCAGACAACCGGATGGTACGACTTCTATACCGGTAAGTATATTCGTGGAGGACAAAAGCTGAATATTGCTGCTCCTTACGAACGAATTCCTCTTTTTGTTCGCGAAGGTGCTATTATTCCTTTTGGTCCTGATATGCAGTATTCAAATGAAAAGCCTGCTGATAAGATAACATTATTCGTATATGGTGGCAAAAATGGCTCTTTTAAATTGTATGAAGATGAAGGAGATAATTATAATTATGAAAAAGGTAAATATGCCACTGTTGAATTTACCTATGATGAAGCCTCAAAGTCTTTGGTTATAGGTGATAGAAAAGGAGAATTTAATGGAATGCTGAAAAACCGTACGTTTAATGTGGTGTATGTTAATCAGGCTAGCCCAAAAGCATTTGACTTAAAAGTAAAGGGGAAGACGGTGAAATATAGCGGCACTAAGCAAGTTATTAAACTATAACCTCAGTCTTTAATAAATCCTTGTACAAAAGATTGCTTTCTTTTGTACAGAACAATTCATTCTTTTGTACAGAAGAATGAATTGTTCTGTACAAGGAAATATAAATATAACCTGTTAACTTTAAAAAATGAAAAGATATAATCTTTTATGCCCGGCAATAACAGCTTTTTTAATACTGTTGTCTGTTTCGTGTTATGGTGCTACATCTCGTATTATATCTAGCTTCAATAACAACTGGACCTTCCATTTAGGTGAAGTGAAAGAAGCTTTCTCTCCAAATTTCAATGATAATTCGTGGCGTGTTCTGAATCTTCCTCACGATTGGGCTATTGAAGGGCAATTCAGTAAAGATAATCCTTCGGGCTGTGGAGGTGGAGCGTTGCCTGGTGGTATTGGCTGGTATCGCAAATCCTTTATGATACAATCTGATATTAAAGGAAAAAAGATCTTTGTAGACTTTGACGGCGTATATATGGATTCAGAAGTATGGATAAATGGCACTTCTTTGGGAAAACGCCCTTATGGTTACATCTCTTTTCGCTACGATCTTACTCCTTATATTAAGTTCGGTCAGAAAAACGTGATTGCTGTGAGAGTTGATAATAGTGAACAACCAAACTCTCGCTGGTATTCAGGATGTGGAATCTACCGGAATGTGTGGCTGACTATTGCCAATCCCATTCATGTTGATCAATGGGGGACTTATATTACTACTCCAAAAGTTTCCAGTAGGCAGGCAACAATTGCTCTTGAAACAAAGGTGAAAAATGACTCAAAGTCCGTTGTTACAGCACAACTAAGTTCTTTTATTCTGAATAGCAAGGGTGCCGAGGTTAAGAGATCTGTCAGCACATTGAAAATAAAACCAGGAGTGGTCGAAAAGACAAAACAAGTTATTGATATATTCAATCCGGAACTTTGGACACTAGAGAATCCCTATTTATATAAGGTGATAACTCTGATAAGTGTTGGCGGAAAAGTAGTAGATAAATACGAGACCCCATTGGGAATTCGCTATTTTAAATTCGATGCTCAGAAAGGATTTATGTTGAATGGTGTTCCAACAAAAATAAAAGGGGTGTGCATGCACCACGATTTAGGTTGCCTTGGTGCAGCTGTAAACACACGTGCCATTCAGCGACAGCTTGAAACTCTGAAAGAAATGGGTTGTAACGGAATTCGTTGCTCGCATAATCCTCCGGCTCCAGAATTGCTGGATTTGTGTGACCGCATGGGATTCATAGTAATGGATGAATCTTTTGATATGTGGCGCAAGAAAAAAACAGCGCACGATTATTCGCGCTATTTTAATGAGTGGCACGAACGCGATTTGACGGATCACGTTCTTCGTGATCGCAATCATCCTTCTATTTTTATGTGGAGTATAGGAAACGAGGTATTGGAACAATGGACGGATGCAAGTGCTGATACTCTGGATCTTCAGGCTGCAAATCTGTTACTGAACTTTAAGCGTGATCCAAAGATGCTTGCCAATAGGGGAGATTCCATGAGTGTAAATTCCTTGCTTACATTAAAACTAGCCAATATGGTTAAGGAATTGGATGCAACACGTCCGATTACTGCCGGAAATAATGAGCCGGATCCTAATAATCATCTTTTCCGCTCTAAAGCATTGGATATTATTGGATTTAATTATCATGAATCATACTTTAAGGATGTCCCTAAGAATTTTCCGGGCAAGCCGTTTATCGTAACAGAAGCTACTTCCGGACTAATGACACGTGGTTATTATCGCATGCCAAGTGATAGTATGTTTATATGGCCTTCTCGTTGGGATATTCCTTTCTTTGATGAGTCTTTATCCTGTTCTTCGTATGACAATTGTCATGTACCTTGGGGAACTACTCATGAAGATAGCTGGAGATTGGTGAAGAATAACGATTTTATTAGCGGAATGTATGTATGGACAGGTTTTGATTACCTTGGAGAACCTACTCCTTACAGTTGGCCTGCCCGCAGTTCTTATTTTGGAATTGTAGATCTTGCCGGATTCCCGAAGGATGTATATTATATGTATAAGTCCGAATGGACTAAAAAAGACGTTCTTCACGTTTTTCCTCACTGGAATTGGAAGGAAGGTGAAACGGTTGACCTTTGGGCATACTATAATAATGCTGATGAAGTAGAACTTTTCCTTAACGGCGAATCTCAAGGAATAAGAAAAAAAGGAAAAGATGAGTTTCATGTAATGTGGCGATTGAAATTTGTTCCTGGAACAATTAAAGTCGTTTCTCGTAAAAATGGAATAGAAGTATTAAGTAAGGAGATAAAAACAGCAGGTGCTCCAGCTCAGATTACTTTGTCGGCCGATAGAAAACAGATTAAAGCAGACGGTAAAGATCTTAGCTTTGTGACTGTAGAGGTAAAAGATAAAGATGGAAACCTCTGTCCTAATGCTGATAATCTGATTAATTTTAGCATTGAGGGAGAAGGGATTATTGTAGGAGTTGATAATGGTAGCCCCATAAGCAGTGAAAGTTTCAAGGCTAATTTTCGGAAGGCCTTCTATGGTAAATGTCTGGTAGTAATCCAGTCAACTGAAAATAAAGGTGTTATCACTCTGAAGGCAACCTCTGGTACTCTGAAAAGTAACGAACTAATTATAAATTCAACAAAATAACATAACAAATCTAATATGAAACAGAAATTAATTTATGCAGCAATGGCTCTTACGATAGGAGCTGCTTCAATAAAGGCTCAGCAAGTGCCTGCGTATCTGGACCAGAAACAGCCGATTGAAGTGCGGGTTAAAGATGCACTTTCACGTATGACGCTGGAAGAAAAAGTAAAACTATGTACGGCACAATCAAAATTTAGCAGCCACGGTGTGCCTCGTCTGGGTATTCCTGAACTTTGGATGAGTGACAGTTCTTCTGGCATTCGCGAAGAAATACAATGGGATAATTGGGGAAATGCCGGTTTTACCAATGATTCTTGTACTGCTTTCCCGGCACTTACTTGTTTAGCTGCGACATGGAATCCAAAAATGTCATCTATTTTTGGGAAAGCAATCGGCGAAGAAGCTCGTTACCGCAGAAAAGATGTATTATTAGGACCAGGCGTGAATATTTTCCGAACTCCACTCAATGGACGAAATTTTGAGTATATGGGCGAAGATCCATATCTTGCTTCCAAGATGGTA
Source organism: Bacteroides luti (assembly GCF_900128905.1). Taxonomy (GTDB): domain Bacteria; phylum Bacteroidota; class Bacteroidia; order Bacteroidales; family Bacteroidaceae; genus Bacteroides; species Bacteroides luti. The sequence goes on from NZ_FQTV01000010.1 coordinate 154,679, forward strand.
GTTCCTTATGTTAAGGGTTTGCAGTCTAATGGAGTTGCTGCTTGCGTAAAACATTACGCACTGAATAATCAGGAAGTTTGGCGTGGTAGCATAGATGTTCAGCTTAGTGATCGTGCACTATATGAAATTTATCTTCCTGCATTTAAAGCAGCCATAGTTGAAGGAGGAAGTTGGAGCATTATGGGATCATATAATAAAGTTCGTGGGCAGCATGCCTGTCATAACGATCTTTTGTTGAATAAAATATTGAAAGGAGAATGGAAATTTGATGGTTGTGTGGTAACCGACTGGGGTGGAGCACATGATACAAAAGAAGCTGTATTTAATGGCTTGGATATAGAAATGGGATCTTACACTAACGGACTTAGTTCCGGAAAGAAGTTTGCTTATGATGATTATTATCTAGCTTCGGCTTACCTTAAAGGTTTGAAGGATGGAACTTATCCAATGAGTTCTATTGATGATAAAGCCAGCAGAATACTTCGATTAATATTCCGAACAGCAATGAATCGTAATCGTCCATGGGGATCTTTTACCAGTGATGAACATTATTATGCAGCTCGCACCATTGCCGAAGAGGGTATTGTCCTATTAAAAAATGAATCAGCCAAGAAGAAAGAAGCGATTCTTCCTTTAAATGGTAATAAATATCGCTCAATACTTGTAGTGGGAGAGAATGCAATTCGTCGTTTAACAGAAGGTGGTGGATCATCTGTACTGAAAGTGAAGAAGGAAGTTTCCCCATTGGCTGGTTTGCAAGCTAAGTTTGGTGATAAAGTTAAATATACAATGGGTTATGCTTCCGGAAAACCTGTTTATGATCGCGAAGTTGCTCCCGATTTTAATACAGATTCTCTTCATGCAGAAGCTGTAAAACAGGCTGCAAATGCTGATTTGATAATTTTTGTAGGTGGGTTAAATAAGAATAATTTCCAGGATTGCGAGAATGCTGATCGTAAATCACTGGCACTTCCTTTTGGGCAAACTGAGCTGATCAATGATTTATTAAAAGTCAATAAGAATATGGTAGTAGTTCTGTTAAGTGGTAATGCTGTTGAAATGCCATGGATTAAGAATGTACCAAGTGTTTTGCAGGCATGGTATCCGGGATCTGAATCGGGAAATGCTATTGCAAACATAATAACAGGTGAGGTTAATCCAAGTGGTAAACTTCCTTTTTCATTCCCTGTGAAACTGGAAGATAATGCTGCACATTCATTTGGCTCTATTGCTTATCCCGGAGATGGTGTGAAGGAAGAATATAAAGAAGATATCTTGGTTGGCTATCGCTGGCATGATACTAAAAAGATTCCCGCTTTATTTCCTTTTGGACATGGATTGAGTTACACTCAGTTTAAGTATGGAAAAGCAGTTGCCGATAAAAAGAATATTTCTGGAACAGAATATATAACCGTAACGATTCCGGTTAAGAATGTTGGAAACGTAAAGGGTAAAGAAGTTGTTCAACTTTATATTGGTGATGAAAAGTGTAGTGTAATTCGTCCTGTAAAAGAATTGAAAGACTTTCAAAAGATAGAACTTGCTCCAGGAGAGGAAAAAAATGTTTCTTTTAAAATAGGAAAGGATGCTCTAAAATTCTTTAATGAGACTTCACATGACTGGGTAGCAGAACCAGGAGCCTTTAAGGTGTATATTGGTTCTTCTTCAACAGATATCCGTTCTGTAGTAAATTTTGTGTTTAACTAGGTTAACTGTTAATTGTGAACATTATAAATGGGTTGTCCGTGATGGATAACCCGTTTTTTGTTTCTAATGAAACTGTTTTTTTTGTGCCGATTATATTTCTAATTTAGTAATCAAAATGAAAAAATAGCACATTGTTGTTTGGTATGTGCAATTTTATACTACCTTTGCGCCTTAAATATTAAAATATAAAATCTTATGAGAAAATTATCATTGATTAGCTTTTTAATGTTAATCGTTTCAGTTCCAACCTTTGCAGGTGGACTTTTGACAAACACAAATCAGAATGTAGCCTTTCTTCGTAATATAGCTCGTGGCGCATCTACGGAAATTGATGCCGTTTATTCTAATCCGGCAGGTGTTGCTTTTTTAAATGACGGTTTTCACTTATCATTAAACGGGCAAAGTGCTTTCCAAACCAGAACTATTAATTCTACATTTGCACCTTTTGCTGGAAATGGTGGAAGTGCAACCAAAGAATTTAAAGGAGAAGCATCAGCTCCTTTTATTCCTAGTTTTCAGGCTGCTTATAAAAAAGGAAACTGGACTTTCTCTGGTAGTTTTGCTGTAACCGGTGGTGGAGGTAAAGCTACATTCAATGATGGATTGGCTTCTTTTGAATCTCAGGTGGCTATGATTCCGCCAATGCTTGTAAAAGCTGGTATTGCCGGAACAAATAAATATGATGTTAATAGTTTTATTGAAGGTCGCCAATATATTTTTGGTTTACAACTTGGAGCTACATATAAGTTAACTGATAATTTTTCTGCTTTTTTGGGAGGTAGAATGAATTATGTAAGTAACAGCTATTTTGGTTATGTTAGAGATATCAAAGCAAATATTGGTGGAGGTGAAATGATTAATGTGAATCAATACTTCACCGCCGCAGCAAATCAATATACTGCAGCCGCTGCTGCCGCAACTGCTGCGGGAAATACAGCTTTGGCTCAACAATATACTGCTGCTGCAACTTCTGCTGCCGGAGTTGCAATTAAAACTGCTGATAAAGAACTTGATTGTGATCAAAGCGGATGGGGACTTACACCTATTATTGGTTTAGATTACAAAATTGGTAAACTTAATATAGGTGCAAAATATGAATTCAGAACTAGTCTTAATATTGAGAACCAAACGAAAATAAATACTACTGGTGTTGCGGCTTATAAAGACGGAGTCAATACTCCGAATGATATCCCTGGAATGCTTACTGTTGGTGCTCAGTATTCAATACTTCCAGCTGTTCGAGCATCTTTAGGATGGAATCACTATTATGATAAGGATGCAAAGATGGCTAATGATAAGCAAAAATATTTAGGTGGAGGAACCGACGAATATCTTGCTGGTGCCGAATGGGATATTACTGACAGAATTCTTGTGAGTGGTGGATTTCAAAGTACAAATTATGAATTGCAGGATAACTACATGTCTGATATGAGTTTTACTACAAGTTCATATTCTGTAGGTATGGGTGCTGCATTTAAACTAAATAAAAGTTTAAAGGTGAATGTTGCTTATTTCTTCACTAATTACGATAAATATACTAAAGTTACTAAATCTACAGCTGAAGATGCTAAAAGCGTAGGGTATAATGGAACTGGTCTTGCTGGAACAGATGTCTTTACCCGTACAAATAAAGTATTTGGATTAGGTGTTGATTATACATTCTAACAGAAGAAGATAAACTAAAATTAAATAATATCTAGACTAACTAAACTCTCTATTTAACAACCAAACCATCTGACTGGTCTTCTTGTTCAAGAAGATCAGGTAAAGGGCAATCTTCCGATTGCCCTTTATTTTTTACTTTTAACTGATTCTTATTTTTTTCTTGCATTTTTATTCTTACATTTGCACCCGAAATTTAAAAATACGACGCCTTGAATAGAGGTCGTGTGCTTGAACACCACGTAAAAAACAAGAAAAATGAAAAGTAAAGTAACTGTTTCTTTTATGCTAATGGGCATACTTTTTAGTATGTGCCTTGTTCTTTCCAACATTCTCGCAGTAAAACAATTCGAAATCTTTGGTTTTCCATCAACTGCAGGATTGATTATTTTCCCTATTTCTTATGTTATTAATGACTGCATTACAGAGGTGTGGGGATTTCGTAAAGCAAGACTTATAATTTGGATTGCCTTCGCTGTTAATTTCCTGGCAATTTTGCTATTTCAAGCTTCAGTAGCTCTGACTCCGGCTCCACATTGGACGATGCAGAGTTCTTATGCTTCCGTTCTTGCGCAAACTCCTCGTATTGCACTTGCAAGTTTGCTTGCTTTTTTGGTCGGTTCATTTCTTAATTCCTATGTAATGAGTAAGATGAAGATTCTGCATAAGGGGAAGAAGTTTGGACAACGCGCTATTGCTTCTACTTTAGTAGGAGAAATGGCTGATACTTTCGTTTTTACTACTATCGGGTTTCTTTTTGTAATCCCTACAAGTATAGTGTTTCAGATTATAGTTGTTGAGACTATTGCTAAAACATTATTTGAAATATTGGTTCTTCCTATTACACGTAGAGTAGTAAATTATGTGAAGCTTACTGAAGAAACGGATGTTTATGATGAAGATATTTCTTATAGCGTAATTAAAATAAAAGAAATTTAATGAGAATGAGTAATGAGTCTGCTGTGGTATTATTTAGCGGTGGACAGGATTCGACTACATGTCTCTTTTGGGCAAAAAGACATTTTAAGAAAGTATATGCTTTGAGCTTTCTTTATGGGCAGAAACATCAGAAAGAGGTGGATATTGCACGTAATATTGCCGAAAAAGCTGATGTGGAATTTCATTTGATGGATGCTTCATTTATTAGTAAATTAGGAAGCAATTCTTTAACTGATAGTTCTATTGAAATGGATCAGGAGAAACCTGCTGACTCTTTTCCTAATACATTTGTACCTGGACGAAATTTGTTCTTTTTGAGTATTGCTGCTGTTTTTGCCAGAGAGAAAGGAGTTCGTCATTTGGTTACCGGAGTTTCGCAAACAGACTTTAGTGGTTATCCGGATTGCAGAGATTCATTCGTGAAATCATTGAATGTAACACTTAATCTGGCTATGGATGAACAGTTTGTTATTCACACGCCTTTAATGTGGATTGATAAAACTGAAACATGGGCATTGGCAGATGAACTAGGAGTGTTTGAACTTGTTCGCAATGAAACGTTGACTTGTTATAATGGTATTCCGGCTGATGGCTGTGGACACTGTCCGGCTTGCAAGCTCAGAAATCATGGATTGCAAGAATATCTGAAAAGAAAAAACTAGATCGATAATATAAAAATAGGAATAATGACAGATTTAAAGGATCAACTATCTATATTGGGAAGAGCAACTGAATATAAAAATGTATATGCTCCCGAAGTGCTGGAAGCTTTTGATAATAAGCATCCGGAAAATGATTACTGGGTACAGTTTAATTGTCCCGAATTTACTAGCCTTTGTCCGATTACCGGGCAACCTGATTTTGCTGAAATTCGGATTTCTTATCTTCCTGATGTGAAAATGGTTGAGAGTAAAAGTCTGAAGTTATACATGTTTAGTTTTCGTAACCATGGTGCTTTTCACGAAGACTGTGTTAATATAATAATGAAGGATTTAATTCGCCTGATGGATCCTAAGTATATAGAAGTAACAGGAATATTCACTCCTCGAGGTGGTATTTCCATTTACCCATATTGTAATTATGGTCGTCCGGGAACGAAATATGAAGAAATGGCGAGTTATCGCCTGATGAACAGAAAATAAAACTGTTTATCTACCCTAACCAGTTATACTTAAGAATCAGGGCTATCCTTTTGGATAGCCCTTACCTTTTTATTCTGACAATTAATTGAACTCTTCAAACTCTTTAAAATCTTCCTTTAAACGTAGATTTATACAAATTGTAATAGTTCGTTGTATTTAATTGAGTTCTAACCCAAAAGCTTCTTTTAGCTTAATTAGTTCAGGATTTTTTTGAGCCATCATTTGAAAACGCTCAACCCTGCTGTACGCACGTACCACTTCTTGTTCCTCGCTTACACGAACTGTCATCGTAATTTTACTATTATTTAACTGGGCTCGCAAATAATTCTGAATTGCAGGAATCATATTGGTCATGTCTTTTGCCACAATCTCATTATCTACAACCATTTCAATGGATGTATCCGAGATTAATTTAGCAGGAGAATTCTTCATGCGCATCATAATTCCTCTTTGCTCTATAGGTAGAGACTGAGCAAACTCAATCCAGTAGTGACTCAGATCTCTCTCGTTAAAAGCATAATCTTCTTCATGCCTTTTAAGAGCTGGGCCAGATTCAGTTACTTTTGTCTGCTGCTCTTGCTCGTTCTTATAAGGATTCTTGATCGAGATTCCTAAACTGCCGGCTTTCATTACCGGAACCTTCTTTTCTTCCTTAACTTTTATGTTTGTTACAGGACTGGTATGAGCCGATGAAACAACAGCAGACGGTGCAGCATTAGTATTATTTGATGCAGAGGCTGGAGCCGTTTGTTGGTTCTGAGAAACAGGTGCAGCTACTTGTTGCTGTACCGCAGCATTATTTTGCTGGTTGAATATTGGTTTTATAGCTTGTTTAGGGCTACGCCCATGACTCACATCATCTGGTTCTGCAGTAAGTTGCGCTATCTGAATTAGCGTTAGTTCCACTAAAAAACGTTTGTTTTTGCTTACACGATAACTCAGATCACATTCATTGGCAAGCTTCATTGCTTTGTAAAGAAACTGAGGTTTGCATTTGGCTGCTTGTTCTTTATATCTGTTGCGAATGCTGGCACCAACTTCCAGAAGCTGAAGAGTTGATTCATCTTTGCTAACTAGCAGATCACGAAAATGTGAAGCCAGCCCAGTTATAAAGTGACTACCTTCAAAGCCTTTATTCAAAATATCATTGAAGATAAGTAGTGAATCGCTAACATTATTTTCAATAAACTTATCGGTTAATTTGAAATAATATTCATAATCAAGAACGTTCAGATTCTCGATTACACTTTGATACTGCACATTCCCGGCAGTGAAACTTACTACCTGGTCGAAAATGGATAAAGCATCACGCATACCGCCGTCAGCTTTCTGAGCGATAACATTTAAAGCTTCGGGCTCAGCATTTATTCCTTCCTGTTGAGCAACATGTGCAAGGTGGCTTACAGTGTCTTGTACACTGATTCTATTAAAATCATAAATCTGGCAGCGAGACAGAATTGTAGGCAGCAGTTTATGCTTCTCTGTTGTTGCAAGAATAAAAATAGCATGTTTGGGTGGTTCTTCCAATGTTTTAAGAAAAGCATTGAATGCTGCTGTAGATAGCATGTGAACCTCATCAATGATATATACTTTATATTTACCAATTTGTGGCGGGATGCGAACCTGCTCTATCAAAAGCCGAATATCATCTACGCTATTGTTTGAAGCTGCATCTAGTTCATGAATGTTATACGAACGTTGTTCATTGAACGCTTTACATGATTCACATTCATTACACGCTTCACCATCGGCTGTAGGAGTCAAACAATTGATTGTTTTAGCAAAAATACGGGCGCAAGTAGTTTTTCCTACACCACGTGGACCACAAAATAAATATGCATGTGCTAGCTTCTGGGCAGCAATTGCATTCTTTAATGTTGTAGTTAATGACTTTTGGCCTACTACCGATTCAAAAGTGGAAGGACGATATTTACGAGCCGATACTATATAATTTTCCATGTTTTCGGGATTCTTCTTTTTCTATCAGTGCAAATGTACATTAAATTATCGATTATTAAAATGTAGGTTAAGAAATATTTCTATCTTTGTATCCATATTCAACTTGATGAAAAAATGAGTAAACTTCATACAATTTGGGAATTTATCAGAAGACATAAGTACTTGATTACAATACTTATTTTTGTGACTATTATCGGCTTTCTCGATGAGAATAGTATGGTGCGTCGCATCTCTAATATTCGTAAAATAAACAAACTTCACGAAAGCATAAGAGAATATCAGGCGGATTATGATGAAAACACAAAACGATTGAATGAGTTGACTACTAATCCGCGTTCTATTGAAAAGGTGGCACGTGAAAAATATCTGATGAAGAAGCCTAATGAAGATATTTATATCATTCAAGATGATGAACAAGACACAACTGTAAAAGAAGAACCTCAAAAATGAAAAAATATCAATCGTTAATCTTTATTATTGGAGCAGTACTTTTGCTTATAGGAGCAGCATCTTATATTACTAACTGGAGTCTTTCTCCATATATTTATTGTATTGGGGCTCTGGCTATTGCTGTAGTTCAGATATATTCTTCGTATAAAGGTAATAATGTTGTTTTAAAGCGACTTTATAACCAACAGGTATTTGGAGCTGTTTTCCTGATAATTACTGGCGTGTTGATGTTTACACTTCCTCACGGTAACGAATGGATGTTAACTCTTACCATTGCTGCAGTTATCGAACTCTATACTGCTTTTCGGATTCCGCAGGAAGAAGGAAAGAAATAGAAATTATTTAATCAAAAATGAAAAAAATCGTGTTATCAGCAATCTTTGGTAGTTTGTTGAGCGGGTCTGCGCACGCTCAACTTTCGGAATCTCTTAATGTAAAAGAGTTCAAATTAAGCAATGGTCTTTCAGTCTGGCTTAATGAAGATCATTCTCAGCCTAAAATTTTTGGTGCAGTTGTAGTTAAAGCGGGATCGAAAGATTGTCCCAATACTGGTATTGCTCATTATTTTGAGCATATGATGTTTAAAGGGACTGATAAGATTGGAACTATAAATTATAGTGAAGAGAAAATCTTATTAGATTCTATTGCTCAGAAGTATGATGAGCTTGCAATAACTAAAGATGAAGCTAAACGTAAACAGATTCAGAAGGAAATAAATGAATTGAGTATTCGTTCTTCAAAATATGTCATTCCTAATGAGTACGACCGCCTTATCTCAAAATATGGAGGAAGTCGTTTAAATGCAGGTACTTCTTACGATTGTACTATTTACCACAATGAATTTTCACCTCAGTATATAAATCAGTGGGCAGAGCTTAATAGCGAACGTTTAATGAATCCTGTCTTCCGCCTGTTTCAAAGTGAACTTGAAACAGTGTATGAGGAGAAGAATATGTATAATGACATGATGGGATATCAGGCTTTAGAAAAAGTTGCAGAGCGTTTCTTTACTCCTCATCCCTATGCTTTCCCTATTGTAGGAAGTACGGAAAATCTTAAAAATCCACAGCTTTCTGAGATGAGAAAGTTTTTCGAGAAATACTATGTTTCCGGTAATATGGGACTTATATTAAGTGGTGATTTCAAAGCAGAAGAAGTTCTTCCGGTATTAGAAAAAACATTCTCAAGAATAAGAAAAGGGGATGCACCGAAAAGAGATATTGTGCCCTTGCCGCCTTTTTCAGGGGTGGAAGAATTTAAAATAAAAGTGCCAATTCCAATAGTTAAGGCACTGGTTCTGGGTTGGAGAGGTGTTCCTGCTAATCACGAAGACGAAGTTGCACTTCGTATTGCTATGGGGATTCTAAATAATGATAATAGTACCGGATATCTTGATAAACTGGCTGTGGATGGCAAAATTATGGAATCCAAAGCTTTGAATCTTAGTATGAATGAAGCCGGAGTAGTGGGAGTACTGACTGTTCCGAAACTGCTGTTCCAGTCATATTCTGGAGCTAAGAAGCTTGTAATGCACGAAATAGACAGAGTGAAAAAAGGAGATTTCTCGGATGAAGTTTTTAATAGTCTCAAATTAGAGCAAAAAAGGAATTATATTAAAAACCTGGAAAACATAGACTCACGTGCTCAAAAAATGTTGTCTCTATTCTCTGAAGGTAAAAGCTGGACCGATTATCTTAATGAAGTTAAGAAGATAGATGATCTTACAAAAGATGATATAGTAAAAATTGCAAATAAATATTTCACAGATAATTATCTTCAGGTAAAAAAGAAAACAGGAAACTATCCTAAGAATAATCTGAAAAAACCGGGATTTGCACCTATAATTCCTCAAAATTCGGAATCGAAATCAGATTTTGCCAAGGAAATGGAGCAGATAAAGACATTAGATGCACATCCTCGCTTTCTCGATTTTAAGAATGATGCCAAAGTAATTCAGGTAGCTCCTAAGGTTGTTCTTTATGCTGCATCTAATCCGCAGAATGATATATTCACTTTAAATATAGAATATGGTAAAGGAACTTTAGAGTCAAAACTTTTAAGTCCAATGGCTACTTACCTGAATCTTTTAGGAACAGATTCTTCTTCTTTTGATCAATTCAGAGCCAGATTACAAAATTTGGGTAGCACCTTATCTTTTGCTGCCGAACAGAATAAATTTAGTGTTGAAGTATCCGGATTTGATAAGAATTTTCAAGCAACAGTAGAACTCGTTGCCGACTTCTTTAATCATGCAAAGGCGGAACCTAAAAAGATGAAGCAGGTAGTTGATGAGGCTAAACTGAGAGTCAAAGCCATTAAACGTTCTCCGGATGAGTTGGCTAATGCACTGCTAGACAAAGTGCGTTACGGAGATAAATCCGAATACCTGAACCGGCTATCTGTTTCTGAAATAAAGAAACTCAAAGGACAGGATTTGATTTCTGAATTTAATAGCATTCAGAAGGTTGAATGTAATATACATTATTGCGGTAATATAGCAACCGAAACTGTTGTTGACCAAATAAATAAGAATCTCGGAGTAGAAAAGGTTAATGTACCTTCGCAAACTCCGGTTTGCAGAGAAGAAAAGGAATATAAAGAGCAAACCGTTTATTTTATTGATGATCCGAAATCATCTCAAAGTATTATAGGCGGTTACATCAGAGGAGGAGTAAACAACAACTCTTCAGAACGTTATCAATCGGCTTTGTTTAACAGCTATTTTGGTGGGAGCATGAGTTCTGTACTATTTCAGCAAATTCGTGAATTCCGTTCTTTAGCTTACAGAGTACGTGCAACATACAAGCTACCTCCGTATAAATACAGTGATAAGAATGGTCAGCTGGTGGCAATACTTTCAACTCAGTGTGATAAAACAACTGATGCAATGGGAATTCTTGATTCATTGATTAAACAGATGCCTGAAACAGCAGAACGTATTGAGATTGCCCGACAAGATGTTGTAAACAGGGCTAATAATGAATATCCTTCTTTGCGCGAACGTTCCTTAAAGATTTCATTTTTAATAAAAGAGGGATATACTTCCGACCCGAATAAAGACATTATTGCGAACGTTAGCAACCTTGATATTAAAGATTTGGTAAACTTCTATAATCAGAATGTAAAAGACCGTACTATAACATATGTGGTTGTAGGAAATTCTAAGAAAATTGATATGACTAAGCTTTCATCCTTTGGAAAGATTATAAAAGTTAAGTCGAAAGATGTATTCAAATAGCAATATTAAATAGAAGCATAAATCTATCTTCGTTTTATTGAAAGTATAATCGGAGATAAAAAACTATCAGGCCGGAGTCTTGCTAAACTTTGGCCTGTTCTTTTAAAAGATACACCGGATGTTTGTATATTCTTGTACAAAAGAATGCATTCTTCTGTACAAAAGATTTAATTGTTCTGTACAGAAGATTACATTCTTTTGTACAAGATATTATTAATGTCTGGTTTTGAAAATATAAAACTACTCGGGCTATTTAAAGAACTCCGGTGGCATTTTAATGAAAAGTAGGAGTGGTGTAATAAAGAGAAACACTACATAAATTTTAATTTTGCAAAATTGATCTAGCAATCTAGCAGTTGACGTGTAACTTCCTGGTAATTAGTGTATAAAAACTGCTAGATCAAATTTATTTGTTCTAGCAGTGATCTAGCAATCTAGCACCTTTAATTGGCCAAAAAGTTCCAATTTTAATCACTGTTGAGATAATAAAAAAAGTCGCAAGCCATTTTATTTTTTATGGCTTACGACTTTTATAATAAAGGTAAAAAGTATGCTTAAATTAGTCCTTTATTGGAGTTCTTGATAAAGTTTATGATATTTTCTATCTCATCACTCATTGGAACCTCTTGTACTACTCTTATTAATGCATCGGCAATACTTACTTTTGAATGGAAAATTAATCCATAAGCCTGAGCAATGTGCTGAATTATCTTTTCTGAAACATTATGATGTTTAAGTACTTCAACATTAACTCCATAATAACTGGTAGGATTTGTTGTAGTGACAATATATGGAGGAACATCTTTCTTTAAGCGACATCCTCCTTGTACCAGACTCCAGGCACCAACACGGGTATCCTGAAACATACTAACCATTGAACTGAATATAACATGAGAACCGATAACACAGTTTCCGGCAATAACAGATTTTATGCCTATTACACAATGGTCTGCTATATTGCAATCATGGCAAATATGCACACCATCCATAATAAAGTTGTTATCACCGATAACAGATTTTCCGGTACTGCTGGATGAACGGCTGATTACTATATTTTCACGAAATACATTATTATTTCCAATTTCAAGAATTGTATCTCCACCGTGATATGAAAAATCTTGTGGAGTAGCACCAAGAACAGTGTTCTGGAAAACCTGATTATTGTTTCCCATGCGAGTTCCGTTTAAAATACTTGCATTAGGCATAATGACGCAATTATCTCCGATTACCACATTTTTATCAATGTATGCAAAAGGATGTATAACTACACCTTCTCCGATTTTAGCTTCCGGATCAACATAAGCCAATGGGCTGATTGTATTCATATGCATTTTATTTAAAGTTTATGTATTATCTTCCACCTCCCAGAGCCTGATAAAGATTGATAACGGCCTGAATCCGTTCAAAACTATCTTTAACATCTGATAACTGAGCACTCAATAATGATTGCTTGGCAGTTAAAACTTCTAAGTATGTAGATGACTGGTATTTCATTAATTGCATTGTTTTATCAACACTACTTTCCAATGATTGAATCTGCAGTTTGCGTTGAACACACTTTTCATTGGAAGACTGGAACTGGTAAAGAGCATTGCTAACTTCAGAGCCAGCATTTAATATACTTTTCTGGAAAGTAAGTAGTGCTTCTTCTTGTTGAGCCTTGGCAATCTTTAATTTTGCAACATTAGCACCTCTGTCAAATATTGGCTGAGTTAAAGAACCAACTGCAGAAGCAATGAATTTTGCCGGATTAATAATTGCACCTCCGGCGCTGTTTGTCCATCCGGCCGATCCATTTATTGTAATTTTAGGATAGAATGCCGAGCGTGCCTGGTTTGTATAATAGTAACTACCAGCCAATGCCATCTCTGCTTGTTTCACGTCCGGACGGTTAGAAAGCATTTGTACAGGAATACCTGCAGATAAATGCTCTGGCATTTGTTGTTCAGCCAATGTTCCACGTTCAATCTGCTGTGGAGCTTGCCCAAGAAGCAGTGATAATGTATTTTCAGTTTCCCGGATCTGCTTTTTCAAATCAGGTATACTTGCATTTATTGTATAATAATTAGCTTCGCTTTGAGCTACTGCAGCTTCATTAGTAAGACCTGCTTGTTTCATTATCTTCATGGCCTTAACATTTTCTCCCCAGTTTTTTGCTGTTTGTTCTGTTATAGCCAACTGCTTGTCGAGCATTAACAAAGTGTAATAACAGTTAGCTACATTGGCAATAACCTGAGTTTGCACAGCCTGGCGATATGCTTCACTTTGCAATAGTGAAGCTTTTGCTTCGCGTTTTGCATTCAGGATATTTCCAAAGATATCTAACTCCCAACTAGCTGTAACTGGTAACTGATATGTCTTTGTTGCAGCCTTGCCGTCAAAGCTACTGATTGTTCCCTGTGGCGATAATGAAAGAGATGGAAGAAATGCAAGACGAGCAGCTGTTAATATTGACTTTACTTCTTCAACTTTAAGCATTGCAGTCTGTAAATCAAGATTGCTTGATAAACTTTTCTCTATCAGATTCTGAAGCTTGGGATCTTTGAATACTTCTTTCCATGGAAGATTACCCATATTGGTTGTATCGGAAGCTAGCGTATCTTTAACAGAAACTGTATCCCGGTACATGCCAGAGACATCAACCTTTGGTCTTTCGTATGTTTTGTAGATGTTGCAACTGCTTAATACAGCAGTTGCACACATCATTCCTATTATTTGTTTTTTCATTCCGTTATTCATTATCAATTTTACTATATTGTTCAAGTTCAGGAATTGCTTCACTGACATCCATTCCTGTCTTTTGTATAGGTTTGATCTTTTCCTGTAGATATTCAAATGCCACGAATAATCCCGGCACAACAAATATCTGACAGATTACACCAATCAACATACCTCCAACAGCACCACCACCAAGAGTACGGTTACCGTTTGCACCAACTCCGCTAGCAAACATCAAAGGCAACAGACCGATAATCATTGCCAGAGATGTCATCAAAATAGGACGTAAACGAGCTGTTGCACCCAATATGGCAGAATAGGTTACACTCATGCCTGAATGTCTTCTTTGAAGAGCAAACTCAGTGATTAGAATGGCATTTTTAGCTAACAATCCAATCAACATAATCAACGCAATCTGCAGGTAAATATCGTTTTGAGTTCCCATAAACTGTGCAAATACGAATGCTCCGGCCAAACCGAATGGAATGGATAGGATTACTACAAGTGGCAATATATAACTTTCATATTGTGCACTAAGCAATAAGTAAACGAAGACAATACACAGAACAAACACAATTGCAGTGGTACTTCCTCCGGTACTTTGCTCTTCACGAGTCATACCAGAGAACTCATATCCATATCCTGTTGGTAGAGTTTGAGCAGCAACCTCTTCAATAGCTTTGATGGCTTCACCCGAAGCAAAACCTGGTTTCGGAGCTCCGTTTATAGTCATAGAGGTAAACATGTTAAATCTGTTGATTACATCCGGACCATAAACTTTCTTTATTGTCATAAATTGACTGATTGGAGCCATCTCACTGCCGTTACGAACATATATACTGTTCAGCGTTTCCGGACTAATACGATATTTGGCATCGGCCTGAACATATACCCTGTATAATTTACCAAAACGGTTAAAGTTAGAAACATACATACCACCATAATATCCCTGAAGAGTTTCAAGAATAGCATTTGGACTTATGCCTGCTTGCTTACATTTAGCTGCATCTACATCAACCTGATATTGAGGGAAATTAGGATTAAATGAAGTCATTGCTCTTGCAATTTCCGGTCGCTGATTTAATGCTGCCAGGAAGTTCTGAGAAACTTTACTAAAGTTATCCAGACTACCACCTGTCTTGTCCTGAAGGTTCATTTCAAAACCATTAGTCATACTGTAACCTGAAATCATTGGAGGAGCAAAGATAAGTATTTGCGCATCTTTTATGCTTGCAGTTTGCTGGTATAACATACCAATAACACTATTAACATCTTGTCCTTTTCCCTTACGTTCATCCCAATTGCGAAGCTTGCAGAAGAAACTACCGTAAGAACTACCCGCACCGGATAAAAGTCCATAACCTCCAATTTGTATATTGGTTTCAATCAAAGGATTGGATTTTAGTATATCATTTACTTTTTTCAATGTTTCTTCAGTACGTTCCAATGATGTTCCCGGTGCCATGTTTACTGACATCATGAAAGTTCCGGTATCTTCATTTGGCACCATTCCAGATGGAGTAAATTTCATTAATACTACCAGCAAAATGAAACTTATGATAACCAAACCAAATGATATCCATTTATGTTTGATGATTCGTGATATACTACCTTTATATTTTTCCAGTAACTTATCATAAGTTGTATTAAAAGCTATATGGAAACGTTCCATAAAACTCGTTTTACTATTATCTCCTTCTTTATTATGTGGTTTTAGCAATATAGCACATAATGCCGGGCTAAGGGTTAATGCATTTAATGCCGATAAGCCAATTGCAACAGCCATTGTAACTCCAAACTGACGATAGAATACACCCGAAGTTCCTCCCATGAAACTTACAGGGACAAACACAGACATCATTACCAGGGTTATTGAAAGGATAGCGCCAGAAATTTCACTCATAGCATCAATCGAAGCTAGTTTTGCCGATTTATATCCCTGGTCTATTTTGGCGTGGACCGCCTCAACCACCACTATGGCATCGTCCACCACTATGGCTATGGCCAGTACCAATGCGCTTAAAGTTAATAAATTGATACTAAATCCAAATAATTTCAGCATTAAGAAAGTACCAATCAAAGCTACCGGTATAGCAATTGCCGGGATAAGTGTGGAACGGAAATCCTGCAAGAAAATATACACTACTAATACTACAAGTATAAAGGCTTCCAATAATGTCTTGAGTACTTCATAAATTGAAGCAAACAAGAAGTCATTGGTATTCATCATTATATTGTATTTAACTCCTGAAGGCAAGGACTTCTCTGTATCCTTCATCAAAGAAGTCACGTTCTTGATAATTTCAGTAGCATTAGAACCTGGAGTTTGATATATAATACAAGTTACTCCGTTACGTCCGTTTGTATAACTATTTACACTGATTGACTGAGCTCCTAATTCAATACGCGCAACATCTTTAAGTCTTAAAACATTTCCGTCTGCAGAGGCTCTGATAACAATATTCTCAAATTCTTCTGTTTTCTGAAGACGACCTTTTGTCTTCATTGTATATTGAAAAGACTGCTTTCCGTCTTCACCAAATTGCCCAGGTGCAGCTTCAATATTTTGTTCAGCCAGTGCAGCAGATACATCGCCTGGCATTAGTTTATATTGAGCCATTACTTCAGGCTTGAGCCATATACGCATAGAGTATTCACGTGCGCCCATAACACTAGCATCACCGACTCCAGGTACACGCATAATTTGTGGTACGATGTTTATCTTAGCATAGTTCTGCAAGAATGTTTGGTCGTACTTATTGTCTGAACTATAGACGGAAAATACCATCAACATACTAGTTTGGCGTTTACTTGTAATAACTCCTACTTTGGTAACTTCTGCCGGTAGCAATCCTTGTGCTTTTGTTACACGGTTCTGTACATTTACGGCAGCCATATCAGGGTCACTTCCCTGTTTAAAGTATACATTAATCGTTGCCATTCCATTGTTTGAGGCACTAGATGTCATGTATGTCATATTTTCCACACCGTTGATTGATTCTTCAAGTGGAGCAATCACACTGTTCATTACCGTCTGTGCATTTGCTCCCGTATACATTGTACTAACCTGAATGGTAGGAGGGGCAATATTAGGATATTGTTCGACTGGTAAAGATACAAGCCCGATTATACCCAAAACAACAACAAATATTGATATAACTGTTGAGAGTACCGGGCGGTTTATAAATTTATCTAATTTCATATTTCTTCTGTTTTAATATACACCTATTTACTTAGAAGCTTTTTCAGAAGATTGTTGTGCCTGAGCTTGTTTGGCAGCAGCTTGTTCCGGAGTTATTTCCTTAATTTGCATGCCATCTTTAAGTGTGCCTACACCTTCGGTAACAATTTTATCACCAGCTTTCAGGCCAGATGTTACAATATAATTCTGACCATCATCTAAAGAGAATATTTCAATAGGAGTACTTTTTACTGTTGATTTGCTATCAACTACATATGCATACTTTTTATCTTGTATCTCATAAGTTGCTTTCTGAGGAATAACAATACAGTTATTCATTTTATAAGGGATCAATACAGACCCTGTACCTCCACTTCTTAAAGTGCGGTTTTTATTAGGGAATTTAGCACGTACATTTACAGAACCTGTACTTTGATCAATAACTCCACTCATAGTTTCTACTTTGCCGGTTTCACCATAGATACTTCCATCTATCATTTGCAATTCAACATTAGACATTTTCTTAAGTATATCTTTTTGTGAATTACCTTCGTTGGTAAGACTTAAAAGTTGTCTTTCGGTCATTGAAAAATAAGCATACATATCTGAAATATCAGAAACTGTAGTAAGTGGTGTAACTGTGCTTGGGCTAGCTAAACTTCCTACACGGAAAGGTATGCTTCCTACAACTCCATTTGATGGACTTGTAACTCTTGTAAATGATAAGTTCTTTTTAGCAGAAATAAGCTGTGCGTTAGCTTGTGCTAATGCAGCTTTACTTGATAAAAGAGCGTTTTCTGCAGTCTGCAGATCATAAGAACCTATTATATTATTCTTTGCAAGCTCTCTTTTATTTTCGGCTGTTAGCTTAGCGGTTGCTACGTTTGCTTTAGCAACATTGACAGACGCCATAGCAACATTAACAGCTTCCTGATATTGAACAGGATCAATAATAAAAAGAGTCTGGCCTTTATGAACAACAGAACCTTCATCTACACATAATTTAGTTATCGTTCCTGAAACCTGAGGACGAATTTCAATATCCTGCTTTCCTTTTATTGTAGCAGGATATGAACTTTTTAGTTCCACATCAGATGTTTTCAATACTGTAACTGCGTATTCCTGAACCATATCTTTTCCCGCCATATTTCCACTCTTTTTACATGAGCTAAGGGATAGACATACTAATAAAACTCCAACTATTGAGAGTGGAGTAACAAACAATCTACTAATGTTCTTAATCATAAGATAAACATAATTAGTTAATATACTTTTTACCTAAATTAATCTTTGCAAAGTTCATAATAATCGAATAAGCCAGAAAGTCCTAAAATTCATTATAATTGGTCTATATTTCATTATGTTATTGTTGTATTAACAAATATATACTATTTTTGTGGTCTAAAAAGAATTAATAATAAATAAAATCATGAATAAATCATCTTTTTTATTTAGTAAGAATTTGGTTTCAATAGAGGACGATTTTATCATGTATTCTGATATCAATAGATCTCATGTTTTAGAATACCCTATACATGCTGAAAAATCATATATAATTTTTTGTCTTGAAGGATCTGCTGAAATAGAAATTAATCTTGAGAAACGCGTTGTATCTAAAAATGAAATAGTTTTAATTTCATTAAATTCTATAGTATTTCATCGTGAAATGAGTGATGATTTTCGAGTTGCTTTTTTTTCTGTTTCAAAAAATATTACGGAAGAATTATTGAACTACTTGCGAAAATATCCGCCTGTTTTTCTGTTGAAGCCTGATTTTCCTTCTATTATGTTGACTGATGAAGAGATGGAAGAAGCTATGCGTTTTTTTCAGCTTATGTGGAATGTTGTAGAAGATGTTGAGAATGATCATAGAACAGAGATGCTGAAGCATCTGTTATGTGCTTTGCTTATAAAGATTCATGGACATGCTAGTAAATATATGAATAATACTGTTCCCATTTCTCGAAAAGAAGAAATGGTAAGGCAGTTTTTTTTATTGGTTTCAGAGTATTTGAAAGAATCCAAAGATGTTTCTTTTTACGCCAATAAGCTTTGTGTATCTCCAAAATACTTATCCTCTTTAGTAAAACAAGCTATTGGTAAGCCGGCCAAAGAGTGTATAGATTATTGCGTCGTTTTAGAAAGTAAACTAATGCTTAGGTCTTCGTGCACAATTCAGGAAATATCTCAGGAATTGAATTTCCCCAACCAATCTTTTTTTGGAAAATACTTCAAAAAACATACGGGTGTATCTCCGCTTCATTACAGAAGATCAATATTAAAACAATAAATTAGTTTTTTTCAAAAAACATCTCCCACCTGCTACTAATTTTGCTTAAAAGTCTTTGTTTATAGGCTTTATGATTGGTGGGAGTCCCTATGTTTGTAATTAATATGCAGAAAAACAAAGCATAAGCCAAGAGCATTAATATATTTGAGGTATCAGTCTTAAACAATTAAAT
>NZ_FQTV01000012.1 GCF_900128905.1 Bacteroides luti
CGCGCAGCAATGTTCCGTTTCACCTTTCCTCAGAACGACAGTTCTTTTGTGGTGATCGATGCTTTCGATAAAGGCTCGTACATCCGGATTATCCCCGGAGAGAATAAGATTATCGGTTATACAACCAAGAACAGTGGGGGAGTGCCCGATAACTTTAAGAACTACTTTGTCATTACGTTCGATAAACCGTTTACTTACAAATACACTTTTGCCGATGGTGCTTTAAAAACAGCCCAGGAGCAAACTGCCGACCATGTAGGAGCTGTCATCGGATTTAAAACCACCAAAGGTGAACTTGTTCACGCCAAAGTAGCCTCTTCCTTTATCAGCTTCGAGCAAGCTTCGCTTAATTTAAAGGAACTGGGTAATGACAACTTTGATCAGGTTGCTGCCAAAGGCAAAGCCGCATGGAATAAAGTGCTGAGCAAAATAGAAGTAGAAGGTGGCTCACTCGACCAATACCGCACGTTCTATTCCTGCATGTACCGCTCTTTGCTTTTCCCTCGTAAGTTTTATGAGCTGGATGCAACCGGAAAAATAGTACATTACAGTCCGTTTAATGGTCAGGTGCTTCCCGGATATCTGTATACTGATTCCGGTTTCTGGGATACTTTCCGTTGCCTGTTCCCATTCCTTAATTTAATGTATCCATCAACAAATAAGGAAATTCAGGAAGGACTTATCAATGTGTACAAAGAAAGCGGATTCTTCCCCGAATGGGCCAGCCCCGGTCATCGTGGATGTATGGTGGGAAACAACTCAGCTTCCATCTTGGTAGACGCTTATATGAAAGGCGTTAAGGTAGCCGATCTTGAAACCCTGTACAAAGGACTTATTCATGGAACAGAGAATGTTCATCCAACAGTATCTTCAACCGGTCGTTTGGGATATGAGTATTACAACAAACTGGGCTATGTTCCTTACGATGTAAAGATCAAAGAGAATGCAGCACGTACGCTGGAGTATGCTTATGACGACTGGTGTATCTATAAACTTGCCAAAGAACTGAAACGTCCAAAGAAGGAAATAGACTTGTTTGCCAAACGTGCCATGAATTATAAAAACCTTTTCGACAAAGAAACCAAACTGATGCGCGGCAAGAATGCCGATGGTAAGTTTATGGCTCCTTTCTCTCCGCTGAAGTGGGGAGATGCTTTCACCGAAGGAAACAGCTGGCATTACACCTGGTCGGTATTCCATGACCCACAAGGCCTGATAGACCTGATGGGTGGTAAGGATGTCTTTGTGAATATGCTCGATTCTGTGTTTGCTGTACCACCAGTGTTCGATGCAAGCTACTACGGTCAGGTAATTCATGAAATCCGTGAAATGCAGATTATGAATATGGGTAATTACGCTCACGGTAATCAACCCATTCAGCACATGATCTACATGTACAGCTATGCCGGTCAGCCATGGAAAGCACAATACTGGTTGCGCGAAGTGATGAACCGCATGTACACCTGCAATTCGGATGGCTATTGTGGTGACGAGGACAACGGACAAACCTCTGCCTGGTATGTCTTCTCTTCTTTGGGATTCTATCCTGTATGCCCCGGAACAGACGAGTATGTATTAGGTGCACCGTTATTCAAGAAAGCAACCGTTAAGTTTGATAATGGAAACAAGCTTGTTATCAATGCTCCGGAAAACAGTGATAAGAACCGTTATATCGAAACAATGACGCTCAATGGTAAAACCTATACAAAGAATTACCTGAAGCATGCCGATTTACAAAACGGAGGAGAGATCAATATCCGTATGAGTGAAACACCCAATAAGCAACGCGGTACTCAGAAGGAAGATTTTCCTTATTCGTTTTCAGTTAATGAAAAGAAATAACCAATTTAATTAATTATATGAAAAAACTATTATTAACCGCATTTGTAGCCATGAGTCTGGGATCTGTCCATGCTCAGCAGGAATACAAAGCTTACGTTGTATCGAATGCCCATTTCGATTCCCAATGGAACTGGACAGTGCAAACATCTATCAACGAGTATGTTTATAACACATTGGTTCAGAACCTTTGGCTGCTCGACAATTATCCCGATTATGTGTTTAACTTCGAAGGTGGAGTTAAATATCAGTGGATGAAGGAATACTATCCGCTTGAGTATGAAAAAATAAAGAAATCCATTGCTCAGGGCAGGTGGAATATTGCAGGAAGTAGCTGGGATGCTACCGATCCTAACATGCCTTCACCCGAATCGTTTTTCCGTAATATTCTGTTAGGACAGGACTTTTATAAAAATGAATTTGGTGTAAAATCAAAAGATATATTCCTGCCGGACTGTTTCGGATTCGGATATGCCCTTCCTACAATTGCTGCTCATGCCGGATTAATAGGATTCTCTACACAGAAACTGCAATGGAGACATAAACCATTTCATGGAGATGCTAAATACCCTTTCAATTTCGGTTTGTGGCAGGGAGTAGACGGATCGCGCATCATGGCTGCACTCAATGCAATGAATTACACTTCAAGATGGCAGAATGAAGACATCAGCAACAACAAAGAGCTTATTGATTTAGCCAAGAGTAGTGTGAACAATACAGCATACAGATATTACGGAACCGGCGATATGGGAGGTTCACCAACCATCTCTTCAGTAGCTTCACTGGAAAAAGGAATGAAAAGCAATGGTCCTGTAAAGATCATTAGCTCACGTTCTTACCAGTTGTTCGAAGATTACCTTCCTTTCGATAAGCATCCTGAACTGCCTGTCTATAAAGGAGAATTGCTAATGGATGTTCATGGTACGGGATGCTACACATCACAAGCTGCAATGAAACGTTTTAACCGCCGTAATGAGCAGTTGGGCGATGCAGCAGAGAGATCATCTGTTATGGCAGACTTTCTGGGTGGTGTTGCATATCCTGCAGCTACGCTCGACGAATCGTGGAAACGATTTATCTGGCATCAGTTCCATGACGATTTAACAGGAACAAGTATCCCTAAAGCATATACTTTTTCATGGAATGACGAGCTAATTGCTCAAAGTCGTTTTGCTGATATAATTAAAACCGCTACAGGATCTGTTTCACAAGCGCTCGACACAAAAGTTAAAGGTACAGCGGTAGTGGTGTATAATTCCTTATCGTCAGCACATAAAGATGTTGTTACGGCAAATATTCCGGTAGCAAGTAAGCCATCCGGTGTAAGAGTGTTCAACAATAAAGGTAAGGAAATGCCGGCTCAGCTGGTATCTTATGCCAACGGTGTAGCTGCCATTACATTTGCTGCAGATGCTGCTCCGGTAAGCTATTCTGTTTACGATGTTCGCTTCGGTAAAGCAAATGCAGGTAAAAGCAGTCTGAAGGTTACAGCAAATATACTTGAGAATAGCGTATATAAAATTACGCTGAATGCCGATGGAGATATCTCCTCTATTGTAGACAAACGAGTTAACCGCGAATTGATTAAAAATGGAGCAGCCATTCGTCTGGCCTTTTTCCCTTCAAATGAATCGTTCGAATGGCCGGCATGGGAAGTAATGAAGAAAGCAGTCGATGGAACACCTGTTTCAGTGAACGAAAATGTACGTATTTCAGTAGAAGAAAACGGTCCGCTTTGTGCCACATTAAAGGTAGAAAGAAAGCATGCCAATTCTACTTTCGTGCAACACATCCGTTTAACTGAAGGAGCTGCTGACGATCGTATCGATATCATAAACGATGTTGACTGGGCATCACAGAATGCACTGCTCAAAGCTGAATTCCCACTCAACCTTTCCAACTCAAAAGCTACGTACGATTTAGGACTAGGCTCTGTTGAAAGAGGTAACAATACCGATACTGCTTATGAAGTATGTGCACAGCAATGGGCCGATTTAACCGACAAGGACGGAAGCTACGGCGTTTCTATTCTGAATAACTGCAAGTATGGCTGGGATAAACCAAATGACAACACCTTGCGTCTTACTTTGCTGCATACACCTAAAACAGACAAGTCATATACTTATCAGGATAAGCAGGACTTAGGTCATCATGTATTTACATATTCCATAGTAGGCCACGTGGCATCTGCCGATCAGAAAGAGAAAACTGCATGGAAAGCCGATGCATTGAATAATCCAATGATTTCGTTCATCTCACCTAAGCATGCCGGTAAACTGGGTTCAGAGTTCTCGTTCGTAAAAACAAGTACCCCTCAGGTTGCTGTAAAAGCGTTGAAAAGATCAGAAGATGGCCAGTCGTATGTTGTTCGTTTATACGAGTTAAACGGTCAGGCAGCCAATAATGTGGAGATTGAATTCCCAACAGCTATCGAGTCGGCTCAGGAACTGAATGGTATTGAAGAAGCCATTGGCGAAGCAACCATAAAAGGAAACAAACTCATATTCAGCACCACAGCCTACAAACCTAAAACATTCGGTGTAAAACTGAAAAAAGGAGCTATCGAATTACCTCAGTCGCTCAATATCCCTGTTGCGCTTGATTACAATGACCAAGCCTTTACGCCCGATGCATTCCGTAATACAGGACGATTTGACAAGGAAGGAAATTCATATTCGGCAGACCTTATCGGTAAATCAGTAGTAAGTGATGGAATAACCTTCAATATTGCAGCTGTTGATGTAAACAACGTAGTTAAGTGCAAAAAGAACATTGTCCGTTTGCCGGAGAATAATCAGTGCACCAAGCTCTATATACTTGCATCATCTGTTGATAAAGACCGTAAAGCAACCTTCAATGTAGATGGAAAACAGTACACCTTCCAGGTGCCATACTATTCAGGATTCTTCGGACAATGGGGACAAACAGGTTTCAGCGAAGGATATGTAAAAGATGCTACCCTGGCTTATGTAGGTTCTCACCGTCATACCCGCAAAGGAAACGAAGCTTATACATTTACCTATATGTTTAAGTTCTGCATTTCCTTACCACAAGGAGCCAAAGAACTGGAACTTCCTGATGATGAAAAC
Organism: Bacteroides luti; assembly: GCF_900128905.1. Classification (GTDB taxonomy): domain Bacteria; phylum Bacteroidota; class Bacteroidia; order Bacteroidales; family Bacteroidaceae; genus Bacteroides; species Bacteroides luti. Next base: position 4,929 of record NZ_FQTV01000012.1, read on the forward strand.
ATAGCAGTATTTGCTGCAACTCTGTCCAATAACAGTAATGATGATGTTAAGCCTGCATGCGAAATGAGAGCTTTACCTCTTCAAAAATAACAGAAACAGTATAACAGATACCAAGATATATAATGAAGAAAATATTAATAACTCTCGTCGGTCGCCAGAGAGGTTTCCAGGCACGTTCCGTTGTTGGCGGATACTACATGCTTCTGTTAAAAGATAAGATGCTAGGGAAATAAGCCCCCCTTATATTTTTAGGTTAGGTACGTAGATCAGTATGCCTTTTTCGTATTCCGGAGTTCATTGTAATCCTGAGATACGAAAACAGGCATACTTTTTTTTGTTTTTTCGCTTCTTTATAAACTAACTTTCATTAAGTATTGTTTTAAATAAGTAATAAAGAAACTTATTGATATACAATGAAAAAGAATTTATCATTTTTTCTTTTAATCGTTTTCGGCCTTTTGATTCTTATCTATTCAAAAGGCTGTAGCAATACTGCTACCATCCCCTTAAAAAGAAATGCGAAACTGGAAGATTCAATAAGAACTTATAATTACGACACAATAAAATTTGCCCGTTCCAGTTCCAAAAACTCAATTCCCATTGTAAAACTGTATTTAGGATTTTACGGCAAAAAATATTTCATTATAGACACAGGTGCCACGGTTTCAATTATCGATTCGGGATGGATTAACGATCATGAGGACCTGATAGAGTATATCCGCAAAACCGATTTTATGAGATTGCAATCCTTCTCGGAAAAAACCAGCAGTAATATATCCTACATCATGGGGCTCCCTATAAATGGGGTTTTACACGAGTTTGTTATGCTCGATATTCAGTCCTTAAGAGAAAACTGCCGACTTTCCGGTTATGACATCATAGGAATTCTCGGGTCCGACTTCCTGTCTAAAAACAAGTATATAATAGACTATAACAAAAGATGCCTTTACCGGTCTACTACTTCGGTAAAGAACTAACAGAGCCTTCTGTTTTTACAAGTTTAACAGCCATTTCCATATAGGGAGGACTTCTATTTTGTTTTATGGACAGAATAAAAACAGCTTGTTATTGTTTTATGAACAAAACAATAATGGAGGACTATTTTATGAAAATAAAACATATTCTGTTTGTATAATATACAACTGTTTCGTATAATTGTAAAAATAGAATCACAGATCTATACTGAAAATATAAAGCTTATGAAAATAGATGTTGTAAAAGCGTGGGTTGATGATGAAAAAGTCTATATCCAAACAAAACAAGGGCAGGTAAGAAGCTTAGATATTGCTTCTTTTCGTTTGTTGAAGAAAGCCACTCCCGCACAAAGACAGATGTTTGAAGTTGGCAAATATGGCCTTCACTGGCCAGAACTTGACGAAGATCTATCTTTTGAAGGATTTTTTAGTAATTAAAAAATGCACTAGATGTTATAGCCAATGAAATAGAAGATGCCGCATTAAAACTTTCATGTTAAATATCTGAATAATGTACATTATATTAGCAGAGCTTCTCTTCAAGATAAGAAGAGAAGCTCTGCTGGTTTTTATATTGACTAATGTTGTTTATTCTGATTCCAAATCATTTTTTGAATAAAAAGCTAGAAAATTTGTAACATATTTTTATATATATTTATAAGTTTGTAGCCAATCAATTGAAATAAGATGGAATCATATAAAATAAAATTAGTTTCTTTAAATGAGAAGCGTGAAAAGCACTTTGAAAAGCCCTCAAATGAATTTGACAGACTTGATTGGAATAGTGAAATAAGTGATTGTCACAACATATCTCGTGAAATTGTAGATCTTGCTATAAATTACAAAGATAATAAGAGTATGTTTGACGATTGTCATTTGTTCTTTTCTAAGTTTAAGAGCTGGTATTATGACTATTTTATGTATAATCAAAAAAATGGCTATATAAAGGAACAAGGGCTTAGTAATAACTCTCTATGGAAAGGAACTATAGAAATAGATGATAATTGTAATATAACCGGTTTTGATTCGAGGTTATATTCTTTGAAGATGATTTATGCTGAATTTAGTATTTTAGAGGATGCGTTTCAGACAAAAGATACAAAAGAATTATTGCAAAATATTGATATTAATTATGCTTTACATTACTATGTTTTACAATTGGTAAAATATTCATTAGCACCACCAATTAAAAGGAACGATTTTTATAAAAAAAGTAATAATGCATACATTAAGTTAATCGAATTATTGTGCAACCTTCATAGTGCTGAATTAGATGCAAAGTACAAAGACTTAATAGAACCTTCATTATTCCCAGTATTAAATAAATATTGTTATTCAGAAGGAATGGGTGACTATGTTTTTGACCTTAATGTTTTAAAATATATAGGGATTTCTACATTTTGTGACATAGATAAATTAAAAAAAGAAATAGAATATCATAGGAAAAAAGATGAAATAGAAGAAGCAGTCAAGAACGAGAATAAAAAGGAGGATGAGAATGAATCACCAGATAAATCTTTAATGGAGACTGTGTCAAATAATGAATTGCCTAAAAATTCTCAAATAGCTGAACGAGCTGAGATTGATGATTTTTTAGAAGGACTGAAAGGTGAAATTTGGGAAGGGGATAGTGATGCTGATTCTGATTCTATTTGGAATATAATAGCAGATGCGATAAAAGAAAACTGTAAAAAAACAAAAAAACTTCCTATAAACACTCGTTTGATTCATTATTTTCTTACTAACCTATATGATTTAGATATAATTAATTCTTTAAAATATGATAAATATATTGGTACCTGTGGTTCTAATGGTCAAAATGGTTTACCGTATAGGATCTTTTTGTACTTTAATCTTTTAAATAGGAATTATTCTAATTTTAGTTCTCTAAATGATGAAAAAAGATTTCCAAATTATTCAGATATTCTTAATATGGGTATTGATGATTTGAGGAAACGTGAAGAGGAAAAAGAATATAAAAATTTAGATCAATATTTGACAGGTGGAAAATATGTAAAACCGACTAAAAGAACTAAAGAAATAGACTCTATTACAAGTCGATTAGGGGCATATATACGAGATGAAAATAAATCGAAAAATCGAAAATAATAAATCGAAAAATCGATCATATTTATCGAAAAAAAGCATTCTATTTTTGTAGCTGTGATTAAGAAACAATGAAGTTCTTAATCACAGCTTTTTTGTTTTCTTAGATTAAGGGCCCGGATCTATAAAGCAAGAAGTCTATAAATTATATTAATTTGATCTTTTTCGCATTTAAAAATGGAAGATCTTTAAACTCGAATAATATGGAACGTATTCAATTAGTTCTTAAAGAAAAAAATAACGGGAATCTAAAAGTTGATGTAGTAAAAGCAAATGGCAGAATCTTTGAATCAATCATTCCGTTGAGTAAATTATCAGGGTTTCGTTTTAATGAAAGGATAAGTGATGAAGATGGGTTACCTTCTGTGGGAATGGAACTTCCAGGGGTATTAAAAGAAGATGATACAACTGTATATCTGGATAGATCAAATACTTTGTTTTGGCAATACGATGGTACGAAAATATTATACTGTTTACGAAAAAATGATAAGCCAGATGATGTTTACTTTTATATTCAGCGGTTATTAGAATTGAATAGAATAGGGGGACTTACTCCTGAAACTACCGAAGAATTATTATCTCTTTGCAAGGACAATAAGTATGAAGAAATGAAGCATCGCTTGAATGAAGTATGTGGACTTTTCTCATACATTTTTGATGATGAAAGTTATGTTCTGGAAAGGAAAAGTTCATTGGCACATCCAGCTGGATATAATCTACAAGGTTTTAATAAAGAATTGCGTGATAAACAAATGGACGAGCTATTTCAAACAATAGTAGGAGCGGCAAACGCAAAGAATGATAAAGACTTTCATCTTGTGATTGGAATGACAGACGATGGAGATCTGACGGATAATGTTCTAAAAGATATAAACATATATTGGAATGGTAAGGAAAAACAGTTTATTGATGATTTTATAAATAGGATAGGACAAATGATTAATGCCGAGTTTGCTGCTAAAATAAGGCTCAATTTCATTACTATTAAAGAGCATCGAATATTAGATGTTGTAGTTCCGAAATGGGAAGGACAGATTCTCTATTTTAAAAACAAACCATTTCTCCGTGTGAACGCTTCTACCCGCATTTTAGAAGGAATAGAGTTCGAAAACTTTGTATTAAATTCAAATAATAGATTGTATAACTAAAAAAAATGATTATGAAATATGATTTAAGTCAGTTTCCCAAACGTTGGGATGAAGAATTAGAAGAATATCTTTATGAATTTGAAGGAGAATGGCTTCCAAAAGATGACGTTTTGAGGATATTAAATGATATGAATGCTGCTGTGACTATGGGAGATGTTGTTTATAGAATGCATGGTGATGCAGATGATATAAATACAGACTTTGATGATGAATACTATGAAGATGATGAAGATGATGACAGTGATGAAGAAGACGATTGTGAGTCTGCTGAAAACTATATCGATAACGATGAAGCCGAGGCAGTTCGCATAGCTAGAGAAATATTTAAGAAATATGGATATTAAGAACTTATATTTTATGGTATAGTATTGTGTTATTGTATAAAAGCAAGAGGGTGTATCACATATCATAATGTGATTCCACCCTCTCTGAAATATTCTTTTTATTTCCAAACTTCATCGGCTGTATTAAAATTGGGACATTCCTTCACCCTCTCCCAAGGATCAATAATACCGTTATAGTTTTTGTCCGGACTCAAATCCCGATGGCCTACAACCTTGCTGCCGGGAAACTCCTTGAGTAACTTGCTGACGAGGGCGTGCAGTGCAATCTGCTGAGAGAGTGTGCGGGTATCAGCCGGTTTGCCGTTGGAGTCCAGTCCGCCTTCGTAGCAGATGCCCAGAGATTTTGCATTGTATCCTCGAGCGTGTGCTCCAACTTCATCGTGGCTCCGCATTGGTTCCACTTTGCCGTTTTTACGAATGTAGTAGTGATAACCCCACGAACTGAACCCTCTTACTTTGTGTGCCGCGTTAATGTCTTGTGCCGTAATATCTCTATCAATTCTCGTTGCCGAGCAGTGAATTACAATTAAATTTATTTCTCTCATGTTGTTTTGCCGTAATTTTATTTAAAATGCCGTAATTTGTATTTCATTCCCGTAAATAATTTACCAATGCCGTAATCTTGTTTTTGGAATCCCATAAACAGGGCTTTCTGAATCCTCAAATGCCGTAATTTGTATTTCATTCCCGTAAATAATTTACCAATGCCGTAATCTTGTTTTTGGAATCCCATAAACAGGGCTTTCTGAATCCTCAAATGCCGTAATTTGTATTTCATTCCCGTAAATAATTTACCAATGCCGTAATCTTGTTTTTGGAATCCCATAAACGAGTCTTTCTAGAAACTTAAATGCCGTAATTTCTATTTCGTTCCCGTGAATAATTTCCCAAATGCCGTAATCTTGATTTGGGAACCCTATAAACAACGGCATTCAGATTCCCGAATGCCGTAATTTTGTTTTTAGTGCCGTAACTATTGCCTGTCCTTGCAGCTGGTTACCAAACATTGGCCTTTAAGAGCGGTGTTTAGTTGCGCGTTCAACGTAATCATCTCCTGATACATTTGCCTCACTTTCTCGGAAAGCTCGAAGTAATCCTTCTCAAAACGGGTTACCTGCTCCATCAGGTAGTCGAACTGACTCTTTACCAGTTCGGTGAAATCCTGCACCTGCTTAGCATCCTTCTTTTTCAGAAAAGGAAGTACCATTTGCAGAATGTTTATTATGCCATCTAAAATTTTCATTTTTCTTGTTTTTGTTGATTAATAAATGATTTGAGGTAGGAGAGGCTCTCTCTTGTACGAGAGAAACCTCTCCGGTTTGCTTGTTTGCTGTGCTTATTGTGCGTTACAAAAGCAGCTACAAGGTATACAACCTTTTTGCTTCACCTATTTACTGTGCTTATTTGCTTTGCAATGGATGGTAGCAAGATTCTATAGCCTCCCTGGTTTACCGATTTGCTGCTTTTTTATTTGCCCCGCTTTTAGGAAGAGTCCCGGAATTTACCGGATGTTCTTTATCAATGCGGACTTAACGAGCACCAGTGTACCTGACTATCCCACCTCGTTACCGCCGTTGGTAACCTTTACCGGAAGCTTGGCTACCTGCGTATATGCAAGCGTTTTTTGCATATTGGTGAGCAACTTACCGGGACGGAAACTGATTCTGGTTCCGCGAATCATGGAAGATGCAAACTCATCTTCGGTAGTGGCACCATTACTTCTCACCCCAATCTGGAAGCTACCGAAGTTACCCAGGCGAACAATTCTACCCTCGGCCAATGCCTTTTTCATCGATTCCAGAATTGCTTCCACTGATGCTGCCACATCGGCACGGGTTACGGTACATCGTCCGTTTACCTCTTCGCAAAGCGAATCAAAATCCATTTCACCATACGCCTGTGCGTGTGCGTAATACTTTCCCGGTTCCGAAATTTTAGACGGGTTCTTTCTCATAACTACTGAATACTTTACACTCATTTTCTTTACATTTTTAGTTGATTAATACTGTGGTAAAGAGCTCTTATCCTTTCTTGTTAACATTACAAAGATAGGGTATGGAGGGGGAGCGGAAACAGTAGAGCGTATTAGGTATAATTGGTGTGAATTGATTACAATTAGCAGGTGTTTTATTGCCTTAAAAACTTGTTTAAACGGGCAAAAATTGGTAAATTTACAGGAAGTAAAACAAGAAAGACTATGATAAAAACAGCAGAAGAATTTAAAATCCGGGCATATACCAAGGTGGAACTGGCTTGCCTTTACAATCCGTACATGACCATTCCCGGAGCCTTGCGCACACTTGCCCGGTGGATAGCCGGCAACAGTGGGCTAACAGCCGAGCTTTCCGCTTTGGATTACAATCATCGTAACAGGATTTATACGCCACGCCAGGTTAAGGCTATTGTAGATTATTTGGGTGAGCCTTAGAAATTTATCTCTTGGTGATATTGCTTTGTTTTATTTGTGTTTGCATTTATATACACAAGGTAAATAAAAAATGTATTATATATTATTGCAAGTGATATTCGGTGGTAATGGAGGGTTGATGTAAAAAAATAGAAGAGTGATAACACTCTTCTATTCATTACTGGTTAGGGATAATAGGGAATTTATAACACCTTTAATGGTATTTTGTTTCGTTTGTTATGCAAATATATCTATTTATTTTTTATTTGCAAAAAAATTACATCCTATTTTATAAATAATATTACAATTATTTTGCTTGTTTCATCAACCACTCCATAGGCGGTGTGTAATCGCCAATCTTCGTCATACTCTTGTTGTGTGAGAAATATACATTGCCCGTTTCCCCGTTACGATGCTTGGCGATGTTTAACACACCAAGTCCTTCGGTGGGATAGCCGCTGTCCTTGTCGGTAGGAATGTTGTAAAGAGCCGGACGATAGAGCATCACTACAATGTCGGCATCCTGTTCTATGGCACCACTCTCGCGTAGATCGCTCAGTTGTGGCTTTCCTCCGTAACGATTTTCTGCTTCGCGATTTAGCTGACTCAGCAAAATCACCGGACAATCCATCTCTTTGGCCAGCAGCTTTGCCTTTCGGGCAGCAGTGGCAACTTCCTGTTCTCGGTTTCGGTTCTCCTTAACGCTTCCTTTCATATCACTCAGCTGTAGGTAGTCAATGAAGATGATGTCGCACTTACCCCGGCTTTTTAGCATTCTAGATTGAGCGCGGATATAATCCATGCTCATAGACGGACTGTCGTCTACAATGATAGGTAGTTCTGCCAGTGATTCTGCTGTACTGAAAGCCTCGTTCCATTCCTTATCGTCCGTCATTCCCGTTCGCCATCGGTAAGGGCTTACATCGCTCTCCATCAGAATTAGTCGGTCACCCAGTCGTTCCCCTTGCATCTCGATGCTGAAAAACACCGCATTGATGCCCGTCTTTGCCGCTATTCGTGCAAGGAATAGTGAGAACATGGTTTTTCCTGTGGCCGGACGTGCAGCAATAACCACCAAATCGCCACGTTGCCATCCGCCGGTAATCTTGTTCAGGTCGGTAAGCCCCGTATCGGTACCCGTTACCCCGTTTGCCGAATTTTCTATACGTCCCTTCGCCTGGGTAAGCGTGTCGTTCATAAGTGTCTCCATGTTGCGCAGGTTGTCCGCCTTCACCGCATCTTTCTCTACCCGCGTTGCCAACTCTTGCATTTCGCAAACCACATCTGCAATATCCATCGACATGTCCTGAGCTGAGCCCAGTAGTTGAGTGAGTCCTTTTATTATTTCGCGGCGCAGATACAGTTCTTTCACAATGAGGCAGTGCTCCTTAAGGTGAACTGTGCTGACCACCTGACTGCATAATTTGGTGATGTAATACGGACCTTCTACTTTCTCGAGCTCATTGTTTCGGCGCAGCTCATCGGCAACAGTGATGAGGTCTATATCTCTACGTCCGTTGTACATGCGCATCAGGGCGGCGAAGATAATACGGTGATTATCATAATAAAACATATCTGCCCGAAGATGCTGAGCCACCTCGGGCATGGCTTTCTTTTCCAGTATTGCGCTACCTAAAACTACACTTTCGGCATCAAAATCAAATGGAGATGATATATTCTTGTTCATATCAGTTTTCATCGCTAAATTTATAATCGTTCGTTAAAGAAACATTTCGCTTTCAGGTAATTCACGGCTGTTTTGTAAAACTGCTTGTTGTTTATCCTGCGGCAATACGGTTCAATTTTGGTTATAGCCAGTTCCTTTTCCTCTTTTGTCAGCCTTTTCCATATAAGGATAGCCAGACCGATATCATTAGCTTCCAATCCGGTAGCCTGGTGAAACTTGTTCCAGAACAGATAGAACTTCTGATCCTTCCTGGCAATTATTTCTGCTTTGGATAGTTCAGGATTACCCGCTTCTTCCTCTACCTTCTTTTTGGTGGTTTTACGTTTGCCCGTAAGCTCGTCGTAGTTTATTACCTGCACAATTTTTACCCCATACTTAACCGGGATAATAGCAATAAGATTTTCCCTGACCATTTTCCTGAAGAAGCAACGCGTTTTCCCCACAGTCCAGTTGAATAATTTTGCCCACGAAGGATACGAAAGGAGTGATTGGCCACGTTTGCATATTAGTTTATCTCCATTTATTGCAACCTCTCTATCCGCAAAATTTACAGTAGCCAATACAGTAAGAAAAGCCTCCATGTATGACATGTTAGTGTCTCTGTTATTGAAATTATGCGTAAGCAACTTTTTAGGGATAAGCACATACCCACTTGTAAGAGCCTCGAAAGGTAGATGGTTATTTTTCATAAGTGTAATTTTGGTATTAAAATTTGTAATAGTTAAAACATTGTTGTTTGTTTTTCGTGGGGCAAAAGTAAGAGCCGATTCAATAGCCTCCAAATAGCTGATACCGTTTTGAGCGAAAAATGCACTTTTATGCATAAAATTCATATTTTGTCACTATTTTACTTTTTTTTATTGGTGAATAACAGCTTGTATATGTCTTGATTTAGCAAAAATAAATATGCCGATAAAAGTACCGATGGTCAAGGCTTGTAAGTGGCTGTTTTGTAGAGAGGTATAAAAGCAAATATGTTTCTTTGGTGCCGATTAAAGCGCACCAAAGAAACACATTAGAATTAGATTTATATTACATATAAATCCTGTGGTGTTTTGTTTTTTAGAGAAAAGAAAAAGGCATATATAGCATTAAAAATTCTTTCTGTCTACAGTTCTTTTGTTTCTGTAGCTATTAATCAGAAAATCATCCGGATATCCCCAATTATTGACTATCACTGTAATCTGTTTGGGTATAAAAATATCGTTATCAAATGAGAACCCTGCTTCCAGAAGTTCTGCATGCAGTTTTTTATCTTCTTTTATTGCAGTAATAAACATTTTTTTTGCCATGTTGGCACGTGAACAGTTTCGGAAATACATAGCAGCTATTTTGGTTATACGAACACATCCTTTGAGCTTATGCTCATAAGCACTATTTGTTATAGTCATTAAGTATTTGATTTTTATTATTAATAAATTGATATTTGTTTAAAAGTGTAAATCGATTTAACTTGTGCAAATGTAAGTATAATTATTCATTCCTGAAACATAAATTCAATATATTTTTAACATTGTTATGCTCAATATACAAGATTTTCAATTAGTTTTTGCTGCCCACAAAGTGACTTGTTTTTAATCGCTTTTTTATACGGATTATTTACCTTAAAATTTGTTGGCGAATGGATGATGGTTTATTGGTGAATGGTTCTGCAATTGTTGGTGAATGGATTTTTTTTATTGGCGAATGGACTTTTTTTGTTGGAAGGGTGGGTTGGAGTAAATAGTGAATATTGAACAATGCTTTACGATATTATTTTATTCATTTTGGCATAATCGATATTAATAGTATATTTCTTAATATATTTTTATTATATTAATTATATTTGATTATATTTGTATGAAATAATCTAATGCTAATTTGAGGTTGTATTTTAGTATAACTCTTAAATTAATAATGAATTACATACAAAAATCAGATAATGATTAATACAAATACAACCAAAATCGAACAAGAAAACCCTGTTATTGCTCATATAAAAATAAACGATAATGGTGAATTTGAAATTCAAAAATTAGAAGAACATTTAGTAGGTACTGCAGAAATGGCTAAACAATTCTGTAAAGAAATTGATTGTTATTTATGGGGCTATCAGATTGGTATATGGCATGATATAGGGAAATATAATTCTTATTTTCAGAAATATATTAAGATTAATTCAGGCTATTTGGGCGACGAAGGCACGATGAATAAAACCGACCATTCATCGGCTGGAGCAATCTATGCGAAAGAATGTTTTCCACGAATCTGGCAACCGTTAGCTTATATTATTTCCGGCCATCATTCTGGTTTATTAAACTGGGACAATGAATTAGGTATTACAGGCGATTTACAATCTAGATTACAAAAAAAAATATCAGAGGATATAAGATTATTTCTTCCAGATAAATATAAGCAACCACTAGAGTTACCAATACCATTTGATGGAAAATTGAATGAGAAAAATATTCATTTATGGATTAGAATGATGTTTTCATGTTTAGTTGACTCAGACTACCTGGATACTGAGAGATTTATGAATCCAGACTCTTTTTATAAGCGAGGACATTATTCTTCTATCCCAGACTTGAAAAATAAGTTTGATGCCTATATGGAAAGTCTAAATGAAAGTGCCTCAAATACGTTTGTTAATACTTTAAGATCCGAAATATATTCTGCGTGTATAAATTCAGGTGAAAGTGAAAATGGATTCTTTACACTCAATGTTCCTACAGGTGGTGGTAAAACATTATCTTCAATGGGATTTTCTCTTACTCATGCAGTCAAAAATAGTAAAAAACGAATTATTGTAGTTATTCCATATACAAGTATAATTGTTCAAACAGCTCAGACTTTTCGAGATATATTTGGAGAAGAAAATGTTATTGAACATCATAGTAATTTGGATAATGATAAATGTTCTGAAGAACATAAACTAGCCATTGAAAACTGGGATGCTCCAATTATTGTGACAACTAACGTGCAATTTTTTGAATCGTTATATTCAAACAGAACATCTAGTTGTAGAAAATTGCATAACATAGCAAACAGCATTATTATATTGGATGAAGCACAAATGCTTCCTCCTGAGTTTCTAAAACCCATACTTTCAGTTTTAAATGAACTCAATAAACTTTTTAATGTATCTGTCCTTTTTACGACAGCTACTCTTCCTGTTCTTACAGGAAAGATTGGAACTGGTGAATCTACTTTCAAAGGGATAGAAGCACCTGTAACTAACATAATAAAAAATACAGATGAAATTGAGACTTGTTTAAAACGGGTATCAATAGAAATGCCCGAGAAGAATGAACAGATATCATATACTGATTTAGCTCAGGAGCTACTAAATTACAATCAAGTACTATGTATTTTAAATACACGTAATGAATGTAGTGAACTGTATAAAAGCATGCCAACTGATACGTTGCATCTGTCACGCATGATGTGCTCTGCACATATAATGAATACAATTAAAGAAATTAAAAGGAAATTGCTCAGTTCAGAGAGCGTTCGTGTTGTAAGTACCCAACTTATAGAGGCTGGAGTAGATATGGATTTTCCTGTTGTTTACAGAGTATTTGCAGGATTAGATTCAATAGCCCAGGCTGCAGGTAGGTGTAACAGAGAAGGTAAACTAAATAAAGAGGGCAAACTCGGAAAGGTAAAAGTGTTCTATTCTGAGAAAGGAGCACCTCGGGGATTTATAAGGAAAGGTGCAGATGCATTAACTGATCTGTTATATTCAAATCAATCAAATGATTATCTGTGCAGTAGCACGTTTAGAAATTATTTTATCAGGTTTTACAGCAAAATAAACTCTTTTGATAAAGCTAAGATAAAAGAGAATCTTTGGGACGGGGCACGTGAAATGAAGTTCCAGTTTGCAACTGCAGCGAATAATTTCAGGTTAATTGACGATAACGGTAAAAGTATTATTGTTTGGTATAATGAAAGTACTGAGCTAATTGACTTGCTGAAAAGAAAAGGCCCGGAACCTTGGCTGATGAGAAAACTTCAGCAGTATTCAGTAAGTGTACGTGATGCAGATTTTATTCAATTAGCAAAAGAAGGTCGCATAGAAAAGTATCATGATATATGGGTGCAGGCAGATCCTTATCTGTACAATACAAAGGTAGGCTTGGTTCGTGATAATCATTGGTTAAATGAAATATTTATAGTATAGTAACTTATTAAAATATAATATATGGAGTATTCTAATAAAGAGTTCTGTTTAGAAGTGTGGGGAGACTTTGCTTGTTTCACTCGTCCGGAAATGAAAGTTGAGCGTGTAAGTTATGATGTTATTACGCCATCATCTGCACGATCTATTTTTGAAGCAATATTTTGGAAACCAGCAATTAAATGGCAGGTTACAAAAATAGAGGTTCTTAATCCTATTAACTGGATTTCAATACGAAGAAATGAAGTAGGAGCCCTTATGAGCGAACGTGTATCTAATCTTTTTATTGAAGACAACAGGCAACAGCGAGCAGGATTATTGCTTAAGGATGTAAGATATCGTATTTATGCAGAACTGATATTTATCCGTCCAAGCGAAAGAATTCAAACAACCAGAATTGTTTCTGATGAGTTGGCTGATAAAGAAGAAAAAGAACTTTATAAGAAAGATGAAAATCCCGGTAAATACAATGCTATGTTTGAGCGAAGAGCCAGGAAGGGGCAATGTTTTAATCAACCTTATTTGGGCTGTAGAGAGTTCTCTGCAAACTTTAAACTTGTAGATACAGGCTTGTCTTTAAAAGAACCTATTAACGAATCAAGAGATATGGGATTTATGCTTTATGATATGGATTTTACCAATGTTAAAGATCCACAGGCTATGTTTTACAGAGCACAAATGCAGAATGGTGTTATAACTGTTCCACCAATAGATAGTGAGGAGGTACGCAAATGATTCTACAAGCTTTATATGAATATTATCAAAGAAAAGTTGCCGATGAAGAAAGCAATATAGCACCTCTAGGCTTTGAGAGAAAGGAAATACCTTTTATCATTGTTATTGATGAAGAAGGCAATTTTATTAATTTAGAAGATACTCGTGAAGGTGAAAATAAGAGAGCTAAACGTTTTCTGGTTTTAAAAACAAAAGGTAGACCTGGATCAAACAGCTGGCAAACAGCAAATGTATTATGGGATCATTACGGCTATGTTTTAGCTCAATCAAAAGATGAAACAGATAAGGCTATTGATAGTGCAAAAAAGCAAAATGAAACTTTTATTAAAGAAGTAAAGAATATCTCGAACAAGTTTTCTGATAATAAAAGTTTTAAAGCGATATTGAAGTTTTATGAAAATCCTGACTCTTTAGAGCTCGTAAAGGCTCATGAACTTTTTGCTGATTGTATAAAAATAGCAGGATGTAATATATCTTTCAGGATTATTTCGGAAACAGAGCTTGTAGCAGAAAATGAGGATCTTAAAAAACTTGTAACAGATTCTATAAAAGAAGATGAGGAAAATGTTTCAAAAGGAGTTTGTCTTATAACAGGCGAAAATACTTTAATAGCTAAACTACATACAGCAACCGCCATACCCGGAGGTAAAAGTGGAGCTAAGCTTGTTGGCTTTCAAAAAAAATCAGGATATGATTCCTATTACAAGGAACAAGGAATGAATGCGCCTGTTTCACTAGAGGCCGAAGATGCTTATACAACAGCTTTAAATACGCTTTTAGGAAAAGATTCTCAAAACAAAATGAGACTTAACGATATGACGATTCTGTTTTGGGCAGAGAAGGATAATGATATGGAGCATTATTTCAATGCTTTTTTTATTTCTCCACCAAAAGACGATCCTGATAAAAATATTCGGGAAATTAGGTCTTTTATGGAATCTATATATACAGGAAAATTAAATCTCGATGGTAGTACACGATTCTATATATTAGGACTTGCTCCTAATGCAGCACGTATTTCCATTCGTTTCTGGAAAGTAGGAAAGGTTAGTGATTTAGCTGGCAATATAGTTACCCATTTCAACGACTTAATGATAATTAGAAATAAAAATGATGAGAGAGAATTCTTCTCTTTATTTAATTTGCTTACGCAGGTGGCTGCTCAATTTAAAATGGATAATTTGCCTCCTAATCTGGTTAGTTCAGTTATGGTAAGTATTATAAATGGAACCCCATACCCATCTACATTACAACAGCAGTGTATTTGTAGAATACGGGCTGAACAGGAAGTTGGTTATATACGAGCTGCTATATTAAAAGCTTATATTAACAGAAAAACAAGATTTAATAAGAATATAAATGAAAAAGAAATCACTATGGCACTAGACATTGAAAACAAGAATCAAGGCTATTTGTGTGGGCGTCTTTTCGCTATCCTTGAAAAAATTCAGGAAGATGCACAACCTGGTATTAACACAACCATAAAAGACCGTTTCTATGGTGCAGCATCAAGTACACCGGTGGCTGTTTTTAGCAGACTACTTAATATGAGTAATCATCACCTGGAAAAACTAAATTCAGGTAAAAAAATCTATTACGAAAAAATAATTCAGGGAATAATGGCGGGAATTAGTAGTGATGGTTTGCCTACTAATCTTTCTCTCGACGATCAATCTCGTTTTGCTATTGGATATTATCACCAAAGGCAAGATTTGTTTATCAGTAAAAAAGAAAATTAATTTATTAAATATGGAAAGGAACAATATTATGTCAGACATTATTAAAAATCGCTACGACTTTATACTACTATTTGATGTACAGGATGGGAATCCGAATGGAGATCCCGATGCAGGTAATTTACCAAGAGTTGATGCAGAAACAGGCATGGGGCTTGTAACAGACGTTTGTTTAAAGAGAAAGGTTCGCAATTATGTTCAAATAAAAAATGAGAATAAAAAACCTTATGATATTTTTATAAAAGAAAAAGCAATATTAAATAACTTAATAAAAGAAGCTACAGAGCAGGAAATAAACAAAGGCAAGGAAAAAGGAGATAAAACCGAAAGCGCAAGAAAGTGGATGTGTGAAAACTATTATGATGTAAGAACATTTGGTGCTGTTATGACTACCGGAGAAAATGCTGGTCAAGTACGCGGCCCAATACAATTTACTTTTGCTCGCTCAATTGATCCAATTATTGCATTGGAACACAGCATTACACGTATGGCTGTTGCAACCGAAAAGGAAGCCGAGGCTCAAAATGGTGATAACCGAACTATGGGACGTAAAAGTACAGTACCTTATGGCTTATATTGTACTCATGGATTTATTTCTGCTCACTTAGCAAATCAAACAGGGTTTAATGAAAATGACTTGGATCTGTTTTGGGAAGCGTTAAAGAATATGTTTGATCAAGATCACTCTGCTGCCAGAGGAATGATGAGTACAAGAAAGCTAGTTGTGTTTAAACATAATACAGCTCTAGGAAATGCTCCAGCTCATCAGCTTTTTGATTTAGTAAAAGTGGAACGCAATGATAAAACTAAATCATCGCGTGCATTCAGCGATTATTCAGTTAAAATTGATCGTTCAAAATTACCTGAAGGGGTTGAACTAATAGAAATGGTGTAATAAATATCTGTTTATGATAGAATATGATGATGAAGACCTATTGATGCTTTCAGGAATACAGCACATAGCCTTTTGCGAAAGACAATGGGCCTTCATCCATTTGGAACAACAATGGGCAGAAAATAGATTAACCATAGAAGGACAATTCTTACATGAAAAAGTAGATGATCCTTTATACATGAACCTTAGTAGAGGTGCTGTGATTTTACGGTCGGTCTCTATTTCATCACGGATATTGGGACTTTATGGCTTTTCTGATGCGATTGAACTTTTACCATCTAAAACACAAACTAATAGCATTACATGTAAAAAATATCCGGGATATTGGTTACCTGTTCCAATTGAATATAAACATGGAAAGCCAAAGATGGATTCTATTGATGAAGTTCAGTTATGTGCACAAGCAATTTGTCTGGAAGAAATGTATTCAATTTCTATTGAAAAAGGATATTTATATTATGGTGAAATACGTCATAGAACAGAGGTGCAATTCACCAAAGAATTAAGAGAGTTAACCTTCAGATTATCAGATAGAATGCACGAATTATACAAAAATAATATTACGCCACCACCTCATTACGAAAAGAAATGTAAGGCTTGCTCATTACATGATATTTGTATGCCGGAGACTTTCTCAAAAAAAAGAAGTGTGAATTCATATTTGAAAGAAATATTAGAATAATAATGCGGAAACTATTAAATACCTTATATGTTACAACTCCCGATTCCTTCTTGTCAAAAGAAGGCGATAATGTAGTTGTGATGGTGAAAGGAACAGAAAAATTTCGAATTCCAATTTATAACATCGAAGGAATTGTGAGTTTTGGATATACAGGAGCAAGCCCTGCTCTTATGAAAATGTGTGCAGATAAAAATATTGGATTATGTTTCCTTACTGAGCATGGTGAATTTTTAGGAAGAGTATCTGGGCCAATAAAAGGTAATGTACTTCTTAGAAGACAACAATATAGAATAGCAGATGAAAAAGAGGCTTCTTTGAATCTGAGTCGCATTTTTATTGCTGGTAAGATAGCAAATTGTCGAAACGTTGTACAAAGATCGATTCGTGATCATGGAGATGAATTAAATATTCTTGATGCTGCTTCTAAAAATTTACTTTTAAAAAGTAGACAGTCATTTAATGCTATAGACTCAAATCAGTTAAGAGGCATAGAAGGAGAAGCTGCAACTTCATATTTCGGAGTATTCAATCAATTGATAAAAAACAGTGACTCTAGTTTTTATTTTGGAGGACGAACCCGTCGTCCTCCAAAAGATAATGTAAATGCATTATTATCATTTATATATATGCTTCTTGCCCATGAAGTACAATCAGCATTAGAATCAGTAGGGTTGGATCCTTATGTAGGTTTTTTGCATACAGATAGACCGGGAAGAGCAAGCCTGGCACTAGATATTATGGAAGAGTTCAGACCATATCTTGCAGATAGGCTTGTGCTTTCGCTAATTAACAGAAGACAAGTTTCAGGAAAAGGATTTGTTCAACAAGGTGAAAAAGGCATTATAATGACGGATGAAACAAAAAAAGAGATACTTTTGACGTGGCAAAAACGCAAAAAGGAAAGTATACAGCATCCTTTTTTAGGTGAAACAGTAAATATTGGTTTGTTACCATATATTCAAGCAATGCTTCTTGCAAGGTATATTCGTGGAGATATTGATAATTATCCGGTCTTTGTAATGAAATAGTTATGATGGTTTTAATAACATACGATGTGGGTACTGATTCTCCAGAAGGCAAGAAAAGGTTAAGAAAGGTAGCAAAACAGTGTGTTAATTATGGACAACGTGTACAAAATTCTGTTTTTGAATGTCTACTCGACCCTGCACAGTTTTCGGTTCTAAAACATAAGCTTGATAAGATTATAGATAAAGAGAAAGATAGCATTCGTTTTTATTTTTTAGGAAATAAATGGGAAAAGCATATAGAATATATTGGAAAACTTACTTCATTTAATATGGAAGATGAATTAATAATATGATATGCGAACCTAGAGTGATTTCGTTTTTGTAGAATAATCGCATGTGCTGAAAATGAATGCCTTAACTTAAAATTGTTATTTTTTTAGTTGTTTAATTATAGATTATTTATGTTGTTCGCATAATTGTATGTTTAACAAGCTAGTTTTTAGCTTGTTAAATGTTGTGCAGTCGCACCTTGTACGGGTGCGTGGATTGAAACTCTTATGCCAACTTTAGAAACTACATAAATCATGGTCGCACCTTGTACGGGTGCGTGGATTGAAACCAATTGACTATAAAATATCCAGTACCAGCTATTGTGTCGCACCTTGTACGGGTGCGTGGATTGAAACCTTTTATCGGATTTGTTTATATGAGCCTATATCTGTCGCACCTTGTACGGGTGCGTGGATTGAAACATGGAGTTACAGCAAGGTAACTTCTTTCGCTCGAAGTCGCACCTTGTACGGGTGCGTGGATTGAAACAGCAAAAGTATAACCTGGTTTAGTCGATGCTTTCGTCGCACCTTGTACGGGTGCGTGGATTGAAACTTAAGCCCAGTTACGATATTGGCGCCTACAGAAGTCGCACCTTGTACGGGTGCGTGGATTGAAACATAAAACCATTGGTAATCCCGAAAAGTCTTTCTTTGTCGCACCTTGTACGGGTGCGTGGATTGAAACTTATCAAGTACTATTATGCAAGTTGCAACTGATGGTCGCACCTTGTACGGGTGCGTGGATTGAAACAAAGTATCGAATACGGCCTTTTCTTCATCCGTCCGTCGCACCTTGTACGGGTGCGTGGATTGAAACCCAAAATCAACGCCAAGAAGTGCTTATACACAGCGTCGCACCTTGTACGGGTGCGTGGATTGAAACACCTTAGCTTCGAATTTGGTAAACTCTTCTATTCGTCGCACCTTGTACGGGTGCGTGGATTGAAACTTAATACTTTTGCGTTATCTTCACCAAAAGCAATGTCGCACCTTGTACGGGTGCGTGGATTGAAACTTATCGATACGGTTCAGCGTCTCACGGAACTCCTCGTCGCACCTTGTACGGGTGCGTGGATTGAAACCTGATTCTAAACCTATCTTGTAAAGATCACAAAAGCGTCGCACCTTGTACGGGTGCGTGGATTGAAACTTTTTGCCGTTCCAAATGGCGGCAGCCGTAACAGTCGCACCTTGTACGGGTGCGTGGATTGAAACAAAAGCTGAAAAGGAAATGAGACACAGAACGATTGTCGCACCTTGTACGGGTGCGTGGATTGAAACATGATTAATTTAGCATAAACGCATTCAATATTATGTCGCACCTTGTACGGGTGCGTGGATTGAAACTCAATAAACCAAACTTCATCAACCCTAACTCCTGGTCGCACCTTGTACGGGTGCGTGGATTGAAACTCTAAGGCCTGAATTATCTATCCCGGTAGCGAAAGTCGCACCTTGTACGGGTGCGTGGATTGAAACTGTATTGGCAATTGAGTGAAGTAAAAACGGAAAGTCGCACCTTGTACGGGTGCGTGGATTGAAACATTTACTACCTTTTTAGCTCAATGTATTGCGTGTGTCGCACCTTGTACGGGTGCGTGGATTGAAACAAATAAGCAAGCTACGCCCATACAGATAGCAGCAGTCGCACCTTGTACGGGTGCGTGGATTGAAACTATTTTCTCCTGGCAAACTGCTATGATAGTTGGTATGTCGCACCTTGTACGGGTGCGTGGATTGAAACTAGCTGAAATGGATAAAGAAAAAAAAGAAAACGCTAAGTCGCACCTTGTACGGGTGCGTGGATTGAAACATAAATAGTTTTAAGTCCAGCGTTTACACTATCGTCGCACCTTGTACGGGTGCGTGGATTGAAACTTGGATGAAACGCTATTGAGGTGCACCTCAATAGTCGCACCTTGTACGGGTGCGTGGATTGAAACCCGGATTTAGAACTAATGGGAAGGATGCCTATATAGGTCGCACCTTGTACGGGTGCGTGGATTGAAACACGTATATATCGTAATACTGAGGAAGAGCGTTTCCGTCGCACCTTGTACGGGTGCGTGGATTGAAACTGTGTTTCGTCATCCGTAGTATTAGATGCGTTATGTCGCACCTTGTACGGGTGCGTGGATTGAAACAATACATGGCCGTGGGGCAGAGTATGGAAAGCTTAAGTCGCACCTTGTACGGGTGCGTGGATTGAAACACTCCGTAATAGTAGAAGATGGCATAAGTTACAGTCGCACCTTGTACGGGTGCGTGGATTGAAACACCAACGATTTAACTTATACATTTTCAACAAAAGTCGCACCTTGTACGGGTGCGTGGATTGAAACTGCACTCGTATAATCACCCGTAAAGCCGGTATTGTCGCACCTTGTACGGGTGCGTGGATTGAAACATGTTCACAGGATGGCATCCACACTGCAGATGCGTCGCACCTTGTACGGGTGCGTGGATTGAAACAAGACCGATCTTATACAGATCGCAGAAGTCCATGCGTCGCACCTTGTACGGGTGCGTGGATTGAAACTCCATTAAGGTGCGCGTAATAAAATGTATAAGTAGTCGCACCTTGTACGGGTGCGTGGATTGAAACATCCAGAGCTGGAATGAATCCTCACGTTCGCCAAAGTCGCACCTTGTACGGGTGCGTGGATTGAAACCTCACCTGGCAACCGCAGATTAAGCCGGTTACTTAGTCGCACCTTGTACGGGTGCGTGGATTGAAACGCAGAGTGATGTTCGACTTTATGAACAAGCTCATTGTCGCACCTTATACGGGTGCGTGGATTGAAACAAAACAGCACGTGAGTTATTCACAGGGTCATAGTGTCGCACCTTATACGGGTGCGTGGATTGAAACTTTACTCTTACTTATGACAGTGAGCATATACCTAGTCGCATTCTTTATGGGTGTGTGAATTGAAACTCTGATCGCCAGTGGTTACTTGCTTTTAGCGATTGTCGCACCCCTCGTGAGTGCGTGAATTGAAACCTTGGTCGGAATGGGGAGGCGATAGCCCTCTTTAGTCGCACCCTTTACGGGTGTGTGGATTGAAACGCGTTTGCATTTGAGGCAACGTTGTTCGAATTCAGTCGCATCCTTTACGGGTGCGTGAATTGAAACGCAGTTAAAGCTTCTCAGATTATTGCTGATACTGGTCGTACCCCTTGCTGGTACGTGAATTGAAACAAAATGACTGATTGCTTTGCAACAAAGTTAATTAGTCGTACCCTTTACGGGTGTGTGAATTGAAACTTGCAAGAAAGTAAAGCTGTACATAGCCATACCAGAGTCGCACTTTATACAGGTGCGTGGATTGAAACAATGAGCAGGGAGAACAAACGCTTCCTCTTGATAGTCGTACTCTTTACGGGTGCATGAATTGAAACCTCAATTGGTAAAGTGCCAACACCTGATTTAAACAAAAACAAAAAGCACAGCAAAATAAAAAAAATATTCGCTGTGCTTTTATTGTTATCCTGAAACAAATCTTAATTCCTGAAAACTAATCCATCACCTAATGTGTCTACTATAATTGGTTTTTCTCTTTCAACCTCCTGCGCAAGTAACTTCTTAGACAAGTCGTTGAGCAGGTAACGCTGGATAGCTCTTTTCACCGGACGGGCACCAAACTCCGGATCGTATCCGGCTCTTGCGATGAAGTCTGTTGCGGAATCGGTTAACTCGAGCGTTACTCCGTTGCCGGCAAGCATCTTCTGGATGCCTTTTATCTGCAGACCCACGATCTGCCTGATCTCGCTCTCGGAGAGTGGAAGGAACATAATGGTTTCGTCTATACGGTTAAGGAACTCCGGACGGATGGTCTTTTTCAGCATTGACATTACTTCCTTCTTAGTTTCCTCGATGATGCGCTCTCTGTTGTCGTTGTTCAGATTCTCGAACTGACTTTGTATGTACGAGCTTCCCATGTTGGAGGTCATAATGATGATGGTATTCTTGAAGTTTACCACCCTGCCTTTGTTATCGGTCAGTCGGCCGTCATCCAGTACCTGCAGCAGGATGTTGAATACATCCGGATGTGCTTTCTCTATTTCATCGAACAGCACTACTGAGTATGGCTTGTGGCGAATGGCTTCGGTAAGCTGACCGCCTTCATCGTAACCTACGTATCCCGGAGGCGCTCCAACAAGTCGGGATACGGAATGTTTCTCCTGATACTCACTCATATCTATACGAGTCATCATTGTTTCGTCGTCGAACAGGAACTCGGCAAGGGCTTTTGCCAGCTCGGTTTTACCTACACCGGTGGTGCCCAGGAAGATGAAACTTCCGATAGGGCGCCTTGGATCTTGTAACCCGGAGCGACTTCTTCTCACTGCATCGGCCACTGCCTCGATGGCTTCGTCCTGACCAATTACCCGCTTGTGGAGCTCATCTTCCAGGTGAAGCAGTTTCTCTGATTCACTCTTCAGCATCTTCTTAACCGGAATACCGGTCCAGCGTGATACTACATCGGCAATGTCTTCGGCTTCTACCTCTTCCTTTATCATGGCACTGCCGCCTTGCATTTGACGCAGCTCTTTTTGAGTAGCCTCAATGTCGGTATTCAATGCCTGAAGCTTGCCGTATCTTATCTCGGCTACTTTGCCATAATCGCCTTCGCGCTCGGCTTTCTCGGCTTCGAACTTCAGGTTTTCTATCTCAACCTTATCTTGCTGAATCTTCTCTACCAGGGTTTTTTCACTTTGCCATTTGGCTTTGAATGAATTTTCCTGTTCCTTGAGTTCGGCAATCTCCTTGTTGAGCAGTTGAAGTTTGTCTTCGTCCTTTTCACGTTTGATGGCTTCGCGCTCAATTTCCAGCTGTTTGATTTTACGGCTTATCTCATCAAGCTCCTCGGGCACGGAGTTTACCTCCATACGCAACTTCGCAGCAGCTTCGTCCATAAGGTCGATGGCCTTGTCCGGAAGGAAACGGTTGGTGATGTAGCGGTTTGAAAGTTCTACGGCAGCTATGATAGCATCGTCTTTAATACGCACGTGATGGTGATTCTCATAGCGCTCTTTCAGTCCACGAAGGATTGAAATGGTGCTTAGAATATCGGGCTCATCTACCTGTACTACCTGGAATCTTCTCTCCAGCGCTTTATCTTTCTCGAAATACTTCTGATACTCATTGTAAGTCGTGGCTCCGATAGAACGTAACTCACCACGGGCTAGGGCAGGCTTTAGTATGTTTGCCGCATCCATTGCACCTTCTCCCTTACCGGCACCCACAAGCGTGTGAATCTCGTCGATGAAAAGGATAATGTTTCCGTCGGATTTTATCACTTCGTTGATTACCGATTTCAGTCGTTCCTCGAATTCTCCTTTATACTTGGCTCCGGCCACCAGGGCACCCATGTCTAGCGAATAAATCTGTTTGTCTTTCAGATTCTCGGGCACGTCGCCCCGAAGAATACGATGCGCCAAGCCTTCAACAATAGCTGTTTTACCGGTACCCGGTTCGCCGATAAGTATCGGGTTGTTCTTGGTACGCCGGCTAAGGATTTGCAGTACTCTACGAATCTCTTCATCACGACCAATTACAGGATCGAGCTTACCTGTACGGGCTTCTTCGTTAAGGTTAATGGCATATTTGTTTAATGACTGATATGTGTCCTCGCTGGTTTGTGAGGTAACCTTTTCGCCTTTACGCAATTCGTTAATGGCTGCACGAAGTTCCTTTTCGTTCATTCCGGCATCCTTCAAAATATTTGCAACGGTACTTTTTACCGTAAGTAGAGCCAGCAACAGATGTTCCAGAGAAACAAACTCGTCGCCCATCTCTTTAGAATACTGAGTAGCTTTTTGGAAGACCTCATTAGTTTCCCTGCCCAGGTATGGTTCGCCACCGGTTACCTTAGGGAAAGAATCGATCTGCTTGTCGAGCACGAGCGCTATCTGCTGCCCGTTCATTCCCAGTTTCTGGAAGATAAAATTGGTTACATTTTCGCCAACCTTCATCACTCCATGCAGCACATGTGCGGTTTCAATTGTTTGCTGACCGCGACTCTGTGCCAGGTTTACGGCCTCCTGAACCGCTTCCTGTGATTTAATTGTAAAATTGTTGAAGTTCATATATTTATGTCTCCTATTGAAATTTCTGCTTTTAATAACTAACACCTAAGAAGCACCAAAAGATTTGCCAATATTCTTTTTACTTATATTGTAGACACATTTGCTTTACAGTGAAGACAATTTGACATTTTAAGTTTGTTTCAGTGTGACAATCTGTCTTTATTCTGCATTCTTTTAGTGTGGATATTAGAATCATATTCTAAGAATAGGAAGCAATTTATACCGGGTTCATTTAGTGGAATCACCCAAAATAACTTCTGAAATGATATATTCAATTAATAATTTAATAGTATCTTTATCCCATTAAACAAAGAAAAACCCATGGAAGAAGAAATAAAAATGGCTGAAACAGTGATGCTGATTGATGCATCCTTTCTAAACTTCGTAACCGAAGATATTAAAAAGAATTTTGAAAGAATGCTGAACAGAGAGCTGCAAGAAATGGATCTTTCTCATCTGTTTACTTATCTTGCTCTGGATGCAGGTATTGTTGAAGGACAAAATGAAATTCAGATATTTTTTATATACGATAAGAATTCGGCTCAGCTGGTACATGCTCAGCCATCCGATTTGGAACAGGAACTGAACAGTGTGGCTTTCAGTAATGAGTTTGGCGAGTTCTGCTTTAATACTTTCCAACCTGAAGATATGGCTTCTCGCGAAGATCTGTTTTTAGAGTCGATGAAAGTTGTTGCTGATGCTAAGGGTGTGAAAAGAATGATAGTTCTTTCTTTTAATGAGGAATATGGTGATAAGGTAAATGATATTCTTAAAGACGTAAAAGAAAGGGAAATAATTCAATTCCGCATGAATGAACCTGAAGACGATATTAATTATCGCTGGGAAATGCTTGCTTATCCGGTTATGCAGGCTTTGGGTATTCGTGGAGATGAGTTGCAATAATAATTAGAAAATAGTTCCGGTTCTATGTCCGACTTCCGACTAAAGGTATTTCTGTGTGTGGCGCGAAATCTTAGTTTTACTAAGGCTTCGCGAGAGCTGTTTATTACTCAGCCTGCCATAACTAAGCATATACAAGAACTGGAGAGCCTTTATAAAACCCGTCTTTTTGAACGGTTAGGAAATAAAATATCCTTGACTCCCGCTGGTGAGTTATTGATGGAGCATAGTGAACGGATTCTTGATGATTACAAACGGCTGGATTATGAAATGCATCTGCTGCATAACGAATGCTCGGGAGAACTCCGTCTGGGGGCAAGCACTACGATATCGCAATATGTATTGCCTCCGTTCCTGGCTCGATTTATTGAAAAGTTTCCTCATGTATCCTTGTCGTTGCTCAATGGCAATTCTCGTGATGTGGAAAATGCGTTGCTGGAGCATCGTATAGATGTAGGTATGGTGGAGGGAATTATCCGTTTGCCCAACCTGAAATATGCTACTTTCCAGAAAGATGAATTGGTTGCAGTGGTGCACACTCGCAGCAAGTTGGCGAAGCTTGATGAGATATCTGTATACGATCTTTATAATATTCCTCTGGTATTGAGGGAAAGAGGATCGGGCACACTGGATGTGTTAGAAACGGCTTTGCTGGCTAATAACATCAGATTATCAGATCTTAATGTTCGTATGTATCTTGGCAGTACGGAGAGCATCAAGTTGTTTCTCGAGAACTCGGAATGTATGGGAATTGTTTCCGTAAGGTCTATTGCTCGTGAACTGGCTGCAGGACTATTTAAAGTGATAGATATACGTTATCTGGAAATGCAACGGGAATTCTCCTTTGCCCGTTTGCAGGGAGAGGAGAGTGGACTGTCTCAGGTATTTATGCAATTTGCGGCTCATTATAATAAGAAGTTATAAGGCATTAAAAAAAACGATTGGCACCTTTCGTTTATATACTGTACTTTTGCATCATAATAATTAAGTTATAGAATATGGATGCACTTGTTAAGTTTTTGAAGGATAACAATAAGGTTATCTATGTAGCACTGCTTGTTTTTTGTTTTTTACCATTCGTAACTCCTCCTGTAGCTTTATTGACAGGTTTGGTTTTTGCATTGGTCTGTGGTAAGGCTTTTCCTAAGTTCAATAAACAATCGTCAAAGTATCTTTTGCAGTTTTCAGTGGTAGGTCTGGGTTTTGGCATGAATCTTCATCAGGCTATAGCTTCTGGAAAAGATGGGATGATATTTACTATTATATCTGTTGTAGGTACATTACTCTTGGGAACCTTTATTGCCAGACGGATGAGGGTTGACAAGAAAACCGGTTATCTTATCAGCTCGGGAACTGCTATTTGCGGAGGAAGTGCTATAGCGGCAGTGGCTCCGGTTATAAAAGCAGATGACGGACAGATTTCGGTTTCGTTGGGTACGGTATTTATTCTGAATGCGATAGCTCTTTTCCTTTTTCCGGTACTGGGTCATTTATTAGGTCTTACACAGCATCAGTTTGGTTTATGGTCGGCCATTGCTATTCATGACACAAGTTCTGTGGTTGGAGCGGGTGCTGCTTATGGTCAGGAAGCATTGCAAGTAGCTACTACAGTGAAATTAACAAGAGCTTTGTGGATTATCCCAGTATCTATTGTTACTTCTTTTATCTTTAAAAGTAAGTCCGAAAAGATGTATACTCCATGGTTTATTTTCTTTTTTATTCTGGCTATGCTTGCTAATACATTCTTCTCTTTACCGGCAGCTCTCACTACAAGTCTGGTGTGGCTGGCTAGGAAAGGATTAACATTGACTCTTTTCTTTATTGGTGCATCACTTTCAAGAGATGTATTAAAGAGCGTAGGCTTTCGTCCGATGCTTCAAGGTGTTTTCCTTTGGATTGTGATAAGTATTTCTTCTTTGACCTATATTCTTTTTGTAGGGTAGATTGCTTGTTTACATTACATATAGATATGATTCATTCTTATTTAATAGAACTTTAGTTTATAGAATGAAAAAAGGTTATCATCGCGATAACCTTTTTCACCCTAACCATTTTTATCAATGTAATGAGTAAAATTTACTCAGTTTTCTCTTTTTTATTCTATGCAAAGATAATTATACCAACTGTACGGTATGTTAAATCTATCTTTTTTAACACAAATAAAATGAATATTTATATATTTTCTACATAATATATATTCTTTTTCACAAGAAAAGGTCGACTTCAATAATGGAGGGAATATGAATATTATTTTTAATTCATTATTAGTGCAGATAAATAAGAAGCAATGCAGAATATTTGCAGCACATTTTGGGCAAATAATTATTGGGCGGAAAGGTATTTAAAATAAGATTAAGCTTGATTTTTGTGTTTATGCTTTAATCTCATTATAGTATTTTATAAATATATCTTTCAAGAGGGTAGTGTCCAGCCCGTTCTTTAAACACATTTCAAATGATAGTCCCGAATAGATATATCTGAAATGCATAGCAACATAATCAACATCGTATTCCGGTCTAATCTCTCCCGATTTTAGTGCGTTGCTGATGACTCTTTTCCACAATTCCAGTTCACTGTCGAAGACTTTAGCTATAAGTGTACCGAAATCAGGATAGTATTGTATTGCCTGAAATATAAGATTAAAATAACATCTGCTCAGATTCTTAACACCACAAGACTCTATTGATTTCATAGTTCTATTGATTCCTTCAATATAGAAATCTATAAAGTTAATAAGACTGGAATCTTTAAATGCTGCAAATTTGGTTTCAATATTATGAGGAGATAAAACGTATCTATCAACAACTTTTATAAAAAGTTCTTCCTTATTTTTCATGTAGTAAAAGATGGCTCCACGACTTAATCCTAGGGCTTTTTCCAAATCTGCGATTGTGACTTTCTCGAAGTTTTTAGTGAGAAAAAGTTTGAATGCACCAAATAGTATTTTGTCTTCTGTATCTTTCACGTGTTATTACAGGTAAATAATGTGGATAAAAGTAGATACAATTTATTAATTAGTAACTCTTTTCGTAGGTGCTATTATTGTTATTTAACAATATTAACATCCTTCGTTTGCATAGCTGTCTATTTAGACTTATCTGTAGTGAATGGAAAATACAATAAGTTGACTGTTTAAAATGCAAAATAGGATTGGGATTCAGACTCTCGACTAGATTCTAATTTGAATTGTTGTTCACACAAAAGAACGGATTGTTTTGCAAACTCAGATAAATGAGCAGAAGAAAATGGATAAAAAAATGGGATTGTCCCGGTTAAGAACAATCCCATTAAGAATAACCCCATTGAAAACTTAATTAAGCTATTTGTCTGTAGTATATTTGAAATATTCAATAATTAATAATAGAGGGTATTTGATTTTTCTTCCCAGAACATCATCTTTTTCTTCCAGAATATCATTTTTTTCTTTCAGATAATGTATCGGTGGGAGTTTATTTCTCTATTGATTCTAGAAGATCTTTACTTTTTGCCTTTGGTAATATTCTGAATATCCTGAAGCGTCATATCACCGGTAATCAGTATAAATACAAACTCAGGTTTTTCATCTACAAACATTACCAGTTCGCCAATTTTGTTATTCGGTTTCTTTTTAATGTAAAAAGTAACATGAGAACCTTCTTCTCTTACACGCATTAGCTCTTCATATCTTTTATTACTGGCATAATTACGGATCTCGCCTTTCATCATATTTGAAATAGAAGCTTTTTCACTGGTCAATATTACTATTGACTCAAGTTTTCCTGCAATTCCACCTATATCCAGTCCTTCAGTTTTCATATTAGGCATCATCTGAAGCATAGTCTTAGATATAAAAACGGAAGTTACTCCATCCATATCGGCATATTTGTCGATGAGTTTATTCTGCGCAAATGTAATGCTGGTGCAGCACATTAATATTGCAAATAATACATGTTTTATTTTCATCGCTATATTTATTATTGACTGATTTGTTTATTAATAATTTCATTCACTTTATTCATATCTTCCTGGGCACTTTCTAATTGAGAAACTCCTTTATTCAGATTGTTGGAGACCAATAGTAATGCCTTTTGAGCTTCTTTGTAAGCATCCTGAGGATTTGAATAAGTATCTGCTAGTACCGGCTTTGGCTGTTCAAGATATGGATAGATTCCTATACTCAGGATTAAACATATACTTGCTGCTATACCGCTTATCAATTGCCAGTTTATTATTCTTCTTTCCAGACGAGGCTTTTTTATTTTCTCTTTTTCTTCCCACGTGTCGATAAGAAGACTTAATTTCTTTTCTAAATGAGCCGGAACCTCAATATCGTTGTCTATATCTTTACAACTGCTGTACATCTCCAGAAACAGCTCTTTTTCTGCCAGTAAATGAGGAGGCACTTCCTGAGTCTCAAAAAAATGCATAATTTCCTTTTCCTGGTCAACCGATGTTTTACCTTCATAAAAATCGGCTATTAATTTCTCTATTTCAAAGATTGTCATCATTGTCTCAATATATTAAATTGTTCGCGTATCGTTTTTCTGGCTCTTGATATCAGAACTCTTATGTTGATGGCATTAAGTCCGGTTATCTGTTCTATCTCTTCAATAGAACATTCGCTCAGATGTCTTAATTTCATCACCTCCTGTTGCTTTCCCGGCAATTGTGTGATGAGCTGTTTTACACAGTTTAGCTCGTCTTTAATTTCTATCTCGTTAATCAGAGATGTTTCATTTGATTTACTTACCACTTCTATATCCTGAGTCTCGCTCTCATTTTTAGTTGAGCGAAGATAATCAAAACATATATTTTTAAGTAATATAACGCTAAATGATTCCGGATTTCTGATTTCTGCGAGCTCTTCCCGTTTATTCCATAGCTTTAGATACGCTTCTTGTACCATATCTTCCGCATCGCACTGGTTTCCCAAAAGCTTATAGGCAATCCTGTAAAGCTTTTGATGATGTGGAAGATATTGTTTTTTGAAGCTTTCGGCATCCATGTCATTGCTTATTAGTAAGTTTGGATATATCCGATTTATTAAATTTACCTTTAATCTTAACTAAAGCAGCTTCTTTGCCGGTTGTAACAACTACCAATTCGCTGATGTCTTCGTTGTTCATCTTAACCAATACTCTTACATTTTCGCCGTTTTCATTTGAGCGAACTAATGTTTCATATCCTTCAGCATTCAAGGTTTTTACCATTTCGGCAAATTTATCTTTAATCTCTGATGAACATTTGCTCAGATCAAGTACCTGTAAAGAGTCGATGTCTTTTACTCCGCCCAAATCATCACCTTTAGAAAAAGATTTTGCCAGCGTCATCATAGACTTATCTAATTTTACATTCTCAACGTTAGGTGCATCAGAAAACTCTTTAAACAACTTTTCTATATTCTGGCCAAGGCTCAATTGAGCTACCAGGAAAAGTGAGATACACAAAAAATACTTCTTTACCATAATTCTGTAGATTTTTAGATGATTACTTTGTACTAATTAACGCGTTATCGATGTAAATACATTAATTAGACGTAACGAAACAGAATGTTGTTACAAATAAAATAAAAAAAAGAGCGAAAAGAAAAGATTTTTATTTCTTTCCTCTTCGCTCCTCAATATTTTTCTGAATATATTATGCTTTATTCTATCTTCAGATTGCTGGTCATCTTTTGATTTATCTATATTTTCGGAATATATTATGCTTTATTCTCTTTCAGCTTTTCAAAGATTAAGCCTTCCAGTTCGTCGGCTAGTTCAGGATTATCATTGACAACCTGTTTTGCACCGTCTCTTCCCTGAGCAAGCTTAGTATCATTGTAGCTATACCATGAACCGCTCTTCTTGATAATACCAAGTTCGGCACCAAGGTCGATTATTTCTCCTGAACGAGAGATACCTTCGCCAAACATGATATCGAACTCTGCTTTGCGGAAAGGAGGAGCAACCTTGTTCTTTACAATCTTCACGCGAGTTTGGTTACCAATTACTTCATCACCATCTTTTAGTTGGCTGGTACGACGGATATCCAAACGTACAGAAGCATAAAACTTCAATGCGTTACCACCGGTTGTAGTTTCAGGGTTACCAAACATAACACCAATCTTTTCACGCAACTGGTTGATGAAGATACAAGTTGTTTTTGTCTTGCTGATAGTAGCAGTTAGCTTACGTAAAGCCTGAGACATTAAACGAGCCTGAAGTCCTAACTTGTTTTCTCCCATGTCGCCTTCTATTTCGGCTTTTGGAGTAAGTGCAGCAACAGAGTCGATAACAACAATATCAACAGCAGATGAACGGATAAGCTGATCTGCAATTTCCAAAGCCTGTTCACCGTTATCAGGTTGTGAAATTAAAAGGTTATCAATATCTACACCCAGTTTCGCAGCATAGAAGCGGTCGAAAGCATGCTCTGCATCAATGATTGCAGCAATACCTCCGGCTTTCTGAGCCTGAGCAATAGCATGGATTGCAAGTGTTGTTTTACCAGAAGATTCAGGACCATAGATTTCAATAACTCTTCCTTTAGGATATCCACCAACTCCTAATGCTACATTTAACGCAATAGAACCGGTAGGGATTACTTCTACTTCCTGCACATTATCATCGCCGAGTTTCATGATAGAACCTTTGCCGTAGCTTTTTTCTATCTTATCCATGGCAGCCTGTAAGGCTTTTAATTTTTCGCTTGATGCCATATTTGTTTCAAAATTTAATTCATCGCTTTCTTTCTTTGCCATAAATTAGTTAAAAGTTTTACTTGTTTATACTTTATAAAATTTGTTGAGCATGATTCTTTGTGCTCACTTCTTTAGGTGTAATAATGCGCTCAATAATTCCTTCTTCATTAATAATAAAGGTGGTTCTTAATGTTCCCATGTACGATCTGCCATACATTTTCTTTTCGGCCCATACACCAAATTGTTCTACCAGTTTCTTTTCTGTGTCGGCTATCAAAGTAAATGGAAGCTCGTTCTTTTGGATAAATTTCTGATGAGATTTCTCATCGTCTACGCTTACACCAATTACTTCATATCCGGCTTTTCTTAGTTCGGTATAATTATCTCTGAGGCTGCAAGCCTGAGCTGTACATCCCGAAGTATTATCTTTTGGATAGAAGTATAATACCACTTTTTTCCCTCTGTAATTGCTAAGGCTAATTTCTTCGCCTTTTTCGTTTATTCCCAGTATATCAGGGGCTTTATCTCCTACATTCATAATTCTTAATTGTTAGATTTAATGTTTACAAAGATAAAAATAAAAAGTTAAGTACGGCAATAATTGTTGCAAATCTGCTTACTTAATAGAATAATTCAATTTGGTTGTAACATCTTTTTTTCCCTTTTTTGGTGTTATAAAGATGCTTTTAAATAATTGCAGACTTACTCTTTTTCGTTTAGAGTAAGATTCAAAATTATCGCTCTTGTAGTCAAAGTCTTTTTGCCAACATGTAGTAGGGGAAACATAACAGTAGGTAGCTTCCTCAATTGAATTATCAGATTCTTTTGCCTTTTCGGCTACGAGAATGTTTTTCTTAGAAGGAGCTATACATATAATGCCTTTTCTTTTGCATTCATTAATTATTGGCGCAATTATACATTCGTAGTTGTCAACAATTGTTTGGGTAGAAAAATTGTTATAAACAGAATTACCTATTTTTTGGATGGGCCTTAATTGAATGATATCTAAAGGAACTTTGTTGAACAGATTATTGAACTCAACTAAATCAAATAAATTATCCTGGTTAATTGTATAATTAATCCGCAACTTAAGATCGGGATATGTATGCTTTACTTCGGCAATATTTTTAAGTAGTTCAGGGATATGTTCAAATTTGCCATTAGTCATGAAGAAATCGTAGGTCTCTTTCTTAAGACCATGCAAGGATAACGTGATCTCATTTAATCCCGCTTCGGCATATTTGTTTAGGAGTTCTTTGGTTATAAGAGCTCCGTTTGTAGTTATTGAAATATATGGAATGTGATGTTGCTTTCCCAAAGATATAATTCTCAGTATACCTTTGTATAAGGTAGGTTCGGCTCCACAACCAATTTGCAGTTTTAGTGCCCGGTGAAATATTGAATCAGCAATCAATTCAATATCTTCAATATCTATCTTTTGGTGTCCTTTTGTTTTTGATTCGGAATCGCTGAAATAGCACATCCGGCATCGGAAATTACATGCAATGACAGGGTCTAGAAAAATTCCTATATATCTTTTGTTGAAGATATGTAGAAGATAAATTCCTAGTAATTTAATCCTTCTATTCTTAATTTTGCCAAACAGGCTTAAAAGGTGATAGACGTTTTTCATGCATATAGATAAAAGAAGAGGGAAATAATATTATTTCCCTCCAAACTTTTTATTTTAAAGTTCCAAATCTCCGTCGAACACCTCTACCCAAGGTAAGCCTTGTTTGTTTAGTTGTTCCATGAATGGATCCGGATTAAAGTCTTCTACGTTGTTTACTCCAGGATTTTTCCATTCGCCTTTAAGGAACATCATAGCTCCAATCATTGCAGGAACACCTGTTGTGTAACTTACGCCCTGAGCACCTGTTTCTTTGTAAGCTGCTTCGTGACTACAGTTGTTATATACGTAATATGTACGTTCTTTACCATCTTTGATACCGCGGATACGGCAACCGATAGAAGTTTCTCCTGTATAGTTTTCACCAAGATCTCCCGGATTAGGAAGAACTGCCTTAAGGAACTGA
Organism: Bacteroides luti; assembly: GCF_900128905.1. Lineage (GTDB taxonomy): Bacteria > Bacteroidota > Bacteroidia > Bacteroidales > Bacteroidaceae > Bacteroides > Bacteroides luti. The sequence goes on from NZ_FQTV01000012.1 coordinate 38,795, forward strand.
ATAGGAACAATCTTTTGTCCGTTGTAATCTATCTCATCAATACGAGCCATACCAATGTTTTGGATAACACGTAAGTGAGTAAGATATTCCTGACCGAAAGTCATCCAGAAACGAGCACGCTTCAATGTTGGATAGTTCTTAACCAGAGATTCAAGCTCTTCGTGGTAAATTACATAAGATTCTTTAGGACCGATATTTGGATAATTCAATGGCTTATGGATCTGATGAGGTTCAGTGATAACCCATTCACCATTTTCGTAATATTTTCCTTTCTGAGTAACCTCACGGATATTGATTTCCGGATTGAAGTTAGTAGCAAATGCTTTGTGATGATCGCCTGCATTGCAGTCTACGATATCCAGATAATGAATTTCGTCGAAGTGATGTTTAGCTGCATAAGCAGTATATACTCCACTTACTCCCGGGTCGAAACCACATCCTAAGATAGCAGTCAGTCCGGCTTCTTTAAACTTATCCTGATATGCCCATTGCCAGCTATATTCAAAGTGAGCTTCATCTTTTGGTTCGTAGTTAGCTGTGTCAAGGTAGTTAACTCCTGCAATCAGACAGGCATCCATAATGGTAAGGTCCTGATAAGGAAGGGCTACGTTGATTACGATTTCAGGTTTGAAATCATTGAATAAAGCAACCAGTTCATCTACATTATCGGCATCAACCTGAGCCGTTTTTATTCTGTTTCCACCTATAGCTTTAGCTATGGCATCACATTTCGATTTTGTACGGCTAGCCAACATGATATCTGTAAATACGTCAGCATTTTGTGCCACTTTATGTGCAACAACGGTTCCAACACCGCCGGCACCAATAATTAGAACTCTACCCATTTAAGTGTAATTTAATTGTTTTAATATTGATAACTCGGCAAAGATAAATAAATTAATTGAAGTGGGGAATAATCTTATAATATTTATGTGTCCGTAATAATGGATCTTTACCGTGTTTTGAAAGACTATTTACCCATCCCGCCATTTTTGGCAATTATCCATATAATAATGGGTGCTCCAAAGAGTGCGGTAACTGAATTAATAGGCAGTGTTCCCTGACTGCCGGGCATTTGTGAGATAAGGTCGCATACCAGCATAATGCCACTTCCGCAAAGGATGGAGGCAGGAATAATCATTTTATGATCGGATGTATGAAAAATGCCTCGGGCAATATGTGGAATGGTTACGCCGATAAAGGCAATTGGTCCGGTAAAGGCGGTGGATGTTCCTGCCAATAGTGCAGTAGCCAGAATAATCCACAAGCGAGTACGAGAAACAGATACTCCAAGTCCGGTGGCATACTTTTCGCCCAGCAATAAAACATTGAGCTTTTTCTGCATAATGAAGGCCAAGAGTGTACCTACGATTATAATTGGTGCCATGATTGACATGTAATCCCAGCTCACAGCCGAAAGACTTCCAAAAGTCCAAGAAATGAATAGCTTCAATGTATCCGGGTTACTGGTGCTTTGCAGAATGCTGACTATGGCTCCGGCAAAGTTACCGAACATCATTCCTATAATTAATAAGGATATAGTCTGCGGAACTTTCACAGATACAATAATTATCAGCAGCAATACCCCAACAGCTCCCAGAACAGCAGCGGTAACCTGTCCCCATCCGGCTATTACAAACCAGGGAAGCGATGAGGCGCCCAAAGTAAGCAAGGCTACTCCAAGACTAGCTCCCGAAGTAACACCCAGTACATCCGGGCCGGCAAGCGGGTTGCGGAATAGAGTCTGCATCAGCACACCTGCCACGGATAGTGCTGCGCCTGTAAGAATGGCAGTAAGGGCTTTAGGCAAGCGATAATTGATAATTATTTCCCTATATAAATCGTCTCCGCCACTTCCTGTAAGTGAAGACCATACATCTTTTAGCGAAAGGTTTACACTTCCAAAAGCTATGTCGCAGGTAAATGCAACAAAGAAAAGGAGTATCAGTAATAGAAATCTTGTTCTCATTTCAGCTTTTGCATGTAGGTGAATTCATAATTGGGCAGCAATTCCGGGTGAAGCGCTTTTATCATGTCACTAAGAATGAGGTAGGGGCGGGCAACAGCACTTTCCCAGTAGTCGTTACCTCCGGTGGCATTCATCCGTTTATTGTAATTATATACATTTCCTTCTTTGTATGCCTTGAATAGCTTGTATTTAGCATCTATTTTACCCAGTTCATCCAATGAGTTAGCCTGAGAGCCTACCCACACATCTGCCTTGCTGAAATTAATCAAAGCCGATTCTATATTGGAAGATATGCTGCCACTGGTGGTATCATTCTCATAGAAATAGGAGCCCCCCGCATCGCGGAACATCTTTGCATTAAAACTTCTTCCGGCCGGCATTGTCCATGTACCGCGGAAGTCTTGTCCGGATACCAGGGTAGGGCGATCTTTTACTTTCTGAGCCAATGCAGATACATCTTTATATCTTTTCTCAACATCATTGAACAGACTGTCTGCCAAGTCCGATTTATCGAAGAATGCTCCTATAAACTTTATCCATTCTGCGCGCGCCAGTAACGAAGTCTCTTGCCATTCAATATTATAGATAACCGACAGTCCGCTTTGAGTGAGTCTTCTAGAATTCTCATCTTCTGCATTGTAAGCCGAAGTCATTACTGCTTGCGGATGGAGCACCAGAAGGTTCTCGATATCCAGATTGAAAGCATCTCCCAAATCCTTTACTCTGCCTTCTTTAACTCCCTTCAATATCTCCGGATTATAAACCCATGCAGCACTGCATACCCCGGTCACTTTGTCGAGTTCGCCCAGCATTTGCAGAAACTCAAAGTAAGTTGCCGAATTGGCAACGAGCGATTTCAAAGGAATCTGAATCTTTTTCCCATCCTGTGGAACGCTTGTCTTTACATCTTTCACCAGGTAATATCTGGCATATATTTCTCCTTTTTTCCAGGGATTAAAGACTGTTACGCAAGTATAACTGTCAGCCTTTCCAATGGAAAAGCCTTCTGCGTATTTTATTTTAAGAGGTTCTCCTGTAGCCTCACTTTTATTTTTTTGTTTATTGGTGCAACCAGTAAAAAGTATCAGTGTAAAAAGAAGTATATAATGTAGATGTTTCATCGGTTTATTGTTTTACTTAGACAAAGGTAATAAAATGCAGAAAGAAAGAAGTTATTTGGCAATCTTTTCTTTCGAGGAACCTAAGCTGTTATACTGAGGCTGATAAACAAATTATATTATATAAGTTTTAAATTAGCAGTACGGCTAATTATAAAATAGTCTACACTATTTGTATTTAAAGTCTAGGTTTAATTATAAAAAGGTGTACTGCTATTTAAGAATATGTTTCGAACAATAGATCTAGCTTATTCTTTATCTATACTAAGCACCGGGGAATGTTTTTTCTGTCAAACGGATGACGCACTCTGACATAACGGCAGTAATTCTGTCAGAATCTCCAATAAAATAGCAAACATAACTGTCATACCATAAAAGTTTCTATAAGATTTTAGTTTTTGGCACGACGTTTGTTTCTTAATTGGCGTATGGTTGCTCCATATACGAAAACAACGTTAGAGAGCAATCGACAACATTAAATAGAATAATAATTAAAAAACAAAATAACAATCATGGGAAAAATTATTGGAATTGACTTAGGAACAACAAACTCTTGTGTTTCTGTATTCGAAGGAAACGAGCCTGTAGTAATAGCAAATAGCGAAGGTAAACGTACAACTCCTTCAATTGTTGCATTTGTAGACGGCGGCGAACGTAAAGTAGGTGATCCTGCAAAACGTCAGGCTGTAACAAACGCAAAGCGTACGGTATTCTCTATCAAACGTTTTATGGGTGAGAACTGGGATCAGGTACAAAAAGAAGTTGCACGTGTTCCTTACAACGTTGTAAAAGGCGACAATAATACTCCACGTGTTGATATTGACGGACGTCTTTATACTCCACAGGAAATTTCTGCAATGATTCTTCAGAAAATGAAAAAAACTGCAGAAGATTATCTTGGACAAGAAGTTACTGAAGCTGTTATCACAGTTCCTGCATACTTTAGCGACTCTCAACGTCAGGCTACAAAAGAAGCCGGACAGATTGCCGGTCTTGAAGTTAAACGTATTGTAAACGAACCAACTGCTGCAGCTTTGGCTTACGGTCTTGATAAAGCTCACAAAGATATGAAGATCGCCGTATTCGACTTAGGTGGTGGTACATTCGATATCTCTATCCTTGAATTCGGTGGCGGTGTATTCGAAGTTCTTTCAACTAACGGTGATACTCACCTTGGTGGTGACGACTTCGACCAGGTTATTATCGACTGGTTGGCTGATGAATTTAAGAATGATGAAGGTGTAGACTTGCGTCAGGATCCAATGGCTCTTCAACGTTTGAAGGAAGCTGCTGAAAAAGCAAAAATTGAACTTTCTTCAACTACAACAACTGAAATCAACTTGCCATACATTATGCCAGTTGCAGGTGTGCCAAAGCACTTGGTTAAGACATTGAGTCGTGCTAAATTCGAATCACTTGCACATAACTTGATTCAGGCTTGTGTTGAACCTTGTCGTAAAGCAATGGATGCTGCAGGATTAAGCAACTCAGATATCGACGAAGTTATCCTAGTAGGTGGTTCTACTCGTATTCCAGCTGTTCAGGATCTTGTTGAGAAATTCTTCGGAAAGACTCCTTCTAAAGGTGTAAACCCAGACGAAGTAGTTGCTATTGGTGCAGCAGTTCAAGGTGCTGTATTAACAGACGAAATTAAAGGTGTGGTTCTTTTGGATGTTACTCCACTTTCAATGGGTATTGAAACATTAGGTGGTGTAATGACTAAATTGATCGATGCAAATACAACTATCCCTTGCAAGAAGAGTGAAGTATTCTCTACTGCTGCCGATAACCAAAGTGAAGTAACTATCCACGTACTTCAGGGAGAACGTCCAATGGCAAGTCAGAACAAGTCAATTGGTCAGTTCAACCTTTCAGGTATCGCTCCGGCTCGTCGTGGAATTCCTCAGATTGAAGTATCTTTCGATATCGATGCAAATGGTATCCTGAAAGTAACTGCTAAAGATAAAGCTACAGGTAAGGAACAAACAATCCGTATTGAAGCTTCAAGTGGTCTGAGCAAAGAAGAAATTGATCGTATGAAAGCTGAAGCAGAAGCTAACGCTGAAGCAGATAAGCAAGAACGTGAAAAGATTGACAAGTTGAATCAGGCAGATAGCATGATCTTCCAGACTGAAAAACAACTTGAAGAACTTGGCGATAAACTTCCTGCTGACAAGAAAGCTCCTATTGAAGCTGCTCTTGCTAAGCTGAAAGAAGCTCACAAGGCTCAGGATATTGCCGGTATCGACGCTGCAACAGCAGAGTTGAACAAAGTATTCCAGGCTGCAAGTGAACAAATGTATGCTCAGGGTGCTGGTCAACCAGGTGCTGGACAAGCTGGTCCTGATATGAATGCCGGTGCAGGTGCACAAGGTGGTTCTGACAAACATCAGGGAGACAATGTTCAGGATGCTGATTTTGAAGAAGTAAAATAATAACTGCTCTACAGAGCAATATGCATTCATAAATTAAGCCGCTGTAAATGGTGAATTTACAGCGGCTTTTTGTTTCTATATAAGAAATTATTCATTAGCTTTGGCGCTGAAAATAAAATATACAACACAATCAATAAATAGAAAAATGAGTGTTTTAAAAAACATCAACAACGTAAAAAGAACAGTTTTGCAGGCATTAACAAAGAATGTTGGTGCTTCTTTGAATGCAAATGGAGGTAAATTGAATAAGGCTGATATAAAGAGGGTGCTCATTGTCCGACCTAACCATCGACTGGGTAATCAGTTATTAATAACTCCTATTGTTGAAGATGTAACCAATTTCTTTCCGGATGCAAAAATAGATTTGTTCGTAAAGGGAAATGTGGCTCCTATTATATTCCAGAACTATAAAAACATAGATCATATTCTTCGATTACCTAAACAGCATTTCAAACAACTGCTTCAATACATAAAGGGTTGGCTGAGCATTAGAAAAGAATATTATGATATCGTTATAAATGTAGTTCCAAATTCATCATCAGGACGATTGCTTACTAAATTTGCCAGAGGTAAATATAAATTTTACGGTGACGATGTGGAAGAGTTACAGCAGAAGTATAGCGATTATCAGCATATAGCAAAGAATCCGGTTTATAATTTCCGTTATTGTTTGTCAAAGCTGGGAGTTAGTTGTGATTACAATGAAATACCATCTTTAAATATTAAACTAAGTTCTTCGGAAATTGCCACTGGTAAAGAATTGCTTGATAAGCTGGTTACTGATAAAAATAAGAAAACAATTAGTATATATACTTATGCTACCGGCGCAAAGTGCTATGACGAAACATGGTGGCTGGAATTTCATAAACGATTAAAATCAGAATATCCTAATCACAATATTCTTGAAATACTTCCAGTAGAGAATGTTTCACAGATATTATTTAAAGAGCCTTCGCTATACAGTAAAGATATTCGTGAAATGGCTGCTGTTATAGCAAATACCGAAGTCTTTATCAGTGCGGATGGTGGTGTAATGCACTTGGCTAGTGCTGCACAAACTCCTGTTATTGGTTTGTTCTCTGTTACAAGTATAGGTAGGTATGAACCATATAATGGTAAAAGCAAAGGATTGGATACAAACAATCTGACCAATGATGAAATTATCAGTGAAATAAATAAGAATATTCTGGCGTAAGCAGTGAGGTAGTTCTTTATCTCATAAGGAATTAAAATAATCAGAATGAAGGCTGTTCCCGATAATAAGGATGCAGCCTTCTTTTTGTTTATAGGATGGAAGGCTTGAAAAGGTGAGGGATGACCTGAAAAGTGATAGATGGAGTGACTGATGAGTGAGGGATGATTTCTGTTTTATAGAGAATAACTATTTTGATATTCAAATAGTTATACGTTTGCTGGTGAGGGGTGATGGATGACATTAGCTTTTATTATTCTTGGTGTTGATCATTAGATGCGATTTAAATGAAATAGCAAAGGCTGCTTCCTTTTGTATATCTGGAAGCAGCCTTATATATTGATTTCTGTTTTGTGTTAATTACTGGAGAAGTCTTTATTAAGCGTTACTTAAATTTAAGAGCCAGACTTATTGAATGAGATGTTAGTTTAGTGCTACGGTCGTAGTAACTATACCTCATCTCGATAGTATTAAGTTGTTTAATTCCAAATATTCCGTTGGCCGATGTTACACGAAAGTTTACCCCGAAAAGATTACTTGTAAATTTAGATAAGTCGAAATCACTTGTGTAATATAACTCATTATCAGCTAACATGTGCTCCTTGTAAGGCTTGAAATATTCAATACCCGACTGGCGATAATATCTATAGAACGGAGCGATAGAAATAAACGGAGTTATTTTGTATGGAATCTCTAGCTCTGCTGTGTGAGCAGTGAGTTTCCAACTGTCTGTATAGTAACGATAGAATCCCCGCAAAATAACTTTATCTCCTAAAAAGTAATTAGCCCGCAGGCCAATAGGCAACTTAAATCTGTTATCGGGTAATTTCTCAGAATAAGCATTGTCTCCGTTGTCTCCAAAGTAAACACGTTGGTAGGCAGTTCCCAGTAATCCTTTCTGGTAACCGATATCTGTAAGCAACGACATTTGCAGTCGCTGATTTACGACCTGAGCCAGTCCCAATGAAAGATTATACGAATTACGCGGAGCATTATCTCCCTGATTGTATTTAAGATTTGGACTGGTAGGACGTAGTTCCGCAGGTAATATTACCTTCCAGGTATCCAGAAAGACTGAGGCTTTAGCCGAAAATTCTGTATTCTTATCTTGTGTACTCTTTGAAAACAGAATATTACCTCCTATAGAAGTATAGTCGAACTCATTTGAAAAGGAAAGTCCCCCTCCAAGTGAATAATTATGTTTTGTGTTTTCAAATAAATAACTTACCGAAGGAGAAACGCGTACATCACCACTAGATGCATGAGAAACAGCATGTGAAGATGCAGATGTAACAATGGTGTTTAAGTCGATCTGATCTGAAGAAGCAGAGCTATAAACATCGACTCCCAATTCGATTCCAAAAATATGTTTATTATTTCTTTTGTCGAATTTGCTCAGTTGAAGGTCAATTGAATTACCCGATTCGTCAAGTCTTTCACTACCAATACCACCGGTAACGGCCGAATTATTTCCGTTCTGGTGATAATAACTAGTTAAGAAGTTAACCTCATCAATCTTTAATTTTCTATACTTCGTGCTATCTGTTTGTGCCTTTGTAATATTCATAAACAGCATTAGTGCTGCTACTGTCATAACAATCTTTTTCATTTTACCTCCTTCTGTTAATTACAACCACAACCGCCACCTGTTCTGCCTCCATTACCACCTGATGCACCTTCTCTATAAAGCAAGAAGTTACTTTCATATTTCTCAATTTTGCGGCTTGAAAGACTCATTTCTGCATCATTGATTCTTGATTTCTGAAAAGGTTTTACCGTTTTACAGGATGGAAATATTAATGTGCTACACACTAATACTAAAAAGAATAGTTTCTTTTTCATTCTACAATTTTAATATTTTTAGAGAGAAATAGCTTATTATTATCATCAACCAGAATACATTCAATGCCGTTTAACTGGTTGATAAGATTTAATCCCTGATTAACCCCTAGAATGCTTACCGGTGTAGCCATTGCATCAGCCAATTCAGCATTTGAAGTTATTATTGTTACACTTTTTATTCCTTTTATTGGATATCCGGTTTTGGGATTTATAGTATGAGAATATAGTTGATTATCGATCATTACGAATTTCTCATAATTCCCAGATGTTGCAATAGACTTATTAGTAATATTGAGTGTGGGGAAATATGTCTGCTTTAGATTAGGATTAGCTATACCTACTGTCCACGGAGAACCATCTTCCTGATACCCCCAGGCGTTTAAGTCGCCGGAAGCGCTGACAATACCATCATTAACACCAGCTTCCAGCATTACGCGCTTGGCACAATCGGCAGCATATCCTTTACCAATTCCGCCAAAACCAATACGCATACCTTTATTTTTAAGAAATACTGTTTTGGCATTATTATCGAGCAATATATTTCTGTAATCTATAAGATGTACCGATTTTTTGGCTTCCTGCATACTTGGTAACTTAGTCATTGATTCATTAAAGTTCCAGAAATTTTTATCAAGAGAACCATAAGACAGATCAAAGTATCCCTGAGTAAGTGTTGATATTTTTTGTGCTCTGTATACCAAATTAAAAAACTCATCAGGAACTTCAACCGGTTTTATTCCGGCGTTTCGGTTTACTTCATTCGTTATGCTGTCGTCACTATAAGTAGTAAGCAGTCGTTCTATACGTTTTACTTCGTCAATGCCACAAGCTATCTGTTCATTTCCCAGCTTTTCATTTGCACTCAATGCCAGAAATTCGAACTGATTACCCATTAGTTTGGTCTGTACCTTTACAAGAATCATTCTCTGATTATTTTAAATAGCAACTAATGTCTTTTATATAATCGTTCACCGTGTTTTTCTTATCAAATCCATTCCAGTTTTTTAAGCTCTTCCCATTTGCATCAGTCAATACCAGGAAGGGAAAAGATCCTTCTGGATCATACGTTTCAGCCAATTTATCATTCAACTCCTGTTGCTCTTTTGGCAGTTGATTTTTTTTCTGACGAGGAAAGTCAGCAATAAGTAATACTAAATTCTTATCGGCAAATGATTGAAACTCGGGAGTATCGAAAATTGTTTTCTTAAACAAGATACATGGACCACACCAATCGGATCCCGAGAACTTTATCAAGATAAGCTTGTTTTCCTTTTTTGCTAAAGTCTCAGCTTCATTAATGTTATATACTTGCGCTTTAGCATAGGTTGATACAAGTATTATGCCTAGAATGAGAAATATCTTTTTAACCATAACTTAAAAAATTTATATAGATGTACTAGAGAAGATAATAATAAAACCGGAATTTATTTTACTTGGTAACTATTTTCCGACGGACACAAATCTATATTATTTTATGAAGATAATAAGCGATATCATGTTAAAAGAGATTTCTAATAGAAAATAATTGAGAATAAAATAGTTTATTTTTTGAAAAGACTCTTAATTAATAGGGAAATGATAGAATTTTTATCTGTTTTTAATTATGTACCCTAAAAAAATACGCGGAAAAGTATTCAACTACTTTTCCGCGTAAATTCAGAAATGATTTAAAATATTATTTCCCCCAAAGTTATTTTTTATATACTTCAACTTCAATGATGCCTAATCTGTTGCTTGATTTTCCTTGTTCTTTAATTTCTTTCTTTCCGGTAATCTCTACAATATTATATGCATCTTGTTCTTTGTTTTCTCCGGTAAGTTCAACTTTAACCACTTTCCCGTAAGTAGGATTAATAGGAATTGTTATATAGCCAAGACTTTTCTCGGTGTCTCCCTTAAATACTTCTTTTCCATCAATAGTAATGCGAATAGGGTAGGTCTTGTTTCTCCAGCCATTCAATTTGAATACCAGCTCGGAAATAGTATCATTACGTTCCAATTCATACGCAATCCAGTTTTCTCCTTGTTTGCCGCTACTTACCCATTCTGATTCTTCATTATCATCATAGCAGAAATTTGCTTTATCTTCGTTACTTCCGGCAGTAGCCTTCACAATGTGAATAGGAATTCTGCTTACGGTAAATGAAGGAGTAGAAGGAGTTTCTCCTCTTTCAAGGTAGGAGGGGAGCTTTTCTCCCTGGAAATATGCTGATAGACCATTCTCTTGTTTCATTGCTTTAGAGGCTAAAGCAATAGAAGCAGCTTGTAATCCGGCTGATGAGGCTGTGATATTTATCTGACCAGCATCTGTTAATGTGCGGATTAAAACACGATTCACTCCACATTCTACAGGAAGTTCTTTTGCCAGAATATAATTGTCTTTACCTTGTGCAATACCTCCTCGCCATTCAGCAGGACCATTCATGTTGAAAGAAATAAGGTTGTTGGCAGTAGGACATCTGTTACCATCTTTGTCTACAACTTCAAATTCTACTAAAGCCATGTCGGCTCCGTTCGCAATTAGTCCGTCGGGACTTTGATAACTCTTCATACGGATAGCATAAGGAGCACCTGCTGTGTGAAGTTCATCACGACTGATTTCTTTTCCATCTTTGTCATAAGAGATAGCAATCAAGTTACCTGCTTCCCATTGTACATTCTTAAATGTGAAAAGGAATTGATAGCTTTGTTCGCCATAGCCCAAAGATTTACCATTCAGAATCAATTCTACCTTGTTTCCGGAAGAAGCAACATAAATATCTTTTTTAACCTGTGGAGTATAATTCCAATGACCAATAATGTGTGTGTGAGGTTTTTCTACATCAACCCATCCATCCCACATAACCTGATGCACAAAGAAACCATCTTTAGGTAATCTCATGGCATCTACTTCACCGCTTCGACGATAATTCTCTTCTCCGCGGAAGTGAGTGTTAGTGTCAGAGAAAACAATATTTACCCCACCAGAGCTTACCCGTTCGCCAGTGCCTGGTCGTTCGCGGTAATAATCATACCAGCGAATAATATCTTCTATTGCATGAGAGTCTTGATTTCTGTTGTAGTCGAAAGCACTTGCACCTCTGTATAATGGTCCGTCTCCGTTTTTATGAAAAGGAGCGGTATACTCATCCCAATATTTGCGTAATCCTTCATCACGAGAATACTCCATTGCCCACATAGGGTGACGAGCACTCTTATTTATATAAAGCATTTCTCCACCATATTCAGCAGTTTTGCTGCTTAGCATTTCGCGTGAACCAATAGCTCTGCCACCACATGGATCATAGAGATTTCTGATAGCCAGCATCTCTTTCATGTGATCTTCAGAAATGTTTTCGTTGCCACATTCATAAAATAAGATACTTGGATTATTACGGTTATATATAATAGCATCTCTCATTACTTCTGTTCGTTGTTCCCATTTTCTTCCGGTGATATCACTTTCTGCATCTCCGGCAGGCATAGCCTGAATCAAACCAACTCTATCACATGATTCTACATCTTGTTTCCAGGGAGTAATATGCATCCAACGGACTAAATTACCGTTACTTTTTACCATAAGTGAATTGCTGAAATCACTTAACCATGCAGGAACCGACATACCAACTGCCGGCCATTCATTGCTGGTTCTTTGCGCATAACCTTTCATTTGAATAATGCGGTCGTTCAGCCAAATCATTCCTTTTTCATATTTTGTTTTGCGGAATCCGGTTCTTGTTTTTACTACATCGGTTGCTTTACCGTTTACGCGTACAACGGTATATACATTATATAGATAACCATATCCCCAGCTCCAGAAATGTAATCCGTCAACTTTTTCGTTGGCTTTAATAATACCCTTTTCTCCAGCAGCTAAAGTTTTAGTTTCTCCTTTTATTTCTTTTACTATATTTCCATCCATATCCTCAACGAAAGCTTCGAAAGATATTTCCTGAGGTTTTTGAGTTTCATTCTTTACTTCAGATTCGGCACAAATTATAGCCGATTTCTTTTTGATATCAATATCCTTGGCATAAACGTATGTTCCCGTTGTTTGCAGATTGCTATAAAGCGGAAGTGTTTGATACACTTTTGGTGTTATATGAAGATTTACATTTTTAGGTAAACCACCATAGTTGGCATTAAAATTCTTGTTACTCCACTGGAAAGTAGTTCCACTTTTTTTCTCTTTATAATCCCACGAATTATCTATTCTTACTGCAATAACATTTTCCTTTTTTCCGAAATTTACTAAATCGGAGATATCGAATCCACAAGCCATCACTCCATTCTCATGAATACCTATAGCCTTGCCATTCACGTAAAATTCACCAGCCTGACGAACTCCCTCAAATTCCAAAAAGACTTTTTTACCTTTATCGGAAGAAGACAATTTAAAGTGTTTTCTATACCATACAATTCCAGTAGTATGATTATCAATTGCTACTTTAAAAGCATCATCCTCATTAAAAGCATGAGGTAGAGTAACCTTTTTCCAGGAGCTGTCATCAAATTTTTGTTGCGATGCTTCTGAGGCGTCACCAATAAATAGCAACCAACCTGGATTGAAGTTGTACTTAGCTCTTTCGTTCTCATTAAATGTTTGCTTACTGGCAAAACTTTGTATGGGCAATAGCAGGGCTATTAAGAGATAAAGAAAAATGTGTTTCATTGGTTTTATAAGATAAATGTTTGTGTAGCAAAGATAAAAAGGATTATAAAATTCTATTTGTAAGAAAATTCTTTTGCATGTTGTTTTGTACAGATTAAATGGAAAAAAAGAAGAGAGGCTGTGTTATCGTACACAATCTCTCTTTCAATAATAAGTTAATTATAAATTTTGGTATTTATTCAAAGCTTCTTAGTAGCGCAATCTCTTCTTTCCAAAGTGTTTCATCAGGAGTTTCAAGAATGATAGGTATGTTATCAAAGCGAGGATCTTTCATTATTCGTTGGAAGAATTCGAGCCCGATAAATCCTTTCCCAATATTATCATGCCTGTCTACTCGTGTACCTAACGCTTTTTTTGAGTCATTCAAGTGAATCGCCCGCAGATAACTAAAACCAACTATTTCATCAAAATCTCTGAATACTTTATCATAATTTTCTTCATCAAGAAAATCGTAGCCGGCAGTAAATGTGTGACATGTGTCAAGACATACTCCTACGCGTTCTTTATCTTCTACTCGATCAATAATGTATTTTAAATGCCAGAATTCATTACCCATATTGGTTCCTTGTCCGGCTGTGTTTTCTATAACAGCTGTAACTCCTTTAGTTTTGTTTAAAGCAATATTGATAGATTCGGCAATTCTGTCCAGACATTCTTCAGGAGTCTCTTTGCTTAGGTGACTTCCCGGGTGGAAATTTAGCAACTTTAATCCAAGTTGTTCACAGCGTTGCATCTCATCAAGAAAAGCTGCACGACTTTTTTGTAGACCTTCTTCCTCTGGATGACCAAGATTAATTAAATAACTGTCGTGAGGCAAGATGTATTCAGCTTGTAAGTTGTATTTCTCACAGTTCTCCTTGAATAAATTAATATTTTCAGGGGTAAGTGGTTTTGATACCCATTGACGTTGATTCTTTGTAAAAAGAGCAAAAGCATTTGCTCCGATTTCATGTGCATTTACAGGAGCGAATTCTACTCCGCCAGATGCACTAACATGTGCTCCTATATATTTCATACTGTTTATATTATTAAGATCTTTATTCTTAAATGTTGTTGTTCAGGCAAACATAAGAGCTTTGAACAACAATTTGAAGATAAAGATAGTAATAATTACGTTCGGAAGTACATCTTTATTATATAGTTGATATTTTTTTTGGAAAAGAATATTTGATATCAGATAAAAACAATGATAATAATACAAATAAAAAGTGGGCAAATAATACTATTTAGATGTATTATTTGCCCACAATATTTATGTTATAAGTCTCCTAATTATGCAAGGCTGCCAATCTTTTCAAGATTTTCAGCAATTTCTTCATCGGAAAGACTATAGTTAATCAGATCACCTTGAAGATATTTATCGTATGATGCCATATCAATTAGTCCATGACCGGAAAGATTGAACAGAATAACCTTTGCTTCACCTGTTTCTTTGCATTTGTTTGCTTCGTTTATAGTTGCTGCAATAGCATGACAAGATTCAGGAGCTGGAATAATACCTTCAGCTTGAGCAAATAAACAACCAGCTTTAAATGTATCAAGTTGTTGCAAGTCAACCGCTTCCATTAGTCCGTCCTTTATCAGCTGAGAAACAATTGTTCCTGCACCATGATAACGAAGTCCTCCTGCATGAATATTTGCCGGAGTGAAGTCGTGTCCTAGTGTAAACATTGGTAATAAAGGAGTGTATCCCGCTTCATCACCGAAATCGTATTGGAACTTACCTCTTGTTAGTTTAGGGCAAGAAGCAGGTTCTGCAGCAATAAATCTTGTTTTCTTTCCTTCAAGAATATTATGACGCATGAAAGGGAAAGTGATTCCACCGAAATTAGATCCACCACCAAAACAAGCAATAACCATGTCCGGGTATTCTCCCGCCATTTCCATCTGCTTTTCAGCCTCCAGACCAATAATTGTTTGGTGTAGAGAAACCTGGTTTAATACAGATCCAAGTACATATTTACAGTTAGGAGTTGTTGTTGCCAGCTCAATAGCTTCTGAAATAGCCGTACCAAGAGATCCCGGATGATTAGGGAACTGAGTTAGAATATCTTTTCCTGCACGAGTTGACATTGATGGAGAAGCTGTTACCTGAGCTCCGAAAGTCTGCATAATTGAGCGACGGTAAGGCTTTTGCTCATAGCTGATTTTAACCATATATACAGCTAGTTCAAGTCCGAATGCTTTTGCTGCATAAGAAAGAGCAGCTCCCCATTGTCCTGCACCCGTTTCAGTAGTAATGTTGGTAACACCTTGTTTCTTGCAGTAGTATGCCTGAGCAAGTGCAGAATTTAATTTGTGTGAACCAACAGGACTAACGCTTTCATTTTTGAAATATATATGAGCAGGTGTTCCAAGTGCTTTTTCCAATCCATAAGCACGTACCAAAGGCGTACTACGATAGTTTTTATAAAGCTCACGTACTTCTTCAGGTATTTCAATCCATGCATCGGTTGTATTTAATTCTTGTTTGCAGAGTTCTTCTGCAAAAATAGGGTATAAATCTTCAGCTTTTAGTGGTTGTTTTGTTGCTGGATGAAGAAGTGGCAGTGGTTTATTTACCATGTCTGCCTGAATATTGTACCAGTAATGTGGAATTTCATCTTCAGGAAGTATGAATTTTTTTTGTCTATCACTCATAATGTCTTCTTTAATAGGTTTAATGCTTACAAAATTATATATTATTTTTGTATATGCCGAATAAATGTTTCTTTTTTCTGCTTATTTATTTGTATTTGTGAATTATGAATGGAAATTCCTAAGTATTCTTTTTGATTGATAATTCACTATATAAATAAAATGTATTAAAGTAGAATATGAAGTATAGTCTATTTTTTGATTTTAAATGAAATGCGACTTGTGTAGTATCATTACCTGTTTGTATAATTAATATAATTGTTTTTTATATTGAATAAATAGATCATTATAAATGAAGTTGTATATTTTTAAATGATCTTGGTTTAATACGCTTTATTTTAATAGTTTAGGTTGTGAATTTGGATTCTGAAGAATAAAATTAGACAGTTTTTATTTGTATATTTCCTATCCTTTTTGTTCCTTTGTTGCTAGTAAAAGCATAAACAAATGAAAAAAATAATTCCCTATTTCCTTTTGCCGATTTTTATTTTATGTTTCTCGGCATGTAACAATAAAAGCAATAAGCAAGAAAAAAAGGAAACTATAGTGAAAGATAGCGTTGATTCTGCTGGAGTTCAACGAATGCAGGAGTCAAAAAGCGAACAAATCGTTAAATTAAAGGGCAAATCCTATCATATAGCGCTTCATCGTTTAGCATGTGATTCTCTTACTCGTGTGAAAACTGAAGCTGGAGATTGGTTCTTAGATAACAAAATATCCCTTCAAATAACGCTTGACAATGGAACAAAAGTTTTTAGCAGAACTTTTACGAAGAAAAGTTTTGCTTCAATAGTACCAGACGATTTCCTTTCTAAGTCAATTCTTGAAGGAATGGTCTTTGATAAAATTGTCGATAATAAATTTAGTTTTGCTGCCAGCGTTTGTTATCCTCAAACCGATCTTTATTTCCCAATGCAAATTACTATATCCTCTGATGGGTCTGTAAGCATGGCAAAAGAAGAACTTATGGAAGAAGCCTATTCTGATTCAGAGGATAAGGATTAAACGTCGTATAGCTGCTAAAAAAGTTTTTTCACCTACAAGCATTGAAGAATCTAAACTTGCTTCTTGTTCTTTTTTTATAAGTAAAGGAGAAGTTAAGGTTCTTCTCGGCAAGAGAGTGTAGCGTATATTTATATTATAGATAGAAGTCTTATCTCTTTCACTAAAATGCAGAAAATATCTTTTTATTATTATTTTAATCTTGTATTTTTATTGTTAAAGTGTTAGTAAACAATAGTGTACTTGTTGTTGAAAAACACATTCAATAGAAGATTGTTTTTTCATAACTTTCATTCATAAATTCATTTATTTGTATATTGTTTTTTAATTTGTATTTATGAATAAACATTTATTTTGTTAAACTGTTGTTATTTTATGGATTAAGATAATTTTTTATCTAAATAGTGAATATTTTGTTAAAATGACGAGATATGCCAGATATAATAATTATCTTTGCCTCCCGAATATAAAAATACTGAAAAAACTAGAAAAACTAGAATTATAACCATGAACCAAAGAAATTACATTTTTCTTTTATTGTTAGCTATAGTATGTTTTTCTTCATGCTCTTCTTATAAGAATGTACCTTATTTGAAAGAATCGGAAAAGTTTACTGCAGAGGATTATGCAAAAAGTGCAGTTCTTTATGATGCACGAATTATGCCGAAAGACTTGCTAACAATAACAGTTAGTACTATAACTAATCCAGAAGATGCTTATCCATTTAATCTAACAGTTCCGTCTCCAATTTCTGCAGCTAAGAATATTACAACTCAGCCTGCAATGCAAACATATTTGGTAGATAATGACGGTAAGGTTAATTTCCCGGTTCTTGGACTAATGAAGTTAGGTGGATTAACAAAGACTGAAGCTGAAAACTTACTTAAATCCAAACTTAAAGAATATCTAAAAGAAGATCCAATAGTTACTGTTCGCCTAACAAACTATAAAGTATCAGTAATTGGAGAAGTTAATCGTCCCAATACTTATACCGTAGAGAATGAAAAAATAAATATATTTGAGGCCCTGGCTTTAGCTGGTGATCTTACCGTGTATGGAAAAAGAGAGAATGTTAAGATTATCCGTGAGATGGAAGATGGACAGAAAAAAGTTGTAGTGCTTAGCTTGAATGATAAGAATATAATATTTTCCCCATATTTTTATCTGCAACAGAATGATGTTGTATATGTACAACCAAATAAAGCCAAAGCTCAAGGATCTGATATTGGCTCTATGACAAGCATTTTAATATCCACGACTTCAATACTAGTGTCATTAGCCGGATTGATAGTTACTATTCTTAAATAATGTATAATAAGCTAATAAATATAAAAGTTTTATGTCTGAAGAATTTAATAAAGTAGGTGACGAAAATCAATCTGAGGAAATTAATATTCAAGAGATCATTTTCAAATACCTATCGTATTGGAAATGGTTTGTTATTTCAATCATTGTTTGTTTAGCTATTGCTTTTCTTTACTTAAGATATGCAACTCCTGTTTATAATGTTTCTGCTGCTATTATTATCAAAGATGATAAGAAAGGAGGAAATGGTACTAGCGAACTTTCTGTTTTTGAAGGTATGGGATTATTAGGTGGTTCTAATAATGTTGATAATGAAATAGAAGTTTTAAAGTCAAAATCTACAATAAAGTCTGTTGTTAATGCTTTAGGGTTACATACATCTTATAGACTAAAAGGGGCTATTTCTTCTAGTGAACTTTACTTGAATAGTCCTTTAGAGGTAAGAATGGATCAACAAGCTTTAGATACACTGTCTTCTGGGATTGTTTTGAATCTAACAATTAATCCAGATAGAAGTATTCAGGTTAAGGGACTTGTTAACCAGGAAGAAATTAGCCAAACGTTATCTACTCTTCCTTCAATATTAAGAACATCTGTTGGAGACTTGACAATCTCTTATCGTCCTAATATTCCATCGGTTGTTAATAAAGAAATTGAAGTAACCATTAACAGACCAATAAGTGTCGCAAAAAGTTATTTGAGTAGACTTGCTATTGCCCCAACCTCTAAAACTACATCGGTTGTGAATCTTTCATTGTCTGAAACGAATCGTAAACGTGGGGAAGACTTTTTAACTAAACTAGTTGATGTGTATAACCTTGATGCAATGGCTGATAAAAATAAAGTTGCATTAAATACAAAACTGTTTATTGATGACCGTATTGCAATTATTGATAAAGAACTAGGATCAGCAGAGAAGAATGTTGAGCAGTATAAGCGTAGTCAGAAAATGACGGACTTGCAAACTGATGCTCAATTATCTTTGCAAACAAGTAGCGAATACGAGAAAAAATTGGTTGAAGCTGAAACCCAGTTAAATCTTGTGAACTATTTGCAAAAGCATATTTCAAACAGAGCAAACAGGTATTCATTGGTTCCTAGTAATGTTGGTCTTGAAGATCCTACATTAATTGCTACTATTAATGAGTATAATAAATCATTATTGGAACGCGAACGTTTATTGCGCACAGCTTCGGAAAATAATCCAACAGTTCTTGCTCTTAATGGAAAAATAGATGCTTTACGTGGTAATGTTACTGCAGCTATTGCAAGTGTACACAATGGATTGACTATAGCAAAAAATGATGTAAATCGACAAGCTAAATTATTTAATAATCAAATAGGGAACGCTCCAACTCAGGAACGTGTCTTTACTGAACTATCTCGTCAACAGCAAATTAAAGCCAGCTTGTTCGAAATGTTGCTTCAAAAGCGAGAAGAGAATAATCTATCTTTGGCTGCTACGGCAAATAACGCAAAGATGATTGATGAGCCACTTGCTTCTGGAACTCCTGTTTCTCCAAAAGGTTCTATAATTTATTTAGTTGCTTTTATTCTTGGAATTGTTATACCTATTGTAATTATTTACATCAGTGATTTATTCCAATACAGAATCCGTTCGCGTGCAGATATTGATAAACTGAGCAAGTTACCATTTTTGGCTGAAATACCGACTCATGAAGCTGAAACTAATGTTGCTGTTAGAGAGAATGATAATAGTTCTATTGCTGAAGCTTTCCGTGTGCTTCGTACTAATTTATTGTTCTTGTTGGGAGTCGACAAAAAAGTAATATTGTTTACTTCTACTATGGGAGGAGAAGGGAAGAGCTTTGTAAGTTTGAATGCAGCAATTAGTCTTGCTCTTTTAAATAAGAAAGTGCTGATTATAGGTTTGGATATTAGAAAGCCTCGTATGGCTGAATATCTTAATTTGAGTGCTAAAAAAGGTATCACAAACTATTTATCAGGATTTGAAGATGATTTAGATAGCTTGATTGTTCCATCGGGTATTAATCCAAATCTTTTTGCTTTGCCTGCAGGTCCGGTTCCGCCTAACCCTTCAGAACAATTAGTAAAAGATTCTTTGGATAAAGCTTTTGAGCATTTCCGTGAGAATTTTGATTATATTATAGTAGACTCTGCTCCAATTGGTCTTGTAACAGATACATTTATTCTTAATCGTGTAGTTGATGCTACTGCATACGTTTGCCGTGTGAACTGGACTAACAAGACTGCTCTTAAGTATTGTAATGATGTAATGGCACAAAAGAAGCTAAAGAATATGTCTTTAGTAGTCAATGGCATTGATATGGCGAGAAAAGGTTATGGATACGGTTATGGCTATGGTTACGGTTACGGCTATGGTTATGGCTATGGAGAGGATAATACTGGAAAGAAGAAGAAATCCAGACGTAATAAGTCAAAAGATGAAGATATTAATTCTTAATTAGATGACAATATTGGTTATTCATTGAATAATATAATAAAAAAAGAACGGGCACAGTAATTCCAATGTGCCCGTTCTTTTTTTTCTGTACAGTGTTTACATCTGCTTATAATCTTTAGCCAATCCTCCTTCTCCTGTTTCTTTATATAGAGAAGGTAAGTCGTGTCCAGTTTGTTTCATTACCTGAACCACTTTGTCGAATGATACCCGGTGAATACCGTCGGTATACGAAGAGAATAGATTTGCATCGAGTGCACGTGCTGCCGCATAAGCATTTCTTTCAATACAAGGAATCTGAACCAATCCACAGACTGGGTCGCATGTCATACCAAGGTGATGTTCCAGTCCCATTTCTGCTGCGTATTCTATTTGCGCCGGACTACCTCCAAATAACTGATTGGCTGCTGCCGAAGCCATTGCACATGCTACACCAACTTCTCCCTGACATCCAACTTCGGCCCCGGATATAGAAGCGTTTGTCTTAACAATGTTTCCTATTAAACCAGCGGTGGCTAGTGCTCGATGAATTCTTGCATCACTAAATTCCCGACTTTCCTGTAAATGATATAATACAGCCGGAACAACGCCGCATGATCCACATGTAGGTGCAGTAACAATTTGTCCTCCTGAGGCATTCTCTTCACTGACTGCCAAGGCATAAGCAAATACCAATCCGCGTGATCTTAAGGACTGTTTATATCCGCTGGAACGAATAAAATAAGTAGCAGCTTTTCTTCTCAGGTTTAAAGGACCAGGCAAAACACCTTCCTGTTCCAAGCCTCGTTTAATGCTAGCCTTCATTGTTGCCCATACTTCTGCCAGATAATCCCATATATCGCTATCTTCACATTCCTGAACATATTCCCAGTAGCTCTTTCCGCTGATTTGACACCAGTCTAGAATTTCCTGCATACTGTTCATACCATATATTTCTCTGTTATCCCCGCCAATCGGACCTTCTTCAGTAGACAGCGCACCTCCGCCAATACTATATACCGTCCAGTTTTCAAGTTCCGTTCCATCTTTATCGAATGCTTCGAAGGTCATTCCATTGGGATGGAAAGGTAGGAAAATTTTAGGTTGCCAGATGATATTTACAGAAGCATGCGGCTGGAGTACGCTGATAATGGCAGCGTCTGTAAAGTGACCTTTGCCTGTTGCTGCCAGACTACCGTAAAGAGTTACGTTGAATGACGTAGCTTCCGGATGGCGCGACAGAAACAGTTCGGCAGCTTTCTTTGGTCCCATAGTGTGACTGCTCGAAGGACCGCTACCTATTCTGTATAATTCCTTAATTGATTTCATTTAAATAAATTCTGTTGTGTTATATACTAATACCATTTTTTCTTTTTTAGGAACAGATAAGCAATGACGCCAACTACAAACATAACGATCCATGCAATAAGATAGCCATATTTCCAGTCGAGTTCCGGCATTATTTTAAAGTTCATTCCCCATACACCTACAAGAAAGGTCAATGGAATAAAGATAGTAGAAACAACTGTGAGTCGTTTCATTATATCATTCATTCGTAAATCGTTATTGGAAATATAAAGATCTACTAAAGAGGAGAGGGTTTCCCTGCAAATTTCTATTGTTTGAAGAACAAACTGCAGATGATCATTTACATCGCTGAAAAATATTCTGTTTGTTTTGTGAAGCAATTTGCTATCGCTTAGAATCAGTTTACTGAATTGGTCTTTTAATGGCAACACAGCTCGCTTTATTCGTAAATATTGCCTACGGCTTTCCTGAATCTTGATACCGATATCGCTGGCAGTAGTGATAGTAAGCATACGCGATTCCATTTCTTCGAGCGAATCTTCTACAGTAGATATTACGTTACGGTAGTTTGCCATTACATCATTTAGCAGAACACTTAAAAGATAGTCGCTTTCGCGGTTTCTTATTTTGAGTATGTTACCTTTTATTGCAGTTACTACATCATTAAAGAAAGAGTTTTCGTCCTCAAAGAACGAAAGAACAAAGTTTTTACCCTGAATGATGCAAACTTGTTGCTTTAGTAACTGATTGTTGTTCCCCAGATGAAATAGTTTAAGAACCAGAACCATGTGTGATTCATATTCTTCAATTTTCGTAGGATGATGAGGATTGAGAATATCCTGAATAATAAGAAAGTTTATTCCAAAATAATTCCCTATCTCACGAATAGTTTCAATATCCTGAAGTCCGTGAATTTGCAACCAGTTAATAGCATTATCCTTAATCTCACCTCTTATTTCGCTGAATTTATTTGCTGAAAATTCATGCATTTCTGTCTCGTTATAGGTGCAAAGATGCAAATGAGTGGGAGTATTACTCACCCCCATATAGGTTAATTTTTCGCTAAGCAGATTATTCTTCATACATTCTCACTTTTTTTGTGCAAACGACTAGAACAAATGTAATGATTAACTTCGAGAGAACAATAACTTTTCGACTTTGTTTGTATATTCTTTCTTTAAATATTCATGAATTGTTGTACAAAAGAATGCATTCTTCTGTACAAAACAATTAATTCTTTTGTACAGAAGAAAACAATCTTTTGTACAAGGGTTTAAAAAGGTATGGTGAATGATTTAAAAAAGGATGCGAATGGCTAAAATGAACAATAAGAGAAGTATGATTCTTTAAGGCAGAATGTAGATTCAGAATAATAAATGGAGCTATTCCAAGTTTTGGGATAGCTCCATTTATTAAGCTTTTTCTGATAGTTTTTATCTGAAGTTTTTTTCAAATATTCAAATCTTGAAGACGCAGTTTTACTTTCAGAGCAACCTCATGAGAAGTTGCTGCGATTTATGCAAGATCAACAACTGTAATTCCGGCTCCACCAAACTGTACATGTTCGTCCTGGAAATGGGCAACGCCATGTACTGTTTGCAGATATTGACGGATAAGCTGACGCAGAATACCGGTTCCTGTTCCGTGAAGAATGCGAACCCTGCTCATACCAACCAGAATTGCATCGTCAACGAAATAGGTTACGGCCTGCAAAGCCTCATCGCCACGCATACCGCGAACGTCGAGGTCTTGTTTGAAGTGCAGCTTCTTTTCGTACATTTCATCCTGAGTCTGAGAACTTA
Source organism: Bacteroides luti (assembly GCF_900128905.1). Classification (GTDB taxonomy): domain Bacteria; phylum Bacteroidota; class Bacteroidia; order Bacteroidales; family Bacteroidaceae; genus Bacteroides; species Bacteroides luti. Next base: position 62,478 of record NZ_FQTV01000012.1, read on the forward strand.
CAAACGAACTTTTCTGCTCCTTCTTAGCAACCGGCTGACTATTTGTGCGTTCCAGCTTATCTAGCTTAACGGTAGTTTTTATCATTCCAAAGGCAACAATGGCATTTTTGCCGCTAATCTCCAGAAGTTCACCTACTGATGTCTGACCTTTCATCTTAACTAAGCAGCCCGGTTTAAGAGGTTCAACCTTCACTTCCTTAGGAATAACCTTTTCGGGAGTGCTCTTTTTCTCTTTTTTGCGGCTCTGCTTATCACGAAGTTTCTCCATTTTGCGAGCAATCTTTTCGTCATGCTCTTTAGAACCTATTTCATCAATTGATTCTTTAAAGTCGCTAAGTTCCTTGCGTGCCAGCCTGGTTCGCTCTTTTTCCGCCTGAGATTCCTTAATCAATCGGATGGTATTCTCAATCTTTGCGTTCGATTCGGTCAGCAATCGCTCAGCATCTTCCTTCGCTTTCTTAATAATTTCCTTGCGTGAACTGTTTAGCTCCTCAATTTCCTTCTGATAGCGGGCAATGGTTTCCTCCATCTGTTTTTCACGTTGGCGGATATTCTGACGTTTATTCTCCCAGTATCGTTTATCGCGTACAATGTCCTGAAGGTATTTATCCGCATTGATGTATTCACTTCCCACTATCTGAGAAGCATCTGCGATGACCTCTTCCGGAAGCCCAATCTTGCGTGCAATTTCCACAGCAAAAGAACTACCTGGATTACCAATCTGAAGTTGGAAAAGTGCCTGCATCATGTGTCGGTCGTAAAGCATGGCTCCATTTACCACCCCTTCATTGTCTTCGGCAAAATGCTTCAGATTCTGATAGTGAGTAGTAATTACTCCGAACGTCTCTTTTTCGTTGAAGCGTCTAAGCACAGCTTCGGCAATGGCACCACCAATTTGTGGTTCCGTACCGCCACCAAACTCATCAATAAGGATAAGACTTCGTTCGTTGCAACCCTTCATCATGTTTTTCATGTTGAGCAGATGCGAGCTGTATGTACTTAAATCGTCCTCAATAGATTGTTCGTCGCCAATATCAATAAACAGGTTGCTGAATATTCCGGCATGACTTCTTTCGTGAAGCGGAATAAGCATACCGCATTGCAGCATATATTGAAGTAAACCTACAGTTTTAAGGCATACGGATTTACCGCCTGCATTTGGCCCAGATATAATAAGTATGCGTTGTTTTTTGTTTAGTTCCAGCTCCAGTGGCACAACTTTTTTGCCGTGCTTGGCTAAAGATAGTTGTAACAACGGATGAACAGCATCGGTCCAGTCAATAAGTTGCTTGTCTTCTAAAGCTGGTTGGATGGCATTGATTTGTATGGAGAAATGAGCCTTGGCGCGTATAAAATCAATCTCGGCAAGGAACTCGTAACTTTGAAGAATTTCAGGAACAGAAGGGCGTAGCAATTTGGAGAATTCAACCAGGATTCTGATAATCTCTCGTCGTTCTTCACCTTCCAGCTCACGGATTCGGTTGTTTGCCTCCACAACTACGGCAGGTTCAATGAATACAGTCTTTCCACTGGCCGATTCATCGTGTACAATACCTTTGATTTTGCGCTTCATAGCCGGTGCAACTGGAATAACCAATCGTCCGTCGCGCATGGTTGGTGCTACATCCTTGTCCACATAACCTTCACTTTGTGCTGAGCGGAGAATAGCATTCAAGCTACGGGAAATACTCCCCATCGTATTACTTAATTCTCTTCGTATACGTGCCAGCTCCTGAGAAGCATTGTCTTTAATCTTCCCATATTTGTTCAGAATCTGGTCAATCTTGCCAATAAGTTGAGGAAACACAATAATGTCTCCGGCAAGAGTTCTCAAATGAGGGTAGGGGAATCCCTTTTCCTCCTCATCATCACGATTCAGAAATTTAACAATATCATTAATGGTTTCCAGTGAACGGCGAAGATCGAACACTTCCTGTTCGTCCAGGTAAGTGCCTTCAATTCGAATCTTCTTCAGTGAAGGTCGAACGTCAAAAAAGTATTGATCGGGGAATCCGTCCTCTTCCTGAATGATGCGGACAAACTCCGTTGTCTGGCATAATTGTTCTTCAATCTCGGCAAACTTATCGGAAAAGCACATGTTATCTACACGCTCTTTGCCAAGTGTGCTAAGACATTTTCCTTTCAGTAATTCGCGGATGGTGTCGAATCCTATCTTCTGTTCAAAGTTATGGGGATATATCATCTATGTTATCTTGAATAATTCTGCAACAAAAATACAACTATATCTTTGTTCCGGCAAGAAATATTCAATTTACATAGACTTCGGGGAAATAACGGGAGAATAGTTCCTGTGCATGCTCCAGTTGGGCTGGAGTGTTTTCTTTTACCTCTTCCAGCAGGTAAGGTTTCTTTAAAGCTTCATATTTATGCTTTCCCAATGTGTGATAAGGAAGTATTTCAATGCGCTTAATCATGGAATAAGATTTGAAGTGTTCGCACATGGCAATGATATCTTCCTCAAAATCGCTGTATCCTGGAACCAATACATAGCGAAGCCACATGGGTCTCTTTATTTCTTCCAGATAAGCAGCAGTGCTCAGAGTCTGAGCATTGCTGCGTTCTGTAAGTATCATGTGATGATCGGGATTGAATTCTTTTATATCCAAAAGAACCAGATCCGTTAGTGAAAGAAGTTCTTTCACATCGTCATTCATATTTCCTCCGTTAGAATCCAGGCAGATGTGAATTCCTTCCTCGCGCAATCTGCGAAACAAAGGAATCAGTTCCTTGGCCTGAAGAGTAGGTTCGCCTCCGCTAAAGGTAATGCCACCTTTCTTTCCGAAGAAAGCCTTCTGACTGAGAGCCATGCGCACAATCTCTTCAACCTCTGTTGGCTTGCCGCCTTTCAGAGTTATAGTATCGGGATTGGCACAGTACTTACAGCGAAAGTTGCATCCTTGCAGGAATACTACCAATCGCAGGCCGGGACCATCGAAGGTTCCCATTGATTCATATGAATGAACGTTGATCATCTTTTTATTATCACATCTTTGAGTGGAAACTTCTTGAAATAACTTCCAACTGATGTTCGCGGCTCAGGCTGACAAAGTTTACAGCATAACCTGATACACGAATTGTAAGCTGTGGATAGTTTTCAGGATGTTCCATTGCATCTTCCAGCATTTCGCGATTCAATACATTTACATTCAAGTGGTGAGCACCTTTGCTGAAGTAACCATCCATCATTGAAACAAGATTTTCAACACGATCTTCAGCTGTTACACCAAGAGATTTTGGTATGATAGAGAATGTATTACTTACACCATCCTGAGCATCATCGTAATTGATTTTAGCTACAGAAGTAAGAGAAGCAATAGCACCCTTCTGATCACGTCCGTGCATTGGGTTAGCTCCCGGAGCAAAAGCTACACCCTTTTTACGTCCGTCAGGAGTAGCACCGGTTTTCTTACCGTACATTACATTTGAAGTAATTGTAAGGATAGAAAGAGTAGGGCGTGCATTCTTGTAGATAGGAAGCTTGCTAAGTTCTTCACTGAAATAGTGAGTCAAGTCTACAGCAAGAGAGTCTACTTTGTCGTCATCATTACCGTAGCATGGGAATTCTCCGTCAATGTCAAATCCTTCAGTCAGGCCAAGTTCATTACGACGAGCAGTAACCTTTGCAAACTTAATTGCAGAAAGAGAGTCGGCAGCAATAGATAATCCGGCAGCACCGTAAGCAAGATTAATACGAGGATTAGTATCAATAAACGCCATCTGAGCTTTTTCGTAGTAATACTTATCGTGCATGTAGTGAATAATGTTCATCGCGTCATTATAAACACGAGCAACTTCTTTTAAAACAATCTTATAGTTAGCCATTACCTCATCAAAGTCGAGCACATCGCTCTTCAAAGCTGGAATGCCCTTAACCATTAATGTTCCGGTGTTTTCGCATCGTCCGCCGTTGATAGCAAGCAATAATGCTTTAGCAAGGTTGGTACGTGCACCGAAGAACTGAATTTGTCGACCTATATCCTGGAAAGAAACGCAACAAGCAATTCCGTAATCGTCACTGTGACGGATAGAACGCATTAAGTCATCGTTTTCATACTGGATAGAAGAAGTATCAATAGAAACTTTAGCACAGAAATCTTTGAAACCTTCAGGAAGTTCAGGCGACCAAAGAACCGTTAAGTTTGGTTCAGGAGAAGCACCTAAATTATATAGAGTTTGCAAGAAACGGAATGAAGTCTTAGTTACTTTATGACGGGCATCGTTAAAACGACCACCAAGAGATTCAGTTACCCATGTTGGGTCGCCGGCAAAGATATCATTGTAAGAACCCATTCTCAAGTGGCGAACCATACGTAACTTAATAACGAACTGGTCGATCAATTCCTGAGCAAAAGATTCATCAATTGTTCCCTGACTTAATTCGTAATCAATATAGATATCAAGGAAAGAAGAAACATTTCCAAGAGACATAGCAGCACCATCTTGTTCCTTAACAGCAGCAAGATAAGCCATGTATACCCATTGAACAGCTTCCTGAGCAGTATATGCAGGACGAGAAAGATCTAATCCGTAATATTCGCCCATCACTTTCATTTCGTTCAAAGCCTTGATCTGTTCCTTAACCTCTTCACGAGTTCTGATGCGTGCTTCAGTCATCGGACCGGTAAGATTATGAAGATCTTCATTTTTAGCTTCAATTAATCTGTCGAGACCATAAAGAGCCAATCGGCGGTAGTCACCAATTACACGACCGCGAGCATAATTATCAGGTAAACCAGTTAAGAAACCAAGAGAACGGAAAGAACGTATTTCTTCAGTATACACATCAAAAACACCTTCGTTGTGAGTTTTACGGTAATGAGTAAAGATATCTTTTACCTTTTCGTCTACTTCAAGACCATTTTCTTTGCATGATTTAGCAACAACGTTAATACCTCCGAAAGGTTTGATAGCTCTTTTTAGAAGTTCATCGGTTTGCAAGCCAACGATAAGTTCGTTTTCCTTATCAATATAACCAGCTTTATGTGAAGAAATTGTTGATACAGTTTTATTATCTATAGAGCGAACTCCGTTGTTTGCTCTTTCTTCTGCAATAGCAGCAAGACATAAATTCCAGATTTTTTTAGTACGTTCTGTAGCACCTGCGAGGAAGGAAGCATCTCCATCATAAGGAGTGATATTAGTAAGAACGAAATCTCTTACATTGATTTCTTTGCTCCAAACACCGTCTTTAAAGGTTTTATTCAATTCCATAGAAAAAGTTGTTTTTTGGTTGATTTGTCTTTTTAGAGCGTACAAAGTTACAACCTTTATTGTAATATCAGCTATAAAAGGAATTAAAAATATGTTATATAACACGTATTGTGAGCTTTGAATACATTTTTTGCTTGTTTATGATAAAATTTTAAGGAAAAGTATTGTAATTAATAATAATTCAATTACCTTTGCACCGCTTTTAAAGAAAAGCAGTCGTGAAATTAGTTATTGGAGAGATGGCAGAGTGGTCGATTGCGGCGGTCTTGAAAACCGTTGAACTGCGAGGTTCCTGGGGTTCGAATCCCTATCTCTCCGCTGAACTAGCCGGACAAAACTGGTCAAGTAAAGGTCAAAATCCTACAAATCATTGATTTGTAGGATTTTTTTGTGTCCTTTTGTCCTATGCTAAAGGACACGAAAAATAGGCTAAAAAATATATTCATTAACAATAGCTGAGACGTTACGCTTTGTTTTTATACCTGCAATTTCGTTTAACTTTTGATAATTAGTCATGTTTTTAGAATTTTATTTGATCATTTTAATGTCAACTCAACCCCATTGCTTTGAATGCAGCATCGATTGGGTCGGAATATATGAGAAGACTAAATTTAGAAATAAGGTCTGCTGGGACTTTGCTAAGTTGAGCCATGTCAGTGGCTGGGATTAGTACTTTTTTTGCTCCACTGTCGGCTGAAACCTGTAGGAATTCGGCTAAGTTGTCAGAACCTATGATTGAACCTCCGATACTCATTGAGCCAATAACGACCATTTGTGGCTGCAAAGGGCGTTCGGTGATTGAAGATGCGATTGATAATAAAATGGCTAATTCAAGCCCTTTTATGTTTCCAATGCCGTTTAAATCTGTTGCCTTTAAATGAAACTCAAAATCGCTATATTTAGTGCTTTGAGTAATTCTTATAAGGTTTGAGCGTACATAGTTCACGGCTTCTTTGATTTCTTCTTTTATGGCAGTACCTCCACCAAATCCAGTATCACTGATTTTACCGTTGCCCTGCATTTTTTGAATGTCTAATCGGAATAAACCTTTTTGACCTGCATCTGTATTTTGCCCAATGGCGTACACTGTACCTGCTGGAAGGTCTCCTTCGGGGATTATTGATTTGCCACCACTTTCGGGAACTCCAACAAAATGTTCTTCGTTATCTTCTAAATCAACGTAACTGAAATGAACATCGTAAAACTCCATGCCTCCTATTTTCTTCAACTGTTCTTTGATTCTTCTACGACCAACTAAAGCATATTCAAGACAAAGGCGAATATCGTTTTTGGTGTATTTACCATCAGGAAATAAAAGCTTCACTAAACCGCTTACAGTGCGTTTTACTGCAATGGTATCACGTTGGTTCAGGTCTTTTCCTAATCGGAAAAACTGATTGATAGCATCGGAGAAATTATGTTTACGCATTTCACGAAGGCACTCAGCATAATAATCTGAAATAAATCCATAGGAGTTAGTAAAATACTCAGGTCGCATTTTAGGTATTTCCCAACCGGGAAGATAATGGTGAAAGCGGTCGAAGAACGCTGAATCAATCATATCTTTTGGAAATGGATTTAGTAAATGACTTGTCTTTACTAAATTCTCTATAGAACCATTTATATTTCCTACAAAAACCATTGAAGCATCTGCATTGATACTTTCTTTGCCACGACTGAAAGAACCGTTTGCCATAAAGCCTTTCATTATCTGAATGCCGTCTTTTTCTTTCATGTTGATACCTGCCACTTCGTCGAAAGCAACAACATCCCATAAACCAACCAACCCAACAGAACGCCTTCCCATATTGTAAAAAAGATTGGCTACGGTTGTTTGACCACCAGAAATAAGAATGGAATAGGGAGAAATTTCGTCATACACATAGGATTTACCTGTACCACGTGGGCCAAGTTCACATATATTGTAGTTCTTTTCAACAAACGGAATCATTCTGGCTACTAAATGCCATTTTGTTTTTTCGTCTAAGTTTACCGGTTCCATTCCTACACTACGACAAATAACATCTATCCATTCATTCAGATTGAAATTTTGGCGGTGTGCAATGAAGTCTGAAATGTCCGTTCCGGGCATTTGGATTGGCTTTAGTTCAACTATTTTAAATGGAGAACCTTTTGAATTTTCTTCATACCAATACTCAATGGTGAGAATACACCAAATTCCACCTGCCAACAGTTTTTCGTATTTACGGATATAGCTGTCATCGATAATAATATTTCGAATGTCAATGTTTGACAACATCCCTTCATAACGGTCGGCTCGTTCATTGAGCTTAACCGAAACTTTATCTATGATTTTATAACGTCCTTTCTCTTTGATTTTGGCTTTTATCTTTTCAGATTCGTCAGGACGAACGTAATTTTCAGCCAGTATTTGTTTTACTTTCTGAACTCCTTCATTAATGGCTGTATTGTCATCGGTAGCGCAATACATACCCAAAAGATACTCCAATACATAAACAGGAACGTTAGCTCCTTCTTTAATGTGTTTGGTTAAATCTTTTCTAACTACTTTACCTGCGAAGGATTGATTAAGTTTTATATCGATTGTATCCATTATTTAGTGATTAGTGGATAGTTTAAAAATCAAACTCACTACTGAAAGCTATCATCATGCGGAATGTGTAGCTTTTGTAAAGTTTGTATTGGTTTGTTCCTTCTATTTGTTCTTCCATTTTCAGGTAAACGTCCTGACCGTTGTACTGAGAAGCCTGAGCATTTAGCAAGAAAGTCTGACGTTTTTCACGAGCTAACGCATCTGTTTCAAGACTATTGAAACTTAGCGTTATAATATCCGAGATTAGTTTATCACTACCCGTATAAAATGCTGTTCTAATTTGGCGCGGAAGAACTTTGCCTGCAATCGGTTGTTTTTGATAGAAACTAACTGCAAAGGTATTAGAGGTTATGTTTGACGAACCACTAATAATGTCAATATCCACTTGCTCAATATCGCTTTTACGAGCCTTGTTTATCTCAAGAACCGGTACAACTATTTCCTGTAGGCTTGAACCACCATGCACAAAGCGACTACCTGCGCCCGAAATTCTCATACGGTTGATTGATTTCGGGATTAGTACTTCCGTATCATCTTTCAAACCGACTTCAGAACCTATCCATTTTTTTACTGAATCATTTGTTTGCAGGTTTTTACCAATCACAAAACGACGACTGCTTTTATACACTTCACCCACCGGAAAGAAATCAGTGAAATCGGTTTCGTCCAAGCGATTTTGTTGATAGATATATCCATGATCGGAGGTAATAATTATATTGCTTCCGTTCATGTTGGCAATGTGCTTTATGAGTTTAAGGAAGTTATTGAATTCGTCTTCAGTTGCCTCGAAAACTTTGTTTTCGGAGGTTTTATCATCGCCTGTTTTGTCGATTATGTTGCTGTAAATGTATATTACATTGTAAGGCTTTATAAAATCACGTCCTTCAATTGAGCGCATTTTAAGGAACTCTTCTGTTGTAATAGCAATACTCCCAACATATTCTTTTTGCAGAATTTTAGTGCGATTGGGTGTGCCTTGTGAGCTTATGCCATCAGCAAAAACAGTACCTGTTTTGTCATTGTATGTCAATGCAGTGTGTGGTAGCAACGAAGCCATTCCTAACTGCGTGTAAGAGGGCAAACAACCCAAAATAGCATTTAGATTAGCAGTATATCTATCTTCTTGTAGAATAATTTCACGTAACTCTGCAGCTGATTCAAAACGGAATGCATCGGAAATGATTACAAAAATACGTTTCTCGCTTTTTGCATAAGGTGCTATCCAATGGGTGTAAAATTCACGTTGGCTATTTACCTTGTTTATTTTCCACGATTTCATTTTATCGATATGCTTTTGCCAATTGTCGCTTAACTTCAATAAGAATGAGTTGCCGTAGGCTTTTTCAATTTGAACGGTAAGTTCTTTAAGCAGGTCTAAATGTTCTGCCTGGTTGCTTTTTACAATGTATTTACGGTATAATCGGTCGATATTAAATAACTGATTGCTGTACTTTTGGAAGCCATCTTCCGGAGAAAGAACGGCCATGTCTGCTTTCCTTATTTCGTCTAGCAGTAAAGAAGCATAACTCAATGCCCAATATATTTGCTCATACTCTTTATAGAAGTATTTTACTTTTCGTATATCAATCCAATTCTGGATAGTAACATTGTTGAGGGTGTTATTAATAATGCCATCCCGTATGGAGATAATTATTTTTTTATCAATGATAGAAAAAGCATCGCATTCAATCAGCTGATCAATATCTGTTTTAATTATTATAGATTCGATATTGAGTTGCTTTTCCAATGTTTTGCTCCATTCAGAAAAGAGGGAGTTTGCTTTTGTATTCTCTTTCCAACGGTTTACGAACAGATAGGCATCCTTATTTAAAACAGGATTGCCACTGTTTATAGTCCGTTTCAGATTATCCTGAATAAGATTAATCAAGAAATCCTTTATTGTTGGTTTGTCGGATTTGTAGCTGTACTTTTTATCAATGGTTTGCCAAAGGAAATCGGTCAATTTAAATTTTTCAATAGCTTTGTATTTGTCCTGTTTTTCCTTCTGTATTTCTGTAAACAAAGCATATAAAACCTTTTCCCACTCGGGCTCGCAAGCGCATAAAGTGCAAATCATCTTTAAGCGAATGAGGCTTTCACGGTCGGTTTTCTCCAATACTGCTTTGAAGTCAGAAACTCGTTTTTGATTTGTGAAAAACTCTTCGTGTGATTGTATCAGGCCTTTGAATTCCTGAGGTAAATCCAACTCCTGAAGGAACAACGAAGAAGCTTCGGTATGGAATTCGTAATTGGATAGCAATAAATCCAATAACCAGTTTTCGTTTTCGGCTGGTTTTGCAGAAGCTTGATACAGCAGAAAACCTTGTTTTGGCTGTTCTATTAAAAGCTTGTGCTTGAGGGTGAATTCGTTGTTTGTGATTATAATTTTTTCAATGCCGGGTATTTGAATGTTCTCAAATAGTTCAGACATTTCGGCTTTATCATCGTACCAAAACACTATGCGGTGCTGTTGGAAAATCTTTTCCAGAGCAGCTTGAAGTTTGTTATTTATGGTGAAGAGTTCGGACATGTTCAATTGTGAATTTTAAATTATTAATTTCGAAGGTAAATCCTTTTTTTATTTTTTGACGATAGTTACATAAGCCTGATCGGGGTGATTTACCATGTCTTTGTAGAGATATTCAATTTGAGTATTTATCATAGGTTGAATATATTTCCGGAACGTATATTTGGGTGATCTACCAACAAGAGTACTAATTTCAATTAAACGATATGGCCTTCTGAGACAAAGATTCTGAATAAGATTCTGAATATCTGAAGGCTTAGATTTTACTTTCAATTTATCAATTTCATAAATTAAATCGGGAGTTAATTCACTGCGTAAAACTGTCAAATTAACTGGTGCACCTTCAACTGGAAGTAGTGCACTTTCAACTGGAGGTAGTGCACTTTCAACTGGAGGTAGTGCACTTTCAACTGAAGGTAGTGCACTTTCAGTTATAGGTAATGCACTATCATCATAAAAAGCTGAAGATAAAGCAATAAACTTATTACCAGGAATATAATAAGTAGCACGACCTTTTCCTTTTGCTTCCAATAATTCATCATCCCTCATTTTACGCAGGTCTAAACTTGATTTCAATACATCAACACCACATATTTGACGGAATGTTTGATTATCAATAGCTCCTGCCTCACGAACAAAAATTAATGCTTTCTTTTGGTTGTCATTTAATTGATATTCATCGAAGAGGTTCAACCAGTTCAGGTCAGCTTCGTTGAGGAAGTGGTGCAACAGCAATCTGACAACAAAATGATTTGATTCACGACTCGATTCAAATGTAGGTGGTGCTAAATGAGAACGCTCCATAAGCCTGCGCATAGATCGAATACCCGAACCTTTTGTTTCGGCAAGGTCTGTTTCGTGAAAAACTGCTGCAATAAACTGATTTCTTGTTTCGGACCCCGGCTCACCCAGCATTTCTTCGGGCTTTAATGAAAATCCGGGATTAATGATTTCTATTCTATTGTCATAACGGATAATTTGAGTAGGTCTGTTTTCGCGGTACGAACGGTGCATTAATGAATTTACAACTGCTTCGCGCAATACTTTATATGGTAAGCCAGATGTGCTGTTGGCCTGAATATCATTCTCGTTCAGTACAAAACCACGAGGTAAATCAGAATTTATAGCATCTACAGCACGATACGCCAATTGCAACAACGAACCCCGCATATCAATGGTATTGAAGCGATTATCGGGATCTTCTACCCAGCGTAGCCCGGGAACACGGATATAATCTACCCGCATCATGGGCATACAGCGTCGCAGAGCAGCTTTAGTTCCGAACAAAAGCAAGCCACAGATTGTCAATTTTGGTTCATTGCCACGGGTAATGCAGTTGAGCGAAAGCAATAACTCTTTATCCGAATACACTAATTCTTCAGCATCAGGCTTGGTATTGGCTCTTAAACGTCTATATAAATCAATAGCCGATTCATCGATATCGTTCCAGTCGGTATCATTGAGCACAGTAGCATCAAAAGATCCTTGTTGTGCATTATAAAACACTCGTAAATCATCTTCTGTACAGCTTTGGTCAGTAGAACCAATTCTACGGAAAGCCCCTTTAGGTAATCCCTTACGTTTAAAAAAAAGTGGTTTTTGTTCGGGTGATAATTCGTTAATGTATATTTTGATTACCACTTTGCCATTCACCATTTCTGTTTCTATAATAGGGCGAACAGGTATGTTAAAACTATCAGCACATTGAGACGCTATGTCTTTTTGAACTTTATCGGCATCTTTTACACCACAAATCGAATAATAGGGAAACAGTGAATTTTCGTCTTCTTCTACTCCCAACAAAATATAACCACCACCTAAACCGGGTTCGTTGGCATAAGAACAAACAGTCTCCATTACAGAAGTATCAATAGCACTTCCTTTTTTGGCTTCTATCCATGTACACTCGTCTTGTGTGTTGAGTAATTCAATTATTTCGGGAACGCTGTATTCGGTCATAATGGTTGATTTTTATTTCTGTTTTGATCTGCATATTAATGAGACGACCTAAATGTAATATTTTTGATATCAATTGATTATATGTTTTGATAGAATTAGCTACGAATATATAGATTTCCACACACCATAGGTAATACCTATAGAATACATTCTATTCAAACCGTTGAATTATATAATCATCATAGAATAATGCTTTTTTCATATCTTCTTCAGTGAAAGTAAGACCATAAATTTTACTTTCCATGAATTTTAGCATATCAAAACCTCTTTCTGAAATGCTTTTTAAAGTCCAATCAGGATAATTGCTAATCGCAATTTCGTTGTATGAACCAGTTCGATACCTTTCTTTTTTTTCAATCCAGCTTCTATTACCTAAAGCTGAGTTTTTCCCGTTTTTGAGTATTGTCAGGTTACCAAGTGTGTTTATCAAAACCTTCCTTGCCTGATTTTTAGACTCCTCTATAATTGGTTCTGTAAATTCATCGACAATATCAGACCAGCTTGTCCAATATGTTTGAGGTATAACGTGTTCGATTGTTGTATCATAAAAATCAGCTAATGACACTTTATCATTTGTTTCGAGCGCTCTACTTTTAAGAAATAGCTCGTATTCAAATAAAAAATATTTCAAATTGCCCCATCTATGAAACCCTTTGTTCCCGTTTATATAGGTAAATAAGCCTCTAAATCCATTAATAATATCACTATTGTTGATTGGTTTTTGAATCAACTCGTTAGAATGGTTTAAAATATCATCAATTGATTCTTCTTCACTGTATAAATCTCTTGCCCAGTTTGCAGGATTGCGTTCATCCATAATCCAAATACCAGGCACTCTGTTTCTGAATAAGATTCTTTCAAGATTCGAAAGAATTGGATTTATTAGTTCATTTTCAGCATATTTGAGCAATAATGTGGCTAAAAATATCCTGATATCCTTACTTCCGTTCAGAATTAGAATTTTATGGATTAGCATGTTATCAGAGTTGTGTATTTTATACCACACCGGAGCCAACTCTGATAATTGTATCACATAGTCGTCAATCTTCGAAAATGTAACGGGCTGCTCCTTCTCACCACTTTCGTCAAGATCGTATTTGTTTGATTTATTGCAAAACATCTGAAATACTTTTTCTTCAGCCTGTTTCTCAGAAAATGTTGACTCTTTAGGCTTTCGATATAACGATAAATGAGCAGATAAGAATTCATCTTCATCCAGTATATTATCAGGATTTTGTGCTAAGTTGGAGTAAATATTACCCCAAGCAACATTGATTTTTGCCCTCAGATTTATTTTATCTTCATTTGAATTTGGTAATTTATCGGTCAGATAAATTAATCTGTTTTTAAGTTTTTCTAATGTGGTCAGTTGTTTACCCCGATTATTCATTGTTTCAAAAACAGCTTGCACATCAAGGTCTTTTTCAATGGTCCGTACATCAAATTGTAAAGAGGTGGTGAGTTTTTTGAAGATTAATTCTTTTTCATCTGAACTGACACTGGTAATTTTATTTTTGAAGAAATCTTTCGCATATAGCAGATTTTTGCGGTAAAGATTTAGTTGCCCATGCTCTAAAACCACACTTTTATCATCAAATATGGAGTTGAACAAAAAGCTATGGTTTTTATCTGTGATATCATACCCAAATTTGTACACTTTACTTGCACCCGAAAGATTTGCTTTTGCGATGAAAGTTTGAAACAAATTGGATTTACTTTCTTCACAGTACCCTGTCTCTGTTGAATTTAATAATTCAAACAGCAAAATGCAGAGCGTGGTTAAACGCTGTTGACCATCAACAACATTATAAAAGGTGTAACCCGAAATCCAGTTTTCTGATGGAAGAGCTTTTGTAGTTTCCAAAAAGATTGTTCCTGTATAATGCTTTTTGAGTTCACCATCAATCTCTTTAATTTCATCAATGTCATCCCAAAGTTCTGTAAGTTGCTTTTCAGACCATGCATAACCTCTTTGATAATCCGGTATCCTGAAAATCTTGTTGTTGAATAATTCTGAAAGGTTTATTGCTGCCATATTATTTGTTGTTTAACCCCTCAGGGGGTGGTATTTGTTTTTTTTCTTTCATCCCCCAGATAAATCTAGAGGCTATTCATATTTAACTCCGCTGGAGTTGGTTTATTCCTCCTCTTTCTCCAACCCTTTTATCGGCACCAACACGTCTTTGAATTTTTGATAGTTTACTTTTACTCCATCGTCCAAATCCATGCTGATTTTTTGGGTGGCGAGGGTGAAAAGGGTGCGCTCGTAGGTGCGGCAATCGTCTATCATTTTTTGCAGGGTGTCAATTTCCTTGCTGGCTGCTACCTTCTCGCGTGGCGAGAGGTCTTCGCGCAGGCTGAGCATGGTTTGTGTTTGCTTGGCACTTTCCAGCTTGGCGATAAAGGGCTGCAAATAATCGTTGAGCAACACGCTGCAAGTATCGGGCTGATAGCGGTGCATGTAGATAAGGGCTTTGAAATGACCTTTTGGGCTGCTGAACATCCAATAGATTGGGCGTTTTTTGTAACGCTTGATATGGTCGTTGTAAAAGTCCTTCACGAAGTATTTGCGAATATCCTTTCCTATGGCATCTTCGATAAATCCTATATTTTCGTTGAGTTGGTCGGCACTGAAAGACACTTTGAGAAACTCACGGAAACGACCTACAATATCATCAGGAAACCATTCTCCTTCCAATACTGGTATGATATTATCTTCATCAGGTGTAAACGTAGGAGCTTGTACTTTTTCTGAATAAACCTGCAAAGTATCACCTTGATTGGCAAGGATAAGGCCGGGTTTATCGAGACTGTAGCGACCAAACATACAGCCTACTGCATAGCTGATAAGCTGTAACATGACTGGTGCGGTTTGTATTTGTAACTGACCATCAATGATTTTGCCCTCTTCCTGTAAAATGGTGATTTCTTCCAATGGCACATCGGGTGTAAGTTCATCTTGCAAGCCATAGATTTCGATAAACTGACGATTGAGTTCTTCTTCGTTTCGGTGCAGTTCGTAAAACTTATCCGTCCATTCTTTTTTATAGCTCTCAAAGGCAACTTTTATGGATTCAATTTGCTGTTTGATAAGTTCGTTTTGCTGGAAGTCCCAAGAGGTTTCGCGAGAATCCCAATCTTTTTTTGAAATTAAAATATTTCGGTCAACATTTGGAACCATTCCCATTTCTTCAATATCAGATAAAAGTGGCAATTTTCTAATATCCTCTGGCATTATATTAATTGTTGGATTCATAAGACTTAAGAACCCATCAACAACTTTTGTATTGAGATATCCTAATAGATTTTTAAAATCTTGAGTAGTGTATTTTTTATAAATATCATTAGTTGAACTTTCATAAATAAAACCCTCTGTTGAATATCGAAATGCTGATTTGCTACTTGAAATTCTCGACATTTCGATTCCTTCGTTAAAAGAGAACTCTAATCCCCCTAAACGGGCTTTAATGCGTCCTTTTTCATCTAATGAAGTTTTTATTTGAACGCCATTATCCTTCCAATAAACAACAAATTCATTATTGCCGTACCATCTTCGAAATGACCCTCCTTTATTACAAGGTTTCCAATTCGTATTTAATAAAGAAACTTCGTGCCATAATCTTAAGTATTTTACATTATCACCTGTTGATATCCCATTACGTACAATGTAAAAATCGGAAATTTTAGTTGATTCAAATGAATCAAAACTTTTTTGACTTAACCAATACCCAATCGGACTACCCGGTATCTTCTCAAAATCATTTTGATTAGCAGTATAAAACCATCCACAATTAGGGTTTTGAATGGCTTCAAGAGTCTTATCATCTTTCAGTTGGGCATTACCAAAATCGGTTAATCGAATAAATAACCCTTTGTTTATGGGTTTGTAGTTACCCAAAACAAAAGCAGCATTTTGAACCTTTTCGCCACCTATCTCGGGGAAAGCACGCGCCCCTAAATGTAATAAACTTTCAAATTGTGCGTTCTTAATGAGGAAAGGACGCAGATCTTCATAACTGCTCAAAAACATCCAACTGTGTTGGTTTATCATCCCTGTTTTTCCGTTGGTCGGATTATAGCTCAGGCAGCGTTCCATAAAACAAGCCATCAAGTCGCTTTTGCCTTTCTTGAAATTCTTTTCTACAAAGATTTTCAATTCGGCATTCATCCCTTTACCACCCATATAAGGCGGATTAGTAACCACACAATGGTATTTCGTACTGAGAAATTCAGCTTGCTGTTTCAATATCTTTTGTTGCTCCTGCCACACACTGCCTGTTTGTACTTGTATGGCCGATACTTCTTCTGGTTTGAGTTGAATTAGCGACCCTAAATTATTGGCTTGTGTTAATAAATTCAAAGATAGGTCGCTGTAATTTTCAATTTTCTTACCTTCTACAATTATTGGCAGATTTATGGTTTGCTCAATGGTTTCGGGGCTTACATTTTCCAATGCAATTACATTTGGCTGAACAGGTTTACGCAGAAAACGACTGTAGAAATTACGCGCTTTCATAGTTAATGCAAAAGCTGCCAATT
The DNA here is from genome assembly GCF_900128905.1 of Bacteroides luti. Classification (GTDB taxonomy): domain Bacteria; phylum Bacteroidota; class Bacteroidia; order Bacteroidales; family Bacteroidaceae; genus Bacteroides; species Bacteroides luti. The sequence goes on from NZ_FQTV01000012.1 coordinate 79,310, forward strand.
GTGCTGCACGTGGGTCTATGTCAATGCCAAAAAGGTTGTTTTGTAAAATGAGAGCCGGAATTTCGTTGGTGTTGTAGCCTTCTTCTTCGTATATTTTCGTAAACAAGTCGAAAGCATACACCAAGACGTGTCCGCTTCCCTGGCAAGGGTCGAGAAAAGTAATGTCGGTAATGCCTTTTATTCCTTCGGGCAGTGGCGACGGTGCATTGCCTTTGGGAGTTTCAATATAATAAGGCATGTGGTCACGCAATTTACTGCTGGGTTTAAAGGTGAGCCACAATTTCCCCAATGTGTTTTCCACCATATACCGCACTATCCAACGTGGTGTAAATAGCTGTGTGGCAGCCGGTATATTTTCGGCGGTAATCTTTACATTTTTGCTCAATGCTTTAAAAACCTGATCCTTTTTGTCCGAAATATAGAACTGATACAACCATCCGAGAATTTCTTCCTGTTGGCAATCTTCGTCGGTCATGCCGTTGCGAATATCGGCTACAATGCTGTAATCGCTGAGTAGGTCGTCGGGCAGGAGCAGCTCGGTGTAATCGCTGATACGCTCGAACATAAAAGGCATAGCGGTGTACCAATGGTTACAGGCAGCCACAATGAGCATTTTGTAGGCTTCGGTGTGAGCATCGGTGCTGGCGGTGCGTCCGTCCAATAGGTCGTTGAGGCGGTTGCGGTCGAGGTGGAAGTCGGCTTCGATATGCCCTGCGAGTGCGTTTTGCAGAATTTCGGGGTTGGTCATGCCGGGCAGCGGTGTAACCACTTTGGGCAAGGTGTAACCGTTGGCATCCATAAAGCGGAGCGCCATCAGGCGGTTGAACCAGGTGTAAGCTACGGTTTCAATCACCTGCTCACGGCCGATTTGTTTTATTTTGTGGTTGAGCTGTGCAATCTCGGTCTGTTTGCCACGCAGCTCGGCGGTATCGTGGGTGAGTACAAAGTCGAGTTTGCGGGTTATCTGGTCAATGAGTTTTATGCGGGCTTCGGCAGCAAAGGATTTGAGAGAGTTGGTGTTCATTTTGTTTGGTTTTAAGCGAGCTGTAATAATTGTTTAACTGTACCCAATATGGTTCCAATATCCGCGTTTTGATTTTGCAACGAAATTGCAAATTTGTAAGCATTAATCTCGGCCTGCGCCAAAGGAGCAAAGCGGTTAAACTCTTTTTTTAGGTATTCCTTTGTAAAAAAACCTTCTTCCAGATAGGTAGTGTATTCAAAATGTGCTTCTTCTACCGCATCTTCAATGGTATCGTTGGAAGCAATGAACCGCACCTGATTGGCAAAGCTATCAATGAGGCTTTCCCGGTCGAAATTCGGGTCATCCATTTCAGGCACTCTGCGTTCAATGGCTTCCATCATTACTTCGTGCAATCTCTTGGTAATTAATTCATAGTCAGAATTGAGTATAAAAGACACAGTATCGTAGATTGAATCATCATCCTGTTGTTCCTTTTTAGCATCCAGATAGTTGTAATAAGCATCCACCTCTATAGCAAATTGTTCGGCAGCTTCTTCCAGCTCATTTCTTTTGGTTTGAGGGGCTGCATTATAGTGAGGTTGTTCCTTCAGCGCAATTTTGAGGGCTTTGTCTATGTCATATCCACTCTTGGCAATGGCTATAACATCCATCAAAATTAAATTGATAAAGTCTTCTATATCAATAAAGATTTGCTCTTTATCTATTTTGAAATACAATTTGGTAAAGATCAGTTCCCGAACTTTTTGTTCAATGGGCTTGCGGTTGTCAGAGTCGGTGTGGATAATCATAGGATTTTTATTTAGATTGTAAGAATTACAAAGATATACGTTTATCCTCGTCAATAATACGAAAATATTGTTCTCTAAGGGCTGTGAGATACTCTTCCACATCCTGTTTGGTTTCCAACGCAGGTTTTTTGAAGTTGATTTTCACGGAGTCTTTACGAACAAAGGTGATTTTTAGAGGTGAATATAGTGGTAGATTTGGTTCACTTATTATACCTCCGGCAGGTTTTGGTCTTGGCAAAGGTGGATTTGCCAATGACATCATTTTCTCCAGTTGCCGTTGATATACCTCCACATTGGCATTGTATGTTTTGGAGCGGATATTGCCAATGAAACGTTCGTGCTCAATTTCTTTAATACTATTTTCGAAAGGAGCAAGAATTTCATTTTGTTGTTTCTCGTTCAACTTTGCGAAATCGGTAAACTGTTTCAGTTTTTCGATTGAACTTTGAATAGACTCTTTGGCAGCTAATCTTTCGGACAGTTGCTTTTCTGAAAGTTCATGTTGGATATTGTCCAATGCTTCTTTGGCTTCCTGCATAAGTGAACCTCTGTAAGGTGTAGGGCTCGAAGCTACTGCTTTGAGTGTTACAATATTATCAGAACCAATGTAATCGAAGTTGGCGTTGTTGCTTTCGAGATAGGTTAATACATTTTCGAAGATAGTCAACTGTGAACCATTCATAAAGCGTTTGGTTGCTTCAATCACATTTTCTTTGTCGTCCAACAAATCATCCTGATACTGGTCTAAAGCCGTAAAAAAGTACAGGTGCTCTTTTTCTACTAATAATTTCAAGCGGTTGAGTGGCTCGCCTAATGATTCCAGGAATTTAAAGCGAATGCGTTTGCCATACATATCGCTCAAATCTTTGAGCTCTTTTTCCAAACGAAGTTTGAAAAGACGAGAGATTTCTTTCGGTTCGTTCCCTAAATTTGGCTCGTTGAAATACTCCTGATGAAAGTTTTTCAATTTTTGAATATTTGTTGGTGCTATTTCCTCTTCCAACTCAATAATAGTGGTGTTGTACTGATTGTTGCGCTGCAAGGCTTCCAAAGCGTTGCGGTCTGAAAGTGTATTTGCATCCTGTTTTAGGCTGATTTTATTGCGTTTGTACACTTTAGCAATAATACACAAAACAGCAGCCTGATACCAACCGTAAGGGCGTGAGCTAAAATAATCAAGTAGAGATTTAATAGTGGTACGTTCGTGATTCGCTTTGTTGCGTTGTATCCTGTTAAGTAATTCCACTTCCACCTCCAACATATCATCTTTGAATAATACATCGTCCTTACTTTGCATCAATTTCACCAACAGTGCTTCGGAATAATCAGCCGTTAGCATTCTCAGGTTGGTGTAAATGGTTTTGATAAGCTGTTGCAATCCAAGAGTGATTTTAATCTTAGGGTCACGACTTCCAATATCAGTCAATTCAGAACCGTTGATATACATTAAAGCATCTCCGAGAGTCTCTTTTAACTGATTTAGAATAGTGCCTTTACGTTCGGCGTTTTGAGTAGCTTTGTCCTGAATAATCCGTTGCTTATGAATATCCAATGAAGGAGAATTGGTCAGCTGGATGTATTTATCGGTTTTTTTGATTAATTTCAATTCATCAAAAAGCCTGTTGTTTTCCGGAAGGAAAACAATTAAATCGTTGGGGCGACCCAACGAAAACATATTCACGTTTGCTTTTGTTATTGAATTTGCATTGAATGGTGTGATAAAGTTGAGGTAAAAATCTTTTTCACGCCCTATCAATATATCATCTAACTTACGTCCAAACTCATAAGGTTGGTTGTTGGTATCCAACTTCACTTTCGAATCACGGATAATTTCTTCAAATAGGTATGAAACTAATAATTCGCTTGGGGCGTTAGGGTCAATTTCCGTACTTTTGATTTCGTTTTCTACATCCTTTTCCTGATTGGTGAGGTACTCGTATATATCGTTTGCAGTACGTTGAATGTAGGTTTGACTTTCCAATAGGTTGAGGGCTTTCTGTACCTGCTTATGAAATGCACCCAAATCAATATCAAACCGAGGTAAAAGCAGAATGGCAATATTTCCCACAGAAGCAGTAAACCCTTTTACATATTTAACTAAGAAAAGTGCTTTGAGGGCTTCTTTAGCTATTTCATCATCAATGCTTCGATCGGACTGAAGAATATCACTTTGAATGTTGCTTTGAAGTACATCTTTAATCCCCTCATACATGTGTGCAAAGGAAACAATGGTATCGGTTTCTTTTTCAGCATACATTTTAGCAACTGTCTGAAATACCCCCAACATAGAACGTTCCCCAACTGATTGTTGACTTCCTATAAAAGCATTGTGTTCGGACAATGCTTTTATAGCTGCCTGAAATAAATCGAATTGGTATGGAAGGAAAGGATATGTATTTACAAAATGGTCAGCATCCCTATAAACTTGATATTGACGTGAACCATCATTGAATTTAAGAATGGTTTTAATTGTATTTTGGTCTTTGCTATACATATTGGCTAACATGTTAGCAGGTTCTTCCTTCTTTTGTAGTAAACGCTTCTGAATAACTTCATCGGCATTGGCACTGGTAAGCGGAATTTTTATTGAAAACCGACCCTGAATACGTGAAAAGTCGTGTGCTTGTTTCGCACCCAAATCTCCAATTGTGGCATTTAAGTCGTTTTGCGAAGTTACAATAAGGAATGATTGTCCTTGTGTTTTGATAGAAAGAGTCTCGGCAATAGTTTGTAAACTAAGCATTAGTTTTACATTTTCTGCAATAAACTGACCCACTTCATCTACACAAAAAACTAGGCGATAGCCTGGCTGTTGTGATTTAATATAGTTTGTTACCAGCTCACCAAACCCTTCAATATCCAGCTTGTAATTATTTATAAGATTATCAATGTATCGGTCGGCATCTTCGGTGCTAATAGATTTAATTTCAGCATAGATTTCGGCTAATTCGTGTTGGTTCAAAAATATAGATTCACGTCCTTTCTCCCAACTCTTGTTGAAACGCTTATGGTATTCAGTTTTGAAAAAATCGTATTGATTTATACTTTCCAAGTGCCTTTCAACTTCTGCAATTTCGGGATTCAACGGATCATATCCTAACATTTCGTTGAACACCTTTAAGAATATACTTAGAACAGGGTCGATGGTTGAACTCATTCCCGTAATACCATCAGACTTAGCAGCTATATTAAACAAGATAGATTTAGTTGGTATTTTGGCAACTCGCTTGATATTGCCTTCTAACTCAAAATCATCTTTTGCCTTTTGTGCAAAAACCTCTGCACATTTATGGCCATTAATCTCTTTGTTTTCTAAAACCAATGACATCATTTTGAGTAAGTGCGACTTACCCGAACCAAAATAACCCGAAATCCAAACACTACTGTTGAAGTTGCTTTTGGACAGATCCTCGAATAAACCGGGGAGCATTTTATTCCGGTTTGCAATGCCTAACAGTTCGTTGGTAAGTACATACTCTTCCAACTCAGAAAGTAAATGTCTGTCGTCGTTGGCTTTTATAACTCCCTCAATAGGGCGGTTAATATCTTTGAGATAAAGTTCTTTTTGTGTCATATTAAATTTTGTATTCATTGAGGTTGTGTGCCCTGTAATAATTTTCGTCTTTAATGCGATCAAATAGATATAAAGATTGATTGTTGTATGTACCCGGAAAGAGCATAACAAGCGGAATATTACCTACTAAAGTTTGAAGATTGTTCAGTATTGTATGCGAACGGATAAAAGGAAATGCTGCTCCTATACCAGAGAGCAATAATATTTTAGCATTGGTGTCAGCTACTCTTTTATGTATTTCTGGGATAATTACCGTATCGATATTCAGCGGTCCATATAGGATTCGCAATAGTCGCTGTTTGTTAGGCCATGACTGTTCCTGAGCTGTGATTTTATCGAAAATATCTTCACGTTTGAGTATGTCAATACACAAAAAGTATAGGTTGATTTCGATGATTTCAACTCCCTCACTTTGAAGCCTTTTAATTAGTGAGTCGGTATTTGATTCAACTTCACCCAGTTTTTGAACAGGAAAAGAATGTATAAAAAACGGCAATTCTCCACCTAATCCTTCCTTTTTAAGAAACTTAGGGCTTGAAAGGATTTTATACAAGTTGTTGAACTCCTTGGGGGTGTTGTATTTGGTATTAGTTGTCATCTTTTGGTTTTTCAATTAATACTTTGATTTCTTGGTTTGAATATAGGAAAGCAGAAAGATAAACAGGATCATCATCAAGTATTACTCTTGTAATCTGACTGCTTAAAAATGGCTTTAGTATAATGCCATTTTTTATATTAGTAATTAGACCAACTTGTTCCAATAATTTAAATACAACCTGTTTGACTTTTTTTGAAGTGATTTCAGTAATTTTTTCAAGTTCAGGGTGTTGCAAAGATTTTGAATTTACAAATCGGGTATAATCACTATTTAAAAGTGTTCTGTCGAATAATAAATATTTATTTAGCAGAACTTCAACAATAAAATCGAATAGATAAGGATATGCCTTTACGAGAGAAAGCAAAATCATAAATTTTGCTTCTTCGTAGCTTCCTTGTATCATTAATTGAAGCTGATTGGGCGTGAGTAATGATAATCTTTTTTTTATTTCGGAAAATTCTCTTTTGAAAGTGCCTTGTTTTACCTTGTTCAGGTGGTTGTTGTCAGACAAAGAAATCTGAACAGTATTCCAATCGTTAAGTTTATGGTATTCTTTAGCAATAACCAATGTTTCAGAGATTAACGCTGAAGCACCAGTGAATGAAAAAGAATATTTTTTTGTATTGACCACGATAAATTCTGATTTGAGATTTTAAATTCGTAAAGATAGTGTATTTATGTATATAATTAATAAATTTGGCTTTAAAAAAAAGTACAAATTTAGTACTTTAACCTCTTATTTACTTCTTTTACGTGACGCATTGCTTGATTCAGAAGGTCATTATGTCGCTATGGAAAGCACGAGTGTTTACTGGATCTTTATTTATCAAGCAACTTCTAGGTCGTAAGACAGATGTAAAATCTATCATATTAGGTAAAATAATTTCGATAGAGTTACTTTATTGTGTTTAACGCAAAGATAATGGTGTGAAATATATTCTTAAAAAAGGAGCATTACAAGAGCAAAATATAAAAACAAAACTTCAATTAACAAACACTTTTAAAAGAGAAGGATTCAAAAATCCATTGTTTAAAGCTCAAAAGAAGCGAAATAAATCTATTCGTTAGTGAATATCCTCTTCAAATACAGAAATATCAAACGCCTTCAATCAAACACCAGATCGGCAATATACATTTTTTCTACTTCTATTAATCTAATTTTCAATCTTTTTCCCTATATTGCATTTATCTTCTTAATCTTAAATTTTATGGAAAAAGTGGATATTTCTGAAGTTATTGAATGGGCAAAGCAGTTTCTTGCACAATCAGAAAATGAGATCACTAACGAAGAGCGTAAAGAACAGCAGAAATATGCCATTTTGGTGCAAAAACCTGGAGACAAGACTCTGTTATCAAAGTTGCTCGATGAATCATCGCAAATTCGCAATAACAAGAAGTTGGCGCATCGCATGAAAGTGCTGATAGATCGCTACGGTGTGCCCGAGTTTTTTGGTTTTGCCGATAAGATTCTTATCAAACTGTTCACGGCGTTTGGCTATTGGTTCGATTTTATAGCCGTTCCCATTTTTAAGCAACGCTTACGGTCCGACACTTCCAAAGTAATTATCAACGAAGCTCCTTCGCTGCTGAAACGGCATCTGCAACAGCGCAGAGAACAAAAAATAGGGCAGAATGTTAACCTGCTCGGTGAAGTGGTTTTAGGAGATGGAGAAGCGAATCACCGTTACCTACATTATCTGGAAGCATTGAAATATCCTCAGATAAACTATATTTCCATTAAAATTTCAGGTATTTATGCACAGATAAATCCGCTCAACTATGAACTGAATAAAACAGAGTTATGTGAGCGGCTCTCTAAAATTTACCAGAGAGCTATTGACTTCCCGTTCGTAGACGAAAATGGTATTAGTACTTCCAAATTTGTTAATCTCGACATGGAAGAGTATAAAGATACGGAACTGACACTTGATGTGTTTACAACAGTTCTGGATTTACCGCAGTTCAAAAACTATCAGGCGGGTATCGTTGTGCAGGCTTATTTGCCTGATGCATGGCATTTCCAGTCCAGACTACTGGAATTTGCGAAAAAGCGGGTTGCCGAAGGTGGGGCGCCAATCAAAATGCGTTTGGTAAAAGGGGCAAACCTTCAGATGGAAACTATAATTTCCTCTCTGAAAGGATGGGAAATTCCTACTTATTCCACCAAAACAGAGGTTGATGCTAATTACTTGCGTTTGCTAGATCGTGCTTTGGAATCCGAAAATGCCGAGGTGGTTCACATTGGTGTGGCTTCCCACAACTTTTTTACCCTTGGTTACGCTTACCTGCTCAGCCAAAAAAATAAGGTTGATGAGTTTGTAACTTTCGAAATGCTGGAAGGAATGGCGAATCATCTACCTCGCGTAATGCGCACTCTCGGCAAACAGATTATTCTTTATACACCGGTGGTGAAGAACGAGCATTTCCTGAATGCTGTGTCGTACCTGGTTCGCCGGTTGGACGAAAATACCGGTAAAGACAATTTCTTAAGCTATTCGTTTAATCTGAAAGTAGATAGCGAGCATTGGAAGTTCTTGCAAGAACAATTCGTTGAGGCTTATAAGCAGAAAGAGAGCGTCAGCACTACACCACGTCGTACACAAAACAGAAACCTTCCAGCTATTCCGCAGACTGATCTTATAACTTTCCGAAACGAGCCTGATACCAATTTCGATTTGAAGCCGAATCGCTTGTGGGCAGATGAAATTCGCCGTAAATGGAAAAAATCTGTCGATGATAAACCTTATCATATTCCGTTGCAGATTGGTGAGAAAGAGGTAATATCAGAAAATAAACGCACATATCTCGATCGAAGCCAGAATAGTGAAATCTGTGTTTGTGAAGCTTCACTTGCCAATCTCGATCAGGTAAAGGAGATTCTTGCCGTTGCCGAGAAAGATGCTTCGGGTTGGCGACAGACGTTGCCGGAAGAGCGCAACCGCATTTTGCATGAAGTGGCAACCAATCTGAGTAACCACCGAGGTGATTTGATAGGTTGCATGGCTGCCATTACCGGAAAATCGTTTACGGAGGGCGATGTGGAAGTGTCCGAAGCTATCGACTTTTGCCGCTTTTATCCTGTTTCCATGCAACTATTCACCAATCTGGAAACAATAACCTGCACACCAAAAGGTATTATTATGGTGATTCCGCCATGGAACTTTCCTTTAGCAATTCCGGTTGGAGGTGTGACTGCTGCGCTTGCCGGAGGAAATACGGTGATTCTGAAACCGGCCACGGTTGCCTATCCTGTTGCATGGCAATTTGCAAAACTATTCTGGGAAGCAGGAGTGCCGAAAGATGCACTTCAGTTATTCTGTGCGGATGGATACGAACCGGTGAACTATCTCACCACACATCCTTCCATCAAACATATCATTCTTACAGGAGGCACTGACACTGCTTTTCGTTTATTAGAAAACAATCCGTCATGCCCATTGTCGGCAGAGACTGGGGGTAAAAATGCAATCATTCTTACTGCCAGTGGAGACCGCGACCATGCTATTCAGAACATTATCACTTCGGCATTCAGTAATGCTGGACAAAAATGTTCGGCCTGTTCGTTGCTGCTCCTTGAAAAAGAAGTATATCACGATACGGAATTCAAAACAAAGCTTACAGATGCTGTAACCAGTCTGCATACAGGAAGTATATGGAACGGAGGCAATGTGGTTGGTCCGATGATTACCAATCAGAATGAAAAACTGCTGCATGCTATCGACCATTTGGAAGAAGGCGAATGGTGGTTGGTAAAACCCGAATTTGCGGATGAGAAGAAGTTCATTCTGAAACCTTGCGTGAAATGGGGTGTAAAACCGGGAAGCTATACATTCAAAACCGAACTATTTGCCCCGCTGCTGGCTGTGGTTTGCATTGATGATTTACAACATGGAATCAAGTTGGTCAACAGTTCTGAATACGGATTGACTTCCGGCTTGCAAAGTCTGGACGAAAGCGAACAGCTCCTTTGGAAGAATAGCATTGAAGCCGGAAATCTCTATATCAACCGAGGCATTACTGGTGCTATCGTTAACCGACAACCTTTCGGGGGAATGAAACGCTCGGCCTTCGGAGGTGGTATCAAAGCCGGAGGACCCAACTATGTGTCGTGCTTCATTAATATAACTGAAAAACCGTTGGAAGGAACTGTTCCTAAAGCTTCTCACACTTTGGCTGCAATTCTTCATTCTGATGATACAGCTCGTTTCAACAAAGCCGTTGAAAGTTATCAAGTGAACATGGAAAATGTATTTTCTCAGGAACGCGACTGTAACAAGCTGATCGGTGAGCAAAATATTTTTAGATATCTGCCGCTCAGAAAAATGGCTTTACGCATTTATCCCGAAGATGAATTGTGCGACGTGCTTATGATCCTTGTTGCTGCCAATATAGCCAGAACACCTGTTACATTAAGCATCACCAAGGAAGATTCGAAACTGGAAATCCTTCAGAATGGAATCAATAAAGAGTGCATTATTAAGATTCAGTCGGACGATGAATTTCTGAATGAAATGGAGCTATACGAACGGATTCGCACCTGCAGTAACCGGATTCCGTACGAACTTTACAAACAGGCTGCTCGTCTTGGTAAATATATTGCCACAGCTAAGCCACTGGTGGAAGGAAGAGTAGAGCTGCTTCATTATCTGAAAGAACAGAGCATTGCATTTGAATATCACCGTTACGGAAGTATTACCGATACCATGGAATAGAGATATAATATATAATTCTGTTTCATCGCAGAAAGAAAAGTCCCGAGATATTGCTGTTTTGGGACTTCTTGTATTTCCACAATTTTCTCGATCAGGGATATAAATGTTATTGCAGATTATTATATCACAAATGTTTTTAATAAAATATTGCGTTTATCTCCCACCTGCTACTAGTTTGTACTTAAGTGTCATTAAAACAGGTGTTTATCTTGGTGGAAGATAAAAGTAATATACATTTCATCTGCCACTAACTGCTGCTATCTACCACCAGATTTTTTCCGAATTTAGTTTTTTAAATGCTAATAAGTGACCACTATGTGCTATAATTTCTTAGCCTTAGCTAAACTGAATTAAACCAGTCTTTTACATTTATTAGATAGATTAACTGGGTGCTAGATTGCTAGATCACCGCTAGATCAAATTATTTTGATCTAGCACCTGTATGGGGTTTATACACAACGGTTTAAGCACCTACTGCTAGATTGCTAGATCAATTTAGCAAAATTAAATTTTATGTAGTGATGTTGAATGCTATAAAAAGTTACTCCAGCTCTCCGGAAAGATGCGACGAGAGCTTCTTTAAACTCCCGAATAGCTTTTTATATTTCAGGCGGGATGTTTCTGTACTTTTGTACAAAACAATTATATCTTCTGTACAAAAGAATTAATTGTTTTGTACAGAAGAATGCATTCTTTTGTACAAGAATTCACAAATATCCCTAATAACTTTTGAAAAAGTAAACCGGAGTTTTGTTGTATTCCGGCGGGCTATTTTTTAAAAGCTTTCGGTGAATAGTGTGAGCTAGATTCTGGTTATGTTTCATATAATCATGCATTGGAAATGGTATAGAATTATAGTTATAAAAAGACTTATGCAAAGAACAAACTTATCAAATAATAAAATACCTTTGCACTAACAGATTCTCAATGATTAGATTAAATAGAAAACATGGCAAAAAAGGTACTTTTATTCCTGGCTCAAGGTTTTGAAGCTTATGAGGCGAGTGTATTTACTGATGTTTTTGGTTGGAGTAGAGAAGTCGGCTTTGAACCTGTGGATTTAATTACTACTGGTTTACGATCAGAAGTGAAGTGTTATTGGAACTTAGTTGTAAAACCGGAGCTTCCATTTAGCGAGATTAATATTGAAGATTATGATGCTTTAGCAATTCCGGGAGGAGCTGGGGAGGCTGGTTTCTATGAAGATGCTTATGATGAACGTTTCCTTAATTTGATAAGAGAATTTAATAGGAGAGGAAAATTAATCGCTTCAATTTGTGTGGCAGCCCTACCAATTGCTAAATCGGGCGTACTAAATCAGCGAAATGCTACCACATGGGATTTAAATAATGGTGTAAGACGAAAGCAATTAGCAGATTTTTGCGTAAAGGTACAAGATGAGCAGTTAGTGGTTGACAATAATATTATTACTTCAACCGGACCGGCAACAAGTCTTGATGTTGCTTTTAAGTTACTCGAAATGCTGACGAGTATAGAAAGCGTTAACGAGGTGAAAACTAATATGCGGTTTATTCAATAATTAAGGGGAGATTAAACCTATTGGATGCTCATTTTTAGTTTTCATCCTTTTTATTTTGGTTACTAGTCCTTAACGAATGTGGATTAGAGTTTTGTTACAATTACATATCTCGAGTCTCTATTTCATTCTCGATTAGTTTATATTTAAAGAACTTTTTTAAACCAGTAGAAAGAACCTCAAATTCATTCAGTTCATATAAGCTTCCATAAAGTTTAAACGTGCAAATATCAGTTGCGCTAATAAATGGTTCGGTTTTAAGATGACTATGTGATAAACCTGTGACCTTATTCCCTTCATATTCGGTTGGAGAGAAAATTAATCTGGAATGAATTTTTCTCCATGAAGTTACGTTTCCTTCCTTATCACCAAAGAAAATATAATCATTACCAAATGGTATTAGCTTCGATTGATTAGTCCCCAAAATGAAATAAAGTTTATATCCAAGCTCGTAAGGAATTAACTCAATATTGATATTATATCCTTGCGGACAGTTAACTTGATATTTTTCATCGCTTGTGACTTCTTTAAACATTTTCTTTTTAATTTGTTGCAAGCTCTTTTCAACTTCGGTTAAATCTCTTACAATCAGACTCTCCTTGCATGGATTGTTGAAGCTATTTTTAAATGTTACTTCATAAATACATTTTGTACCTTCTTTAGCTAACACAACAGCCGATATGGTGTCATTTCTTTGATAAATTAAAAGTCCACCAAAATCTTTTTTGATTTCTTTCTTATCCATTGCCATATCACTTGTTATCCAGGCTGCTTTTTCATACTTGTATAAAGTGTTTGCTTCTTCTAAGATTGAATCACATTTTTGTTTTATTTCAGCTTCGGTTAATGATGTTTGAGCATTTACACCAGAGAAAATTGTAATTAAAAGAAGAGTTATAAATGTTTTTTTCATAATGAATGTGTTTTTATATTTTTCTTTATAAGATTAGCATTTTGAGCTTTTTTATACTTTTTAAACTCGTTCGTTTGTAAATGTGTCTTACTTAGAACTTCTGAAAAAGTATTGTTTTTTCAATAATCTATCCAAAAATAGCATATTTATTTTTAATTTACAGTATAAATTATTTGGTTAATTTTTAATTTATCTGATAGATACTCATTTTAAAAATTTGTATTAATAATATTTTATAATGTGAAGCTCAGCTAACTAGATATTATTTTTCTTAAATATATTGATTACAGACAAAAAGAAAAGGCGTCTTTAGTACATGTTAAAATGAACTTTAATAATTAGTAAGTATAATGAAGAAACATGTATTAAAAGTTGCGCTTGTATTAGCATTGCTGGCAGCACAACAAGTAAGGGCGCAGTATCCTACGATTCCTGATAGTATTCAAAAAAGAGTGGATACTATGATGAAAGAAGCCGAAGAACATTCGGAAGCTGCTTGGCAAAAAGCTTTGCCTGTTATTAACGAAGAGGCTATGCACGGAAAACCTTATGTGGACTGGGCTGCTCGTCCTACAGATCTGCCACAGGCTAAGATTCCTGCATTCCCGGGTGCAATGGGAGGTGGTGAATTCTCTTTTGGTGGACGTGGCGGTAAAGTAATAACTGTTACTAGTCTGGCCGATAGTGGTCCGGGTACATTCCGTGAAGCTTGCGAAACTGGTGGCGCACGCATTGTGGTATTCAATGTTGCTGGTATTATTCAGCTTAAAACTCCGGTTATTATCCGTGCTCCGTATATTACTATTGCTGGTCAGACAGCTCCGGGTGATGGAGTTTGTATTGCCGGCGAAACTGTTTGGGCAAATACTCACGATGTTGTAGTTCGTCATATGCGTTTCCGTCGTGGAGCAACAGATGTAGGTCGTCGTGACGATGGTTTTGGTGGAAACCCAATCGGAAACATTATGATTGACCACTGTTCTTGTTCATGGGGGCTTGATGAAAATATTTCATTTTACCGCCACATGTTCGATCCTAAAAATGGTCGTGAGGCAGATAAACTTCCTACCGTAAATGTAACTATTCAGAACACAATCTCAGCTCAGGGGCTCGATACTTACAACCATGCCTTTGGTAGTACGATTGGTGGTGAAAACTGTTCTTTCATGAGAAACTTGTGGGCAAACAATACAGGCCGTAACCCGTCAATTGGTTGGAATGGTATATTCAACTTTGCAAATAATATTATTTATAACTGGGTGCACCGTACTGTTGACGGAGGAGATTATACTGCGCTTTATAATATCATTAATAACTATTATAAACCAGGACCAGCCACTCCCAAAGATGCCCTTGTTGGCCATCGTATCATCGAGCCACAGTCGTCCGGACGCAGTAAGCTTGAGCATGCCAGATTTGGAAGACTTTATGTAGTTGGTAATATCATGGAAGGATATGATCAGATTACCAAAGATAACTGGAATGGGGGAGTACAATTAAGAGACTTGAAAGGCGTTGAAATAAGCAAGGAAGATGCGGAAAAGAAATATTTCCCACAAATGAGGGTTGATGAACCTTTCACTATGCCTCAATTCCCTATCATGTCAGCAAAGGAGGCTTACGATTATGTTCTTGATAATGCCGGAGCTAATTTCCCAAAAAGAGATATAGTTGACGAACATATCATTAACCAGGTACGTACAGGTGAAGTTTACTATGATAAGAAAGCAGATTCTAAAACATATTATCAGTTTAAATATCGCCGACAAAAACCGGATTCCTACAAGCAAGGTATTATTACCGATATAAGTCAGGTAGGCGGTTATCCTCAATACAAAGGTAAACCTTACAAAGACAGTGATGGTGATGGTATGCCTGATGCATGGGAAATTAAGTACGGACTGAATCCTCACGATGCTTCCGATGCAAACGGCGACTTGAGTGGCGATGGTTATACTAACATTGAAAAGTATATCAACGGTATTGACCCAATTAAGAAAGTTGACTGGAAAGATCCTAAAAACAACTACGATACTTTGGTTGGCAAGAAGAGTCTTTTATAGAAAAAACTCGGGCTTGTTGACAAGCTTTTGAGTATAAGTAAAAATGAGCGCCTAATTTCGGTTAGACGCTCATTTTTGTTTTCATTTACTCAATGTTATGGTTAACTCTTTAGTTAGTAGCAAATTTAAATGATTTTGACCATTCAAAAAATCTTTCAACTTCTTCTTTGTTTGATTCTAACCACTTAGAAACATCTGGGTCTGTTGAAGATGCAAAAGCTACATACGAAAAAGCCTCTTATTTTGTCCGAATGATATGTTGTACATTATAGCAAACATCAAAATTAAGATTGTTTTCTTCATAATACTCTTTTTTCGTTATAGTGAATTAAACTGTGTTTTTGTTTTAATTCAGCTCCGAAATTCACTAAGTAATTATTTTGTTAGATAATATATTCAAAAATAGTAGTATTTTTAAAATTTATAGTATAAGTTTTTTTGTTGATTTTTTAATTTATCTAATAGATACTTACTTTTTGCTGTGATATGTATATAAATTGGGATTGATTTAATGATTCAATATCTTATAAAATACTAATATAAAGTAAATGTATTCCTGAGTACATTAAATAGTGATAGAATAATGTTTTAACATGTAAATTGCTATTCTTACTAACATATCACTGCGTTTTTTCAAATCAGATAAATGTGCAATTGTTTAAAGAATGCAATAAAATATGGTAAAATATAGCAAAATAAAAGAATATATACGAGAATGTTCTTTTTTATTGTTATTACAAAGAAATAGATCGCTGCAAGAAAAACTTGCAACGATCTGTTTTTAATAATGTTTTTGTCACAGAAATCTACAACGTTTATTTATAACTAGTCCATCAATTCCACCATCTTGGATCGCCAACTTTGCCTGCTCCTGCAAACTTTACACCTTCTTTTATGTGGAAATCACCATTTCGTGGATCTACAAACAAATCTTCGGATTTCAAACTTAATGTTTCTGCATTAGTAAACTTACGAGTGTCTACAACAAAGTCCGAAGTGAGATAACATGATGTGAAGCTCAGGTAGCTTGAATAATCCCCATTACCGGAATTAACTTTTACTCCATTGTTATTTCCTGTAAAAATTGAATTAGTAACAGTGATTGTAGTCGGTTTAGCATCGAAGCGGAATATTTTGCCAATTCCAATATTGAAGTTACAGAAAATACACTTATTCATTGTAATGTCTGAAACACTACTCTTCATTTGCATTAATTGATCGCCCATATCCATCATCGTGGTGTTTGTAATTGCAATCGATTTAAGTTTTACGGTAGATTTTGATAGGTTAAGTAAACCATAGCCGCCAGCTCCTACATTTTTAATAATACAATTACTGATTTTAATAGATTCTATATCTAGGTTATCACGATTAAGATAAACGAGACTTCTGCTAATATTTCTGATTGTACATCCATCAAAACTTATAGATTTAAAACAGTTGTCATCAGCTATGCTGAATACGAAATTAGAGCTGTTTGAACGTGCATCCAGATCGATGTACTGGAATGAAATGTTTGATAAAGGACTGGATAAATTTACATGGTGAAGATATAAATTTGGTAATGTTTCGTCCATTTTTACATCTCCTACAAAATATATATTGCTAATGCCTACAGGAACAGTTATTGTTTCAATTTCATAAGTCTGTCCGCCCTTAAATACAAACGAGATATTTGTAACTCCTTGTGCGGCCTGCTGAGCTAACAGATCATTAATATTATCACCGGGCTGAACCTGAATGGTAACCCCGCTCTTCATACCTAATGTTTTAAAATTAACAGTACCTCTTTTTGCATTTCCTTTGAGAATTGTGGCCAGATAGTTTGTTCCCGGATTTAGTCCATCTATAACTGCACGTCCGGCTTTTTTTTCTGCATCAGTCAATACTTTTGAATTGAGCCATATAGTATCTGATGGTTCACTTATTTCTCCATATTTAATATTTGTAACTTCGGATTCTGGTACCCAGGAAAGGGTAGCACTGTTTACTCCCGGAGCATTATTTGTGAATATTTGTTCGTCGGGGGTATCAAAACAAATCCCTACATAGCCTGATTCCATTCCGCTTTTTTCATCAATTGCTTTTATGCGGACAGAATAACGGGTTGTTCCATTTAAATTTTTAAATAAAGTGTGAAACTCTGTTTTTGTAATAGAGCTAGCTTCTACATAAGGTGTCAATGTATCAGCTACAATCGTATCAACGCGAGTGATGTTGTTAAATAACAAACTATCTCCTTCGCTGAATTCAAAAACATATTTAGTGGCTTTGGTTACACCAGTGTAACTTAATTCAGCGTATGTAGAGCCAAAATCGTTTACT
This sequence comes from Bacteroides luti, assembly GCF_900128905.1. GTDB lineage: Bacteria > Bacteroidota > Bacteroidia > Bacteroidales > Bacteroidaceae > Bacteroides > Bacteroides luti. The sequence goes on from NZ_FQTV01000012.1 coordinate 96,805, forward strand.
TTGAAAGTAACAGGACGAAAAAGTCTGTTATAGCTTTCATCATATTCCCAGTCGTTTGCATTCTCCTTACATGAAAATGTAACAAACGAAAGAAGGCTTAGTAGTATATATAGATATTTTATTTTCATAATCTTTGAATGTTTTTTAGGTTATTTATAGTCATACCCATAAGAATTTGTTAAATAACCATTTGATTTGTAGATATCATCGTAATAGATGGAGTGCAAATGACGATAATTGCAAGTCCCATTACCGGTTTGCATTTGAAGAAATGCTTCTTTGATCTTATCTCCATATTTTAATTTAGAAAAAAGATTAGAATAATCATAAGATGCTCTCAAACCTGAAGCACAAAGCAATATCTTTACTGAATTGCTTACCAGCGTAGTTTCTTTACCTTCTGCCAGATTCCAGAAGGTTGTAGGGAACCATTTAGTTTCTGTGTAGGTTGTTGCATCTGGATTGAACGGCAGATCTTTGTAGAAATTAGCACTACTAAAGTCTATAAATTCTTTATTACTGTCGTATTTATAGTAAACTGATTTAGGGAAATCTGAAGGTTGATATGTCTTATCGAATATTTTAACCGTTTGTGTTCCATCCATCATGAAGAGCATAGCTTCTTTCATTTCTTCGATCTTGGAATCCAACAGTCCCCAACGAACTAAATCTAATTTACGGACACCTTCGCCACCAAATTCCCAGGCGCGTTCGTTTACAATAGCATTGAAAAAGTTGGAATCATATTGTTTAACTTTAGGAGACCCACTGCCAAAGGCCCTTTCACGTACTTTTTCCAAAGCCTGACGGGCACTCATTTTTGCAATTTCACTCATTGAATCTTCTCCTTTTCCTAATCCATAACGAGCTTCAGCAAACATTAAGTATATATCAGAATAGCGCATTAAAATCCAGTTTATACCGGTAGCAACACGAGATGTTGCTGTTAAAGCAATTGATTTATATGCATCGGAGGTCCAGAAGAAACTCCATTTCCCAAGTCTTACAGACATAATGTCATTGTTCATAGACTCTTTATTCACCCCGCTGACTTTTTTATAAGTAGGCCAATAACAGTCGTAATCACGGCGGTTATCATCTGAGTCAAATGAGTAAAAATAATATGCATTAGTACTTACATACGTACCACCAAATCCGCGGGAACCATAACCTATACCTCCATCCATGGCACGTCCCATCAATGTACCTATATCACCACTGTAGCCAACTCCATTTGCAACTTCAAATAGATTTTCATTGTATTTGTTATAATCCAAATGGCATACGCTCTTCCATATATCTCCATAATCGGGGTCTAAATGATGTGGATTCTGAGGGTCGTTAATTATTTCAGCACATTGTTGTTCTGCTATTTCATAATACTTTTTCCAGTCTTTTGGACGTCCAACATAATATCCGTTCATTTCTTCCATTCCTGGATTGCCTTCGGTATTTGGATAGTGTTCAACGTTTGCATCCGAGAATTGATTTCCGTCACGGACAGACCAACCACCTGCAAAAAGAGCAATACGTGCTAATAGACCTTTTGCAAAACCTTTGGTTATACGTTCACAATTATAATCAGAGACTTCACCTTCCCATGGTAAATAGTTTACAGCCTCTTGCATATCACGAACTATAGAAGCATAAATACTATCTCTGTCGATCTTACCCATATATACGTTAGAAAGATCAGACTTGGATGTTCCAGATTTGTAAGGCACATCTCCCCATCGACGTACTAATTCAAAATATGATAATGAACGTAAAACCAGTGCTTCACCTAAATAGCGTTTCATTATAACCGAATCTGTTTTTATCATTTCGGAATTGCGGATACCATCTACCGCAGTACTGGCTAATTCTGCCATTTTAAAAACATACCCCCATTGAACTGTTTTGTTATACCAGTCGCAACAGTAATTTGCTGCACCTGTATCGCTGGTTTTATCATTGCCAGGGTTGGCGCTATAACCGCTGGCTAACTCAATATCGGATACTCCTTGCCAGTTTACGGACATTTTCTGACCATATACATACGTGCCTGCTAGTTGTGAATATACTCCCATTATAGCAGCTTTGACCATACCTTCGTTTTCGAATACATTCTCATTACTCTGGATTGAGGGAGATTCAGTATCTAGGAAATCGTTACAGGAACTAAACAAGAATGTTCCTGCTAATAATAAATATATTAATATATTCTTTTTCATTACTTAAGATTTTAAAATGTTACATTAACACCAAAAATGTACGAGTGTGCTTTTGGGTAAGCAGAATTGTCGATACCTGGAGTTAAATTGCTTGATGAGGTACTAACTTCCGGGTCTTGACCGCTATAGGCAGTCCAGCAAAATAAATTATTGGCTGTAGCATACATACGCAAATCCTGCACTCCAAATTTCCTTATGATTTTTTTGGGCAAAGTATATCCTAAGATTAAAGTACCTAGACGTAAGAATGATCCATCTTCAACAGCCCAGTCTGATGTTATTGTTGTGTTCAACAAAGGATGCCATATAGAAGCATTTGCATTTAATTCCTGTAAGCGTTCAGGATTTGCATATATTCCAGAATAGATATTGTTGCCGGTTACTGGATCAATCGTTGTAAAACGATTCTTTAAACTCATAAGTGTGGTTAGATTTTGATATTTTTTAGAGAGTGAGTATGTATTATAATCAATCTTGTTTACGTTCAAAATATCGTTTCCGTATGACCAGTTGAACATGGCTGTTAAATCGAATCCTTTCCAGCCGGCATTAAAACTGAAACCTCCTGTATGCTTAGGCATTGCATTCCCGATAACTTTACGGTCGTTGTTGGCATCAATTTTGCCATCATTATTCAAGTCTTTCAATTTCATGTGTCCAGGACCATACTTATCTCCGGAACTACCTAAAACACCAGAACAATCTACCACACCTTCATTTAAAACCCATTTCTTGGTTGTTTCGTTAAATGTAAAATCATTGAATGAATACATTCCATCGTTAACATATCCATACATTAATCCAACTTCTTTTCCAACATAAATACGATAGTTATCGCTGCCCAGAACACTACCACCTCCCGATAGAATCATTTCATCGTTAAATGTTCCATACAAAGCATCTACACGATTTTTATTGAATGATATGTTGAAGTTCATGTCCAGATAAAAATCTTTTGATTGAATAAGGTTTGCATTCAGAGTTAATTCAATACCTTTATTGGTGGTCTGACCCAGATTTTGATATTGGCTGCTATAACCGGAATTTGAAGGTAACTGAACTGACATTATTAAGTTCTTGGTTACATCGCGATACCAGTCTACAGTAAGGTTCAAACGATTATTAAGAATACTGAAGTCCAAACCGGAATTGAAAGAATACTTAGATTCCCAGGTTAATTTGTCGTTACGCAAAACATTTGTTGGTTGCAAACAACTTTGTCCAACTTCATTAATATAATATAAGCTACTGGTGCTTGTAACCGGGCTATATGTTTGACGCCAATATGAACCAACGCGTGCATTACCTGATTTACCATAGCTTAAACGAAGTTTTAAATTAGAAAGCCAATTTTTCTGTGACTTCAAAAATTCTTCTTCCGAAACACGCCATGCTATTGATCCTGCCGGGAAAAAGCCCCACTTATTGCCAGGAGAAAATACATTTGTTCCATCGGCACGTGCTGTGAAAGTCAAATAATACCGATCATCAAAGATATAATTTGCACGACCAAAAAAAGATTGTGAACGGCTTGGTTCTTCAACCGTGGTATAAGTCGGTTCAGAAGTACCATTATTCCACATGGCCAAAATATTTTGCGCGGTGTAATCCAATGGGTAATAATCTGAGTTCACTGTCATTGAATTTCTTTCAGAGTGATTTGCTTCATATCCAGCCATAGTGTCGAACCTATGTTTGTTAATTTTCAGGTTGTAACTTAAAAAACTTCTGAAAGCCCAACGATTCCCATCCCAATAGTAACGATAAGCCACTGGTTGACCTGCCTTTTGACTGGCCTCACCAGTGTTTTTTAAATAAATCTGATCAGTTCTATCTTGTTGAATGGCATAAGTACCCTCTGTTCGTAACGATAATCCTTTAATAATATTCCATGTTAAAGCAGCATCATATGAATTGGAAAATTTATTTTGCTTTTTATATTCGTTGGCAATATTATAGAATGGGTCGTTCAAATTACTTATGTTTTCTACAATATATCCTTCATCACCTAAATCATCCTCCGTTAAACTTTCCAAGGTTCCAATAGGAGGATATTTTATGCAGTCACGCAGTTTGCTGCCACTGGAAACACTTGTACCATTTATTGTGGTTTTTGTCATTTTTGAATTGAATTCCAATTTTAGTTTTTTATTAAAAGTCTTATTGATCTTTACATTCAGATTATCACGATTAAATTTGGAAGTTTTCATAATATAACTTTCATCATCATGTGTATAACTGATGCTATAAATGAGAGATTGATCGCCTCCGCTAATATTTAAATTATAGTTTTGTTTAATACCAGTTTTATCGAATAGCTTTCCTTGCCAGTCTGTTCCTTTTCTGGATTTATAGATATCAATGTCTTCCCAGCGTCCATATTTGCTTGCAAAACCATCGCCAGTGTCCAATTCTCTTTGAAAATATACATATTCATAAGGAGAAAGAACTTCTGTTGCATTATACAAGTTATTAAAACCAACAGAACTGCTTAGTTTTACAACAGTTCTTCCTTGTTTGCCACTTTTGGTAGTTACAAGGATAACTCCATTTGCACCTTTTGCACCATAAATTGCTGTAGAAGTAGCATCCTTTAATACATCAATACTCTCGATGTCTCCCGGAGGAATATCATTGATGTTGCCAACCTGGAATCCATCAACAATGAATAAAGGTGAATTATCTTGTGTAATAGAACCACCTCCACGTACACGAATATTAACAGCAGCATCAGGTGAACCTTGAGTAGTTACAACATTAACACCGGCCAAACGACCAGACAAAGCGCTTGCAGCAGACGTTACTGAGACGTTCTTTAAAACATTTTCTCCAATGGAAGAGACAGAACCGGTAAGGTCTTTTCTTTTAGTAGTACCATAACCAATTACAACAACTTCGTCCATTACTTTGCTGTTACTTTTTAGCACAATGTCCATAGGTGCATTTGTCTTTACTGCAACTGTAAGTGGGCTCATACCAACATAACTAACTTGAATGTTTTTTACTTTTTCAGGGAGGGCTAAAGAGAATTTTCCATCAATGTCGGTAACAGTTCCTATAGAAGGAGCACCAACAGCTTTAATATTGGCACCTATTACAGTTTCCCCAGATTCATCATGAACCACGCCACTAATCTTCTTTTGTTGAGCGTTTATATACTGTACGCCAATTAAAAAAATAAAAATCAGAAATAAGGTCAGCTTATTTCTGATTTTTCGCTTTCCTGTTTTCATATCCATAAATATTAAATTTAAAATTGTGCACAAAGATCCGTGTTTTTCAGAAGCTTGTTGTGCATTATTTATTTAAAGAAGTGCATTATTTAACTTACCAGCATTTCATTAATATACGTCTTTTGGTCTTAGGAAAATATTGTAGAAATTAATGAATAAAGTAGTGATTTGTGCTTTTTGTGGGCTGTTATGGATATGATTTTTTTTTATCAATGTAATAAAAATGGTATTTTTGTTGTGATTGTGATAAAAAATATTGTTTCATAAAAATGAATCATTTATCGGCTAACAATTCTTTCAATTTAAATATAAATTTTATATTTGCGTTCTGAAAACAGGAATTTATATTCTCTGGACAATGCTTAAAAACTAATTATGAAAATTTCTCTCTCTTATAAACTAAATCTTATATGTCTTCTAGTTGCTTTTTTGCTGCCAGGTATCTTTGGTTGCTTAAATGCCTATGGAGAAAACGCTCCCCAAAATTCTATTCTTATAATCAGTTCATACAATCCTGAAACATCTCAAACATCTAAAAATATTTCTGCTTTTTTAGATGAATATCGTCTTTTAGGGGGTAAATCTCCTGTTATAATAGAAAATATGAATTGTGGAAGCTTTACTGAAGCTACTTTGTGGAAAGGGCAGATGAAGAATATTCTGAATAAATATTTTTTAAGCAATCGCCATCCGGGAATAATTATTCTTCTTGGTCAGGAGGCTTGGTCTGCATTTCTTTCTCAGGATGCTCAAACTACAGAAAAAGCACATAATATACCTGCTATTGTTGGCATGGTGAGCCGGAATGCTATTATTCTTCCTAATGATAGTCTATCGTTGGACAAATGGAATCCTGAAAGTATTGATGCGCTAAAGGATTCTTATCGGATACATAAAATGGCTGGTTATATTTATCAATATGATATAGACAAGAATATAAAGCTGATTCAGGATTTGTATCCAAAAACAAAACATGTAGCATTAGTTACTGATAATACTTATGGTGGGGTTTCTTTGCAGGCGTATGTAAAAAAGGAAATTAAAAAGTTTCGCGGATTAGATCTTATATTATTAGATGGAAGAAAAAACTCAATTTATACAATAGTAGATAGCATTAATAAGTTGCCTGATAATACTGTTATGTTGTTAGGTACTTGGAGAGTAGATAAGAACAATGGTTATTTTATGAATAATGCCACCTATATGATGATGGCTGCAAAGCCAAAAATGCCAGCTTTTACTATAACATCAATAGGTTTGGGGCATTGGGCTGTAGGTGGTTGTATTCCCCAGTATCGTACTATTGGTAAGGATATGGCTATACAGGCTTATAATATATTAGATGACAGAACTGTTGTTAAACCCAAAATAGAACTTATTCATAATCAATATACCTTTGATGCGATAAAATTGGATAGCCTGAAAATTAGTGTAAATAAGCTGCCAGATGGCTTTGTTTTGATAAATGAAAAGCCTTCTTTTTATGAACAGAATAAGTATCTGGTTTGGGGATGTATTTTCGTCTTTTTTACGCTTTTAATAGGTATGATTATTTCTCTTTACTTCTTGTTCCGTACAAAGAAGTTGAAGGACGAACTTGAAGTGTCTGAAGCCGATTTGCGTGTAGCTAAAGAAAAAGCAGAAGAATCAGAACGTTTAAAATCAGCCTTTCTGGCAAATATGACTCATGAAATCCGGACACCTCTTAATGCTATTGTTGGTTTCTCTAATGTGTTGGCTACAGGAGGGTGCGCTCAGGAAGATATCGTTGAGTATAATAAAGTTATTCAAACTAACTCTGATCTTCTTCTTCGTTTGATTAATGATATTCTTGATATATCTCGTTTAGAATCTGGTATGCTTGAATTCTATTATGAAGAGTGTAATGTGGAATCTTTATGTAAGGAGGTTTTGGCTTCAGTAGAAGCAACGTGTAAGAATCCGGTGGAATTTACTTTCGAATCTTTCGATCCAAATTTTTATATGGTTACAGATATACAACGCTTGCAGCAGGTTTTATTAAATCTCCTTTCAAATTCCTGTAAGTTTACTAAAGAAGGTTCTGTTATCTTAAACTATAAGATTGATGAAATAAAAAAAATGATATTTTTTTCTGTAACTGATACCGGTGAAGGAATAGGGGAAGGAGAAGAAGAAATGATCTTTGATCGTTTTAAGAAATTAAATGATTTTGTTCAAGGATCTGGCTTAGGCTTAGCTATTTGCAAAACAATTATGAATGTATTGGGAGGTGATATCTGGGTAGATTCATCTTATAAAAATGGTGCACGTTTTGTATTTTCACATCCATTGAATTTAAAAACTCAGGAAAATATTGCTGAATAAAATGCGCCAAAAGTTTGGAGGTTTCAAAAATTGTTGTACCTTTGCAACGCTTTTGAGAGAAAGAGCAATAAAGAAAATACTTTTGGAGAGATGGCAGAGTGGTCGATTGCGGCGGTCTTGAAAACCGTTGAACTGCGAGGTTCCTGGGGTTCGAATCCCTATCTCTCCGCTGAACAAGCCGAACAAAACCGGTAAGTTAAAGGTCTAATTCCTACAAATCTATGATTTGTAGGAATTTTTTTTGTTTATATATGTTTGCATGATTATTATGCTATCAAAGATCTTTAAACTTTCCAACAAATTTATGGACTGATCACTTCTTCTTTATATTGGCTCCTTTGCCATTCAAAATAATTACCTCGACACAAAGGACTGAAAGAGTTTCAACTCAAGATTAAATTATTTCTCAAATAAGTTTTAATACAAACACTTATCCTTAGATGTAAACCTGCTTAGGTTTTATCAAGCATTAGTTAATACGCTTTTCTTATCTGGCTTATAGATATGCTTTTAAGTAAATCCAGTTTTACTTTTATCTAAAATTGAAAACCAAATATCTTAATTTGAAACTAAGAATAATATGGTAAGGCTATTTTTGCTATATAAATTTAATATCACGAATAATAAAATTGATAACTTAAATAGAATATGAAAAGAAAAACAAAGATTACTTTATTGGTATTTGTAGCATTACTAGCATTGAACTTGAATTCTTATAGTCAGGATAAGAATTTTTATATTTTCATTTGTTTGGGACAATCTAATATGGAGGGAAATGCCAAAATTGAACCTCAAGATACAATTATGACTGATAACCGTTTTCAGGTTTTGTCAACTGTTGATTGTCCTGATAAGGGTAGAGTCAAGGCTAACTGGTATCCTGCTGTTCCGCCATTATGCAGATGTAATACCGGTTTAACACCTGCTGATTATTTTGGTAGAACAATGATTGCCAATCTTCCAAAGAATGTAAGAGTGGGTGTAATAAATGTAGCTGTTGGTGGCTGTAAAATAGAACTTTTTGATAAAGATAATTATCAATCTTATGTAGCGACAGCTCCATCATGGATGATTGGTATGATAAATCAATATGATGGAAATCCTTATGGACGACTGGTTGAAATGGCTAAAATCGCTCAAAAGTCGGGTGTAATAAAGGGAATCTTGCTGCATCAGGGAGAATCTAATACGGGTGATGAAACTTGGCCATCAAAGGTTCAGGGCGTTTATAACAATCTGCTGAAGGACTTGAATCTGAATTCAAAATCGGTGCCTTTACTTGCCGGAGAACTTGTAGCAGCTGAACAAGGTGGCAAATGTGCAAGCATGAATGCTATTATAAATAAACTTCCTCAGACTATTCCTAATTCACACGTTATCTCTTCCAAAGATTGCACAGCTATAGGAGATGGACTGCACTTTACTGCCGAAGGTTATAGAAAACTAGGTAAAAGATATGCTGTGAAAATGCTTTCTCTATTAGGAATTAAAATCAATTCAGAAGAATAATTATTCAGAACTCTGATATTCCGGAAGCTGTTCTGCCTGATATGCACGGCGGTGATTTTCTTCATCCCAATGAAGCCGGGTATAAAAGAATGGCAGAATCAATTAATTTGAATCTGTTTAAATAACTGGCGATATTTTTAGCTTCCTGAAATGCCCGCATAGTTAACCGATAGTCAACTTTAATATAGATATTATGAAAAAGTTTTTTATGCTTTTGTCATTAGCATTTATTGCTAATTTAAGCATTAACAGTCAGACGTTTAATCCTGCGCCTGAAGGTTTTGATGTTTCTGGAGATGGAATAAAACATGGTAAAATAGATACCATTCAATACTATTCTGCAACCGTAGGTGTTAATAGAAAAGCTTTGGTTTATACTCCTCGGGGGTATTCTAAAAGTAAAAAATATCCGGTGCTCTACTTATTGCATGGAATAGGCGGTGACGAGAAAGAATGGCTGATTCAAGGAAAGCCACAAGTGATTCTTGATAATTTGTATGCTGCTAAAAAGGTGGCTCCAATGATTGTGGTTCTTCCTAATGGAAGAGCTATGAAGGATGACCGTGCCGTTGGCAATATTTACGATGGAGTGAAGGTGCAGGCGTTTGCTACATTTGAAAAAGATCTGATAAATGATTTGATTCCTTCAATTGAAAAAAAATATCCGGTTTTTAAAGATCGAGAACATCGTGCCATTGCAGGTCTTTCAATGGGTGGAGGACAATCATTGAATTTCGGGCTTGGTAATCTTGATAAATTTGCCTGGATAGGAGGATTCTCATCAGCTCCGAATACAAAAACACCTCAGGAACTTGTTCCCGATCCTGCTAAAACAAAGAAAATGCTCAAGTTACTATGGATATCTTGTGGCGACAAAGATAATTTGATTACTTACAGCCAGCGTACACATGATTATTTGAATGCAAATCAAATACCTCATATTTATCAGGTTATTCCGGGTGGACATCATGACTTCAAAGTTTGGAAGCAGAATCTATATATGTTTTCTCAGACATTATTCAAGCCTGTTGATGCTTCAATAATAGCTCATTATAGTAATGCTCCTCTTACTGATAATACTGCTGCTTCGGCTATTCCTGCTTCAACAAATATTCCAGGAATGCAATATCCAGAAGTTTTACCTGATAACAGAGCATTTTTTCGGATAAAGGCTCCTCAGGCAAACAAAGTGCAAATTGATCTGGGCAAGAAATATGATATGGAAAAAGAAGAGGATGGCTCATGGATTGTTACAACCGAACCTCTCGTTGAAGGCTTTCACTATTATTCTATAATTATTGATGGTGTTGCAGTTGCAGATCCGGCTAGTCAAACTTTCTATGGTATGGGACGTATGGCTAGTGGAATCGAAATTCCTGAAAAAGGTGTAGACTATTATCTGGCTAAAAATGTACCTCATGGTCAGATTCGTCAGGTAAGATATTATTCTGATGTAACAAAATCAATGAGAAGAGCTTTTGTTTATACTCCGGCAGGCTATGATGCAAATTCGTCTGTAAGATATCCGGTTCTTTACCTGCAACATGGAGCAGGAGAGGATGAAACCGGATGGTCGAACCAAGGTAAGGTTGATTATATTCTAGATAATCTTATTGCTGAGGGCAAAGCTAAACCAATGTTGGTTGTGATGGATAAAGGTTATGCTGTTGATCCAGATGCTCCTAAAAATGAAAATACTCAGGGAATCAGAGGACTAATGCAGAATAAAGCTTTGGAACAGGTATTTATTAAAGAAATTATTCCGACTATAGACAAGGAATTCCGCACTATACCCGATCGTGATCATAGAGCTATGGCCGGACTTTCTATGGGTGGTTTCCAAACATTTCAGATTACACTGTCTAACCTTGATAAGTTTGCTTATATTGGTGGATTCAGTGGAGGTGGCATGCTTCAGCAGGTACAGGATTTCTCAAAGTTATATAATGGTGCTTTAGCAGATGCAAACGAATTTAATCAGAAAGTGAAACTTGTTTATTTAAGTATCGGAACAGCAGAACCGGAACAAATGTATCGTACAGTAAATAATTTCCATAAAGAACTTGAAAAGGCCGGAATTAAACATGTATATTATGAATCTCCCGGAACTTCACATGAATGGCTTACCTGGAGAAGATCGCTGAATCAGTTTGCTGGTCTGATTTTTAAATAAAATGATTTTAATAGTTTATTGAATATAACAAATAAATGAAATGAAAAAACTTACTTTTATATTTTTTGCAGCTCTTATTTTAAGTTCAACTGTGAAAGGGCAGACTGATGGAATTGCAAATAAAGATAATTCTAACATAGGAGCTCCTGCTTCATCGAATGTAAGGGCTTCAAAATATCCTATGATTTTACCTGATAGTCGTGCTGTATTTCATGTAAAAGCTCCCGATGCACAAAAAGTACAGCTTGATTTAGGAAAGAAGTACGATATGATAAAAAATAACGAAGGTATATGGGAGGTCACTACCGATTCATTGACAGAAGGCTTTCATTATTATTCTTTGTTGATTGATGGCGTAGCTGTTGCCGATCCTTCCAGTGAGTCTTTTTATGGCATGGGTAGAATGGCAAGTGGTATAGAAGTGCCTTTTAAAGGGGATGGATATTATGCTGTTAAAAATGTTGCACACGGTGATGTAAGAATGAAGCGTTATTATTCATCTGTTACTAAGACTTGGCGTCGCTTTTATATTTATACTCCTGCCGGATACGATGCAAATATAAATCAAAAATATCCGGTATTGTACTTGATGCATGGTGGTGGTGAAGACGAACGTGGATGGTCAACACAAGGAAAGACTGATTTAATTCTGGATAATTTGATTGCTGAGAAAAAAGCAAAACCAATGCTTATAGTTATGCTTGATGGCAACGTTGGTAATGGTGGATTTAGTGAATCATCATTGAAAGCTTTTGAATCTGAATTAAAGGAATGTATAATTCCTGTTGTTGAAAAAGAATATCGCGTTAAAACTGATTCAAAAAATCGTGCTCTTGCTGGCCTTTCAATGGGAGGTATTCAAACTCTTTATGCAGGAATAAAAAATACCCAATTATTCTCTTATCTCGGAGTTTTTAGTTCTGGCTGGTTGCCTAACCTAGACGGTGTTGCTGAAGCTCAATATGAGTTTATGAAGACTAATTCTGGTCTGATAAATACAAATCTAAAACAATTTTGGATCTCTCAAGGAGGCAAAGAAGATATAGCACATAGAAATTGTCAGATTATGCTTTCGAAATTTAAAGATTTGAAGATTAAATATTCTTATAGCGAATACCCAGGAGGACATACATGGCCGGTATGGAGAAATAATCTCTATAATTTTGCTCAGTTATTATTTAAATAATTATGTTAGCAGTAAAAATCTATAGAAAAAATTGTAAGAAATGAAATCTGCTCTTCTTTTAAAGCCAAAAATGGTTAAGCTTAGTGTTTTTATTTGTGGTTTATTATTTTGTAGTAGTATTAAAGCTCAGGATAAATTATATCCGAATACTTTTCCGTTAAGTGATGTGACATTACTTAACGGTCCATTTAAACATGCCAGAGATTTGAATATTCAGACACTTTTGAAATATGATGTTGATCGTTTAGTGGCTCCGTATCGTAAGGAAGCCGGATTAACTCCCAAAGGTGAAAGCTATGAAAACTGGATTGGACTGGATGGACATGTAGGAGGGCATTACCTCTCTGCAATGGCAATTAATTATGCTGCTACCGGTAATGCAGAGTGTAAGAAACGTTTGGATTACATGATTGCTGAACTGAAAGCTTGTCAGGATGCTAATACAAAAAATCACCCGGAGTGGGGCGATGGATATGTAGGTGGTGTTCCTGATAGTAAAGGTGTATGGAGTAAGATTAAGGCTGGCGATGTTAGTATTATCTGGAAATACTGGGTACCCTGGTACAACGTACATAAAATGTATGCCGGACTTAGAGATGCATGGTTATATACAGGCAACAAAGAAGCAAAAAAGATTTTTATAAAATTCTGCGACTGGGCTATTAATGTCACTTCAGGTCTTTCTGATATAAAAATGGAAGAGATGCTTGGTAATGAGCATGGTGGTATGAATGAAGTTTTTGCCGATGCATATCAGATGACTGGCAATCAGAAATATCTGGTTGCTGCTAAGCGTTTCTCTCATAAAATGTTGCTTAATGCAATGGCAGCAAATACAGATAATCTTGATAATAAACATGCGAATACACAAGTACCTAAAGTTGTAGGCTTTGAAAGAATAGCAGAACTATCCCACGATAATAACTATGGAAAGGCTGGAAGCTTTTTCTGGGAAACGGTAACTGCCAATCGTTCTCTTGCATTTGGTGGAAATAGCAGACGGGAAATTTTCCCGAGTGCGGCTGCCTGTTCGGATTATGTAAATGATGTAGAAGGTCCGGAAAGTTGTAATTCATACAATATGCTGAAACTTACTGAAGATCTTTTCCGGGTTAATCCGTTGGCTAAATATGCCGATTATTACGAAAGAACGCTATTTAATCACATACTCTCATCTCAGCACCCTGAACATGGAGGATATGTATATTTCACATCAGCTCGCCCACGTCATTACAGGGTATATTCCACTCCGAATGAGGGAATGTGGTGCTGTGTGGGAAGTGGCATGGAAAACCATGGTAAATATGGTCAGTTTATCTATACTCACTCTAAAGACTCGTTGTTTTTAAATCTGTTTATTGCTTCAGAACTAAACTGGAAAGAGAAAAATATAAAAGTAAGACAGGAAACAGGATTCCCAAATGAAGAACAGACTAAACTTACAATAACCAGCGGCAATGCTCGCTTCAAGTTGATGATTCGTTATCCTTATTGGGTAAAAGATGGACAGTTGAAAATTACGATTAATGGAAAGATGGTTGACTTTGTTGCGCATCCGTCATCTTATGTTATTATTAACAGAATGTGGGAAAAAGGGGATGTTGTAGTAATTAAATTCCCGATGAACACTCATATTGAACATCTGCCAAATGTGCCTAATTACATAGCTTTTATGCATGGTCCTATCTTGCTGAGTGCCAAAACGGGTACAGAGGATTTGAAAGGATTGGTTGCCGACAATTCAAGGTGGGGACATATAGCGAGTGGAAAGAAATTGCCTTTAAATGAAGCTCCGATTATTGTGGATGATAATATTGATTCCTTGGTAAATAAGGTAATTCCTGTAGCAGGAAAGCCGTTTGATTTTACTTTCTCGCAGGTTAAAATGGTTAATCCGATAAAGGTAGAACTGGAACCGTTTTATAAAATTCATGATGCGAGATATGAAATGTATTGGATGACTTTATCAAACAGTCAGTACCGTTCTTATATTGATTCACTTTCAGTGTTAGAACAACAAAAAGCCGATTTGCAGAAACGTACCATAGACTTTGTAGCTCCGGGAGAACAGCAACCGGAAGTTGATCATGCTGCTGAAAAGCAAAATACAAATAGTGGAAATAACTTGGATGAATTTTGGCGTGATGCTCGCAATGAAGGCTATTTTAGCTATAAACTTGCTACAAATAAGGAAACAAGTCTGAGCTTGATGGTACGTTACTGGGGAGCTGAAACGGGTAATAGAAAATTTGATATTTACATTGATAATGAGAAGCTGGTAACGGAGAATATAAGTGGCAAATGGAATAGAAAGGAATTCCGGAATGTAGAATATCCTATTCCTGAATCAATGCTGAAGGGTAAAGATTACGTTAGAGTTAAGTTCCAATCTTTGCCTGATAATATAGCCGGTGCAGTTTATTATGTTCGTATAATCAGAAATAAATAGAATTAGTAATTAGGATTAACTGTTAGAATAAATCTTTGCTTGGAAATATTCATCAGTTAATCCTTTTAATTATGTATAATCTTTAAATATATAAAATGAACAACACTAAAATTTCAGTACTGATTTTATTATTCTGCCTTCTTGCTATCCCAAATTCATGGGCGCAAAAAGGAGGAAAACTTAAAATGTGGTATGATAAACCTGCTAAAGTGTGGAACG
The DNA here is from genome assembly GCF_900128905.1 of Bacteroides luti. Lineage (GTDB taxonomy): Bacteria > Bacteroidota > Bacteroidia > Bacteroidales > Bacteroidaceae > Bacteroides > Bacteroides luti. The sequence goes on from NZ_FQTV01000012.1 coordinate 112,133, forward strand.
AAGCGCTTCCAATTGGCAACGGCAGACTGGCAGCAATGGTTTTCGGTGATCCTGTTAATGAAAAACTACAGTTAAATGAAGGTACTTTTTGGTCGGGTGGACCATCACGTAACGACAATCCTGATGGCTTATCCGTACTTGACTCAGTGCGATACTATATTTTTAAAGAAGACTACAAACGAGCCGATTTTCTGGCAAACAAGGGACTTACAGCAAAACAACTGCATGGGTCAATGTTTCAGGTGGTTGGTAATCTGAATCTTGCATTTAATGGCAATGATAATTATACAGATTATTACAGAGAACTTGATCTGGAAAGAGCTGTTTTTACTACTTCCTACATGGTGGATGGAGTAACTTATAAAAGAGAGGTTTTTGCATCGAAACCAGATCAGGTTATTGTTGTAAGACTTACAGCCAGTAAACCTGGAAAATTATCTTTTGCAGCAAGTTTTGATGGACCTCTGCAGAAATCGGTAAAGGTTCTGGATAATAAGACTCTTGAAATGGCAGGTTTATCTGGTACTCACGAAGGTGTAACCGGACAAGTGAAGTTTGATGCTCGTGCAAAAATCTTAAATTCGGGTGGAACTACAGCAATTGAATCGAATAAGATCAATGTAAGTAAGGCTAATGAAGTTGTTATATTGATTTCTATTGCAACCAATTTCACCGATTATAAAACTTTATCGACAGATGAAGTCAAGAAATGTACCAACTATCTTACTACTGCTCAGAATAAGCCTTATTCAACAATGCTTAAGAGTCATATAGCTGCATTTCAGAAATATTTTAATCGCGTAAATTTTGATCTGGGTACTTCATCGGCAGCAAAACTGCCAACTGATGAGAGAATTAAGAATTTCTCAAAGTCATTTGACCCTGAATTGATATCTATGTATTATCAATTTGGTCGTTATTTGTTGATTTCATCTTCTCAACCGGGAGGGCAACCGGCCAATCTTCAAGGAATATGGAATGGTAGCACTCGTCCGGCGTGGGATAGTAAGTATACAATTAATATCAATACGGAAATGAATTATTGGCCTGCCGAGAAATGTAACATGGCTGAAATGCATGAACCATTAATTCAATTGATAAAAGAACTTTCAGAAACGGGAAAACAAACAGCTAAAACAATGTATGGTTGTAATGGTTGGGTGGCTCATCATAATACTGATATCTGGCGTATTTCTGGTGTGGTAGATTTTGCCAATGCCGGATTGTGGCCGATGGGTGGTGCATGGCTGTCACAGCATTTATGGGAGAAATACCTGTATAGTGGCGATTTAAAATATTTGGAATCGGTTTATCCTGTGTTAAAATCAGCTTGCGAATTCTACAAAGATTTTCTTATAGAAGAACCTTCTCATAAATGGTTGGTAGTAAGCCCTTCAATGTCGCCGGAGAATACTCCATCAGGGCATTCCGGATGTGCGCTTACCTATGGAACAACGATGGATAATCAAATTCTTTTCGATTTGTTTACCAAAACAATTATGGCTGCAAAGTTGCTGAAAAAAGATGGAGCATTGATGGCTGATTTCCAAAAGATATTAAATAATCTTCCTCCGATGCAGATTGGTCGTTATGGTCAGTTGCAGGAATGGATAGGAGATTGGGATGATCCGAATGATCAACATAGACATGTGTCACACCTATATGGTTTGTACCCGAGTAATCAGATTTCACCATATATAAATCCCGATTTATTTGATGCTGCACGTACAACACTTATTCATCGTGGTGATGTTTCAACCGGATGGTCGATGGGTTGGAAAGTCAATTTCTGGGCACGTTTGCTTGATGGTAACCATGCACGAAAACTGATTACTGACCAATTAACGCTTGTTGATCCGGTAAAAGAAAAGAGTGGAGGGACTTATCCAAACTTCTTTGATGCACATCCTCCATTTCAGATAGACGGAAACTTTGGCTGTACTTCGGGTATTACGGAAATGCTTTTGCAAAGTCATGATGGAGCCATTGATATTCTACCGGCATTACCTGATGACTGGAAAAAAGGAAGCATCAGCGGCTTGAGAACTTATGGTGGTTTTGATGTGAGTATTCTCTGGAACAATAATCAGGTGCAGAAGATTATCATAAAATCTCATTTAGGTGGAAACTGCCGTATTCGTGTTCCTAATGAAGTTACCTTGATAGGTGGTAAAACAATGAAAGTAGCTTCAGGAAAAAATTCAAACCCATTCTTTGATACTGCTAAAGTAAAGAATCCTTTGATCTCTGCTTCAGCAAAAATAAATGCTCTGCATCTTAAACAAACCTGGTTATATGATCTGCCTACGGAAGCTGGTAAAACATATACAATTATTTGTAAAAAGTAGTTTGAAACATAACTGGCAAGATTTATAATCTCTTACACAAACATGTACTCCTGATAATGGAAGCTGAACTTTTCAATTCCATTATTCTATGATGATTTTTTAATCCAGATATAATTCATTAATGAGTTATATCTGGGTAAAATTTACAATATAATATGAAATAAATACTATGAAGAAGATTTTTACTAATTTGTTATTGGCTTTGCCAATTAGTCTGTTCGGTCAAACAGCTGAAATTAAAATTGATGTTGACAGAAAAATTGCCGAAATTGATCCTAAAATTTACGGTGTATTCATGGAACCTATTCATTTTAAAGGAGACAGAATGGGATTGCCCGACTCTGTTGATTTTAATACACTTTACGGAACGCTTTATGATCCAAAATCGTCTTTGGCTGATGAGAATGGCTTTAGAAAAGATTATATTGATGCAATGAAGGAATTGAAGATTACCAATATGAGATGGCCAGGTGGTAACTTTTTAATGGGTTATGATTGGAAAGATGGAATAGGACCCAAAGAAAATCGACCTAAACGTATAAACCTGGCTTGGGGTGGTGTAGATAATAATCATGTGGGTACCGATGAATGGTTTGCTTTAAATAAAGCAATAGGTAGTGAAAATGTGGTTTGTGTAAACTTAGGATTGGGCTCTATATTGGATGCCTGCTATTGGGTAGAGTATTGCAATTATAAAAAAGGAACATATTATTCTGATTTAAGAGCTAAAAATGGACATCCCGAACCTTATAACGTTAAAATCTGGGATTTGGGTAATGAAGTAGATGGTTATCCATGGGAATTGGGACATAAATCAATTGAAGAATATTCAAGAATAGGGAGAGAAGCAGCAAAGGCATTGAAGAGTGTAGATAAGGATATCCAGTTGGTTGCTTCAGGATCTTCGTGCTATGAGAATTCACCTTGGATTGATTGGAATAGAAAAGTTCTGTCTAGCTTTGGTGATCTGATTAACTATATCTCAATTCACAGATATTGGGAGAAGTCGGACGACTATTACAATTACATGGGTCAGAGTGCGATGGATTTTGAAGAAAAGATTAAAGTAACAGCTAATGAGATTGAAAACGTAAGAGTAATGAAAGGACTTAAGAACCCTATTTACATTTCAGTGGATGAGTGGGGAATCATGTCAAAGAATACTTTATCTGTTTTACCTATTGCTCAAAGCTTCAATTCATTTATTCGTCACGCTGATGTTGTAAAGATGGCTAATTTTACAATGCTTACCTCTTTGCTAAACACTGATAAAGAGAAAGGTACCTATAAATCTCCTTTGTTTTATATTTTTAAATCATTTTCTAATAACTGTCTTGGTAGTTCAGTTGATACTTACGTAAAATGTGAAACATTCAATACTCCGTTATATAAAGATATACCTTATCTTGATGTTACAACAGTTTATTCAAAAGAGACGAATACTACTTATATCAATGTAATCAACAGACATAAAGACAAAACCATTACAACGAATATAGTATCTAATTCAGGAGAATTCACTGGAAAAGCTGAGGCTTCTTTAGTAGCAGGAAATATACTTGATGAAACTTTTACTTACGACAAACAAAGTCAATATGTACCTGTTGCAAAAGAGATTAAAGCAGAGAAAAACAAAATTACTTATACCTTTCCAGCACACTCTTTCACACAGATAAAGGTAAGAATGAAAAAGTAAATGGAAATAAACTGCTAGAAAAGTGAGTACTTATTTGCTATATAATCGCGACATAAAGAGTGAAAAACCGAAAAGTATCTAGCAGTCTAGCGTTAACTGTTTAAGATGTTGTGAATTAATTGAATATAGGCGCTAGACTTTTAAAAAGAAGTCTAGCGGTAGTCTAGCAGTCTAGCATCTTGTGTCTCATCCTGATTTTGGTTGACTGTGCTTGTCTCACTTAATTATTTAGTAGATATCATGTAGTAGAAACAATTTTCTGGTTTACAATCTAAAATTCTATAGTGAATGTTTTGTCTTCCACCCGGGTGTAATCAATTGGTACACCCGGGTGGAAGATTTGTTTAGACCCGGGTGTACAAGATGCGTACATCCGGATGTATAGAACAATAAGCCGAATAATATTAAAATCTTTGTGCCGTTCTACCTGAAAAGGCTAAGAATTATCTAAAATTGTACATGGATTATCAATAAATAGAAATGAAAAAGCTAAAAATATTCCATCTTTGTGGTAACTTCTGTTTCATTAATTGCAATCAGAATAAGAAACAAAGAAATGCTAGCTATCGTGGTTCAATATGTGTTGATCATATGTATTATAATCCAGATGGTACTATTAAAAAAGTGGTACAGACAACTAAAGGAGTAAATCCGGTTAAAAAATAAGTTATATATTTGTTTGAGTAAAATTACTTAATACTATGAGAAAAAGAAATATTTTATGCGTTGTGGCAATTCTGCTTTCCGGCCATTTTATGAATCTGTCAGCACAGGTGAAGAAAGCTCAGAACCCAATTATTTTTTCAGATGTTCCTGATATGTCTATGCTTCGGGTAGGGGATACTTATTATATGAGCAGCACTACCATGCACATGAGTCCGGGTGTTCCAATTATGAAGTCTAAAGATTTGGTAAACTGGAAATTAGTGAATTATGCCTATAATACTTTAGATGATGTTGATGCACTAAACCTTAATAATGGTCAAAGTACTTACGGCAGAGGTTCATGGGCTAGTAGTCTTCGCTATAACAAAGGAACTTACTATGTTACTACATTTGCTCAAACAACAGGGAAAACATATATTTATACGACAAAGAATCTGGAGAAAGGTCCTTGGGTAAAGCATTCTTTTGCTCCGTCATTGCATGATCATTCATTGTTTTTCGAGGAAGATGGGCGCATTTATTTGATTTACGGAAATGGAAAACTCAATATAGTTGAGCTTAAAAAAGACCTTTCAGGAATTAAACCCGAAACAGATCGCGTGCTTATAGAAAATGCCAGTGCTCCTTCTGGTAACGGGGGACTTGGAGCAGAAGGTTCTCAGCTTTTTAAAGTAAATGGAAAATATTATCTTTTCAATATTACCTGGCCAGCAGGTGGCATGCGTACTGTAAACATCCACAGAGCAGATAAAATTACCGGTCCGTATGAAGGACGAGTTGGATTTCAGGATAAGGGGGTAGCCCAGGGAGGACTTATCGATACTCCTGATGGTAAGTGGTTTGCTTATTTATTCCGTGATTTTGGAGCGGTAGGACGTATTCCTTATTTGGTTCCGGTAAAATGGGAAAATGGATGGCCTGTAATTGGCGAGAATGGTAAAGTTCCTGAAACACTCGATTTGCCTGCTAGCAAAGGTTTGATTCCCGGCATTGTTGCTTCTGACGAATTTACACGTAAACCTGGAGCTGCTGCTTTACCATTGGTTTGGCAATGGAATCATAATCCGGACAATAAATTATGGTCGGTTACTCAAAGAAAAGGTTATTTGCGCCTTACTACAGGCAGAATAGATTCAACTCTGTTGTTGGCTAGAAATACCTTGACTCAACGTACCATTGGACCAGTATGTACTGGTTCAACATCAATCGATGCATCACACATGAAGGATGGAGATTTTGCCGGATTATGCTTGTTACAGAAGAATTTCGGCCAGCTAGGGATTAGAGTCAATAAAGGAATCAAGTCTATAGTCATGATTAGTGCCGGAACAGGAAAGCCTGTTGAAATACAAAGTGTTCCGCTTTCTCGGAATATCGTTTACTTCAAAGCAGAATGCAACTTCAAAGACCGTATAGATATTGCTAAATTCTTTTATAGCTATGATGGCAAGGTGTGGAACATCATTGGTGAACCATTAAAAATGGCATATACTATTCCTCAGTTTATTGGATATCGCTTTGGATTGTTCAATTATGCCACTAAAAACATAGGTGGATATGCTGATTTTGATTATTTCCATATTTCAGATACTATTTCTGAAGTAAAATAAGATACTTAAAATGTGGCAGAACATTATAGGATAAGTAAGTCTTATAATGTTTTTGTCATATAATAAAGAGACGATTTGTGTATAGTCTATTAACCTTTTTAATGAAAAAATATTTATGAAAAATAATAAATTAGCGATATTGATTCAATTGGTAATTATATTGTTCGGGTTTGCAGATATCTCTGCACAGAATCCAATTATAAGAAATCAATTTTCTGCCGATCCAACAGCCAGAGTTTTCGGCGATAAAATCTATCTATATCCATCGCATGATATCTTAGGCAAAGAAGGACAAGGTCGTCCAGAGTGGTTCTGCATGGAAGATTATCATGTGTTTTCATCCTCTAATCTTACTGATTGGACAGATCATGGAGTAATTCTAAACCAGACTAAAGTTAAATGGGCTGATTCAACAGCATTTAGTATGTGGGCTCCGGACTGTATTAGCAAAAATGGGAAATATTACTTTTATTTCCCAGCTCCCCCGAAAGGTGCTAAGGGCTTTTCTGTAGGAGTCGCTGTAGCTAATAATCCTTTTGGTCCATTTATTCCACAGCCTAAACAAATCGATAAGGTTAGTGGAATTGATCCTAATGTTTTTATTGATAAAGATGGACAGGCTTATTTATATTGGTCGGCAGGCAACTTTATGGTAGCCAAATTGAAAAGCAATATGGTGGAACTAGCTTCAGAACCTCAGATTATTGCTAATTTGCCAGAAAAAGGATTAAAAGAAGGCCCTTTTTTATTTGAACGTAAAGGGGTGTATTATTTAACTTTCCCTCATGTTGAAAATAAAATTGAACGTCTTGAGTATGCTATGGGGCCAAGTCCGATGGGACCTTTTAAAATGGCTGGGGTTATAATGGACGAATCTCCAGTTGGATGCTGGACTAATCATCATTCTATTATCAATTTTAAGAAGCAGTGGTATCTCTTTTACCATAGTAATGACCTTTCACCAAAATTTGATAAGAACAGATCGGTACGCATTGATAGTTTGTTTTTTAATGCGGATGGGACAATCCGAAAAGTTACACCTACCTTTCGTGGAGTTGGCTTAACCGATGCTTCGAAGCAAATACAAATAGATCGTTATAGTCGAATAAGTGATAAAGGAGTTTCAGTTTCATTTATTGATACTCTGAATACATTTGCCGGTTGGAAAACGGTTTTCAATGAGAAAAACGCATGGGTACAATATAACAAGGTTGATTTTGGAAAGAAAAAATACAAATCAGTTATAATTAAAGCTATTTCTCAGAAAGGAGGGATACTGCAATTGAAATTGAATAGTGCTAATGGTCCAATATTGGCTAAGATTAATTTACCAGAAAGTAAAGAATGGAAAGAAACTAAAGTCTTGATTTCTGGTTTAAAACAAGGTAGCCATAATTTGTTTTTATCTTCAGAAAATAGTAACATAGTTGAAGTGGATTGGATTAAATTTGAATAGCAAACGAATGAAATGCTAATCTAGTATTGTATTATTTCATAAAATGACGTGCACCCCAAAAGTTTGACATAAAACTTTTGGGGTGCATTGTTTATATCAAAATATCTGTTTTGAAGATAAGCTTAACATTTTAGATAAGCACACTTATTCCTTTTAATTAAAGTAGATTCTGAATTATGTGACCAGAAGTTAGGCTGAGAAGTAACGGTGATACAAAAATATGTTGCCAAAAGAAAAATCAGACTAAATCTAATATTATTTACTAAATAGCTATTATAGTAGTATTCTATATTAAACTTAAGAAAATAGAATTCAAATTTCATCGTAAAGGTTGATGTTTCAATGTGTTAATTTATTGGTTATTATCGTTTTATTGGTCTCGGTAGATGTCGTTGTTAAATCTGAAATTGTGTTTAAAAATGGAAAAAGAATATCTGAATTTAAAATTCAAAATTTTTATTTCCCTCTACTTTTGACATTCATTTGTTAATCGAAAGTATAGTCTAAAATCAATTGTTTATGAACACAAAGAAAACTGTAATTAATATTATCTGCTCTAAAAGTAATCTCTTCCCTTGAATTTTAGAAAATCTGTATAAAACAATTGCCTGAAGTCCTATAAAAATGGCTTCTCTATGACTTATATTCTTTTTCTCATGAAAAAGGAATCTTCTTATGTAGAAATCTTGAAGTAAAAAACTTCACTTCTACTCTTATTAGTAAACCTTTAAATCAATTTTTATGAAACATTTATTAGATGATAGTTGATGAGTTTTTTCTTATTGCTAAAGATTTATGAATAATTGAGTTATTTAGTCTAGTATAATTTATTAAGAAACTATGAAAAACTTTAATTTTAAAAAAACCTTAGGAACCATCATTGTTCTATTGATGGTACCTCTATGGGCCTTTTCTCAAAACTTTATTGTAAAAGGTACAGTAAAGGATGCTTCTGGTGAAGCTTTACTTGGTGTAAACATATCTCAGGTTGGTACAGCTAATGGTACTGTATCAGATGTTAATGGTAATTTTCTGCTCTCTGTTTCTCCGAACGCTAAATTACAATTCTCTTTCGTTGGATATATAGGTCAGGTTATAGCGATTGGAGAAAAAAGAACATTGAATGTTGTTTTAAAAGAAGATAACAAAACTTTAGAAGAAGTTGTTGTTGTTGGTTATGGTACTCAGAAAAAAGCGGATTTATCATCGGCTATAGCTGTTCTCCCTACCAAAGAACTAAATAAAGTTCCTGGTGGATTACAAGCCGGATTGCAGAGTTCGGTTCCTGGTGTTCAAATTACCAATGGAAGAATAAAAATTCGTGGTGTTGGTTCTATCAATAATACAGATCCTCTTTATGTAGTTGATGGTATGATTGGTGGTGCTGTGCCAGATGAAGCTAATATTGCAAGTATTCAGGTTTTAAAAGATGCAGCATCTTGTGCTATCTATGGTGCCCGTGGTGCTAATGGAGTTATTGTTATTACAACAAAACGAGGAACATCCGGCGAAGTAAAGGTAGATTATGACGGATTTGCTGGTGAGAAAAACCTGTCACACAATATCGATATGCTTAATGGACAGGAATTGGCAGAACTGGTAAATGAAGAATTATGGAATGCAGGAAAAAGAAACGCTTCTGATTATTTAGATGCATATAAAAATCCATCTACAATAGGTGAAGGATATAATATGTTTGATGCATTAAAGCGTACAGGTTTTTATCAGAAACATAATCTCTCTATAAGTGGAGGTTCTGAAAATGCAAATTTTAGAGTAAACAGTCTTTATTCAACTGATAAACCTATTTTTATTAAAGAAGATACTAAAAATTATGGTATGCAGTTTATCTCTGATTTTACGAAAGGTAAATTCAAATTCGGTGAAACTGTATCAATTAAACGTAGCAATCACGATTGGAGTGATAAAAACTTGCTAATTGCATTAAAATGGGCTCCAACTTTGCCTTTGTATGATGCTAATAGTTCAACAGGATTCGCTGGTGCCGGAAATGGTACAGACGTAGCAAATTCTTTGGCACAGGCTAATTTAAACTGGCACAAAGGTGAAACTACTTCCGTAAATGGTAATGCATGGATGACTTATGAAATACTTCCCGGTTTAAAATATAAATTCAATATGGGAGTTGACATGTATCGATATATGGTTCAGGATTATGAGGCAGAGTATTCTATTCCATATCAAAACCATACACCTGATTCTTATTCGATGGCAAGTTATAAAACTAATAGATTATTGTATGAGAATACTCTTTCTTATGAAAAGAGCATTGGTAAACACAGCTTAAATGCTTTGTTTGGTGTTTCCTCTGATGAAACAAAGAGTTTGAGTGTTAGTGCAGGAGCGCGTGCTATGCCAAGTGAAGATATTCTTATCCTAGGTGCTACTCAAGATGATAGTTCAAAATCTGTTGATTCTTCAGTGGGACATGAGTCTATGTTCTCTATGTTGGGACGAATTAATTATAGTTACGATAGCAAATATTTGCTGACATTTAACTTTAGACGTGACGGCTCTTCCAAGTTTAGTAAAACCAATCGTTATGGTAATTTCCCATCTTTATCTGCTGCATGGAGAGTAAGTCAGGAAAAATTCATGGAAAAACTTCCATTTGTTAATGACTTTAAGTTGCGTGCCAGCTGGGGTATGTTGGGTAACTCTAACATCGATTCTTACCAGTATCAGAGCACTTTAGCATTTAGTAATATCTGGTATTATCTTAATAATACAAAGAACGCAGGTGCACTTGCTACTACTCCTTCAAATCCAAATGTTAAATGGGAAAGTCAATATTCTACAGACTTTGGTTTCGATCTTTCTTTGTTTGATAATCAGTTGTCATTTATATTTGACTATTATTACAAGAAAACATCAGATATGTTAGTGGCTGTGCCTATTTCATATGCTGCTGGTTATAGTGATAATAAACCTACACTTAATGCCGGAAGTATCGAAAATAAGGGACTTGAACTTGCTGTTTCATACAAAAAAACAATTGGTAAATTTGATTATTCAGTAACAGGTAATATTTCTACTGTAAAGAACAAAGTACTTAGTATTGGTTCTAATAATGAAATCATGGCTGGCAATGGCATCTCTAAAACTGCAGTTGGCAGATCTATCGGAGAATTCTGGGGATATGTAACAAATGGACTATATCGTACTCAGGCAGAATTAGATGCAGATAAGAAATTTGCGCCCAAAGCAGGATTAGGTGATGTTCGCTTTGTAGACAAAGATGGAAATGGAGTAGCGGATCAGGATTACATTGGAAATCCAATCCCTAAATTCAGTTATGGATTAAGTGCAGATGTAAGTTATAGAGCTGGTTTCGGAACATTCGATATGGCAATGATTTGGCAAGGATCTGAGGGTAATGATATTTACAATAAAACCCGCTATTTTGGCGAGGGCATGTATCACTATTACAACTGTTTCGCAAGTACGCTTAATCGCTATCGCGCCGAAGAACTGAAATTTGTCAACCCAATTTCAGGAGTAACTACTATTTATCCAAAGAATACAAATACAGATATGCCAAGAGCGGTTATAGGCGATCCAAATCAGAATATGCGTAATTCAAAACGTTATGTAGAAGATGGATCTTATTTAAGACTGAAAGCCTTGACTTTAGGCTATACACTTCCTCAAAGCGTAACTAAGAAATTGAATATTAATAATCTGAGAGTGTATATTGGTGGTAAAAACTTGATAACCTTAACTAAATATTCAGGCTTTGACCCAGAAGTTGGTGACCAGGATACAGGTGGCACAAACTTAACAAGAGGTGTTGATGGATCTAGTTCATGGGATCCTACATTCCCTAACTCAAGAGAATTTTTCGTGGGTGCTCAATTGTCGTTCTAAAGGTTGAATCTTTAAATTAAAAATACAATGAAAAAAATATCAAAATTCTGCTTATTGTGCAGTTCTGCAGCAATTCTAAGTAGCTGTGTGCCCGATATGGACTTGAATAATCCTTCGCAGTTATCTGTTGATACATATTACAAAACTGCAGCACAATTAGAACTTGCTGTAATACCGGCTTATCAGTGCTTAATCAGTTTTAATGGTGTTGAAGGTGGCTATGGTCGTGGTGCATATTATTATATGATACTTCCTGGTGATGATTTCGACCATACTTTTAAATGTGTAGGAGAGGAACTTTATCCTGATACATATAGCACTCCTCCAAGTCAAGGAAATATTACCTCTGCATGGAAAGGGTTCTTTGAAGGTGTTTACGCATCTAATACAGCCATCGAAAAAATAAGTAATTTTAGTGGTGAGATATCCGAAACTGTTAAAAATAGATTGTTAGGTGAGGCTTATTTCTTGAGAGGTTTACATTATATGCACCTTTGTGCTCTCTTTGGAGAAACAATTCCATTGGTTGATCATTCGGCACAAAATCAATCAGATTATTATCCTACTAACGCTAAGCCTGGTGAAATATATGCTTTGATTATTAATGACTTCCAAAAAGCTTCTGAACTTTTGCCATTGCGTAGTGAACTTTACGCTAATGTAGCCAACAAAGGACGCGCTACTAAAGGTACAGCACAAGCATATTTAGCAAAAGCATATATGTATCGTCCTATTCTCGAGAAAGGAAAAACTGCAGAATTTGATAAAGCTGCTCCTTTGTTGAAAGCTGTTATTGATAGTAAAGAATATAAGCTCATGGATAATTTTAGAGCTAATGGCTTGGGCGGAGATAACGAGAATAATGATGAATCTGTTTTTGAAGTCCAGATGTTCAATGGCACAAGCTGGTTGGGTGGAGATAATTCTGATTCCTGGAGATGGCAAGAGATTGGAGTTCCCGATGGTACTGGTAGCTCTTGGTGGAATATCGCTCCAAACAAAAAGACTTATGATGAATTTGAAGATGGAGACCCAAGAAGATACATGACTCTATGGTGTCCTGGAGGAGCAAAATATACTGAACTGTCAGGCAATGTTGCCGACTGGAATTATATGATGGCACATTTGTCTTCAGATAATGATCTTTATGGAACCAGAAAGGAATGTCCTGATTATCAGATTGCTGATATTGATGATGATATCAATACTCGTTTGATGCGTTATTCTGATGTATTATTAATGTATGCAGAATGTTTAAGTGAAACTGGTAATGATAGTAAGGCTATTACAGATCCTACAGGTCCTAAATATTATATTCAACAAGTTAGAGACAGAGCTAATAAAGTAGTTCCATCTGAACAACCACATTTATGGTATCAACACTCTCCTGGTACAATTCCTAATGTTGATCAGTTATTGTCAAGTGGTAAAGTTATCAATGGTGTTGCCATGAATAGCATAAAGAATATAATTGAACACGAACGTTATGTTGAATTCTGTGGTGAGTATTTACGTTATTTCGATTTACTCCGCTGGGGTATGGCTGATGCCAAATGGCTTGACCCTTTGAAAGCTTTAGGTTGGAAAGAAAAGGCTATGTATTTTCCTTTCCCTCAGTCTGAGCTGAATAATAATCCGAACCTGAAAGGTAATGATATGAATTAGTTTTTTTGAATAATATATCTCTGTATGCCCTGCACTATTTCTAAAAATAGTGCAGGGTTATTTTATGCAATTTTATAAAAACATCTGCCCATCTGCTACTAATGTTGCTGAAAAGCCTTGCTGGAAGTCTTCTTGACTGGTGGTAGATAAAAAAACATCTGCTACAAAAATACATTTATCTGCTACAAATTTGTTTTATCCGCTACTAATTCTACACTCCGAAATATTGTATTTGAATTCCCTATAATTATAAATCTGAGCTCTATTAGAATATTTAATTGCTCAAATTATCAGGTGTATAGCTTTGAATTCGGAAATTTATAATGAGCTGTAAGTAAGCCCTCGTCCATGAACCCATAAGCCCGCTTCCGAGAACCCATGGGTCTTTATTCGAGAACCCATAAGCTTTCGGCCGAGTGCTTACTAATTTCTATAGAATAAAATAAGTAATCCACCAATAAAGATTTCTTATTTTATTAGAATTTCAAATATGTATGAAGCATCAAAATAAACCTCATAACTCTGCTAATAAAATAGATAAGTCTAAAAATGAAACATTTTTGTATTATATCTATACTCGTTGTTACGTAATCAAAAGGATAGGATACATTTTTATTGTTTAGACTTTAGCCATCTTTATATTTTTGCAATACTTTGTTTTGATGTTTAAAACAACTGGTTTCTGCATCTTTAATACCGAAATTCAAATGAGTTTGATATATCTAATTAATACTTTTTTATAATGAAAACATCTAAAATTAAATTTAGTTTTTTATTTGCGTTTATGGCTATTTTCTCTTTATGCCAAACTGGTTCAGCGCAATCAGGTGTAAAGAAGAAGAGCTCACAGGTTAAGTCGAAAAATAATCCGACGTTTACACAGTTTGTATATCAGGGGGATGATGATGTATATAGAGAAAATCCATTGGGTGATGACGAGTTTTATAATCCGATTTTGCAAGGTTGTTATCCCGATCCAAGTATAACTCGTAAAGGGAATGATTATTATTTGGTTAATTCCTCGTTCTCTATGTTTCCGGGGGTTCCTATCTTTCATTCCAATGATTTAGTTAATTGGAAACAAATAGGGCATGTACTCGACAGAACATCTCAACTAAAAGTGGAAACTGCCGGTGTTAGTGCCGGAATATATGCTCCGGACATTAAATATAATCCATATAACGATACGTTTTATATGATTACCACTCAATTTGCTTCTGGAATTGGTAATATGGTAGTTAAAACAAAAGACCCTTTAAAGGGTTGGAGCAATCCGATTAAATTAAATTTTAATGGCATTGACCCTTCTATCTTCTTCGATGATAATGGAAAAGCTTATATTGTGCATAATGATGCTCCTGATAAAGGAAAGGAACTGTACAACGGACATAGGGTGATTAAAATCTGGGAATATGATTTGAATACAGATCAGATTATTCCGGGAACTGATAAAATTATTGTTGATGGGGGAGTAGATATTAAAAAGAAACCAATCTGGATTGAAGGACCTCATTTATACAAAAAGAATGGTCGCTACTATTTGATGTGTGCTGAAGGTGGTACAGGCGATTGGCATAGTGAGGTTATTTTTGTGAGCAATAGTCCAAAGGGACCTTTTATTCCATCTGGAAACAATCCTATCCTTTCACAAAGATATTTACGTCCTGAAAGAAAAAATAAAATAGATTGGACCGGACACGCTGATCTTGTTGAAGGTCCTGGCGGAAAATATTATGGAGTTTTTCTGGCTATCCGTCCTAACGAAAAGAATTTTGTAAATAGTGGTCGTGAAACTTTTATACTTCCAGTTGATTGGAGTGGTGAGTTCCCTATTTTTGAAAATGGTCTTATTCCAATGGAACCTAAATTGAAATTACCCAAAGGCGTTGTAAATCGTCAAGGAAAAGATGGCTTTTTGCCAAATGGTAATTTTACTTATACAGAAAATTTCACTTCTCCTAATTTAGCTTATTCATGGATTGGAATGAGAGGTCCTCGTGAAGATTTTGTTCATATCAGTCCCAAAGGTGGTGTACAGATTATGCCTTTCAATGTGAATATTAAGGAAGTAAAACCTGTATCTTCTCTTTTCTATAGACAACAACACAAAAACTTCACCGCTACAACAGTTTTGAATTATCAGCCTAAAGTAGAAAATGATTTGGCTGGATTAGTTTGCTACCAATCTGAGAGGTTTAATTATGTTTTTGGTATTACAAAGATTAAAAAGGATACATATATCTTGTTGCAAAGAACAGACAAAGGAAACTCTGTAATTCTGGCAAGTGCAAAAATAGATGCATCAAAGCCTGTTCAATTGCAAGTAAAAGCTAAAGGAAATGAGTATAGTTTTAGCTATTCTGAAAACAATGGTGAATTAAAGAATTTAGGAGGAATGGTATCTGGAGACATTCTTTCTACTAATATAGCCGGTGGATTTACCGGAAGTTTAATAGGTTTGTACGCTACTTCGGCAAATGATGCCTTTCCAGAGTAGAAAAAGGTTGTTTTTAGTTTAATTAATTCTTTGCACACTCAAGGTAATTACCACACTTGAGTGTGCTGAATAAATTAGATAAATAGATTTTAAAAAGAGAGGACTATTTTAAAATCACTTATTCTTTGTTCTGTTCCATATATTCTTTCGGACTCATTCCATACAATTCCTTAAATGCTGTAGAGAAATATGTTGCATTAACAAATCCTGTAGCAAATGCAACTTCACTTATATTCTGATTTTTATCTTTTAATAATGATGCTGCTTGTTGCAATCTTGTATTGCGAATAAAATCACGAGTAGTTTGATTTGTAAGTTCCTTCATTTTTCGATGCAGATGAACTCTGCTTATTCCAACTTCAGAAGCTAAAATCTCTACACTAAAGTCTATATTGCTTATATTTTTATTTATAACAGACATAATTCTTTCCAATAACTTTTCGTCGGGTGTTTTCAGACTAATTTTATCAATCTTATCTTCCTGAATCTGTTTGCCTGTGAGGTTGTTCTTCAAACACTCTCTGTTTTTTATTAGATTCTGGATTGTTTTCCTTACGATATCAATGCTAAAAGGCTTTGTAATGTAACTATCGGCTCCAACTTCCAATCCTTCTATATTATCTTCTTCTCTGGTCTTTGCTGTTAGTAGAATAACGGGAATATGATTGATATTTATATTCTGTTTAATCTTTTGGCAAAGTTCCATTCCGTCCATTTCTGGCATCATCACATCACTAATAATTAAATCAGGAGCTTTCTTTAATATTAATGAAAGAGCCTCTTTTCCATTACAACTTTCTGTAATATGGAATTCGTTTCCTAATTCGTCTTTTAGATATTTGCGAATCTCTTCGTCGTCCTCTACTATTAATACTTTATATTTAGTTTTTATTCTAAGGTGTGCATTATCAATGTTATCAATAGTTTCCGTTACCATTACAGGGTTATCTTGATTATTTTTGTCTGCAATTTCTGCTTCATCGGCAATTTCTTCGGGAATTAAGAAATCATTGCCCAGTGGCAGACGTATTATAAATCGGCAACCTTTTCCATCTTCATTATTTTCAGCCCAGATTTTTCCATGATGCAGTTGCACCAATGATCGTGTAAGATGGAGCCCTATACCAGTACCAATATTTGAATTGTTCTGACTATTATTTATCTGGTAAAAACGTTCAAAAATACGCTCAATTTCCTCTTTTTTAATTCCAATTCCACTATCAGATATAATGATTTCGTAATAATGGGCTGGCTTATCATTTTTGTCATAATTCTCTCCTATATGGATGCTTGTGCTTATCTCTCCATTTTTAGGCGTAAATTTGAATGCATTAGACAGTAGATTCAGAATAATCTTATCATAGTTATTAGGATCTATCCATGCTTTTAATTCTGGAACATCTGACTGAAAAGTCAGTTTTATTTGTTTATTGATAGACTGACTCTCAAAGATATTAACAAGATCATGAGTGAAATTTACAATTTCAGTTTCACGGAATTTTAGAACCATTTGTTTCTTGTCTATTTTTCGGATATCCATTAATTGATTCATTAAGGCAAGAATTCGTTTGGAATTTCTAAAAATGGTATGATACAACTTCTGCCGCTCTTCGTCTTTATCTATTGTTATAAGTTTCTGCAAGGGACTAATAATTAGTGTCATTGGAGTTCGTATCTCATGAGATATATTCATAAAGAACTGAAGTTTGGCCTCATTAATTTCTTCAGCATGTGCTTGCTGCTGAAATTTAAGTTTAATTTTACGTCTTTGCAAGATTTGTTGTCTTGTAAAATATAAAGCAGTGATAATTATAATGAAATAGATAATTTTCGCACCAAGCGAAGCATACCATGGTGGTGATATTATTATTGTAATTTCTTTGATGTCAGAGTAAGTTTCGTAATACTTCGCTTTTACTTTAAAATGATATTTTCCGGGAGCTAAATTGTTGAATGAAACATGATTTTCTCCAGGTAGAAGTGTGTTCCAATTATCATTGTTTAAGGCATACATAAAAGTAATTCGTTCAGGATTACAAAACTCCATTGCAGAAAATTCGATGCGGAAAGAGTTATCGCTTGCTGCAAGATGGAAGTCTTTAGCTTCAGAAACAGCCGTATCAATTATGCTGTATGAACCAGATTTATCTCCTTTATTGATAGCCAGATCATGAATATAGAATCCAGTTATACGTATATCCAGTTTTTTTGCTGGATTAGTTATTTTTTCAGGAAAAAATGATGTAACTCCATTAACGCCTCCAAAAATAATTTCACCGCTTTTATCTCTGAATAGAGCATTCTTACTAAATTCATTACCTTGTAGTCCATCGTCTGCGTAGTAATTAGTGAATGTTTTTTTTATCGGATTATATTTAGATATGCCATAACTTGTACTAATCCAAAGATTACCTTGTTTGTCTCCGCAAATTCCACAAATAACATTGCTTGGCAATCCGTTTTTCATATCAAATGATGTTATCTGTTGATTCTGAGGATTGAGACATAATATACCTTCTGAGGTTCCAATCCAGATATATCCTTTTGTATCTTCAAAGATCGTGTAGATAATATATCCGCTCAAAAGCTTGTTTGTATTATATGTTGATACAAAATTCTTAGTTTTCAAATCCAGACATCCTATTCCATCAAATGATCCAATATATAATTTATTATTCCGAGTCAGTAGCATAGCTGAAACCCAGCGATTATGTAATGTATTAATCTTGTTGTTATATTTGGGACCTTGTACAGAAGAGTAGTGCACAATCTGATTGTTTTTCATATTCATGGAATATATTCCCGAACCCATTGTGCCAATCCACAGATTTTTACTTTTATCTTCTACAATACTAAATACACAATCGGTACTCATTTTTTGTATATATTCGCAATGGCCGGTTTCTTTGTTTAATTTAGCCAAACCTTGGAAAAAGGAGCCTACCCATAGATTTTGGTCTGAATCTTCAAAAAGACTAATAATTGTAGAAGGTACATTTGAACCATTTTCCTGACTAAAATGTGATTTAACTTCTCCATTTGGAGCAACACTGTATATACCATCATTATCTGTTCCAATCCATAAAACTCCTTTATGGTCTTTGCATACTGACATGATGCAATTAGAGCCAATATTGTTTTTTAAAATAGATTTATGACCAATATATTTAAAATTACTCCGATTGGCAGGCAATAGCATTACACCTTTTTGAAAAATGCCTAACCAGAGATCTCCGGCTTTATCTTCAATAATAGAGTGAATTTTTGATTTTGTAAAATCGAATGTCGGAATGTTGTATTTGTTTTCTACAAATTTCTTATAAATCGGATCATAGATTTTTAATCCTTTTCCATCTGTTCCAACCATGATTTTATGCTGCTTATTTACATAAAGGGTTTTTATTGGAAGTTTAGTTGGGTAAGATACTACATCAAAAGAATTGGTCAATGCATTATATGAAAACAGTCCTTGGTTTAAACTGCCAACATATATTTTATTATCGGGACCAAAACACATACATGAGATATCAAGATTCACCATTCCTGGTCCATTGAGATATTGTTTAGTTTCCTGTTTCTTGCCTGAAGTTATACAGAATACTCCTTTCCCTTCAGTTCCAATCCAAAGATTTCCATTCTTATCTTCCTGAATAGTAGTAATAAAGAAACTGGGTATTGAACGAAGTATAACTTGTTTGGCTTGCTTATTGTTCCTTTTTAGTAAGAACATGCCATGACCTGCTGTTCCAATTAATATGTCTCCATTTTTTCTTTCATAAATAATATGGATATGGGCATCTAAGGGTTTGTTATTCTTGGCAGATAGTAAGGGTATATCTGTGAACTTTCCGGAAGCGTAGTCATATTGTTGCAAACCATTTACATATCCAATAAAAAGATTGTTTTGACTATCATTAAAAACAGATATTACATAATTGCTTTTGATGCTCGATTTGTCTTCTTTTTTATGTTTAAAAGTTAGGAATTTTGCTCCATCGTAATAATTAAGACCGTCTTCTGTAGCAATCCAGATATTTCCTTTCGAGTCTTGAGTAACCTTGTTCACCATGCTGCTTGATAATTCCTTGTCAACTGTAAATAGTTTCCCGGATTGAGCAAATCCACATATGGAAAAAAAAAATAACAGAAAAATTGAAATTTGTGTGGTTCTCATAAATATATGATTAATGTTCTACTGCAAATTTAGTCATTTATAGCTAAAAACAGCGCAGATGTTACGAAATATAAAGTGTGATGTTACATAAGCAAAAGATTATGTAATATTAATGCGGGGGATTGTAATGTATGCAAAAGGATGTGTTTTTTTATTTTATTATTAGATGCAAATTGTGAGTATATTTGTATGATGCATATACAAAATAGTGCTTTAATGTATTTTTTTGTTTCAGCATTTTTTGGTTAACCAAATACAGGCTCAATAATTGAAGGGTAAAGTATACATGAAAAACTTAAATTTAAATGAGAACTAAACTACTCCTTTTATCTTTTTTACTATCTGTAATCTCATTACATTCCTCAAATGTGAAGTTTTACGATATAAACTCATTGTATGGAATTTCAATGCGAATGGCAACATCTATTTGTAAAGATAAAAAGGGCTTTATTTGGGCTTCCACTAAATTGGGAATTTTAAGGCTTGCCGGAGATGATTATCGTATTTATCAGCTTCCATTTGAAAATACAGATATTATATCTGTGAAACTTGTGTATGCAAATTCAGGCTTATTCGCTTTTTCAAATAATGGTCAGTTATTCCGTTACAATGCTATTAAAGACCAATTTGAACTGTTAATTAATATGGGCAAGTATATGAATAACACACATTTAGTGACTGGTGGTATACTTGTAGATAATGCTAATTGTTACTGGGTAGCTTCTTCATCAGGTTTATTAAGGTATTATAATGGCGCTCTTACACATATTCAAGATTCTGAAGAAGTTTATTGTTTAACCTGGTATGACTCTGATCGATTTTTTCTTGCCAAGCCAACTGGAATATGGCTATTTGATAAACGAACAATGAAAGGAACAAGGCTTTATAAAAATACTCCAAAAGCCGATTTGCGTGTTTCCAAATTTTTTTATGATAAAAAAATGAAGAGGCTTTGGATTGGAACATCCTGGAATGGCTTGTTTTATTATGATTTAAGCAGGCATGCTTTGTGTCCGGTGAAAATAAATGGCTTTCCTAAACAACCTATCCTGGCAATTGAAGCAAATTCTGATTCTACAATTCTAGCTGGTATTGATGGACAAGGTATTTGGGAGGTGAATAAGCAAGGAACAAAGGTGTTAAATGTATATAAAGAGGACGTTAATGACCCGTCATCACTTCCAGGGAATGGCGTCTATGACATCTTTAACGACCAAAATAAGCGTATTTGGATTTGTACTTATGGCGGCGGAGTCTCTTTCTTTGATAAAACATCTGCTCAGGTACATCAATTTACTCATACTGTGAATAATGCCAATTCTTTAGTCAATAATAATGTTAACAAGATTATTCAGGACAAGAGAGGTAATATATGGATGGCTACAGATAATGGTATTAGCTGTAAAGAAGCCGGTACTGGAAATTGGAAAACATTTTATCAGAATGAACATAATCAGGCTCCTGTATTTATATCGTTATGCGAAGATGATAAAGGACGAATATGGGCCGGAACTTATTCTTCTGGTATCTATGTCCTTGACGAACGTACTGGTCGTGAATTAGCCCATTATTCGAATGGAAGTAAAGGATTTTCTTTAGAGAATAACTTTGTACTGGATATTTTCAAAGATAGTAATGGAGATCTTTGGATAGGTGGTGTACCAGGAAAACTGATTTGTTATATTTCGAAAGAGAATAAGTTTCGTAATTACCCAACGCAGCCCATTAATACTTTTGCGGAATTAGCTCCAAACAAAATTCTTTTGGCTTGCACATATGGATTATGTATTCTGGATAAAAAAACAGGAAAAATAAATGCGTTGCAAGAAGGATACTTAGTTCACGACATGGCAGTTATAAAAGATGAAATATGGATTTGCACAAGTGGAGAAGGTTTGATAAGATATAATTATAGAACGCATAAAACTCAAAAATTAACAACGGTATCTGGATTGCCGTCTAATTTTGTAAATAGCATAATGTATGCTGGTGGATATTTATGGTTGGGCACAGAATGTGGCTTATGCAGGTTGAATCCAAAGAATATGGAGGTGCTTACTTATAATACTGTGTATCCGTTGTCTCGGGTGTCTTTTAACAGGAGCTCACGCTGCAGGCTAAATAATGAACAATTAATTTGGGGAACGAGCAATGGTGCTGTTTGTTTTTCTCCCCAATCATTATCGAAGAGTCAATCAAATGGAAATATCTTTTTTCAGAATTTAACCATAGCAGGCCGATCTATCCGTAACAGTCTGAATACTCCATTAGATAGCTTGGAAGAAGTATCATTGAACTACGATCAAAATACCTTGCAATTAGAACTTTTATCTATAGGAAATGTTTCTGGCGCTAAATTTTCCTGGATGTTGGAGGGTTTTGATAATACCTGGAGCCAACCTTCCGAAAATCACTTTATACATTATTCGAATATACCGAATGGAACTTATGTCTTGAAAATAAGATTATATGATTGTTCTCTTTCACATGTAATTGTTGAGAGATCATTAAGTATAACTGTTGTTCCACCTTTTTGGAAGACCTGGTGGTTCCAACTTTTTCTGTTAGTACTGATAGTTGGTGTTATTTATATATCATTAAAATATTATATTGAGCGGTTCAAACAACAACATAACGAAGAGAAAATTCGCTTTTTTACTAATACCACTCATGATATCAGAACATCTCTAACACTAATAAAGGCTCCTATGGAGGAATTAGCGAATGAACAGAATATTTCTGATACTGGTAAATATTATCTTTCGTTGGCTATTGAACAAGCAAGACGACTTTCTGCTGTTGTAACTCAATTAATGGATTTTCAGAAAATTGATATCAGAAAAGAACAGCTGGTTCTTGCTCAGGTAGATATTGTGAAGTTGATAGAGCATCGTCGGTTGATGTTTGAATCATTTGCAAAAAAACAAAATGTAAGATTACAGTTTAGTTCGCAACAGGAATTTTATCAAACAGCTGTTGATGAATTGATGATAGAGAAAGTTATTGATAATCTTATTTCTAATGCTATTAAATATTCAAATCCGGATAGTGAAATACTGATATCTGTGAAATGTGAGCCAGACAAATGGAGCATGGAAGTAAAAGATAGTGGCATTGGTATTAGCAAGAAAGCTCAAAATCAGCTCTTTCGAGAATTTTATCGTGGTGAAAATGCTATAAATTCAAAGATTGTTGGCTCTGGTATAGGTCTTTTGTTGGTGAAAAAATATGTAGAAATGCATGATGGCACAATTGGCTGTGTAAGTGAAGAGAATGTTGGTTCAACTTTTAGAATGGTTATACCTTTTAAGGAATTCATTGATGATAGCAATAAAACAAATACTAAGATAGAAGAACCTGTGTCTTATGATGCTAATGAAGCTTATTCGCAATTACTCTTAGAATCTGAAGAACCATCGAAATTAAAAATGCATATTCTGATTGTTGAAGACAATGACGATCTTAGAAATTTTATGCTATATCCTCTTAAAGCTGACTTTGAAATATTATTAGCAGAAGATGGTGTCGTAGCTTGGGATATCATTCAAAACCAGATGCCTGATTTAGTAGTTTCAGATGTAATGATGCCTAATATGGATGGATTTGAATTATGTCGGTTGATGAAATCAACTTATGAAACTTCTCATATTCCAATAATATTGCTTACTGCTCTATCTGGAGAAGCAGATCAAATTCATGGATTAGGATTAGGGGCGGATGATTATCTAACTAAGCCTTTTGATATGATTCTTCTTTCACAAAGAATAAAATCTATAATAAGGAATAGGGAAATCGTTAAGGAAAAGGCTTTAAAGCTAATTAAGGGGCCTGATAATGATGAAGAACAAATTTTGGTAAACGAATTTAATGACAAGTTTGTAAAGAAAATGCTGGAAGTAGTTAGGGCTAACATGGCAAATACTGAATTTGGGAAAGAGGATTTTGCTTTTTCAATGAACATAAGTTCTTCATTGCTTTATAAGAAGGTGAAGTCTTTGACAAATCAATCACCAACAGATTTTATTAAAATGGTTCGACTTGATTATGCATTGGAATTATTACAAAGTCATAAGTATACTGTTACAGAGGTTAGTGAATATTGTGGTTTTTCTTCACTTGGATATTTTAGTACAGTATTCAAAAAGCATTTCGGAAAATCACCTACTCAAATATAGTATTTGGGCTTTTGTAAATGCTATTTCGATAAAAGAGATATTGTAATAAGGAATAACATCACAATATATCTGGAATTGAAAACTAAATATCTTAATTCCAAAGTAGAAAGATTTGTCTGAACATACTTTTGCATAGAAGAAAAGGAAAGCCGTTTTTTAATTTGGTGACCTTATATCTTCTATTAACATTATGTTTTTTGAATATTTGAGAGTAAATTATATAAGTTTTTTTTGTTTGAAATTTGATTAGTTTGTGATTATTGATTAGGTTAGTGTGATTAGAGATTGGAGTGAATTTACTCTCCAATCTCTATTAATGCTTATAATTTTGAAGATTCTTTATACACAAAAAATAGTGGAAAGAATTTTTAGCAATAATATTTTAGTATCTCTTAAATTAGTTGCCTGTATCTTTTTAATCTTAAAGAAGTAATTGTAAATCACGATAAGATGAAGACTTTAAAATATGAAAATGTAGTTGTAATTGTTTTAACTCTGTTAGCAATAATAATACCAACTTCCGGCATGTCTCAGAACCCTGTTATTCAAACAAATTTCGTAGCAGATCCGGCTCCGATGGTTCATGATGGCACCGTATATCTTTATACTACGCATGATGAGGATAAAACAATAAACAATTTTTTTACAATGAATGACTGGAGATGCTATTCTTCTAAAGACATGGTGAATTGGACTGATCATGGGGCTGTATTTTCTTATACAGGTTTTACTTGGTCAAGAGGGGATGCATGGGCTGGCCAATGTATCTATAGAAATGGTAAATACTATTTTTATGTTCCTGTTAATCAGAAAAATGGAGGAAATGCTATTGGTGTTGCGGTATCCGATAGTCCGACCGGGCCATTTCGGGATGCTCTCGGATCGCCTTTGCTTGTAGGTTATGGATATATTGATCCTACTGTGTTTATAGATGATGCTGGTCAGGCTTATCTATATTGGGGAAATCCACATCTTTATTATGTCAAACTAAATAAAGATATGATTTCGTATGATCAGAAGGTTGGAATAGTAAAGGTTCCTCTAACTGAAGAAGGATTTAAACTAAGAATTATTAATGCACATAAAACATATTCGTGGGCTAAATCAATTGATGGATTGGCTTCACATAGCATAAAAGGTGTTGATAATAAATATTACTGGTATGTTAGTGCTATAGATAAGAGTACCAACAAAAAGGTTATAGGTGTAGCAGTAGGAGATAAGGCTATCGGACCTTTTGTTGATTTATTGGGAAAACCTTTGATTACAGAAAATTGTGGTCAGGGTAATATTAATCCTACTGTAATTGTTGATAATGATAAACAATCTTATCTGACTTGGGGTGACAAGGAATTGTGGTACGCAAAACTCAACAGTAATATGATTTCGTATGATTTGAATGCTGGCATTAATCCTATTCCTTCTGACAAAAAGGATTGGTTTGCTTCAAAAATTAAAGAAACGAAGAATGCTACAGAGAAAAGAGCTACCACTTATGAGGAGGGGCCTTGGCTTTTCAAACGTAACAGCAAATATTACCTTCTTTATCCGGCAGGAGGAGTACCAGAACATTTAGCTTATTCTACAAGTACTAGCCCAACCGGACCTTGGGTTTATGGTGATACAATTATGCAAGTTATTAAAGAAGGTGGCGCATTTACCAACCACCCGGGATATATAAATTTTAAAGGGAAGTCATATCTCTTTTATCATAATGGAGCGTTAAAAGGAGGCGGTGGCTTTAAACGTTCTGTCTGCATTGAACCGTTTAACTTCAATATTGATGGTACAATTCCATTGATAATTCCTACAAAAAAAGGCGTTATAGAAAGTGTATCCAATTTAAATCCATTTAAGAGAGTTGAAGCCGAAACTATTGCATGGGAAGAAGGAGTTGAGACAACGAAAGATTCAAAAAATGGCGTTTATGTTACTGATATCAATAATGGTGACTATATAAAAGTGCGCAGTGTTGATTTTGGCACAGGAGCTAAGATATTTGAAGCAAGTGTTGCTACTAATTCGTTGGGAGGGAAAATTGAAATTCATGTTGACAGCAGAGATGGCCGCTTGTTAGGCGTTTTAGAAGTGAAGAATACAGAAGGTGTGCTAAACTGGAAGACTATCTCGTGCAAAGTGAATAAAATAAAAGAAATCCATGATGTATTCTTTGTCTTTAAGGGTGGTAATGGTAATCTATTCAATTTTGATTGGTGGAGATTTCTAAAATAAGCATTGTAGCTTACGGATGATGATTAGTATTTTTGTTTAAAATAACTTTGATTATTAACCTCTATAATCTTGTTACAACTTTATTAAAAAGTATTTATATGAAAAAAGCAACTTTAATCGTTTTAGTATTACTCTTTTCTTTCTCAGGAGTTCTCTTTGCTAAGCAACCAGCACCGATAAAAGTAAGAGAAGGATTAATTCAAGGAATTTATGATGATGGATTGACTGTTTATAAAGGTGTCCCGTTTGCTGCTCCACCCGTAGGAAATTTACGGTGGCGAGCACCACAACCAGCTGCAAAGTGGGAAGGTGTGAAACAAACTATACAGTTTGCTCCAGCTCCTATGCAATATGGAAATCCTCCATCGGGAAAAAGTGAAGATTGTTTGTACCTGAACGTGTGGACTCCTGCAAAATCAGCAAATGATCGTATTCCTGTGCTTGTATGGATCTATGGTGGTGGATTTAGCTTCGGCTCAACTTCTGAACCAGTTTACGATGGGAAAAAGTTGGCTCATAAAGGCGTTGTGTTGGTAAGTATAGCCTATCGTGTAGGGCAACTTGGATTCTTGGCACATCCTGAATTAAGCAGTGAAAGTCCCACGCATACTTCTGGAAACTACGGTTTACTAGATCAGATTGCTGCTCTCAAATGGATAAAGGAAAATATAGCTGCATTTGGTGGCGACCCTAATAAAATTACTATTTTTGGAGAATCGGCAGGAGCTATTTCTGTTAGTATGTTATGTGCTTCTCCATTGGCTAAAGGATTGTTTCAGGGAGCTATTTCACAAAGTGGTGGTTCTTTTGGTCCAACACGCCCGACAACATTCCCCGGTGAAAATATGAAAACTCTTCAACAAGCAGAAGCTGATGGACTTATTTTTGCCCAGAAAGCAGGCGCTTCAACTATTACCGACCTTAGGAAGATCTCGGCTGAACAACTTCCTTCAGGTTTTGGATTGCCTGGTGGTTGGCCCATTGTAGATGGTTCTGTAATTCCCGATGATCAGTATATATTATATGAAGCAGGAAAATTCAATGATGTGCCTGTGCTTATTGGTTACAATTCAGATGAGGGTGCAAGCTTCTCACCAGGAAGAACTCCGGAAGAGTATATTGAAGGAGTGAAGAAACGCTACGGAAAATATGCCGACGAACTAATAAAAGCCTATCCAGTTGGAGAAAATTCTGTGCCAAAAACAGCACGTGATTTAGCCCGAGATGCTGCATTTGGCTGGCAAACATGGAGTTGGGCCAGACTTCAAAGTGAAAAAGGCAAATCTAATGTTTATTATTACTATTTTGATCAACATCCCGATTATCCAAAAGATTCACCACGCTATGGTTATGGTTCGCCTCACGGGCAGGATGTTGCCTATGTTTTCTTAAACTTAGATGCTTCCAATCCGCAAATCACTAAATCGGATCTGGAAATATCAGAAGCTATGGGAACTTACTGGACTAACTTTGCAAAATATGGTAATCCAAATCCAATTGGAAGTTTGCAATGGCCTGCATTTAATCAAAATAAACCCTCGGTAATGCATTTTAGTCAAAAAGCATATACTGGTGAAGTTCCAAGTTTGGAATCGCTTAAGGTTTTAGACACTTATTTTAATTGGAGAAGAAGTCCGGAAGGAAGTAGCTGGGCAAAATAGAAAGAAAAATGAAGAGAAATTTAATTTATTTGCTGCTCTTAGTCTTTTTTGTTTCCGAAAATGTGAAATCCCAAAACATAAATTCAGAGAAGAATGATTCGTTGTACAAAGACTTCAAAACTGAGTTTATTTGGGAAGCAAGAGTGAAAATAGGGAGCATGATAAATGTGGGCGAGAGCAAACGTGGTACAAGAAGAATTATTCCAATTATTGGAGGTACCTTCTGTGGACCAAAAATAAAAGGCGAAATTTTGCCTGGAGGTGATGATTGGCAATTGGTTCGTCCGGATGGTGATACCGAATTGTATGCACGTTATCTTCTGAAAACGAATGATAGGTATATATTCCAGATAATAAATCAGGCATTGATTCATACAGACAATAGCGTAAACTCATTTTATTGTAAATCGGTTTTGGACATTGAAGTGCCAAACAACAGTCCTTACGATTACCTTAACCACGCTATTTTTCTGGGAACTTTAACCATGCCTGATTTAAAACCTGGAGATGAACCGTATGTAATAATCAGAATGTATAAGGTGCTGTAATAAGAATTGAGGTTAATGTTTTACATACTAATTTGAATTATCAGATTTGTTATGTATCAATCTAAAGGATAAACTTACATTTGCTTCTAACTAATAATCAAAAAGCAATTTATAATATATCCCAATGAAAAGTAAGATTATTGGGCAGAGGTGGTTTTGTAGCTTCTCTGAAACCAATTAATTAGTAAATGTGTATATATATATTATGAAAAAATCAACACGGTTAATTATCAAAAAAGGATTGTTTATAGGAATAACCCTTTTAATTTCAGTAAATTCCTGGGCTCAGTTATTGCCTTATAAAAATCCTAATTTAAGTTCTGAAGAACGTGCTAAAGATTTGATATCTCGCTTATCCTTAAGCGAAAAAGCAACTTTAATGTGTGATATATCAGATGCTATTCCACGTATGGGGATCAAAAAATTTAATTGGTGGAGTGAGGCTTTACATGGTCTTGCCAACAATGGTAACGTTACAGTTTTTCCAGAACCAATTGGAATGGCTGCTTCATTTGATGATGATTTGCTATATCGTATTTTCAATGCAGTTTCGGATGAGACACGAGCTAAATATAATGAAGCCAGAAAGAATGGTCAGGAAAATGCACGTTTTCTAAGTCTTTCGGTTTGGACACCAAACGTTAATATATTCCGTGATCCACGTTGGGGACGGGGGCAGGAAACGTATGGTGAAGATCCTTACTTAACTTCACGTATGGGAGTTTCCGTTGTAAAAGGACTTCAAGGCCCTTCAGATGCTAAATACAGAAAACTTTTAGCTTGTGCCAAGCACTTTGCTGTTCACTCAGGACCTGAATGGAGTCGTCACTCTTTAAATATAAACGATGTTAATCCTCGGGAATTGTGGGAAACATACCTTCCTGCATTTAAATCCTTGGTTCAGAAAGCTGACGTTCGTCAGGTAATGTGCGCTTATCAGCGTTTGGATGATGAACCTTGTTGTGGAAGCACTCAATTGTTGCAACGAATTTTAAGGGATGAATGGGGTTATAAGTATATGGTTGTTTCTGATTGTGGTGCCATATCTGATTTTTATACCAGCCACAAAGTGTCATCAGATGCTGTTCATGCTGCTTCAAAGGGAGTGTTAGCCGGAACAGATGTAGAATGCCAATGGTCTGATCACCTTTACAAACAATTGCCGGAAGCTGTTGCTAAAGGTCTGATTTTAGAAGAAGAGATAAATAAGCACTTGTTGAATGTATTGATTGGGCGTTTCGACTTGGGTGAAATGGATGAGGATAATCTGGTTTCATGGTCTAAAATTCCGATGTCGATTGTAAATAACGATGAGCATAGAAAACTAGCCTTAGATATGGCTCTTGAATCGATGACGCTTCTTCAGAATAAAAACAAGATCCTTCCATTAAATAAATCAAAAAAGATAGCAGTAGTTGGTCCAAATGCTAACGATAAACCTATGCTTTGGGGTAATTATAATGGAACTCCCGTAAGAACGATTACAATTTTAGATGGAATTACTTCTAAACTTTCTGCAGATAAGGTTCTTTATGAGAAAGGATGCGATTTGGTAGAGGATAAAGTGACCGAAAGTTATTTCTCTCAATGTTCTATTGACGGAAAGAAGGGTTTTAAGGTTAGTTATTGGAATAATAAGGATTTTACAGGTGATGTTGTTGCAACCCAGCAAATTGTAAATCCTATAAAATTAACTACTGCTGGTCAACATGAATTTGCAACCGGAGTTCGTCTAGAAGGATTTTCCGGTAAATATGAAACAGAATTCATTCCATCAAAGAGTGAAGAGATTGTATTTAAATGTGGAGCTACTGGATATTTTGAATTGTTTGTCAATGGAGAATCTCTTGCTAAATATAATAACTGGAGAACGTTGCCTTCACGAATTCCATTTAAAGTTGAAAGCGGTAAGAAATATAAAATAGAGATTCGCTACGCACAATTAAATAATTGGGAAGCAAATATAGAATTCAATTTAGGTAAAGAAGTAGATGTTGATTATACTGACTTGATTAAAAAGCTTCAAGGGACTGATGTTGTGGTATTTGTTGGAGGACTTTCTACACAATTGGAAGGTGAAGAAATGCCAGTTTCATATCCTGGTTTCAAGGGGGGCGACCGTACTGATATTGAACTTCCCGTTGTACAACGTAACTGCTTAAAGGCATTAAAGCAAGCTGGAAAAAAGGTTATTTTTGTGAACTGTTCGGGCTCGGCTATTGCTTTGGTTCCTGAAACTGAAAGTTGCGATGCCATTCTTCAGGCTTGGTATGGTGGCGAGTCGGGAGGTCAGGCTGTAGCAGATGTGCTTTTCGGCGATTATAATCCATCGGGAAAACTACCAATCACTTTCTACAAAAGTATGAATCAATTATCAGATTTTGAAAACTATTCAATGAAAGGAAGGACCTATCGTTATATGTCCGATCCGTTGTTTCCATTTGGTTTTGGATTGAGTTATACTAATTTCAAAATAGGGAAAGCCACTGTAAATAAAGCTGAAATAAAATCCAACGAAACTATAAAACTAACAGTTCCGGTAACCAATGCAGGGAAAAGGAGTGGTACTGAAATTGTACAGGTATATATTCATAAAGTAAATGATATTGAGGGTCCTATTAAAACTTTGCGTGGATTTCAACGTGTAGAGTTAGCAGCTGGTAAATCCGGACAGGCAACTATTGATTTATCACCTTCGGCATTCGAATTCTTTGATTGGGCTCAAAGAAAAATGATGGTTACTCCTGGAGAATATGAGGTACTATATGGAAATAGTTCAGATCCCAAAGCTCTACAAACATTAAAAATAAAGATCAAATAAATTAATTAAGAAGAATGATGATTCACAACCAAAACTAAAGGAGCGTGGACTTATAAGCAAAAACCTTTATCGCACAAAGATATCAGGTTTTTACTGAATCTAATTCAAAAAGTAATATCCAATAAAACGGCATTAATGAAAATAACAAATAGCATTAAATTAGTAGTCACTGCAGGACTCTTTATTTTATTTAGCATGATGGGGGCCGAACATTTATCTGCTCAAACGGTATGGCTTGATCAATTAGATCTCAGTGCTGCTACCCAGGGTTTCGGTACACCGAATAAGAATAAATCTGTTGATGGTAAAGCAATCACAATAGGAGGAAAAACGTTCGAACGAGGTTTCGGTACTCATGCTGAGAGTTCGTTGTTGATTCTACTTGATGGGAAAGCGAGTGAGTTTACAGCTCAGGTTGGTATTGACGACGAGGTAAAAGAACATCAGCCAGCTGTTGAATTTATTATTATTGGCGATGGTAAGAAACTATGGTCGAGTGGTTTGGTTCATTTAGGGGATGCCGCCAGACCTTGCTCGGTGAAACTCGAAGGAATACAGAAGCTTGAATTAGTAGTTACTGATGGAGGAAACGGTAATTACTATGACCATGCCGATTGGGCTGATGCTAAATTTGAGACTATGGGTGTAACTACCTTTAATACATATAATCCGATACCAAGTGAACCATATATCCTAACTCCTCTACCTTCTGCCAAACCAAGAATCAATAGCTCAAAAGTATTTGGAGTGCGTCCGGGTTCACCTTTTCAATATCTTGTGGCAGCTACGGGCGACCGTCCGATGACTTTTTCGGCTTCGAGTTTACCTAAGGGGTTAAAGATTGACTCGAAAACAGGTCTCATTACGGGTTCACTTTCTAAAGCTGGTACATTTGAGGTTACCTTGGGTGCTAAAAATGCTAAAGGCAAGGCAGAAAAAAGACTACGCATAGTTTGTGGCGACCGTATTGCGCTCACTCCACCAATGGGTTGGAACAGTTGGAACTGTTTTGCCAACGAGGTATCTGCTGATAAGGTAAAACGTGCAGTTAATGCAATGGTAAAAAGTGGGCTTATTAACCACGGATGGACATATATAAATATAGACGATTTCTGGGAAAATCATCGTGACTCAAAAGATTCTACATTGCGTGGCAAGTTGCGCGATGAGGCTGGCAATATAATCCCTAATTCCCGATTTGGAGATATGAAAGCACTTGCCGATTATGTGCATGGTAAGGGACTAAAAATTGGACTTTACTCAAGTCCGGGGCCTTGGACCTGTGGTGGTAGTGCCGGTAGTTATGGTTACGAAAAGCAAGATGCCGAAAGTTATGCCAAGTGGGGCTTCGACTACTTGAAATACGATTGGTGCAGTTATGGCAATGTAATTGATGGTTTGCCTGAAAATGATCCATATAAAGTCTCCTCTTTGTCTTATAATGGTGGCAATGAATTGAATATCGCCATGAAACCATTTAAGGTTATGGGTGAATATCTTCACCAACAGCCTCGGGACATCGTTTTTAGTGTATGCCAGTACGGGATGTCGGATGTATGGAAATGGGGTGACTCTGTTAAAGGTAATTGTTGGCGAACTACGAATGATATTACAGATACGTGGGTGAGTGTAAAAAATATAGCTCTGGCACAGGATGAAGCCGCAGCATGGGCTAAACCGGGCAATTGGAACGATCCTGATATGCTCGTAATTGGTACTGTAGGTTGGGGCAATCCGCATTTAAGTAAGCTTAAACCGGATGAACAATATCTTCATGTTAGTCTTTGGAGTCTTTTCTCCGCACCGCTTCTTATTGGCTGTGACATGGAGAAACTAGATGATTTTTCATTGAATTTACTAACCAACGATGAAGTTATCGAGGTCAATCAAGATCCGCTTGGCAAGCAGGCAACTTGTAAGCAGGCGATTGGTGATTTGCGTATTTACGTGAAAGAACTCGAAGATGGTAGTCGTGCAGTTGCTTTCTGTAATTTTGGCCTCGATATAGTGGATATATCCTACAAGGATTTCGAAAAACTTGGTCTTAACGGACGATATACGGTGCGCGATCTTTGGCGACAGAAAGATATCAGCAATATCGAAACCCAAACCGGTGAACTAAGACTTAAAGTTCCCGCACATGGAGTAGTACTCTATAAATTTATGCCTGCTAAATAAACTTTTAATGTATAAATATATTTGAATATTAGAAGATAAGATCTATATTTGAAATGAATTAAATGTTTTTGTTTTAGCACCGCTACTCCTTTTGAGGGAGTAGCCTGGCAGATAGCATGATTGCTAAAATATATTTAGGCCTTGATCCTGTACCGATGGTTTATATTATATGAATCCTGTCAAATAATACAAGCTTAAAAAATAATATATGAAAAAACTCAATTTAGTATTCTTGTTACTGATGTTTTTTGCCATCGGTAGTCAGGCACAATCGTACACAAAAAGCAATTTGGGTATCAAAACCCAAATTAATTCAACGGATGTTGAAATTCAATTTTATGGGCCTTCTACTGTTAGGGTATTGAAATCTCCTATGGGCAAAACTTTTGAAAAGAAAAGCTTATCTGTCGTAAAAACGCCCCAAGCCGTTAAATTTACTGTTAAAAAACAAGGAGATATTGTTTCGTTGAAAAGCAATAAGTTGAAAGTTGATGTTGATCTTAAATCGGGTAAAATTTCTTATTATACTCTTTCCGGAGAACAACTTTTAAGCGAAAAAGAGGGTGCAACCTTTACTGATTTTAATGATGCAGGATCAAAAACATATACCATTAATCAGCTCTTTACACTTGATAAAAACGAGGATATTTATGGTTTAGGTCAACAACAGCGTGGCAAATTATCTTTGCGTAATACAAAACTCAATATGGTGCAAGGAAACACTGACGATTATGTTCCTTTCCTCGTTTCTACAAAAGGGTATGGGTTATTTTGGGATAATTATTCCCCCAGTGTTTTTGAAGATACCCCCGAAAGTACATCATTTAAATCCGAAGTTGGCGATTGCATTGATTACTATATTATGTTTGGTGGAAATATTGACGGATCAATTGCTTGTATGCGCGACCTTACCGGACAAGCTCCTATGTTTCCTTTGTGGACTTTTGGTTATTGGCAAAGTAAAGAACGCTACAAAAGCCAGAACGAATTGGTTGGTGTAGTTAATAAATATCGTGAACTAGGTGTGCCTCTCGATGGGATTATTCAGGACTGGCAATACTGGGGCAACAATTACCTTTGGAATGCAATGGAATTTCTTAACACAGAATTTCCTAATCCAAAGAAAATGGTGGAAGATATCCACAATCAAAATGCGCACCTTATTATTTCTATCTGGTCTTCTTTCGGACCGCAAACAAAACAATTCCGCGAGATGGAGCCAAAGGGTATGCTTTTGAATTTCGGCACATGGCCACAATCGGGATTGGAAAGCTGGCCGCCTAACCGTGAATATCCATCAGGTGTACAACCTTATGATCCTTATAATCCAGAAGCTCGTGATATATACTGGAAACATCTGCAAAAAGGACTTTTCTCATTGGGAATTGATGGTTGGTGGATGGATTCAACAGAACCAGATCACCTGGATTTCAAACCTTCCGATTTCGATCTTAAAACTTATCTGGGCTCATTCCGCAAGGTACGCAATGCATTTCCACTGATGGCGGTAGGAGGGGTTGCAGAACATCAGCGTTCAGCAAGTTCAGATAAGCGTATATTTATCCTTACCCGCTCGGCATTTGCCGGACAACAACGCTGCGGAGCAAATACATGGTCGGGTGATGTGAACTCTTCCTGGCAATCTTTACGCAACCAGATACCTGCAGGTCTTAACTTTACAATGAGTGCTATACCTTACTGGAATACTGATATTGGCGGCTTTTTTGCAGGCGCTTATAACAGAGGCTGGAGTGAAGGAGCTAAAAATCCGTCGTTTCAGGAACTGTATGTTCGCTGGCTTCAATTCGGGGCATTTACCCCTATGATGCGTTCGCACGGTACCGATATACCCAGAGAAATATATAACTTTGGGAAAAAAGGAGAAACCATCTTTGATGCAATAGCAAAGACAATTAATTTGCGTTATTCTCTGTTGCCATATATTTATTCTACTTCTTGGTCGGTTACTAATAATCAATATACTATTATGCGAGCTTTGGTAATGGATTTTAATGACAAGAAGGTTAAAGACATGAACAACGAGTATATGTTTGGTAAATCTATATTGGTTGCTCCGGTTGTTAATGCACAATATACTCCTGAAACTATAGTAAAATCGGATGCAGAAACTGGTTGGGATAAAAAAGATGCTACCGGCGAAAAGAAAGGTGCAGCAGTGAATTTCACTCAGCCTAAATCAATGAAAGTTTATTTACCCGAAGGAACTGCCTGGTATGACTTCTGGACTAACGAGAAAATTAATGGTGGTAAGGAAATAGTAAAAGCAACAACGATTGATGAGATTCCTTTATACATCAAATCGGGAAGTATTATTCCTTTCGGACCGCAAGTGCAATATGCCACTGAGAAGAAATGGGATGACCTTGAAATTCGTGTTTATGGAGGTGCTAATGGAGAATTTACCCTTTACGAGGACGAAAACGATAATTACAACTACGAAAAAGGAGCATATTCAACCATTACCTTTACTTGGAATGATGCAAAGAAGGCATTGACAATTAGTAATCGTAAAGGTTCTTTTCCAGGAATGCTTGCAGAACGTAAATTCAAGATCAGACTAGTTGCTTCTGGTAAGAATACCTCCAATGAATATGATAAAGTAATTGTTTATAAAGGGAAGAAAATTGTTACTGTTTTACCTTAGTTGAAAAATAGAAAGGGTAAACCTTTATCTCCTTTTAATTTTTTATCTGTCACAACTGAGAAGGGTACTTTTGAAAATATCTGTGCGGATATTGATCAATGTCTGCCCTGTCTTTTATAGAACTATTAGTCTAATATATAAATCCTTGTACAAAAGAATGCATTCTTTTGTACAAGGTAATTAATTCTTTTGTACAGAACAATATAATGTTTTGTACAAGATATAATAAATGTTATTCCAGAAAAAATAAATATCATTCGGGAAGTTTTAAAATGTCTGCCGGGCTTATTATAGTAAAGCGTGCTGGTGGCAGATAATTCTAGTTAGTAGCAGATAAATAGTCTGTTTTTTTTATCTCCCACCAATAAAAAGCCTTTGTTTAAAGGCTTTTTATGTATTTAGTAGCAGATGTGGGAGAAGTTTCTTGATTTTATTATAATAAAATAGAAAGAAGATGAAATTAAAATTATTATTAGTGATCAGTCTCTTTCCACTACTTTGTAAGGGACAAGTTGTGAAAGGCTTTAAACGGTTGTCCAACAAGGTAAATATTACTTTATCAGATGGAACACTCAGCATATCTCCTTTGAGCGAGAATGCCGTAAGAATTAAATTTTATAAAGAAAGTGAAGGAAACCTGCCAGAACTTGTTTTTACTTCGGGCGTTGCAACTCCCTGGTTTCAAGTTTTAGATCTGCCGACCAAGCTTGAGATAAAAACAAAAAATATTCAAGTGTTATTGGATAAGCATACAGGCAAATTATCGTATGCAGATAATGCCGGCAAAGTATTTTTGAGCGAAGAAACAGGCTCCCGGAAACTAACTCCCGGCTCTATTCAAGGAGAACCTTGTTATGAGGCTGAACAGAGTTTTGAATCACCATCCGATGAATATATATTTGGTTTGGGGCAATTTCAGGACGGGCAATATAACTTAAAGAACGTAACTCGTAGTTTAACACAGGTAAACACGCAGATTTCTATTCCTTTTATTTATTCCAGTAAAGGGTATGGTTTGTTATGGCATCAGTATGGACTAACAGACTTTAATCCGGCAGATAATTTCATAACACTTGTAAAACAGGAACAATCAACTTCCGGAAATAATCAAATGGCAGAAGTAACTACTACCTCCGGGACTCAGAAAGTATCGCAAGACCAATCGCTTTATCAAGGTAAGTTTAATGTTACGAAAGATGGCGAGTATTCTATGTTTCTGGATTTGGGAGATATGGGTAACAGACATTTTGTGGTTATCGATGGGAAACCTTGTATTGATCAAAGTAATATGTGGCTTCCGCCTACTGTAGGAACATTGGTGAAATTAAAAGCTGGTGAACATCAGGTACAGGTACTTTGTAAATCAAATAATACTCCCAAATTATCGTGGAAACTGAGTGATAACATAACAACATTCCGTTCACCTGTCGCTAAATCGCTCGATTATGTTGTATTTTATGGCCCCTCAGCAGATAGCGTGATTGCATCTTACCGTAAATTATCTGGTAATGTACCTATGTTGCCACAATGGGCTTATGGCTTTTGGCAGTGTCGCGAACGTTATACTTCAGGAACACATCTGGTTGAAACAGTAAAAGAGTTTCGAAAAAGAAATCTTCCGTTGGATGTGATTGTACAAGATTGGCAATACTGGGGCGATAGAGGTTGGGGTGTTCCTCAGTTCGATGAGAAAAACTACTCAAATCCTTCAGCGTTTATAAAAGAACTGCACAATTTGAATGCACATTTCAATATTTCAATCTGGTCTAACCCGGATAAGAACTCAACAATTGGTAAAGAGTATGTGACTAAAAACCGATTTATTCCGGATACTAAATGGCTGGATTACTTCAACCCGGAAACCAGAAAAGAATATTGGAATACATTGAAAGTAAATATGCTTGATAATGGTGTAGATTCGTGGTGGATGGATGCCGTTGAGCCAGAAAATGATGCTTTGAAAGGAACAAGAACACATATTGGTGCAGGCGATTTTTACCGGTTAACTTATCCATTAATGGTAAGTAGGGCTGTGTATGAAGGACAACGCGAAGCTACTTCTGAGAAGCGGGTGTGTATACTTACTCGTTCGGCTTTCTCGGGTCAGCAACGCTATGGAATTATCAATTGGTCGGGTGATATTGGTGGAACATGGGATACATTCAAGAATCAGATTGTAGCCGGACTAAATTACACAATTACAGGATTTCCATATTGGACAACAGATATTGGAGGCTTTTTCCGTCCCGGCAATTCTCAATATACTGATGAGAAATATCACGAACTACTTACACGCTGGTACCAGTGGGGAACGTTCAATCCAATTTTCCGTATTCACGGTTACCAAACCGAAACAGAACCTTGGAAGTACGGACAAAAAGTTGAAGACAATATGCGTAAGATGCTGAACCTTCGCTATCGTTTACTTCCATACATTTATTCCGAAGCATGGCAGGTTACTAAAAACGGATCTACAATGATGCGTCCGTTGGTGATGGATTTTAATGCAGATACCGCTGCTGTAAACCGTCAATATCAGTATATGTTTGGAAAATCTGTATTAGTGGCTCCGGTTACTGAAGCTAATGTGTCTGAATGGAATGTTTATTTACCCAAATCGGCAGGTTGGTTCGACTTTTGGACAGGTAAACATTTCAATGGAGGTCAATGTATAAAAACGGATGCTCCAATAGATAAAATTCCTCTTTTCGTTAAGGCTGGTTCAATTATTCCAATGGGTAAGATTATCCAATATACAGGTGAGAAATTGGCCGATACATTAGAAATTCGAGTATATAAAGGAGCCGATGCTAAATTTAATTTATACGAAGATGAAGGAGATAATTATAACTATGAGAAAGGTAAATATACTGTTATCTCGTTTAAGTGGGATGAGAAACATCAATCTTTAGCTATCTCGGATAGAAAGGGAAATTATTCTGGCTGTTTAGCAAAACGTATCTTTAATGTTGTTCTGGTAAGTGAAAATAGAGGTTCTGGAACTCATACAGGTTCGATAGGAAAAAAAGTATCTTATACTGGGACTAAATTAGAAATAAAATTACGATAAAAGCTGAGCTGCTTTTACAGAAACGAATATAGACAAGTAGGGCTGAGTTCATATCAATCAATGAACTCAGCCCTTTCCCTATCTAAAAACTTATAATGAACAGCAGTTATTTATTATTTACCAGCCAATCCATCAGCATACCCTGCATATTCATGTTTACGGTAGTAGTTCAAATCCCACAAACCGATAGGTTCGCCAGCACGCCAAAATGAAGAACTACTGTCAGGGCTATCTGTAATAGACCAGGTAGTAATTCCATATTGCTGAGCAACCGGAATAATTTCGAAGTATTTTTTCACAATGAATTTGTAGAATTCAGCCATTGCTTTATGTTGATCCTGGGTCATATTTACAGTCTTTAATGTTTTACCATTTTCGTCAATATATCCCATATCTAATTCGGAAATCTTCACTAATTTACCCGATGCAGCCAACAATTCAAACATCTTCACTACATGTTCTTCTTTGCTTTTTTGTGAAGTTGCATTTGCAGAATAAGAAACGTGCATCTGTGTTCCAATTCCATCTATTTTGGTAACACCATCTTTTTCCCAACGTTGAATCCAGTGAATCAAACTTTTCAGTTTTTTGTTATCGTCCCAATCGGATTCCAGATTATAATCATTGATGAATAGTTTTAGATCCGAAGGATTTCCTTTGAATTCTGCATAGTATTTACGAGCCATACCAACGACTTTACGTACATATTCTTCGCTTCCTAAATAATCTTGCCAGTAGAAGTTCTTAAGAGGGTCGCCATTTGATGCAGATTGCAATACATAGAAGCCTTCTCCGTCGTCGCCTCCACCTGAAATAGCTTCGTTTACTACATCCCAAGACTTAACATATCCACCGCAAGCTTGCATCATTCCTTTTACCCATTTGTCCATAGCCCAAGTCAGTGTATCTGCCTTTTCTTTTGGAGTTAATGGAATAGTATTGCCTGATTCTTGTTTCTCGAAATAGATATCGTCAAAATAGAATGTTGTTGCTGTTTTGTTTGGAGAAAGGTTGAACGCAATAGTATTCATACCTGCTTGTGAAGCTGAAATAACACCGGTTTTGGTATATTCCTGCCAAGAGGTGGTAACGCTAGGGTTACCAATCATTGACCAATATAAATAGCCACCCGGATTGTTGTGTGCTTGAGACTCAATTGTTCCTGCTTTATCAGCTTTTACTTTCATGGTAAAACGATAAGTGTCTCCTTCTTTGAACTTATAAGGCACTTTTACAAAGAATTGAGTATCCCAGTTATTGGTTGGATTGTCTCCAGATTTTACAATTAAAGCACGGCCAACTCCATCAGCTCCTGTACCTGCAGCTCCAAAAGTTGCAGCTTTAGGTCCAACTGTTGCTTCTGTAGCATAGAAAGAAGAAACATCATCTGATTCACAGTTACTATTACTAACCAGGTTTGTAAACCAGGTAGTAGGTCCAGCTGCCAAAGCTTCAATAGTATAAGTATAACTATGCCAACTTGGTTTACTCCATTTACTCAAATCGGTATTGTCAAAAGAAGAATTGGCAATCAAATTAGTATTTGAACCTGTAGCAGCCAATTTAACATCGTCAATGTACAAGTCACCGCTAAACTTCCCGAAAGAGAATACCAATTTTTGAATAGGAATAGTAGCCGTAAATTTAACAGAAGTAGTATTCCATTCTTTTCCTACAGACAAATCAGATAAATATTGTACTTGCGATCCATTTGCATTGTTTGGCCAAAAAGCAATATTAGTTGCTGTAGTTGCTTTGGCACGCATACTTATTGTATATTCTTGTCCTACTGTGAGAGCTTCAGGCAACATATAATAAATTTGCCAATCCCAAACATTTGCTTTAGCTTCAGTAGTTTTTATATGCAATGCATGTTCTGCGTTATTTGGATCCACTTTTATTTCTTTGTCAGCAATCAGTTTATTCAAGTACTCATTCTGCTGTTGAGAATGCCAGGCCAATGTGTGGCCATAGATTGATAAACCTGCAGTTTTAGCCATTTCTATAAATTTGGTCACATCAGAGAAGCTCATAACACCATCTTTAGAAACACAAGAACTGTATTTCATTGCATTACCAGCAGTTATTTCATCGAAATTAGCGCTTGCCAATCTATAGACAATACCTCCCGAATTAAAATCGCTTTCCGAAATACCCGATCCCAACTTAAAGTTGGGGTGGGCAGTACGATTTATATACGATTTCAACGGAGAGTAGTCATTTAGATACTCCATACCCGCTATGGTGTTTGGCTTTTCTACAGAAAAATCATCAATACCAGTATCAGCGCACCCGGCCATTATAACCGATCCTAATGCTGTTATCAGAAGTTTATTTATATACTGTTTCATTTGTATTATTTTTAGGAATCAATTGATTATTTATTTTTCGGTGTAAAAGTTTCCAATTTACTTCCACGGTCACGTGCAACCAATGTATCATCACATGTGTACTTTTTATACAACATCGGGCCACC
Source organism: Bacteroides luti (assembly GCF_900128905.1). Taxonomy (GTDB): domain Bacteria; phylum Bacteroidota; class Bacteroidia; order Bacteroidales; family Bacteroidaceae; genus Bacteroides; species Bacteroides luti. The sequence goes on from NZ_FQTV01000012.1 coordinate 153,959, forward strand.
TGCTTTTTGCTGGTAGTTGTAAGTCAATACATAGTTTAACTTCAGTTCATCACGATCTTTATCTCCCCAAGCCTTTTTTGCACCTTCTTTTGTCCATGTACCAGTACCGGTAGCTGTATAGCCTTCTGTTCCACTGGTAATTGTACATTTATCCTTGTCGTCGAATGTTAATATAAGGTCGCATTTTAAGGTTTTAGTTCCCAATGTACCATCTTCTTTGTATACATTTACAACTGTAGATACAGGATATACAACTTGCTTATAGGCAGTTGTTGTAAGGCTACGTACCTCATCATTCTCTATATACTTAGCCTGGCGTGTTACTGTAGTAACTGATCCGTTATCGTCTATTACATCTGTACCTCGGCTTAGCCAATTACCATCCCATTTATTAATGTATTTAACAGCATAAAGAATATAGTTTTTACTCTTCAGGATAGTATCAGCATTTTCTACACTAGTCATTCTTAATGGAATAACATAAGTTGTAGAAATAGATTTTGGATCATTGAAGAATGCATCTGTAAATTGTACTTCGACCCCTCCTAACACTTTTCCAACAGGTATAATAATTTGGTTGGATGCCAGTTTATAGTAAGAAGAAGGCATCGGTATAATGTCACTTCCATTTTCATAAGTCAACCCGTTACACAAAGATTCGTCAACCTCGAAATTTATTATGCGATTGGTTTCATTATTATACACTCCTCCCATGGTAGCCATGATTTTGCATTTATGCTCATTATCCAAGGTTGTATCATAAGTATCTGTCCCCAATGTAATGGTGCGTATTGGTGTTTGTTTGGCAAAATAAACACTTGTCTTACCGTAATCGGGAAAATCCCAATCAGAATTTTCGCAAGATGTAACCAGTGCGCCTAACATCATAATAGCGGCTATAATTTTTTTCATATTTAATCAAATTAATATTTTACATTGTAATGATTACCATCCCTGGTTTTGTTCCAGAGCATTAAATTTTAATATTTCACTATAAGGAATAGGCCCATAATACATATAATCTTTATACGTACGTGTATCAACTTCTATCGGAGAATAGGCTTTAGTAGCATCTCCTGTAATACTAACCCCCATAGCAGTTGTATTCCAGTTTGCTTTCCAACGACGCAAATCCCAGAAACGGAAACCTTCAAAACAAAGTTCCAAACGACGTTCGTTACGAATCAACTCGCGCATCTTGTCTTTGTTATCCTTAATAGACTCCAAATACAGGTCACCTCCAGTAATACCAGCTCGGCTACGTATTGCTTTAATTACGTCATAAGCAGAATAAGCATGAGAACCTTTTCCTGTAGGACCGAAAGCTTCGTTAGCAGCCTCTGCATAGTTCAAATATATTTCTGTGTAACGTATACGTGCCTGATAGTGTTCTTGAGTACTGTTTACAGTTGGATCCAGATTAATATCCTGACGCAATAATTTACGCATATAATAACCTGTACGTGTTGAATAACCTTCTTCCTTGTTCAAAGCATCGTTTGTTGTACCGTCGGCAGCAGTTGTTATAACTTTGTTATTTACACCGGCTTTCGTTCCATTGTATAAAATATAAGCAGCCAAACGAGGATCACGATTTGCATAAGGATTACTTGCATCGTAACTAATTCCGCTAGCAGATATAGGAGTTCCATCCAACATAGGGAAAGCATCAACCAAATTTTGTGTAGGATTGATTCGTCCTTTACCATAGATAGAAGGAGGATAATTATCCTTTTCTAATGTATTGCTTGACGATTTAGTTCCTCTCCACAAGATTTCAGGAGGACATTCACCACTACCTAACGACTCAATTTCTTTGTTTTTATACCAAGTTCCACCATCGGCATCCATACCGGCAACGCCATTGATTCTATCCAATACGTTGGCTGCATAATCAGCCGCATTCTGCCAAGTTGTAGTATTGCCTGCAGCAAATGCTGGACTTGCAGCTAGCAATGCAGCTTGAGAACGGATAGCTTCTACGATACGTCCGGAAATGCGTCCACGAAATTTTAGACCAAACACACGATTATATTGAGTAAGGTTTGCACCCTCATTCAAATATTTAGAAGGTATTTCAGATTCGCTGGTTCTATCACCATAATCAGTAGGTAAAAGTTCCAAAGCCTTTGATGCATCAGCATAAAAAGCCTTCATACAATCTTCAAAAGTAGCACGTGAATAGTTGAAATCTGTTGAAGCTTCTTCTGGTTCAGTAACAATAGGCACACCTAGCAATTTTCCATCTGCAGTCCATCCGCCATGCGCCTGAAGTAGGTAATACATGTACATGGCACGTAGCCCGTAAGCTTCACCTTTTAAGCGATCATTATACATTTTAGCAGCCAACTCATCGTCTGCCCAATGTACCTTATCAGCGTTGGCTAGAAAAAGATTGAGATACTGAATAGCTGCACGGCAATTGCGCCAACGTTCAGTTGGGTCATTGTCCGACTGCCATGCACCTGCAACCATTTTTCGATAACTATTTGCAGCATCATTACTAACTGCATCATCAGTTGCAACATCATTGAATGAATAAGACGCAGACGGAATGCGCGTATATGCATTAGATAAAACACCTTCGGCATATCCCGCATTTTCGTACATATATTCAAATCCCAGATTATTCTCAATGGCTGGCTCGAACAGATCATCGCATCCTGTCAATAAAGAAGAAAGGACTAATATTTTTATTATATTTTTCATGACAAATAATTTATTTGGTAATCTATCTCATTTAAAACTCAGCTTTCAAACCAAGATTATAACTACGACTCTGAGGTGTACTACCTACATTCATCTCCATATATTTACGTTCTTTGGCTATAGTTAGCAAACTAGAACCACTTAAGTACACTGACAAGCCTTTGACTATACCGTTTCTAAATACATTTTTTGGAAAATCATAAGTAATTTGAACCTTACCCAAATCTACACGACTAGTACTGTACATCCAGAAATCAGAAGCGCGGAAGTTATTGTCGCCGTTTTGCGTTGTTAAACGAGGATAAGTTGCTGTGTTAGCAGTTTCTGGAGTCCAGCGATTGCGTACAACTTCTGAATACTTGCGGTCACCATACACCCACATATATGAATTATTCTTTATTCCTTTTCCTCCTATGTTACCTGAAACAGCAGCAAAGAAAGTGAAGGCTTTCCATTTAGCTGTAAAGTTCACACCGAAAATAAAAGGTGCTCCCCATTTACCCAATACAACCTGATCTTTGCTGTCTATTGTACCATCATTGTTCTGGTCAATGTATTTAATATCACCTGGTTTAACCTGACCAAAACTAGATGAAGGAGAGTTTGCTATATCAGTTTCATCCTTGTAGAAACCGTTACTCTGCAATCCCCAAAGAGCATCAATAGGTTTTCCTTGTGCTTTTAAATATTCATATTCTACATTTTCGTTAACCTTTGTAGCCTTAGAAGTGTAATACATTCCGTTTACTCCCAATGTCATATCTACTTCACCAACTTTCTTGTTCAGATTAAGTGCAAAGTCAAAACCTGTACGTCTGTTGTTGTTAAAGTTCATATATGGCAAAAAAGAAGATACTGGCCAATAGGTCTGGAAATAACTAGGGAAAATAGTAGATGGAGTAGTCAATAAACCTTCTGTTGAAGTAGTAAAGAAATTGGCATTCAATTTCAATAAACCCTTCCATAATGAAGCATCTAAACCAATAGTGATTTCCTTACGTTTTATATAAGACAATTTGTCATTACCACTACGACGAGAGTCGGCAGACTGCATGCTGTTACCATAGGATTCTGACCATCCCCACCAAGTTCCTGATGAAGTAAATACATTGTCGTATAGATAATATTCAACATTCTTATCGTCAATTGTAGCCTTAACATCTAAGTCTTGATTCAACATGGAAACAGAGGCATTTAGCTTCAAATCGTCAATAATCGGTGAATCTGCTAGAAAATCTTCTTTGCTTAAACGCCATGCAGCAGTTATTGTAGGTGAGATAGCCTGGCGATTTCCCGGAGCAAATTTTGCTGAATGAACAGCAGCCGCACTAAAATCAACATAATACTTATTTTTATAATCATATCCGAGTTGTAGACCTAAATTCGCATTGCTGAGACGATGATACTCTCCGGAAATTGTTTGTTGATAACCATGTGCCAACAACATTGCAGATACATTATGCACCTCATTGAAAGTACGATTATAATTAAACTGTCCAGAGAACATAATAGTTTGCTTTTCTGCACTACCAGATACATTTTGCGTACCTGTACTACTATCTTTGTTGTACTTATTTAGCGAGGTAATTAAATCCTTGCCTGAGTAATTGTTCCATACTGCTTCATAAGTAGCATAATTATTATTGATAGAAGTATTGTAACTTGTCGCATAATCAACGGCAAACTGTGTACGGAAAGAAAGTCCCTTCAACATCTTGTCAAGATTCAAATTAATACCGGTATCAAATTGAAACTGGCGAGAAGTGTACTTGTTGTAACCGGCAGCATACATAGCCGCAAATGGATTGGTTGGATCCAATTGAGTTCCGCCTAACAAGTATTGACCATTTAACAGATAATTACTATTATTGATTAATGTCCAGGAAGGATTATCGTTTTCTTCAACATAGGAGATTGGAATCAATGGACTTACACGATTGGGACGTAGTGTGGCAGAGTTCGACCAAAACGAAGCATTATCACTACGTGTGTCATAAAATGTAGCGTTGGCATTTACCCAGCCTGTTACCCAATCGTTCAGACGCAAATCCACGTTACCACGTATATTCATACGATTGGTATGATTGTCTTTACCTTCTCCAAAATTAATCAGGTCGCCAACATTATAGATACCAATGTTGGTGTAGAAGTGTGCATATTTTCCACCACCTGAAAATTCAGCAGATGCATCGTAACGATTATATGCTTTCTTTATATAATCTGATGAGAAGAAATTTACATTCGGATAACGATAGGGATTATTTCCTGTAGAAGTATTATAAATCAAATCTTCTGAATAAGTAGGAGATAAGCCGTCGTTGGCACGTGCTTCATTATACAAAGTCATATATTCTGCTGAGCCTAAATACTCAGGATATGCTTTGGGTACAAACATTGAAGCATTACCACGAGCCTTTATTTTAAGTCCGTCTTCACGTCCACGTTTTGTTGTAATTAAAATAACGCCTTTAGATGCACGGCTACCGTATAAAACAACAGCAGATGCACCTTTCAGAAATGTTATTTTATCTATCTCAGTGGGCAATACATTATTTGCATCACGAGGTACACCGTCAACTAATATTAATGCGTCACCCATGTTCCATAGCTGGCCATTATATCCACCTACCAATGACTGCATATTATCCAAACTATACGTTGAATAGTTTTTATCAGTTAATTTCACCATATCCACTACAGAAACACCTCCCATCAGGTCTTTCTGATTCACCGTACGGAAAGCCACATTGACTTCTTGCTTGGCTAAAGAGTCTGCAGGTGTCAGCATTTCTGCATTCTCTTGCGCCATCAGCCCTAATGACGAGAAAGTCATCATAGTCCCCATAACGATTCTTGCATGTATATTTTTCATTATTTTTCTGTTTTATTAAACTTAGTGTTAACACCTATTACCAACCAGGATTCTGTTTAAACTCAGGATAAAGACTTGTATCAGACTTTTTCAAAGGTAACCAGTAATGCTTTTCAGTAAAGTTGCGAGTTAAAATTACTTTTTCTGTAAATCCACTTACTGCATTTTTTGTAGGATCTGCCTTATCGAAAACTCCAGAACGAATAAATTCCTGTGAAGTTTTAATATTATAAGGAGATTCAGTAAGTAATAACCAACGACGCAAATCATTAAAACGATGTCCTTCATAAGCCAATTCTACGGCGCGTTCACGGCGAAGCTCACCCATAAAGCCATTTAATGAGCCAGTATATTTAGCATTCATCTCTTTTACTCCTGCACGTTTACGAATTTTGTTAACAGCGTCAACTGCAGTCAATGAACAGTTTGATGATTTACCCATAGCCGATTCAGAAGCATTTGCTGCTGATTCAGCATACATTAAATAAATATCAGCTAAGCGCATCCAGCTCAGATGAATATGAAAGTGATTGCTCCATCCATATCCGTCATCGAATTTATTACATTTAATAGGAATAAACTTGTAAAGCAAATATCCGGTACGGCTTCCTTTAGTAGCATCACGTAACTGACCGGAAGTATATAAGCTGGCATAGCGAAGTGGTTCGTTCTCTGAACTCAAATTACCTTCTACTACTTTCACACCATCGTATACAATATCATGGTAAAAACGTGGATCGCGTCCTTTCCAAGGATAGGTTGCATCAAAACCCGATTCTGCGTCAGTTAAAGGCAATCCATTAGCCATACCATAATAGTTAACATAATTGGCTGTAGGAAGTGATATAACTCCAGCGTCATTAAGAATTCCGGTACCAAACTGCTTACTTAAGCCCCAGTTTGTATCATTCCATCCATAAGAAGGTCCACGGAAAATAGCTTCTGTTGAACCAGGCATCAAACCATCTTTTCCGATTGTATAAAACAAGTCAGAGTAATTTTTAAAATCTACCAACGAATATTGTGTCTGACCACTTTCAACCAATGTGAGCAATTCACCAAATGCTTCGGCTGCTCTCTTGCACAAATCTTTGTTGTATGATTTAGATTTTTGAGATTCATAGTTCATTAATGGACTACCTGCCCACAACAGATCTTTACCTAAGTAACCTAATGCCATAATCTTATTGATACGTAATTGGTTCTTACCCAAAGTGTTCTTTCCTGCATTTGTGTTATCCCAGTTGATAGGCAGTAAGTCGGCAGCCTTGCGAAAATCTGCAGCTGCTTTTTCTGCACATTCCTGATAGCTAAGTCGAGGAAGAGTCAATGGTTCTCCAGAAGGAAGTACAGTGTCGATATAAGGCAAACCTCCGAAGTATTGCATCAACTCAAAATGGAACCATCCACGAAAGAAGTACAGCTGTCCTTCAATTAGGTTACGTTCTTCGTCAGTAGCATCAGTCATCAAATTTAAGTTAGCAAGCCCCATATTGGCTTTGCGAATTCCATACCATGCAAGTGGCCATAATGACTTTCCGAAACGGTCATTAGAAGTCGTAGAATTACTCTTACGATCCATCCAACCGCTTTGCCAGCCATCATGTTCGGATTGCCATCCCCAGAAATCACCTTGGTCTATCTTATAGCACATGTGATAGTCAATACCTACATTCATAATTTCATCTTCTCCCCAGTTAAAGGAATCACTCCAATAACCTTTTGCAAAATCAGGAATGCAATAATATAGCTCTTCCGTGTAACCTTGGAAGTTGGTGAAATCTTTAAAAGCATCCGTTGCGGAAATATCAGAGTCGGGTGCTTTATCCAGATAGTCAGTACATGAAGTTGTACTTAGCAGGCACATAACCATTAAGCCGCTTAAAAAATATTTATATATATACTTTTTCATGTTATTTCTTTTAAAGATTGAATTTTATTCCCAAATTGAAACGTTTCAACGTAGGATAAGCTCCTTGAGAAGCCAAGCCTGTACCGGCAAAGTTTGATTCACGGTCGTCTGGCATACGTGTCCATACCCACAAATTGTTACCATTCAAATAAATTTTCAGGTTAGAGAGACCAATTCTCTTTATCCAACCGTCAGTAAATGTATAAGCAATTTCAGCATTCTTCAAACGAATAAACGAACCGTCATAGTGGAAGCGAGCTCCATCATAATAACTTGGTGTAGAATTCCAACGCGGCATGGGTGCATCTGCATTTGTATTTCCAGCTGTCCAGTAAGAACCTTCATCAAAAACTGTATCCAAGTTACCGTTCAGTGACGTAAAGGATACATAACGATCAACATTAGTTACTCCATAGAACTGAAGAAAAGCACTGAATCCTTTCCATTCAAAACCAACAGTAGCATTGTATGTATTTTGAGGAGTTCCGGTATATCCATAAGGTGCGTTATCATTAGTATCAATCACTCCGTCGCCATTAAAGTCGACAATAACATATTGACCTGGTAATTTCTGGTTATCATTTGTATTGTGATCAGTCATACCAATCACTTCATCCCACGTATTTGCATATCCATTATCCAGATAAGAATGATCCTGTCCAATTGCGTATCCTGCCGTTTTTTGATAATTGGGCAATAATTGTGCATCATCATATTGTAATACTTTATTTTCGGCATGCGTCATATTGAAATTACCCCATAGGCGGAGCCCGTTCTTAAACATTTTATTCAGGCGTAATTCCAACTCATATCCTTTTGTGCGAACCTTACCAAGATTGGCTGTGGGAGCTGTGGTTCCAAAATATGAAGGAACAGAACGATTACCACCTGATACGAGAATGTCTGAACGGTTTTCATGGAAAAACTCTGCACTACCAGCTATTAGACCTCCAAACAATGAATAGTCAATACCCAAGTTCTGCTTTACTGCTTTTTCCCAGTGTACATCTTCATTACCTACTGATGATTCACGATACCATGTATAAGGACTGTTTTCTCCTTTAGGTCCCATCATAGCAATACTTCTGTTTGCACCTGATCCGTATGCCCATTGAGTGGCGTATAACCAACGAGATCCAACATTATCATCACCAATTTCTCCATAAGAGTATCTAATTTTCAGCATGTCTACGTATTTCTTAATTGGATTGAAGAATTTCTCTTCACTAATCATCCATCCTAAGGCACCTGAATTAAAGAAAGCGAAACGATTCTTTGCACTAAATTTTTCAGAACCATTATAAGCACCGTTATATTCAGCGAAATACTTGTCGGCATAATTATATGTAGTACGGAAAGCCCAGTCTTCACGATAGTGGGTAAATTCACTACCAGTTGCACGTTCAGTACGGTTGAATACACCCATTGCAGAAACTCCATGTTTACCAAACTGTCCAGCCCAATTTAACTGTCCCTGATAGAACAAGTTTCGCTGAGTGTAATTATTATCTATAGAACCACCGGATGTAGTCCATTGAATTCCCTCTTGAAAGTCGAAGTTATTATTACTGTTACCAGATTCTTTGTACTTAATTTCTCCCGTATCAGGATCTATCCATTTAAATTGTGTATTGTGATAAAGGTCATTTATACCACGGTCTGTTTCCAAAAATACATTATCTAATGATATCGTGGCATTTGCTTTCAATCCTTTCAAAAAGAAGCTTAGATCTTGTTCAAGGGTAAAGTCTGTGTTTATACGAGTAGTTGTATTCTTTTCAGCACCACTGATTGCCAAATTCACAATAGAGTTAGGTGCACCTTGTGTATCAGCAGGATAATATCCCCATGTTCCATCAGAATATCTAGGAAGAAATGCATCTGATGGTGCACTGTAGGCGGCTTGCCATAACTGTGAAGCTCCGAATGAATCATTACTGATATTCCAAGGAGAACGTTTAAGGCCATGTGACCCTGCAATATTAGCTTTCAAAACAGTAGTTTTTGTTAACTGGAAATCTAAATTACTTCGCACATTAATACGGTTATATCCATATCCTGACTGATATCCACGATTGTTATCCCATTCACGAAATAAATCACCTTCGTGTTGAAAATCTACTGCCGCAAAGTATTTTACAAATTTTGTACCACCCGAAATGTTAACATTCGCATTATAAGCCATTGCATAATCTTTAAACAGCTCTTTTTGCCAATCTACATCCGGATAGCGTTCTGCTTCTTCCAAGTTAGCCGGATTACGGTATTTATCCATAATTTCGGCAGGTGTAATATTACCCCATGAATCAGGATTTAAACCTAGTTCGTTCTCAATTGCTTGATTACGTACATATAGAGCATCCGCAGAAGCCATAGAGCGTGGTAACTTAGATACTACTTTTGCTGTAGCATTAAGACCAACTTCTATTTTGGCTTTACCTTCATTTCCGCGCTTTGTAGTAATCAAGATAACACCATTTGCTCCCTTTACACCGTAAACGGCAGTTGCAGATGCATCTTTTAAAACAGAAACTGATTGTACAGAACTGATGTCCACGCTATTCATAGGGCGTTCTATTCCATCTACTAAAATTAATGGATCACTATTGTTCCATGAACTGATACCACGAATAACGATTCTTGGGTCTTCTTCACCCGGCATACCTGTACTGGCTGTAGTAACTACACCTGGCAGGTTACCTGTTAAGGCAGCACCAATATCTGCTACACCACCAGCACGTTCCAGTACTTTACCTGTTGTTTGTGTAATTGCACCAACAACACTGGCTTTTTTTTGCTGTCCATAACCAACGACTACAACTTCTTCTAATTGTTCAGAAGCGTCATCTAATGTAATCCTCAACTTCTTATTATCAATAACTTTTATTTCTTTTTTCTTCATACCAATGTATGAAACAACTAACACTGAATTTCTTGGTACAGACAACGTAAAGTTTCCGTCAATATCTGTAATTGTACCTATTGAACTATTACCTTTCAGTGTTATATTGGCACCGATAATAGTTTCTCCTTTACTATCGAATATTGATCCCGTTACTTTTATTCTGTCTTGTGCATAAGCTGTAACGCTGATTAACAGCAGACATAAAATCAAGTAAGGAATCTTTTGTAATTGTTTTTTTACATTTTCCATCTTTTTTAGATTAAGATATTAATATTTTTCTCTTTTTCCAAATAATCTTTCTTTCTTGAAAGCAATCAATTTTAACTGTCATCATATTCACATTTCATTCCATTAATTATTAAGGTTAATTACTTGAGGTATTTATTTTTTTAGTAGTTACATTCCAGAAATGACTCTGGCTATTTTTTCGGCTGCATGATAAGAGCGGAGCAAACTTTAAATATATTTTGAGTCTTGAAATTATATTCACCTGACAAAGGAGTCGAAACATAAAAATCATTTTCTCTTTTGTAGCTGAAGTTATCAAAGAATAACACTAGATTGCTTATAACCGGCAGATCTTTTGCTTTGTTGAGTAAATTATAAGAGGCTTTAGAAATACTGAACAGCCATGCTGATGACAACGTGGTTGACCCTAAATTTAGAGATTTTTTATTTTTCATAGTACTTAGATGTCTGTGCTGATTTTATAGCTTTTAAATGTAGCTTGCTATAAACATAAATTTTCAAAGCGTAAATGTATTAAACATTGATAAAGAATGTTTAAATAAATGATACACGTCTTTTTATATGCGTTACATACTTGCTTTTTTATGTTACATAAAATTTCTTGTATGTTACATGATATCACTTAAGTTGTTGTGATAAAGATGTTTATGGAGTATTTGCCAACTTCTGTTGATAAGTTGATTGATGCTTGATGAAAATAATTTTCCCGATTGTTTAACGAACTAACTTCAGAAATAAGCTTGAATTTATAATTTTACAAATATTGCTCTTTTTTAAAAAATACAACTATAATAGTTTGTTCTTACTCACTTTGGATAAAATTATGCGATTGTATTACGTCAGTAAATGAAGATGATAAAATGCCTAAAAAGAAGGGGATGGTTGTGTTGGAAAACACTTTCATTTAATATAAATAGTTGTAACTTTGCACCCAAAATAGTAAAAGATGCAATATTTTGGCGAAGTACTCTCTTTGGGTGTAGCTATATCCTGGACCGCTACAGCTCTTTTTGCGGAAGTAGCTTGTAAACGGATTGGCTCTTTACAGCTGAATTTAATCCGAATGTTCCTTTCTTTGTTTTTCCTGGCTATCACTCTGTGGTGGTTTACCGGTGTGCCTTATCCTTTGTATGCCAATTCAGAAACCTGGTTTTGGTGGTTCTTTTGCAATTTAGTTGAAAAGAAGAGTTCCCAGAACTAGTTTTCTTTTCAGTAGCATGAGCTTTGCCTTTCCATACATCATTCGTTT
>NZ_FQTV01000007.1 GCF_900128905.1 Bacteroides luti
TAAAAATCAGCGACTTAACCAATTATTTTATGACATAATTCAAATATAATTCATTGTTTTACAAGGGTTTGATTAATTATTTAACGGAGTATTGTTATTTGACAAATATATTATCAAGCGTGAGTTCATTGCCAATACGGATCGTTGGACATTAAAAAGTTTAAAATGGTACAGTTCAGGAAATGTAAGGAATGCAGTAAAGTACGTTAATACATTTGGAGAGGAACAAAATGAATCTTTTGATAATGATAATAGAAGGATATTGATGCTTTTAACCATGTTTCATGTTTCTATTCCTTCAATGTCCTACAAATATTGGCTGTATGCTGCTTTGCGTTATGTATATAATCAGGCAGAAGTAGAATCTGATAAATACATCTCCTATCTGGAACATATTGCTAAGTCATTTGTTTTTGATAACTATCTGGCTAGGAAAGAACTAGATTATTATAAAATGATAAACATAAATCTTCAACCAATCGACCGAACATCTGAACTGTTGGATATGAAAAAACTGCAGTATGATAATCTTCGGAATAATCTGATTTTTAATTTTATTGATTATCTGTTATGGATAAAAAAACGAGATTCAGATACAAAAATTAAACAATATGAATTCTCTTTCAGAAGTTCTGTAGAACATTATTATCCTCAAAACCCTATAAATAAAGATGCAACAAAAATAGATCCGGTTTATTTGCATTCAATTGGTAATTTGTGTTTGATAAGCCACGAAAAGAATTCAAGAATGAATAATTACTTGCCTGAGGCAAAAAAAAATCAATATTCACAATCAGATTCAATTGATAGTATCAAACAATACCTGATGATGAAAGAAACTGAGTGGCATATTAGTCAGATTGAAAAACACGAAAAAGATATTATAACGTTATTGAAGCAGAATGCAAGCTCAACCTTTAATTGGGAGGTTGGTGGGATAACAAAAGCTCGAAAATGGTTTAAGCTATACAAGCAACAAGATAAAATACTTTTAATCAGAACACTAATGTGTTTCGGAGAGGTTGATTTTAATACAGGTTGGGCAGCAGGTATGGACAAATATAATTTATACCAATGGGATAAGATTGAAAATAGCGATGCATACAAAAATTATATTTCTTTTGTTTCAGAATATAATCCAGGTTCATTAGAAGAAATAATAGAGTACAACCTAAGAGAAAATAAAAAATTAAGAGAAGATTCATACCGTTATGCATTTGTTTCAAGACCTTATATATTGCGATATTGTAAAGAAGGTAATTATGGGTGGTCGAATAATGGTAAAAATATTGTTTTAGTTGAGTACTCCAAAGCAAGTATTTATCGTTCTTGTGATTTATATTCTTATTGTGCAAAAATATATTTAAAGCATAAGTATGATATTGATTCTTATTGTGGAAATGACATATTAAAACTATCTATATCTGAAGAAGAAAATGGCTTGAGATTAATAAGCTTAGATTGGAACTCTACTGCTTTTCTTGAAGTATGGAACGATAATCAAGGTCACTTGTGTTACGCACTAAACACTCGTAATCTTCATGGTAATTCCAGAATTATAAAAAGTTTAAAAGCGAATGGTTGGGATTATAATAACAGTAATCGATTATATCACATTTCAAAACAATACCTTATAAAACTTAGCGAAGATGTAGAAGATAATATCTGTAAAACAGAAAAAGCCATTGAAAGTATTATAAATAAATTACAATAAGTATAATGATATCGACAAAACTCATCGTGGTATTTTAGATCTGGAACTAATAAGAAATAACGTGTTGCATTGAATATATTTCTGCCCACGAAATGACCTTCTTGATTGAAAGGTTACACAACCTCAGATTTATCCCATACTGGATGTATATATATCTTGTTGGCGAATGCTAAAAGATGAGTTGAATAAATTTGTGGTGTAGTAAACTTTTTGCTAAAATAGCCTTTCCCCCATTACAAAACCATCATTTCTTCGTCCTTATAATTAACACATTATATTAACGAAAAAAGAAATGATAAAGAAAGGACTTCTTACACTTGGTTTATTATCGGCTTTTATGGCTTTGCCGGCACAGGAAAAAGCCTTAATGAATACCTCGAAAAGTAAGTATGCACAACTTACTAACGTTGATCTGTCGGCTGTGAAGTGGACTAATGGCTTTTGGGGTGATAGATTCCGCGTTTGCAAAGACACTATGCTTATCAGCATGTGGAATACATGGAATGCTCCTGAGATTTCACATGGCTTCCGCAACTTTGAAGTGGCTGCCGGTGTGTGTCCGGGCGAACATTGGGGACCTCCTTTCCACGATGGCGATTTTTATAAATGGCTGGAAGGTGTGGCTGCTGTTTATGCGGTAAATAAAGATCCGAAGTTGGATGCACTGATGGATAAGGCGGTTGCTGTTATCGTGAAGGCACAACGTGAAGACGGATATATTCATACTCCGGTTATTATCGATGAAAAAAATAAAGGTGTCGACTCTCATAAGGCTCAAAAAGAAACTGTAATTGGAACAAAAGTAGGTGGCGCCAATGAAGTAGGTGCTTTTGCTAACCGCCTGAACTTTGAAACGTATAATCTTGGTCACTTGATGATGGCGGGCTGTGTACATTACAGAGCTACCGGAAAGAAGACTTTGTTCAACGCTGCAATAAAGGCAACTGATTTCCTTTGTCACTTCTACGAAACTGCTTCGGCTGAACTTGCCCGCAACGCTATATGTCCTTCGCACTATATGGGTGTGGTAGAGATGTATCGTGCTACCGGTAATCCTCGTTACCTGGAATTGGCAAAGAACCTGATTAATATTCGCGGTATGGTGAAGAATGGTACTGACGATAATCAGGATCGTATTCCTTTCCGCGACCAGAAGAAGGCAATGGGACATGCTGTTCGTGCTAATTATCTATATGCAGGTGTGGCAGATGTATATGCTGAAACCGGAGAGAAGATTTTAAAGGATAATCTGGAATCTATATGGAACGATATTGTTAATCGGAAGATGTATGTAACGGGCGCTTGTGGTGCTTTGTATGACGGAACTTCTCCTGATGGTACTTGCTACGAACCGGATTCTATTCAGAAAGTGCACCAGTCTTATGGTCGTGCTTACCAATTACCTAACAGTACGGCTCACAATGAATCATGTGCAAATATCGGAAATATGCTTTTCAACTGGCGCATGTTGCAGACTACCGGTGAAGAGAAGTATGCTGATGTAATGGAAACTTCTCTTTATAACAGTGTGCTTGCAGGCGTTAGCTTGGATGGAAAGAAATTCTTCTATACTAATCCTTTGCGTCTTTCTAAGGATTTTCCTTATACATTGAGATGGCCTAGAGAACGTCAGTCATACATTAGCTGTTTCTGCTGTCCTCCTAATACTGTCCGTACTTTGTGCGAAGCGCAGAACTATGCATATAGTATCTCACAAAAAGGTGTTTGGTTTAACTTATATGGTGGCAATCAACTTGACACTAAACTGACTGATGGCTCTGCCTTGACACTGACTCAGGTTTCTGACTATCCATGGGATGGTAAAGTGGTTACAACTGTTGATAAAGTTGCTTCAAAGAAAGCGTTCTCAATGAATTTCCGTATTCCTGAATGGTGCGAAAAAGCAACCTTGACTGTTAATGGCAAATCTGTAGATGCAGATCTTTCTGCCGGAAAATATGCAGAGGTGAACAGAGTATGGAAGAAGGGTGATGTTGTGGAATTGAATCTTGCCATGACTGTGAAGCTGATGGAATCTAATCCGTTGGTGGAAGAAACTCGTAACCAGACTGTAGTGAAACGTGGACCGCTGGTTTATTGTCTTGAATCTATGGATGTGGAAGGCGGACAATCTATTGATAATGTATTGATTCCTGCAAATATTCAGCTTACTCCAAATAAGATTACTATTGATGGTAGTCCGATTGTGGCTTTGGATGGCGAAGCTCAATTGATGAACGAAGGTTCATGGAAGGGTACTCTTTACAAACAGGTATCTGATTCTTCAAAGAAAGTGAAAATTCGCTTGATTCCTTATTATGCATGGGGTAACCGTGGGAAAGCGGATATGACTGTATGGATGCCTTTGGCACGATAAATGAATGTTGATAAACAGATAATATAAAAACAATGAAACGTATTCCATTTCTCCTGCTTATTCTCTTTTTAGGAGTTACAAAGGCTTTCTCGGCGGATATATGGGTTTCCGTGCATGGCAATGACCGTAACAACGGAACTCAGACTTCTCCGAAAGCTACTTTGGCAGGAGCATTGAGACAGGCGCGTGAACTCAGAAGATTAAAAGATGAGTCGGTTAAGGGCGGTATTCATATTTACATGCAGGGAGGTACTTACTCTCTGTATGAACCAGTCTTTATCCGTCCCGAAGATTCGGGCACGAAAGAATCGCCTACGGTTATTCAACCGGTAAAGGATGAAAAGGTAATTATGAGTGGTGGGGTATCACTTTCCGGATGGCAAAAAGCCGGAAATGTAAATGGCCTGCCTGCTTCAGCAAAAGGTAAAGTATGGGTAACGGAAGTTCCCGATTTTAACGGGAGAACGGCGGATTTCCGTCAGTTGTGGATAAACGGAAAGAAAGCCGTTCGTGCCCGTAATGTTGCCGATTTTAAACAGATGGCAAGGATTGTGAACAATGATGTGGAGAATGAAATTCTTTGGGTGCCTGCTAAATCGGTGAAGGCTATAATGAATGCTCGTCGTGCAGAACTGGTGCTCCACGAGATGTGGGCAATTGCCAATCTTCGTATTAAGTCTATAAAGGTTCAGGGTGATTCTGCCGGAATTAAATTCTGTAATCCTGAAAGTCGTATTCAGTTTGAACATCCCTGGCCACGACCTATGTTGGGCAAAGGAGTAAACTCAGCTTTTTATCTGACTAATGCCATTGAGCTACTCGATCAACCGGGTGAATGGTATTATGATAACAGAACTGCTCGACTTTATTATTATCCACGTGAAGGGGAAAACATGAAAACGGCATCGGCTGTGGTTCCTGCTTTGGAAACTTTGGTTCAGGTAGAAGGAACGGTCGACCGTCCGGTTTCAAATATTCGTTTTGAAGGTATTAACTTTAATTATACCACCTGGATGCGTCCGTCGGAAAAAGGACATGTGCCTTTGCAGGCCGGAATGTATATGCTGGATGCTTATACATTGAATCCGAAACAACTGCGAGATGATCATAATCATCCGCTGGATAATCAGGGATGGATTGGTCGTCCGCCTGCTGCCGTTCAGGTGCAGGGTGCAAACAATATCGCTTTTGCTAATTGTAATTTTGAACATTTGGGTTCTTGCGGGCTCGACTTTGTTGAAGCTGCTCAGCATGTAAGTGTGGAAGGTTCTATCTTTAGGGATATTGCCGGCAATGGTTTGCAGACTGGTAAGTTTAATGATCCTTCGTTTGAATCTCATTTACCTTACGATCCGGCAGATAGCAGAGTGCTTTGCGCCAATCAGCTTATTGCCAACAATTACTTTACGGATGTAACAAACGAGGACTGGGGATGTGTGGCAATCTGTGCAGGTTTTGTAAGAGATGTAACTATTCAGCATAACGAAATCAGTTATGTATCCTACACCGGAATTAACCTGGGATGGGGATGGACTCAGACTGTGAATTGCATGCGAAACAATAAAGTGATTGCAAATAATATCCATCATTATGCTATTCACATGCATGATGTGGCCGGTATTTACACGCTTTCTGCTCAGCCAAAAACGGTGGTTGCTGAGAATTACGTGCATGATATTGTTCTTTCTCCTTATGCACACGATCCTAATCACTGGTTCTATTTGTATACTGATGAAGGCTCTTCGTTCATTGAAGTGAAAGACAACTGGTGTGATTCCGAAAAGTTCCTGAAAAATGCCAATGGTCCGGGTAATGTATGGACAAACAATGGTCCGATGGTGGCAGATAGTATTCGTAACCGTGCAGGATTGCAACCGGATTATCTATATTTGTTGAAAAAATAATCTTAATAATATAAAGATGAAACGTAATTTTATATTAATCCTTTTAATAGTTCTTTCTGTTTCTTCAATGAAAGCACAAAAAGCTACATGGATATGGTATCCGGGCGATTATGAAATATGGCTCGGTAATAACATGAATAATAACCGTACGGAGAGGGGAGCTTTCTTTCCTCCTTTCTGGAAAATGGATAGCCATTACGTGCTGGTTGAGTTCTCAAAGAAACTGAATCTGTTTAAACCGGAGGAGATTACAATTGCTGTTGAGGGACGTTACAATGTAAAACTTGATGGTAAATTGTTGTTTGGTGCTCCTAAAACGCTGATTATTCCGGAAGGAAAACATAGTCTGAATATCAAAGTTCATAATCAGGCAACGGTTCCTGCTATCTATGTATCTGGTAAAACAATTTTCTCTGATCAGTCATGGAAAGTGACTTACGAAGACAAGGAATGGATTGACGAATCGGGCAAGGCATCAGATACTTCGGCTACTACTTATATGGATGCTGCCAGCTGGAACTTTAATGATCCTTCTCAGCTACCTTCTCAGTTTAAGTTGCATACTGAACCTGCCAATGCAGTTTCCAGTACTCCACAAACGCAAGGCGTGTTGGTAGACTTTGGCAAGGAAACCTTTGGTTACATCAAACTTGAACAACTGAAGGGGAATGGTAAAGTGAATATATTCTACGGAGAATCCAAAGAAGAAGCAATGAGTACGGGTTCTTGTGAAACACTCGATCGTTTTGAGGTAAATAATGCTGAGGCTAAAGATTATACCGTTCAGGGTTCAAAGGCCTTCAGATATGTATATATTGTAACCGATCCGGGAGTGAGCTTTGCGAAGGCATCTATGCTTTACGAATCTCTTCCTGAAACTTATCGTGGTTCTTTCCGTTGCAGTGATCCTGAGATTAATAAAATATGGGATGTGGCTGCTTACACAATGCATCTTACTACCCGTGAATTCTTTATTGATGGTATTAAGCGCGACCGCTGGGTGTGGAGTGGAGATGCTATTCAAAGTTATCTGATGAATTATTATTTGTTCTTCGATTCTCACACTGTAGGTCGCACAATAAATCTGCTTCGCGGAAAAGATCCTGTTACTTCGCATATTAATACTATCATGGATTATACGTTCTATTGGTTCCTTAGTGTATATGATTATTATCTGTATACAGGTGACCGCCATTTAATTGAACAACTTTATCCGAAGATGGCTACCATGATGGATTATGTGCTGGGAAGAACCAATAAGGATGGTATGGTTGAAGGTATGACCGGCGACTGGGTTTTCGTTGACTGGGCAGATGGTTATATGGATAAGCACGGCGAACTGAGTTTTGAACAGATTTTGTTCTGCAAGAGTCTGGAAACAATGGCTGTGTGCGCAGATCTTACCGGAAATAAAGAGGATAAAGCAAAATATGATAAGTTGGCGACTTCTCTTAAATCGAAATTGGAACCAGCTTTCTGGAATAACGAGAAACAAGGTTTCGTTCATAATCGTTTGAATGGAAAGCAAAGCGAGCAGGTAACTCGTTATGCAAATATGTTTGGAATCTTGTTTGATTATCTGAATAATCAAAAGAAGCAGGCCGTTAAGAAGTCGGTTATACTGAATAATTCTATCATGAAGATATCAACTCCTTATATGCGTTTTTATGAATTGGAATCTCTTTGTGCACTTGGCGAGCAAACGAATGTAACCAAAGAAATAAAAGATTACTGGGGTGGTATGCTTAAACTTGGGGCTACCTCTTTCTGGGAGAAATATAATCCGGAAGATAAGGGCAGCAAACATTATGAAATGTATGGTCGTCCGTTCGGAAAGAGTCTTTGTCATGCTTGGGGATCAAGTCCAATTTACTTGTTAGGTAAATATTATCTGGGAGTGAAACCTCTTAAACCAGGATACAGTGAGTTTGCCATCAATCCTTCTTTGGGTGGATTGAAATGGATTGAAGGAACTGTTCCAACTCCTAAGGGAGGTGTTCACGTATATATGGATAAAAAAACAATCAAGGTTAAAGCTGGCGAAGGTAGAGGATATCTAACATTCAAGAGTAAAAGCAAACCTAAAGCATCTACCGGAGTTGTTGAGAAACTTTCTAACGATGAATATCGTATCTTAATTGAAGGCAATAATGCAGAAGTTACAGTAAACTACCGTAATTAATCATAATAGCTTTGAAATAAAAAGAGCGAAGAAGCAAGGATAACAACCAGCTTCTTCGCTCTTTTTATTTATAACTTATTCATTCTTCCGTACACCGGGGTGTACGCACTTTCTACATGTGGGTGTACCGTCAGAGTCCATCCGGGTGTAAGAATATTGTCCATCCGGGTGTACATAATGGAAGCTCCTTTCTTTATTGAGGAAATTGCACGCTTTTGAGTACATTCCTCCTTTGTTTTCGTCTCATTTTTATAACATTATAAACTTATTTGAACGATGACGAAACTGAAAGTATTGACCTTGTGTGGATTGGCTTGTCTTTTTGCTTCATGCCAAAAGAATGCAGTGTCGATAATTACTTCGCCTACAGCATCCAAACGTTTACAGTTTGGAACAGAACAGCTGAAGACAACTCTTGAGAACGACGGATATACGGTTAAAGTACGTAATCTGAATGATGCAAAACATTTAAGTGGAAAAACAATTCTTGCTTTGGAAAAAGGAGATCCTATTTCGCTTAACCTTGCTAAGAAATATGGCTTTATGCTTCCTGATTTTAACAAGAAAGAGGGCTTCTATATCGGGACAAAGAAAAATATAACTTTAATGTATGGCAATGATCCAACCGGAGCTTTGTATGGTTGCCTTCAACTGAAAGATCAGGTTAAGAAGAACAGTCTTGAATTCTCAAAAAATATGACCGATGCTCCTGAAATGGTGTTGAGAGGCACATGTATTGGAGTACAGAAACCATATTACTTGCCTGGAAGAACTGTATACGAATATCCTTATACTGAAGAAAACTTTCCATGGTTTTATGATAAAGCTATGTGGATTAAATATCTGGATATGCTTGTGGCCAACAAAATGAACTCTGTTTATTTGTGGAATGGTCACCCTTTTGCTTCTTTAGTTAAACTAAAAGATTATCCGTTTGCTGTTGAAGTAGATGATGCTACATTCAAGAAAAACGAAGAGATGTTTTCATTCATAACAAAAGAGGCCGATAAACGCGGTATCTTTGTTATTCAGATGTTTTATAATATCCTTGTTTCAAAACCTTTTGCCGAGCATTATGGTATTAAAACTCAGGACAGAAACCGTCCTATTACTCCATTAATTGCTGACTATACACGTAAATCGATTGCTGCTTTTATTGAAAAGTATCCTAATGTAGGATTATTGGTTTGCCTTGGTGAAGCAATGGATACTTATGAAGATGATGTGGAATGGTTTACCAAAACTATTATTCCGGGTGTAAAAGACGGACTTAAGGCTTTGGGACGTACCGATGAACCTCCAGTTCTACTTCGTGCTCACGATACTGATTGTAAGATGGTAATGGATAAAGCACTCCCTCTTTACAAGAATCTGTATACCATGCACAAATATAATGGAGAATCGCTTACTACTTACGAACCTCGCGGACCATGGGCAAAGATTCATAAAGATCTTAGTTCTTTAGGAAGTATTCATATTAGTAACGTACATATTCTGGCCAATCTGGAACCTTTCCGCTGGAGTTCTCCTGATTTTATTCAGAAGGCAGTAAATGCGATGCATAATGTTCATGGAGCGAATGCACTTCATCTTTATCCGCAGGCTTCTTACTGGGATTGGCCTTATACTGCCGATAAATTACCAGATGGTAAGCGTCAGGAACAACTCGATCGTGACTGGATGTGGTATAAAGGATGGGCTCGTTATGCATGGAATTGCCACCGCGACCGTAAAGATGAAATAGTATATTGGGAACAACAACTGGGCGATTATTATGGTATTGATGCAAAAGATGCGGGTAATATTCTTGAAGCTTACGAACAGACAGGCGAAATAGCACCTAAGTTATTGCGTCGCTTTGGTATAACCGAAGGTAACAGACAGACTCTTCTTTTGGGTATGTTTGTGAGTCAACTGGTTAATCCATATAAGTATACTATCTATCCGGGATTCTATGAAAGCTGTGGACCGGAAGGTGAAAAGCTGATTGAATACGTTGAAAAGGAATGGAAGAAACAACCACATGTTGGGGAGTTGCCTCTTGATATTGTTGCTCAGGTAATAGCACACGGAGATAAGGCTATTAATGCTATAGATAGTGTTGAAGGTAAAGTAACAAAGAATAAGGAAGAGTTCGAACGTCTTCGTAATGATATGCATTGCTACCGCGAGTTTGCTTATGCTTTCAATCTGAAAGTGAAAGCTGCCAAGCTGGTTCTCGACTATCAGTGGGGAAAAGATCTGAAGAATTTAGATGCTGCTATTCCTTTGTTGGAACAGAGCTTGCAACATTATAAAAAGTTAGTTGATCTTACAAAGGATACTTATTTGTATGCTAACAGTATGCAGACCTCACAACGCCGTATTCCTATTGGTGGTGATGATGGTAAAAACAAAACCTGGGCAGAAATGCTTGTTCATTATCAGAAAGAATTAGATAACTTTAAGGCAAATCTGGCAATGTTGAAAGATAAAGCAAACGGTAAGTTATCTTCTACAGATTCAAAGATTGCTGCATTTGCTCCTGCTAAGGTTACGTTACTTGGTAAACCTTCTGTAGTAAAACTAACAAAGGGAGCACAGTTGTTTACTAACCTGAATGATAAAGTTGAGGCTATTGCTCCTGAATTGGAAGGACTTTCTGCTTTCTGTTTCAATGGTGACAAACAACGTGAAGAGGGTACAACGATTGAATTTGAAACTCAGGAACCGGTTACATTGCTGGTTGGTTATTTCCGTGATGATCAAAGAAAATTTGCCAAAGCTCCGAAACTGGAAATTGATGCTGCAGCGAATGAATATGGTCAGGCTGAGCCTAAGTTGATAAATGCTATTCGCATAAACAACATGCCTCTTGCAAATGTTCATCCTTATAGTTTTGGGGCAGGTAAACATAAGCTCTTATTGCCAAAAGGATATCTGATTGTTCTTGGATTTACGAATAAGAAAGATATGGTAACTAGAAATGCAGGTTTGGCTGGAGCCGAAGAAACAGTTGACTGGTTATTCTATTAATATAAATTATAGAGATAAAATGATGATAATAAAACGCCATTTAACGGCTTTTCTTACTCTTCTTATTTCATTGGGAGGATTTGCTCAACAGCAAGTCCCTCAGAATAAAATGGAAGAAATTTATGAGAAGATAAAAACTCCTTATAAGTATGGTTTGGTTATTGCGCCAACCACCAATAAATATAAGGTAGACTGTCCGAGTGTGTTCAGAGAAGGTAATAAGTGGTACATGACTTACCTGATGTATAACGGGCAGAATGGTAAAGATGGTCGTGGATACCAGACAATGCTTGCGGAAAGTGACGATTTGCTTAAGTGGAAAACTTTGGGTAATGTTCTTTCTTTCCGTGATGGTACCTGGGATACTAATCAGCGCGGTGGTTTTCTCTCTTTACTAGATAATACATGGGGTGGAAGTTATAAGCTAAATAAGTTCAAACATAAATATTGGATGACTTATATTGGTGGCGCTTCTGCCGGATATGAGTCCGGGCCTTTGAAAATTGGTGTGGCTTTTACTAAGAAAAATATTACGAAGGCTCACGAATGGGAAAGTCTGGATAAACCAATTTTGAGCCCGGAAGATAAAGACGCTCAGTGGTTTGAAAACATTACTCAGTATAAGAGTTGTGTTTATTGGGATAAGGATAAAAAACTCGGTAAGCAATTTGTAATGTATTACAATGCCGGTGGACGTAACCCAAAGACAAATATCAAAGCGGAAAGAATTGGTATTGCTCTGTCTGATGATATGATTCACTGGAAGAGATATGAAGGTAATCCAATCTTTACTCATGAAGAGGGACTTACTGCCGATGCACATATTCAGAAAATAGGTGATGTGTATGTTATGTTCTATTTCAGTGCTTTCCGTAGCTCAAGGAAATATAAAGCATTCAATACTTTTGCCTGTTCGTATGACCTTGTTCACTGGACCGATTGGAATGGTGACGATTTGGTTATTCCTTCTAAGGATTATGATAATCTTTTTGCTCATAAATCATGTGTGATTGAATATAAAGGAGTTGTTTACCATTACTATTGTGGAGTAAATAACAATGATCAGCGTGGTATTGCCGTGGCTGTTTCAAAACCAATGGGGAAATCGGAAGTTCATTTCCCTGCTCCTGAACCGACTGGAAAGAGAATCACTACTTCACTTAATAATGATTGGTTTACTATTGCTGCAGGAGAAAACAGCAATACTTATGATGCATTTAATGTGACTGCCGACTGGAAGAAAGTTAATCTTCCTCATAACTGGGATGATTATGCGGGATACCGTCAGCTTGTACATGGCAATCGTCACGGTAATGCATGGTACAAGAAAGAATTCGACTTGCCGGCTTATGATGCTGATAAGAGATTGTTTATCCGTTTTGATGGAGTAGGCTCTTATGCCACAGTGTATGTAAATGGCAAAAATATGGGACGCCGCCCAAGTGGTCGCACAACTTTTACTCTTGATGTAACTGATGCTTTGAAACCGGGTGCAAAAAATACAATTGCCGTTAAGGCAGAGCATCCTTCAATGATTTCGGATATGCCTTGGGTTTGTGGTGGCTGTTCTTCTGAATATGGATTCTCGGAAGGTTCTCAGCCAATGGGAATCTATCGTCCGGTAACTCTCGAAGTTACAGATAAGGTTCGTATTGAACCATTCGGTGTACATATATGGAATGATGAAAAAGCTAAGACTGTAAACATCGAAACTGAAATAAAGAATTATGGTAACA
This sequence comes from Bacteroides luti, assembly GCF_900128905.1. Classification (GTDB taxonomy): domain Bacteria; phylum Bacteroidota; class Bacteroidia; order Bacteroidales; family Bacteroidaceae; genus Bacteroides; species Bacteroides luti. The sequence goes on from NZ_FQTV01000007.1 coordinate 12,929, forward strand.
CTGTTGAAACAGTAGAGCTTGTAAGCAAACTTACCGATGAAAATTGGACTCAGGCATTCCGTTTATCAGAAACTGTAACTCTTCAACCGGGAGAAACAAAGTTGATAAAACAGGTGAGCCCTGAAATTAAAGATGTTCATTTGTGGTCGGTTGAAGATCCGTATCTTTACTCATTAGCTTCAGTGGTAAAACGTGGAGGTAAGAGTACTGACGAGATGACTACTTCTTACGGTATCCGTACGGTAAGCTGGCCTGTACTTCGTAAAGATGGTGACAAGACTTTCCGTCTGAATGGTAAATCGGTTTTCATTAACGGAGTTTGTGAATACGAACATCAGTTTGGACAATCTCATGCTTTCTCCAATGAACAGATCTCTTCTCGTGTAAAACAAATAAAAGCAGCAGGTTTTAATGCTTTCCGTGATGCTCACCAACCTCATAATTTGTCTTATCAGAATTATTGGGATGAGAGTGGTATTATTTTCTGGCCTCAGTTCTCGGCACATATATGGTATGATTCTCCTGAATTCCGTAATAACTTTAAAGCATTACTCCGTCAGTGGATAAAGGAACGTCGTAATTCTCCTTCTGTAGTGATGTGGGGATTACAGAATGAAAGTACCTTACCAAAAGATTTTGCAGAGGAGTGTGCAAATATCATTCGTGAAATGGATCCAACTGCCCGAAATCAGAGAATAATAACAACCTGTAACGGCGGTGAAGGAACAGATTGGGATGTGGTTCAGAACTGGTCGGGTACGTATGGAGGATTTCCAGATAACTATAATAAAGAAATCAGCAATCAATTGTTGAATGGTGAATATGGTGCATGGCGTTCTATTGATTTGCATACCGAAGGTGATTTTGATCAGAATGGTGTGTGGAGTGAAAATAGAATGTGTCAGTTGCTCGAAAAGAAAATTCGCCTGGCTGAGTCTGTAAAGGATAGTTGTTGCGGTCAGTTCCAATGGGTATTTAGCTCACACGATAATCCAGGACGTAAACAACCTGATGAGGGTTATCGAATGATTGATAAAGTAGGACCATTTAATTATAAAGGTTTGGTTACTCCATGGGAAGAACCGGTAGATGCTTACTATATGTATCGTGCAAACTATGTTCCTGCAAAGAAAGATCCAATGGTTTATATTGTATCTCATACCTGGGCTGATCGTTTTGTGAAGAACAAAGGTCGTATTAATATTGATGTATTCAGTAATTGTGATTCAGTGAAACTTTACAATGATGCAACCGATACTCTTTTAATGGGTAAGAAGGTTAATCATGGCGTAGGAACTCACTTTATGTGGGAGCACAGAGCTGTTCGTTACAATGTATTGCGTGCGGTTGGTTATTATGGTGGGAAACCAGCTACTCAGGATGTAATTGTTTTGGATGGACTGGAAAAAGCACCTCATTTTGATAAGCTGTATACTAATGTTGCTCCTATACTGAAAGGTGCAAATGATTATAACTATATTTACCGTGTAAACTGTGGCGGTGATAAATATACAGATGAATACGGACAGGTTTGGAGTGCCGATGTGGCAAAAGGAACAAGCAAAGGCTGGGGATCTACTTCCTGGGCTGATGATTATAAAGGGTTAAATCCTTATCTGGGCAGTCAAAGATTTACTTCAGATCCTATTGATGGAACGAAGGACTGGAGTCTTTTCGGACATTTCCGCTACGGACGTCATAAACTGGCTTATCACTTCCCGCTTCCGGATGGCGAGTATCGTGTGGAACTCTATTTCACAGAACCATGGCACGGGACTGGTGGCAGTAAGGATTGCGAAGGACTTCGTATCTTTGATGTTGCCGTTAATGATTCTACTTACATTAATGATATGGATCTTTGGGCTGAATCAGGCCACGATGTTGCTTATAAGAAAGTATTGAATGCAACTATTGAAGGTGGTGAACTGAAGATTTCGTTCCCTGAAGTAAAAGCTGGTCAGGCTGTAATATCTGCTATAGCAATAGCTTCACGTAATAAAGATATTCGTCCGGTTGAGGCCGCTCCGTCAAACGGTTGGTCATGGGATAAAACCGAATGTGTAGTTGCTACTCCGCCGGCTTCATTACCTGAAGGACAAGATTCACGCGCCACTGTTACTTATCAGGCAGAAGATGCTTTGATAAAAGGAAAATCTGAAAAGAAACTTCACAAGAATCAAACAGGTGTTTGTTTCTTGAAAGGTAATTCAAACAGCATTGAATGGAACATTAATACAGGTATAGCCAACGTGTATGCTCTTCGATTTAGTTATATGAATATAACTTCGGCTCCAATCAAAGTTCGTGTTCAACTGATTGCTGCCGATGGAAGAATCCTGAAGAATGATGAAATAACCTTTCCGGTTGCTGCTGAGAAATGGAAAACGTTAAGTACTACAACCGGTAGTTATATTAATGCCGGTCATTATAAAGTCCGTATCTCAGCCGAGAATATGAATGGTTTATGGTTTAATGCACTGGATGTGCAATAATTAAACTTTTGTGTAAATGAAACAACAATTATTCGTTTTATTATTTGGTTTAAGCAGCTTTTCACCGTTATCTGCACAAAACAATGACTGGGAAAACCAACATGTATTGCAGATTAACCGTGAACCGGCGCATGCTTCTTATGTTCCTTTCGGTAAGGAGAAGAATGACCGGATGCTTTCACTGGATGGTTTATGGAAGTTCAATTGGGTATCAACTCCTGAACAACGCCCAATGAATTTCTTCGAAACTACTTTTGACGATTCAAAATGGGTGGACTTTCCGGTACCTGCCAATTGGGAAATGCATGGATACGGAACTCCAATCTATGTGAGTGCTGGATATCCGTTTAAGATAAATCCTCCGTTTGTAATGGGGGAACCCAAAGCCACTTATACCACATATAAAGAACGTAACCCTGTTGGCTCTTATCGTCGCTCGTTTACTTTGCCTGCCGGATGGAATGGCAAAGAGGTATTTCTTCACTTTGAAGGAGTGCAAAGTGCGTTTTATGTATGGGTAAACGGAAAGAAAGTTGGATATAGTCAAGGTAGCATGGAACCTTCCGAGTTTAATATTACTCCTTATCTGAAACAAGGCGAGAATAAGCTGGCTGTTGAGGTGTATCGTTATAGTGACGGAAGCTATCTTGAAGATCAGGATATGTGGCGTTTCGCCGGAATACAGCGTTCTGTATATCTGTATTCTACAGAGAATATCCGTATTCGCGACTTTGCTGTACGTACAATTCTGGATGCCAATTACAAGAATGCTTCTTTGCAGATAGAACCTAAATTGGCTGTTTACAATGGTCAGAGAGGAGAGGGGTATACTATTCAGGTGCAATTATATGATGAAGCAGGAAATCCTGTATTGCCTTCTGTTCTTAAACAAGATGCTGTTCCGGTTTTGAACCTCGACAATAAAGCTGAAATAATGAACGACCGCAATCCTCAGCGAGGAGCAAGGAAGTTTGCTTGGCTGGAAACAAAAGTTGTTAACCCAAAGAAGTGGACAGCGGAAACTCCGAATCTGTATACTCTGCAACTTACACTGAACAATGCCAATAATGAGGTGGTAGAACAAATTACTACCCAAATAGGATTCAGAAGTCTGGAGATAAAGAACGGACTATTTCTTGTGAATGGAAAACCTATACGTTTGAGAGGGGTAAACCGTCATGAACACGATCCGTACACTGGAAAAGTGATGAGTGAAGAACGCATGTTGCAGGATATACTTCTGATGAAGAAAGGCAATATCAATGCGGTGCGTACATGCCATTATCCAAACAATCCTCGCTGGTATGAATTATGCGATCAGTATGGCATTTATGTAATGGACGAAGCCGATATTGAAGAACACGGACTTCGCGGAGCATTGGCTAGCGATCCGGAATGGACTGCTGCTTTCCTTGACAGGGCAAGTCGTATGGCTATTCGTGACAAGAACCATCCATCGGTAATATTCTGGTCAATGGGTAATGAAGCCGGTTACGGATTTAACTTTGCAGCAATCTCTGCATGGCTCAAAGATTATGATCCAACTCGTTTTATTCATTACGAAGGAGCTCAGGGAGTTGATAAAGATCCTGAAACTGTTGATGTAATCAGCCGTTTCTATCCACGACTTCAGGAAGAATATCTTAATCCGAATATTCCGGAAGGCGGAGATAAAGAAAGACCGGAGAATGCTCGTTGGGAACGTTTGCTGACTATTGCTCAGAAAACAAATGATAACCGTCCGGTGATGACCAGTGAATATGCTCATGCTATGGGTAATGCACTTGGAAATTTCAAGGAATACTGGGATGAAATGTATAGTAATCCACGACTTCTGGGAGGTTTCATCTGGGAATGGTCCGATCAGGGAATCTTTAAGAAACGTGCTGATGGTAAAACAATGGTTGCCTTTGGTGGCGACTTTGGTGATGTTCCCAATCTGAAGACTTTCTGTCTGAAAGGAATCGTTTCTTCCGACAGAGGCATTACTCCAAAATATCTAGAAGTAAAGAAGGTGTATCAGCCTATTCACATAGAATGGCAGGATAGTTCTGCTTTGAAACTTAAAATAACCAACAGACAACATCATTCCGACTTGTCGGCTTACAGGATGTTATTCACAATCACAGCCAATGGCAAGGAAGTTGAACACTCAGAAGTAGCAGTTCCGGTTATTGAACCCGGAGAATTTGCAACTGTTCAGCTGAAAACAAAAAAAGCATTGCCTGCCAAAGGAGATGTTCGTCTTAAAGTAAGCTTTGTGCTGAAGAACGATTGCTCATGGGCTAAAGCCGGATACGAAGTGGCATGGGAACAACTTTGCATTCGTAATGGTTTTGTAGATAATACAGCTTTGTCTGCAACAACTGCAAATAAGTCGGGTAACCTTCAGGCAACAGTGAATGGAGATGTATTGTTAGTGAATGGAAAGAACTTTTCAATGCAATGGAATCTGAAAGAGGGTAGCTTGAACTCTTTGATATATGGCAAACAGGAAATGCTTTCTAATCCGAAAGATATGCCTGCCCAACCAATCTTCCAGGCTTTCCGTGCTCCGGTTGATAACGACAAGAGTTTCGGCAACTGGTTGGCAAAGGACTGGAAAAATGCAGGGATGGATGCTCCGAAATATACTGTGGAATCTGCCGATTGGAAGAACAGTGCTGATGGTAGTATTATTGTAAACACTACTATCCGGAGTTCATATATAAAAGGAAGTGTACTCTCACGTGCTCAGTTTACCATAAATAAAGATGGAAGCATGGATGTGGAATATCATTTCTTGCCTCAGGGAGAGCTTCCCGAATTAGCTTGTTTAGGCGTTGCCATGATTTTTAATAAAGAACTGGAACAGTTTGCCTGGTATGGTTACGGTCCTCAGGAGAGTTATCCTGACAGGAAAAGCTCAGCTCAGGTAGGCTTGTGGCATTCAACTGTATCCGAACAACTTTTTGATTATCCGATTCCTCAGGAAAGTGGTAATAAAGAGGAGGTACAGTTACTAACCCTGACTAATGCAAAAGGAAAGGGAATTTCGGTTACTGCCATGAAGAAACCATTCTCTGCTTCTGCATTACATTATTCAGCGCAGGATTTGGCACGCACAGCACACAGCTGTGACCTTGTTCCCAGAAAGGATATAATTCTTTCTATTGATGCCCAACAACTAGGATTAGGAAACAGCAGTTGCGGTCCGGCTGTATTGAAGCGTTTTGCAATAGATAAAAAGGAACATACATTGTATTTCCGTATTTCTTCTGCAAACCGTCAGCTGATTCCTGAAAAACTAGATAGATAAATAAATTAGATTCAGAATCAATCTCTTGATTCTGAATCTAATTCGATTATTTTACCATAACGCATTTGCGACCAACAATATAAACTCCGCGATCAAGTCCATCCAAAGCATTTTTTCTTTGCACTTGCGAACGAAGTTTAACTCCTACCATTGAATATACATCTACAAGTTCGTTACTGTTATCATTATCAACAACAGGGATGCCTACAGACGATTCGCCATCATTACTCAAATAAATATCCTTGATTTTTATTGGTGAACTACCTAACGACCAGAAGCCGATAATATAAAGATGTGAAGGATCACATTTAACAGCCGGAGTTTTACTTTTCGATAAATTAGAAAGATCAACAGCCACCTTTAACTTGTCACCCATATCGTACATATAACAATCTGTCCAATAATTAGACGTATCGAACAACCGGAAAGAAGCTCCACACGTTTGTTTCTCAGCCAATTCCACTACTAGATATTTGTAACTTGAAAGATTTAGTCCATTTGCATATTTCCAACCACCAAATCCATATTGTGATGTAGTAAGTGCTTTAGTTGCTTCATCAAATGTGCCGGTTCCATAAATTGTAGAATTAAAAAGCTCACTTGTTAATGGGAACGTTTTCACATTTACCTGAAATTGGCCACTTTGTATATTTCCTAATAAATCCTGATAGCTGAAATCAACCGTTGCAACGCCATCAGCTTTAGCTATTATTTGTCCGTTTACTATCGTGATATTATTGGATGAAGGGTTACTATAAGTTGCTTCATTCGTTACATCTTGTGTATGTCCGTCTAAATAATGAGCTGTAACTTTAAAATCCTTAGAGGTACCAATCAACATATTATAAGTATTTTGCTCCACTGATACACTGCTTATTGTCATTTGATTCTTGGTAAACCCTACAAAAGAATTATCATAAAAAGTATCTTCTGTAAATTGTCTCTCGGTACTGAACCAGTCGACATCAACATAACCACCTGTTTGAGACGTTGCATAATTAAAGATGGCAAATCTATTGCCTACAAAAACTGAAAGATTGTATTTCATATCCAATTCATCGCCAAACTTATTATAGGTAACATTATCTGTACTGTAATAAAAGCTGGCCTTACTCGTACTATAATTGGTTATTGCTCTTAAATAGATGATCGAATCACATGTTATAGGTTGAGAAAAATTAGTTTTGTTTCCGGTATTCATCATTACAAGTTTCTTTGTTCCTCCAGAAACGGTAATTCCAATATATGCATAAGGATTCTGGAATACAGCTAAACCAGCCACATCACCATCTTTCATATTTTGTACATCCATGCGGATAGTTCCATAAGAATCTGTAGTGTTGGAATAGTATCCCAGGATTCGTTGTGTCAATGTATTGCGGGCTCTTTGCAATGAATCAACCACATTAACCGTTTGCAAACGAAGAGAGCCTGCCTTTTCCATCAATGACCATTTAGAATCATCAGGATTGTGGTTCCATTCCCATTGCATACCTAATTTATAATCACGGAAATTGTCGTTAGTGGGCAATGCCTTTTTAATATAATCTTTTCCTACATTAGGTTTCTTATAAGTTGTAACGCCGCTACCGTTTACACCTACAATAGGCCAGTTATCAATCCAACTTACCGGTTGCAAACTTGGTAATCTTCCATAAGCTCCTTTATCGGCAAAAAGCATAGTCCACCATTCTCCGGTTTGTGTTTGTATCAAAGCTCCCTGATGAATGCGGTTGCTATTAAAAACTTCTTTTTCATCATACGGTCCAAAAATAGAAGATGACCGAAAAGCAACCTGAGTAGCATAATATCCTCCGGTTGTAGCATAAATATAATAATAGCCATTGATTTTATACAGATGACTTCCTTCCGTAGCGGAATTATCTATGCCCGACTGTATATTGCCAAATGTTATAGCCTGATCACGGATTACTTTAAAGTCTGAATCAAGTTCGGCTATGTGCAATTTGTTGATACCATATACAATATAAATTCTGTCATCGTCATCAAAGAAAAGACCGGCATCATAGAATGAAGTCGACAATTTCTTCATAGTCCAGGGGCCTTCCGGGTTAGTAGCCGTCAGCAAAAAGCTTCCTTCGTCCAGCGTATTAAAATGAAGATAATAAGTTCCTTTATGGTATTTGAGGCTGCTTGCCCACTGTCCGTGACTGTAACGGTTACAACCATCCAGGTTATAACAGGCATTCGATTCAATTTTCTCCAATGGATTACTGCAATATTCCCAGTTTACTAAATCATACGATTTTAATATCGTAGCACCGGGGAAGTTATGCATGGTAGTAGTCGACATATAATAAACATCGCCCACTCTTATAACATCAGGATCAGGAAAATCGCCGAAAATAACAGGATTAGTAAATGTCCCGTCGTTATTATCGCTATTTGAATTATTCACAAAATCCTGCCTTGGATAATCTTTTTTTGCATATTCCTGATACCAATGAAATGTTGGCCAAGGGCATGCTTCCGGATCGTTCAGAAAAACCAGATTATTGGCTGTGGCCACATTTGTGGAATCAAATTTAGCCATCAGGTGTGGCCATGTAAAAATAAGCCAGCTCACGTTACCGGCATCGTCCGTAATCTTTTTGAAATTGGCACCGAAACCGTCTCCACCTGCTGTGCCGGTAATATCTTTACCCCATGAGGAATTATATTTTTCAGGTGCCCAGTCCATTTCAGTAACAACTATCGGAGCAAAATCGGCCACAGGTTTCACTTGGGTATCCCATCCTTTCTGAAAGTTTGCATATCCTTGTCCACTGTTAAACCAACCCGGATAAACATGTACTGCATACCCAATATCCTCTCCTTTAATAGGATTGACTGCGAATCCCTGATACAATGACTGATATCCTAAACCCGGTACCCAAAGAATATTGTCTGCATTGGCCCGTATAGCGTCAACAACAGTTTGAAAATATGTTTTCAGATTATCAAAATGCCCTTGCGAACCTGCACCATAAGTACCGTCGGGGCCGAGTATGTTTACAGGCTCATTTGCCAGTTCAAACATAACATTGGGGTTGTTTTTCAATTTGGGATGTTGCGACACATATCCCCATACTTTTATAAGATACTGATTATATGCATCGCCCACGGCTATTTTTTCAGGACAAACGCCGGGAGGACGCATAATGACATAGAGTCCTTTCGATATGGCATATTCAGCCATAGGGATGAATACATTGTCGAGTGCTGTTTTAAACCGGTCAAAGTTGAAAGCCGAGATATCATTTTCACCTGTAACAGATACACCAGGAGTATTTGACCAGTATGGATCCATATGCATACGAATAAAATTTGCTTTCCAACCGGCAGCCATAATGCCATCAATAAGTCCCTTGTTATAATTCAGACATCCGTTGACATCATAATTGGTCCAGTATTTTCCCTGCTCATTAAACCACGGCGAATATGTTTGAGCAAAACCATGTAAATTTACAATATTACCATGGGTGTCTTTTAAATAACGTCCATCAACATGCAATCGAGGCATTGCTCCACCTATCCAAGCTTTTGCATTTGAAGCGATAATTAAGATAAAAAAAGTAACGGCTAATTTTTTAATAATGTTTTTCATGTTAGTATTTGATTTAGCACAAATATAGATTGTAATTACTTGCAGCTTACATTTTTATGTTACATGTGCCTTTTTCTATCTTACATCTCTTAATCATCTGTTACAAAAATCTGCAGGTGCGTTACAATAGCAAAAATTATCAATTCAAGTTTCGCAAGTTTAACTTGCAAGTTTTAAGTATTCTCAGCACTTCAGCAGTCTGTTTAAGAAACGTGTTGGTGTTTCACCAAATGAAATATAGGGTGCAGCATTGAATTTGTTTTTTACAAAAGTATCTTGCAGTCTAGCGGTATGCTTTTAATTGGTTGATATTTAGTGTTATATAGCCGCTAGACTTGTCTGATAAAGTCTAGCGGTAGTCTAGCAGTCTAGCGCTTTTGATCAATATGAATGCATCTTTTTTCTTTGCTTAGTTGTATATATTGCTTAAAATTAGTGATTTAAGTTTTGGTTGTTATTAATATTAGCACTTTCGGAGACAAGGTGCTAGATTGCTAGATCAACGCTAGATCAAATTAATTTGATCTAGCACCTATACAACACTTATATAAAATAACTTAAGGTCTACTGCTAGATCGCTAGATCAATTTCTAAAAATTAAAATTTATGTAGTGTTTTTGCAGGTTATCAAATGTCACTTCGGTTCTTTGGAAAGATGCGGCGTGAGGTTGCTCAATCTCCCGAGTGACTTTTTATATCTCAGGCGAGAAGTTGATGTAATCTTGTACAAAACAAATCTTTCTTCTGTACAAAAGAATTAATTGTTTTGTACAGAAAAATGCATTCTTTTGTACAAGGATGTACAAACTAGTCTAGTAGTTTTATAAAAAGCAGACCGGAGTTTTGCATAACTCTGGAGTGGTTTATCAGAAGTCTCAGTTTTAATGATAAAGAACCAACTCTGAATGAGGGTAAGCAATACTTCTATGTTGCTTTCGGAAGCTATTTTGGTAGCAGATTAGCACGATTTTGTAGCAGATAAACGGTTAAACTTTTTTATCTTCCACTAGTTGAAAGGCCTTACAGAAAGGCTTTTTGTGCATTTTGTGGAAGATGGTGGAGATAAATTTGAGAAATTATGATTAAGAGCGCTGATTAATATTTCTTGAAGTTATACTTCTTTCTCAATTCTTCTTGCTCTTCCGAAGAAAGAGAAGTGAAATAAGCCTTCCATCCCGGACAGAAGTTGATATGCCAACGCCAAAACTTACCGATAAATGATTTAGGGTTCTTTTCAAATTTAGCTCTTAAGGAGCATTTGATACAATTTGATTCCATAGTATTTAATTTTAGTCCTTTATAAAAGAATGAAATAAGCTCACCTCATATTATCTGTACTTTTCTTCTAACTCCAATTTTTTTATTCTAGAATTAATGGCTCCTCTTTTACGACCAAATATCTCAGATAGCTGATTTGCCGTTTTGCCTTCACAAAACAGTTGTTCCAATCTATCATCTTCTTCCTGAGTCCAGGGTTTGTAAGCGTTTGGATGATCTACTCTACATGCATCAATAGAGTATGTTGATTCTCCTAATAGTTGTTTGTAAGCTTTAAGGTATTTACGCAGACGTTTGACGTCTTTTTCGGAAATGTACGCTAATCGCCTTATATCCATATTATCAGTCAGGTCATTGATTTTAACCTTTACAGCCAATGGGTTTTTCTTTATGCGCTTTATAAACCTTTCGTAAGGTTCATCTTTTGATAACTTTGTTAAGCAGCGAAGAGCTTCGACTATCTCTATAGAAAAACCTTCTTCCAGCAGTTTTTCGAAAGTCCAATCGCTATCTTCTATTACATCATGCAATGCACCGAGAATCTTCTCTTCATCTGTATCTCCCATATTCATCACGCGTAACGGATGTTCAATATATGGTTGCCCGGCCTTGTCAACTTGCCCTTCATGGGCTTTATTTGCTATTTCTATTGCTCGTTGTAACATTGTTTTAAACTGTCAATAATATCTCTACGGATTTTATGCGATTCACATTTTATGTGCGGAAAGTGTGAGATATTACACATTTTCCGCACGAAACAATGGCGAATGTATGATTTATATATGAATTTAGCAATAATCCTTCTATTAAATTAGACTCTAATTCCGGTTTCTTTATCTGCATAAATTAAATATAAAGTGTATGTGCGATTTTGCTAAATATTAACTATGTTTTTATAAAGAAATTAGCCTGTAGTATATTTGACTAAAATGAATAGAGGCTTTTATAGCAATTTACTTTTTTATTGAATTTTTCTTTGTATAAAGTCACCCTTCTGATAAAATGTCCAATGCTTGAGTCTCAAATTATTATAAAAAATGATTTTAATTATCAGATTATCAATATTATATTTAAATAGTAAGATCAAGAAGTTGTCCAACGTATTTTTTGATAGTTCCATTATTACTCTCTATTTTTGTATCATCCGATAAAGGCTAATTTGCTTCTTTATAGGTTGCTTGAAAAAGCATTAGATTTTCTTTCTGAGATGAGAGAAAATAGAGATTGAAAAATGAGTTTAATTACAATGATTGATATTTGAGAGTTATTACTTTGATATCTTTTATATCACCTAATAATAAATAAGATTATGAATTCTAAAATGTTTAATTCGTCAATTCTAGCCGATAGCTTTATTGAAAATAGCTGTTCGAAAGATTTCTCCCAGTTAAGCAGAATTCAATTAAACAGCAAAGCTGATTATATTCGTGCAGAACAGCAAGCTTTGGAATGTGCAAATTATTTGACTTCAACTCCATTTGACAGAAATAACTGGAAATGGGAGTCGGCCGAGCACTTCTTGTTACTTTGGATTAATGGTACTTCTGATTTTACATTTAAGCTAAATAAGACTATTTGTAAAATTATTAAATCCAATTTTGCATTACTAAGCATATACTTTGCTTATGCTACAAAATTTGTATTGGAAAACAGAGACAAATCAAAAGATGAAAAAGAGATATGTAATAATGTTGTTCCTTTATTGATAGATTATTGTAAGAATCAGAGTAATTGAGTAGTTTCAAAGAGGTCTATCCATTTATTCCAATAGGTTTAGCTTTTACATATACGCCGTTCAAATGCTTTTTATATAGCATTTGAGCGGTGTTCTTTTTTTGTTTTATTGGGTACAAAAATGTTATCTGCTCGTCTTTCTGTATATAAGAAATAAAGAGATTATGAAGCATACAATTCTGAATCTGCGAAAAGCAGTCGTTTTTTTATCATTGTTTTTAACTTCCTTCTTATACGCTCAGAAGACTGACAAGGAAACTCTTATCCAGTATTTATCTGGTAAAGGAGCTGATGATGCAGTAGCGTGGGATTTTTATTGCACTGATGGAAGAAATTCCGGTAAGTGGTCTAAAATCATGGTCCCTTCTTGTTGGGAAACACAAGGATTTGGACAATTTCAATACGGTATAACATTCTACGGTAAACCTTTTCCTGATGGAATAGCAAAGGAACAAGGACAGTATAAACATGAATTTGAAGTTCCAGCTTCATGGAGAGGAAAAAGTGTACGTCTTGTTTTTGAAGCTTCAATGACCGATACTGAAGTAAAAGTAAATGGTCGTAAAGCTGGCGAAAAGCATCAAGGTGCATTCTATCGCTTTTCTTACGATGTTACTGATATGCTGAAATATGGAAAAAAGAACTTGCTGGAAGTAACAGTTAAGAAAGAATCAGAGAATGCAGGTGTAAACCTGGCAGAAAGAAGAGCTGACTACTGGAATTTTGGTGGAATTTTCCGTCCCGTATTTCTGGAAGCAAAACCTGCAATGAATATTAAACGAATTGCTTTGGATGCAAAAGCTGATGGCTCTTTCAAAGCTTCTTGTTACCTTGGAAATGCTACTTCAGATAAATTAAGTCTTAAAACAGTTATTCTTGATGCAGCTGGTAAAAAGGTGAAAGAAACCGTTTCTCCTGTAAAGGATGGGGGAGACTGGACAACTGTTTCTTTAAACGTTGCATCTCCTAAATTATGGTCGGCCGAAACTCCAAATCTATACAAAGCTCAATTCTCTTTGGTTGATAAAGATGGAGTGATTCTTCATCAAACAGAAGAAAAATTCGGATTTAGAACAATTGAAGTTCGTGAAAGCGATGGTCTTTATATCAATGGTGTACGTGTGAATATTCGTGGTGTAAACCGTCACAGTTTCCGTCCGGAAACAGGTCGTACTCTCGATCGCGCTAAGAACTATGAAGATGTTCGCTTGATCAAAGAAATGAATATGAATGCTGTTCGTTTGTCTCACTATCCTGCTGATCCTGATTTCTATGAAGCTTGTGATGAACTGGGATTATATGTAATGAGTGAACTTGGCGGATGGCACGGACATTATGAAACTCCAGAAGGTGTTAAACTAGCGGAAGAAATGGTTACCAGAGATGTAAATCACCCATCTGTTATCTGGTGGAGCAATGGTAATGAAAAAGGCTGGAATACTGAATTGGATGGTGAGTTCCATAAATGGGATCCTCAGCTTCGTCCGGTTATTCACCCACAAGGAAACTTTAGCGGATTTGAAACAATGCACTATCGCTCTTACGGCGAAAGTCAGGAATATATGCGCTTACCTCAGATTTTTATGCCAACAGAGTTTCTTCACGGATTGTATGATGGCGGACATGGTGCCGGATTGTATGATTACTGGGAGATGATGCGTAAGCATCCTCGTTGTATCGGTGGTTTCTTATGGGTATTGGCAGATGAAGGTGTGAAACGTGTGGACGAAGATGGCCGTATTGATAATCAGGGAAACTTTGGTGCCGACGGAATTGTTGGTCCTCATCACGAAAAAGAAGGAAGCTTCTTTACTATCAAACAGATCTGGTGTCCGGTTCAGGTTATGAATACGAGTCTGGATAAGAACTTCGACGGAGTATTCCAACTTGAAAATAGATATGATTTTACTAATATAAATGAATGTAAGTTTGTTTGGAAGCAAGTTGCGTTCCCTTCTGCTTTGGATGATAAAGGAACTACTGTTGTTTTGAAACAAGGTGAAGTAAAAGGTACTGATATTGCTCCGCATGCAGCTGGTGTACTTAAAACAAATATGCCTTCATTAACTGATAAAGTGGATGCTGTATTCCTTACTGCTATTGATAAGAATGGAAAAGAACTATGGCGCTGGAGCTGGAAGGTTGAAGGTAAGACTCAGAAAGAAGAGGCAAAATCTGGCAAGATTGCTTCTTACAAGGAAACAGATAATGCTGTAACTGCTACAGTTGCAGATAAAAGCTATACTTTCAGCAAAAAGGATGGTCAGTTGAAAGAGGTGATTAGCAACGGAAAGAAAATATCTTTTGCTAATGGTCCAAGATTTATTGGTGCTCGTCGTGCCGACCGTTCATTAGACCAGTTCTATAATCATGATGATCCAAATGCCAAGAGTCTGGACAGAACTTACAAAGAATTTAATGATGCGGCTGTATTCGAAAAACTTACAGTGAAAGAACAAGGTAATGATTTAGTAATCACTGCTTCCTATAAACTGGGAAATATGGAGACTGCTCAGTGGACAGTAAGACCTGATGGTTCTCTTGTATTGAACTATACTTATAACTTCAATGGTGTTGTAGATTTAATGGGAGTAAGATTTGATTATCCTGAAGATCAGATGCAAAGCAAGCGCTGGTTGGGTAATGGCCCTTACCGTGTATGGCAAAACCGTTTGCATGGAACAACTTATGATGTTTGGGAAAACAAATACAACGATCCTATTCCGGGAGAGTCATTTACTTATCCTGAATTTAAAGGTTATTTCGCAAACTGTTCATGGATGAACCTGACTACTACCGAAGGTGTTATTTCTATTACCAATGAAACACCTAATGTGTATTTAGGAGTTTACCAGCCAAGAGACGGACGCGATGCATTGTTATATACTTTGCCTCAAAGCGGAATTTCTGTATTGGATGTAATCCCTGCAGTAAGAAACAAAGTGAATGCTACAGATTTGATTGGTCCTTCTTCACAACCTAAATGGGTGAGCGGACAAAAAACTGGTAAATTGATTTTCAACTTTAAGTAAATTCATAAATTCTGAGGGAGAATCTGAATAATGAGCAAATATAAATCATTTCTATTGTTTCTGTTGATTTTGTGTTGTACGGCTGTTACTGCACAAAAAACGTTGTTGTCCAATAGATTTAATAATCCACCGGAAGAGGCATCTCCATGGGTGTTCTGGTATTGGATGCACGGTGCTGTTTCTAAAGCAGGTATTACTGCAGATATGGAAGCAATGAAGGCTGCCGGTTTAGGCGGTGCTTACCTTATGCCTATAAAAGATACTATAAATAATAAATCTTTTCTTCCTGCATACAGGCAGCTTACTCCCGAATGGTGGGAGATGGTTCGCTTCTCCATGCAGGAAGCTGACAGGGTAGGACTGAAACTTGGTATGCATATTTGTGATGGCTTTGCTCTTGCTGGCGGACCGTGGATTACTCCCGAGAAATCTATGCAGAAAGTTGTGTGGAGTGATACAATTATTTCGGGCGGGAAAATAAAAAATATGCGTTTGCATCGTCCTGAATCTTATGAAGGCTTTTATAAGGAAATAGGACTTTATGCCATACCTGTTCAGGAGGAATACTCAACTGAAATAAATGTTCCGGAAGTTTCTTCTTCGAATGCCCAGGATAAAACTCCTTCTTACTTAGTTACACGAAACGCTGAAGGGGCTTTCAAAGCTTCTTCTGCCTGCTGGATTCAATACTCATTTAAACAGCCTTTTACTTGCCGCTCTCTTGAACTTGTACTGAACGGAAACAACTATCAGGCTCATCGTTTAAAAGTTTGTGTTAGTGATGATGGCGTAAACTTCCGTACGGTTAAACAATTAACTCCTGCACGTCAGGGTTGGCAGAATACGGATGAGAACTCTACTCATATTATTCCTGCAACAACTGCTCGTTATTTCCGCTTTTACTGGGATCCGAAAGGTTCTGAACCTGGTGCGGAAGATATGGATGCTGCAAAGTGGAAACCAACTCTGAAAATAAAGAAACTATATTTATCCAGCAGAGCTTTAATAGGTCAGTTTGAAGGTAAAGCCGGATTGGTTTGGCGTGTAAGTAAAAGAACTCAATCTGATGAATTACCGGATAAGGATTGTGTAAAGCTGAATCAGGTGATTGATCTCTCTGCTTCTTTAAATGGTGATTTGTTGAATGCAACTCTTCCTGCAGGAAGATGGAGAATTGTAAGAATGGGACATACTTCTACCGGACATACCAATGCTACCGGTGGTGCAGGTAAAGGACTGGAATGTGATAAGTTCAGTGAAGAGGCTGTGAAGATACAGTTTGACCATTGGTTTGGCGAAGCTTTCAGAAAGACTGACCCTGAATTAGCGAAACGTGTATTGAAGTTTATGCATGTAGATAGCTGGGAATGCGGAAGTCAGAATTGGTCGGACAATTTTATGGCCGAATTTAAGAAACGCAGAGGGTATGATCTTACTCCATACTTATTGGTATATACGGGTACTCCTCTTGAAAGTGCAGAAAAAACGGAGAGCATTTTAAATGATATTCGTCAGACAATTTCAGAACTTATTGTAGATGTGTTCTATAAAACTTTAGCTGATAAAGCGAAAGAATACAATTGTGAATTCTCTGCTGAAAGTGTTGCACCTACTATGGTTAGTGATGGTATGCTTCACTATCAGGCTGTGGACAGACCAATGGGAGAATTCTGGTTAAACAGCCCTACTCACGATAAACCAAACGATATGCTTGACGCTATATCTGGCGCTCATGTCTATGGAAAGAATATTATTCAGGCTGAAGGGTTTACCCAGCTACGCACTATGTGGAATGAGAATCCTTCAATGCTTAAACCTTTACTCGATAGAAACTATGCTTTAGGTATTAACAAACTGTTTTATCATGTTTATGTGCATAATCCTTATGTGGATAAAGCACCGGGCATAACATTGGATGGTATTGGACTTTACTTCCAGCGAGATCAGACTTGGTGGAAGCAAGGAAAAGCATGGGTTGATTACGCTCGCCGTTGTCAGACATTGCTTCAGTTTGGTCATCCGGTAGTTGATGTTGCTGTGTTTACCGGAGAAGAATTGCCAACAAGAGCTATTCTGCCCGACAGACTTGTTCCTTCTCTTCCGGGAATATTTGGAAAAGAGCGTGTGGAATCTGAAGCAAAACGTTTAGCGAATGAGGGACAACCTGTAAGAGAAATGCCTGTGGGTGTTTCCAACTCTGCAAACATGACTGATTTGGGCGATTGGATTGATCCATTATCAGGCTATGCTTATGATTCTTTTAATAAGGATGCATTAGTACGTCTTTCAAGATCGGAATATGGAAAACTAATTGTTTCCGGTGGAGCTGAATATAGAATATTAGTATTGCCTAAACCACATCCTATGTCTCCTGACGGAGATTATATGAGTCTGGAAGTGGCACGCAAAATCAGATTACTTCAAAAATCCGGCGTTGTAGTTTTACTGGGTGATAAACCATCAAGAGTTCCAGGATTGGCTGATAAGGATTATAACACCAAAGAGGTAAATAAGATAGTTGACCTTATCTGGTCGGCATCACCACAATATAAGCTTCCTTATAACGAAGCTGATTTTTCTCAGTTCGGTTTAAAGAAGGATGTTATCTTTAAAAATAATGCAAAAGATTTTGCGTGGACTCATCGTGCTGACGAGAATGTTGATATCTATTTTATCGCTAATCAGAAGAATGAACGTCGTAAAGTGACCGTTTCTTTACGCTGCAGTAGCAGACAGCCGGAATTATGGAATCCTGTAACCGGTGAAATTAAGGATGCGGAAGTGTGGAGCGAATTTGATGACAGAACAGAAGTTGCTTTAGACCTGGATGCTAACGAATCGGTTTTTGTTGTTTTCCAACGTGAAACTAAAGTTGTTTCAGGAAACAAGCAGTCAATTGTTACCACTGCTCCGTTGCAGACTAAAGATTGGACGGTGAATTTCCCTCAAGTATCCAAAAGCCTGAAGAAAGATTCTTTGTTTGACTGGAGTAAAGAAAGTGATGCTGATATCAAGTATTACTCTGGTACTGCCAATTATCAGACTACATTCCAATGGAAGAACAAAGTAGGCAAGAATGAAGTATATCTTGATTTGGGTAAAGTAAATGTAATGGCCGAGGTTATTGTTAATGGAATAAATTGCGGAATTGCATGGACTGCTCCTTACCAAGTTAATATTACCAAAGCAATAAAGAAAGGAAATAACAACTTAGAGATTCAGGTTGTAAATACCTGGTTGAATAAGATGAAAGGTGTGCATGATCAAAAGATTAAAGCAGATAATGTTTGGACAAATGCTACCTATTGGTCAGAAAAGTTACCTTTGCAAGAGTCAGGACTTTTAGGACCTTTAAATCTTCTTATAAAGGAAAGTAAGAGAAAGTAATAGAGACATTAATAATTTAAATTAGTTTGGTTAGTAGAAACATGTACATGTTCGGATCCAATCATGTACAAGATTGAAAGTAATCATGTACAAGATCGAGGACTAAACATGTACATGATTGGTTTAAGATAACCTCAATAAATACTTAGTTTATTATCGGGTTTTACTTAGATACTGATTATTAAATACATAGTTAAATGAATAACAAGTTCAGATTCGGAGCACTCGCGTTGGCGATCTCGCTCTTTTGTTCGACCACAATAAAGGCCGAAGTTAAACTTCCAGCTTTTTTCTCAAATGGAATGGTTATACAACAACAAACTAATGCTTCTTTTTGGGGAACTTCAACACCTGATAAGAAACTGACAATTGTTACATCATGGAATAAAAAGAAATATACTGTTGATGTTGACGGAACAGGAAAATGGAAAATTGCTCTTGCAACTCCTACAGCTGGTGGTCCATATTCTATCACATTCAATGACGGCAAACAAACAACTTTGCAAGATGTGTTGGTTGGCGAGGTATGGCTTTGCTCTGGTCAGTCGAACATGGAAATGCCAATGAAGGGTTATAAGAACCAACCGGTTGATAACTCGAATATGGATATCCTTAAATCTGCAAATTCTCAGATTCGTCTATTCACTGTAGGTCATAATTCTGTTATCGATGTGCAGAGTGATGTAAAAGGCGACTGGAAAGCTGCTACTCCCGAGTCTGTAAGAGAATTCAGTGCAACAGCTTATTACTATGGTCGTCTGCTTCAGCAGTTGCTGAATGTTCCGGTTGGACTGATTTGCAGCAGCTGGGGAGGTTCTTGTGTTGAGGCCTGGATGGATAAAGAAATGCTGAAAGGTTTTCCTGAAATTAAGATCCCAAAATCACCCGAAGATATAGTAGAGAAGAACCGCACTCCTACAACTTTATACCAAGGCATGATTGCTCCGTTGGTTGGTTATACAATTAAAGGTGCAATATGGTATCAGGGAGAATCTAATTATGATCGTTATCAATCATACACAGATCTTTTCTCAACAATGATTAATTTATGGAGAGCAAGATGGAATCAGGGTAATTTCCCATTCTATTTCTGTCAGATTGCTCCTTATGATTATTCAATCATTACTCCTGCCGGAAAAGAAGTTATTAATTCAGCTTATTTACGTGAAGCTCAAAGCAAAGTAGAATGGAAAGTAGAAAATACAGGTATGGCAGTATTGCTTGATGCTGGATTAAAGGAAGGTATTCACCCAAGAAAAAAACAAATTGCTGGTGAGCGTCTTGCTCTTCAGGCTTTGGTGAAGACTTATAAAGTTAACGGTGTAACTGCCGACGGACCGGTTTATAAAGAGATGGCTGTTCAGAATGATACTGTTGTTTTAAGCTTTGACAGAACACAAATGTGGGTTGCCGCCCCAAAAGGTGACTTGCAAAACTTTAAAGTAGCCGGTGCAGATAAGAAATTCTATCCTGCTAAAGCATGGATTGTAAGAAGTAAGGTATATGTAAAATCTGATGAAGTAAAGAAGCCTGTTGCTGTTCGCTATGCTTTCGAAAACTATGTGGATGGTGATTTATATGGCACTGAAGGTCTTCCTGTTTCTTCATTCAGAACTGATAATTGGTAAATAGATGAAAAAAGCTTTTGTTGCATTTATATTATTGATTTTTATATCTACCAGTCGTGCCGCTAAAGTGACCGACTGGCTGGATTCATATAATGTTTTGTGGACTTCTCAAAGCAAGGGCTCTTACGACTCCATGCCTTGCGGAGGTGGAGACATTGGCCTGAATGTGTGGGTGGAAAACAATGAACTTCTGTTTTATATATCACGCAGTGGCTCACTGGACGAAAACAATTGTCTTCTTAAATCAGGACGTATCCGTGTAAAGCTTACTCCAAATCCATTTATAAATTCAGGCTTTAGTCAGCAATTAAATCTTCGAAAAGGTTTTGTCGATGTTAATGCCGGCAATACGAATATCCGTTTATGGGTAAACGTGTTTAGTCCGGTTATTCATGTTGATATAAATAGCAAAGAAAAGCTTTCAGCAGAGGTTTATTATGAAAACTGGCGCTATAAAGATCGTCCGGTTAGAAAGGGAGAGGGGAATGCCAATTCCTATAAATGGGCAATTCCTAAAGGACTTGTAACAAAGGCAGATGTAATAGAGAATAGTACTGATAAAGTAATTTTCTATCATAAAAACGATGCTCAGACAGTATTCGACGTAACAGTTGCTCAGCAAGGAATGGATTCTGTTAAAAGCAAGATGTATAATCCGATTGGAAACCTTACATCCGGTGGAATGCTATTCGGAGATAATCTGAAGTTTGCAGGAACCTCCTCAGGAGAATACGCCGGAACTGATTATAAATCATGGTGCATGAAGAGCGTAAAACCGTCATCTTCGCATCACGTTCTGATAGCTTTGCATACCCAACAGACAGAATCACTTAATCAGTGGAAACAAGGATTAGCTGATATTGTGAAAGGTATAAAAAGTAATGATGATAAGAAAAGAACTCAAGCTTGGTGGAACTCATTCTGGAATAAGAGTGCTATCCGCATAAACGAAAAAAATAAAGATTCCGAAGCCTGGAAGATTGGAAGAAACTATCAGCTTTTCCGTTATATGTTGGGATGTAATGCTTACGGTAGTTATCCAACTAAATTTAATGGTGGCTTATTTACTTTTGATCCGGCTCGCGTTGATTCTACACTAAACTTCACTCCCGATTTTCGTAAATGGGGTGGGGGAACAATGACTGCCCAGAATCAGCGATTGGTATATTTCCCGATGCTTAAGAGCGGAGACTTTGATATGATGACGTCTCAGTTCGACTTTTATCTGCGTATCCTAAAGAATGCAGAACTAAGAAGTAAGGTTTATTGGAATCACGAAGGAGGATGCTTTACTGAACAAATAGAGAACTTTGGTCTACCTAATCCGAGTGAGTATGGATGGAAACGTCCGGCAAACTTTGATAAGGGATTAGAATATAATGCCTGGTTGGAATATCAGTGGGATACTGTTCTGGAGTTCTGTAATATGATTCTTGAAACAAAAGAATATAATAACGAGAAAATAGATAAGTATGTTCCTTTGATAGAAAGCGTTCTGACTTTCTTTGATGAACACTATAGAATGCTGGCTACTCAGCGTGGTAGAAAAGTGCTGGATGGCGACGGACATTTAGTACTTTATCCGGGTTCGGCTTGCGAAACTTATAAGATGGCTTATAATTCCACATCTACCATTTCGGCTCTGACAGTTGTTTTAGAAAAGATGATTGAATATTCTGCTGCGGATAGTACTAAATCTGCTCGCTGGAAACAGATGCTTTCAACTATTCCGCCCATTACTATAAGAGAAGAGAATGGAAAGAAGATGATTGCTCCTGCCAAATTGTGGGAAAGAATCAATAATATTGAATCTCCGCAATTGTATCCTGTTTTCCCATGGAGAGTATATGGAGTTGGGAAAAAAGATTTAGATGTAGCGGTTAATACCTATTTTAGTGATTCTGATGCGTTGAAATTTAGAAGTCATATAGGATGGAAGCAAGATAATATCTTTGCTGCTTGTCTGGGACTCACCAAAGAAGCACAGAGGCTGACTTCCTTAAAAATGAAAGATAGCGAACTTAGATTCCCTACATTCTGGGGACCAGGTTATGACTGGACTCCCGATCATAATTGGGGAGGCAGTGGAATGATTGGTCTTCAGGAAATGCTGATGCAAACAAACGGAGAACAGATTCTTCTTTTCCCGGCATGGCCTGCTGAATGGAACGTTCACTTTAAGATGCATGCTCCTAAAAATACGACTGTTGAGGCTGAGCTTAAAGATGGAAAGGTTACATCACTACAAGTATATCCTGCTGAAAGGATGAAAGATGTTGTTATTATGATTAAGAAATAATAAAATAAATACAGAATAGAATGAAGAATGTTATTGCAGCACTTTTGCTCTTTTTAATGCCGGCGCTTTGTTCCGCTGGTTCATATAGTCCTGAAACTTCAGTTGCAGGCTTTATTGATTTAAAAGGCAGTGGGAGAATTGTTTATAATTTCAATCCGGGATGGCGTTTCTTTAAAGGAGATGTTAAAAATGGCGGTGCTATGGGACTGGATGATTCATCGTGGGAAGTTGTTGCAACACCACATACAGTAGCATTGGAAGCAGCGGAAGCAAGTGGATGCCGCAATTATCAGGGACCGGCTTGGTACAGAAAGCATTTTGTGGTTGATAAATCACTAAAAGGAAAGAATGTCTCGGTATACTTCGAAGCTGTGATGGGTAAATCGGATGTTTATGTAAATGGTAAACTGGTAAAACAACATCTTGGTGGATACCTTCCTTTCAGTGTTTCGCTAACCGATCTAGGCATTCATGCCGGTGAATCTTGTCTGATTGCAGTCTTTACCGATAATAGTGATGATAAGAACTTCCCTCCGGGAAAGAAACAATATACGCTTGACTTTGCTTATCATGGAGGTATCTATCGTGATGTTTGGATGATTGCAAAATCACCTGTGGCTATTACAGATGCAATTGAAGCTAACAAAGTTGCCGGTGGTGGAGTCTTTGTTCATTATGATAATATCAGCGAAAAAAGTGCCGATGTTTTTGTAGATACGGACGTAAAGAATGAAAGCAAACAAAGCAAGACTGTATATCTGGAAACAGAACTTTGTGATAAAGCAGGGAAAGTTATAGCTCGTGAAAAAACAAAGCTTGTTCTGGCTAATGGTGAAAGTAAAACAGCAAAGCAAAAGATTACAGTTCGCAAACCAAATCTTTGGTCTCCGGATGATCCGTATTTGTACAGGATCAATTCACGAGTACTCGATGGTAAAGTTTCTCTGGATGGCGGAACTACTCGTATCGGTATTCGTAAAGCTGAATTCCGTGGAAAAGATGGATTCTATTTGAATGGAAAGCCTTACGGACAATTAATAGGTGCTAACAGACATCAGGATTTTGGCTATGTAGGAAATGCTCTTCCAAACTCTCAGCAATGGCGCGATGCTAAGAAATTACGTGATGCCGGCTGCAAAATAATCCGTTCGGCACATTATCCTCAGGATCCTGCATTTATGGATGCTTGCGATGAACTTGGTTTGTTTATTATTGTAGCTACTCCGGGATGGCAATTCTGGAATAAAGATCCTCATTTTGCTGAATTAGTAAATGAGAATACACATCAAATGATTCGTAGAGATCGTAATCATACATCAGTTCTTATCTGGGAACCAATATTGAATGAAACACGTTATCCGTTGGATTTCTCTTTATCAGCTTTGAAGGTTACCAAAGATGAATTCCCGTATCCGGGTGCTCCGGTTGCTGCAGGAGATTTGCATTCAGACGGAGTTGCTGATAATTACGGCTTGGTATATGGATGGCCTACTGACGAAGGAAAAGCTAAACAATGTGTCTTTACACGTGAGTTTGGTGAAAATGTAGACGACTGGTATGCTCATAACAATAACAACCGTGCATCAAGAAGTTGGGGTGAACGTCCTCAGTTAGTTCAGGCTCTTTCATTAGCAGAATCTTATGGTGCGATGTTTAAAACAACCGGACAGTTTATCGGTGGTGCACAATGGCATCCTTTTGATCATCAACGCGGTTACCACCCAGATCCATATTGGGGAGGAATCTTTGATTGTTTCCGTCAGTCGAAATATGCATATTACATGTTTAAGAGTCAGATATCTCCCAAAGCTACTCATCCTGTTTGTGAAACAGGACCAATGGTCTATGTAGCGAATGAAATATCTCCTTTTTCAGATAGTGATGTGGTTGTTTTCAGTAATTGCGATTCTGTAAGATTGATTACTTATGAAAAAGATACGATAGTACAACCAGTTATTCACGAAAAGAATGGAATACCTAACGCTCCGGTAATATTTAAGAATGTGTATAATTTCTGGGATATGAGACAATATACTTATGTTCAGAAGAACTGGCAGAAAGTAAGTTTTGTTGCAGAAGGAATTATTGATGGCAAGGTGGTATGCAGTTATAAAAGAATGCCATCACGCCGTTCTACAAAACTAAGACTGACACTCGATCATGAAGGACAAGCATTAGTTGCTGATGGCTCAGATTTTGCGGTTGTAATTGCAGAGGTTACTGATGATAGCGGAAATGTGCGAAGGTTGGCAAAAGATAATGTAGTTTTCACCGTTGAAGGTGAAGGAACAATTATCGGCGATGCAAGTATTGGTGCCAATCCGCGAGCTGTTGAATTTGGCTCTGCTCCTGTATTGATTCGTGCAACAAATAAGGCGGGAAAAATTAAGGTTAAAGCTCATGTTCAGTTTGAAGGGGTGCATGCACCAACATCTGCCGAACTAGAATTTGAGAGTATTCCTTCTGAGAAACCATTTTGTTATATAGATCAGGTACAAAGCAAAGTTAACCGTAACAATAAAACGACCAATGAAACAAAACCAACTCTTACAGAAGAAGAAAAGCAAAAAGTTCTGAATGAAGTTGAACTTCAACAGACAGAGTTTGGTGAAAAGCACTTAAAATAGTGATTAATAAGTTTCAAAGTGTTAACCCATTGTTGTACATTTGTCTGCCTTTGTTTAACTTTGACCTCAATACTTAAATAAAACAGACAGAAGACATGAATAAATATTTGGTGCTTATAATTATGTTATTTTGCTGTCGTTTTGCGACAGCAAGCAATAACATAATTATTGAGCATTATTCAGTTGAGAATGGAGTTCCTCATGAAATTGTAAATTGTGCGATCAAAGATTCAGAAGGCTTTGTATGGTTTGGCACCTGGTATGGATTATGCAGTTTCGATGGACAGAAGTTTAAAACATACAATAGTCGGAATCTCTACTACACAGATATACCTCCCAGAAAAATCCAAAAAATAATAGAAGATAAAAGCTGTAACTTATGGGTCAAAACCGTTGACCACAAGCTTTATCTTTTTGATAAGCACAAAGAGTGCTTTTACTCCGTGTTTAATGAACTGAGAAAAAATTACTCAGTAAATTCTCAGATTATTAAGATTCAGAAAACAGCCGACGGAGAAATTTTATTATTAACAAAAAACAAAGACTTATTAAAAGCTTCCTCCAACAAGGATGGCAAACTTAATATTATTCTCCTTCACAACTCAAAAGTCAAGGCTGGCAATACAAAGCTGAAGAAAAATCTATTGTGCGAAAGTAAGGATTATATCAGCTGGATTGGTACAGATTACAAAATTCTGTCCAGCCCTAAAGGAAATTCCTTAAAATCTAAGCCATCAGATTTTATATTGAAAGGACTTGGTGTTACTCCCGAAACAGAATTATCATGTGCATACGAGAATAAAGGTGTTTTATGGGTAGGTGACAAACAAGGTAATATTTATCTGATAACCCTCTATAACGGACGTATCATCCCAATAAAAATATTATCCGGTAAAGGAGCTATTGAGAATATCTTTATTGAAAACAGAACAAAGATATATATTTCTGTTGCTAATAAAGGTGTCTATTTGTATGACCTGAAGAAAAAGACTTTCAAACAGTTATTCACTCCTCAGGTTAAAGAACCTGTTGTGAAGCTATTTAGTGATAGTTACGGAAAAATATGGTTTGTTCTTGGAAAGAAAGGAGTTGTATATTATAACCCGGTAAATAATCAGATTAAGCAGTTCATTTTTCAGGATGGTCTTGTAAATGAAGAAATTCAGGAACAAGACGGAAAAGAACATGGGATGTTCTTTATTACTTCATCAGGTGATTTAGTCCGGATAGATCGTAATAAACTTACAGAGGATTACTTAAATCATTCTGAAGAGTTCCTTAAATTCGAAAAAGGGAACAGACTTTGTAACTTATTAATGGACAAAGACGGTGTATTGTGGGTTACTTCTTTAGACAATGGTATTTATAAAATTACTTTTCCTAAAAAACAATTTTCTCTTTTTTCTCCGTGTAGCTTTGAAAACAAAACTACAGATGCCGAAGTCTGTAAAGTGGGAGTTAAATCTTTGTTTGAAGCAAAGAATGGTGATATATGGGTAGGAACCCGTAATTCGGAAGTCTATAGAACTGCTAGAAATGGTGCTTTAAAGCAAAAGTTCTTTGAGGGTAATTACAATATTGGAAATGTATACCATATAATGGAAGATAACCAGGGTAATCTCTGGTTCTCAACCAAAGGAAAAGGACTTGTAAAGGCAGAACCTGATAATTCATCAAAATTGGGATTCCGTTTTACCCGTTTTATGAATGAAGAAGATAACCCGAACTCAATTAGCAGTAATGAGGTTTATTGTTCTTATCAAGATAGTAAAGGGCGCATCTGGGCTGGTTTGTTCGGTGGTGGTCTGAATTTACTGGAGGAAGAAAATGGTAGAGTCATCTTCAGACATAAGTATAATTGCTTTAGCTATTATCCATCCAATGGCATGTATATGGAGATTCGGAATATGATCGAAGACTCCGAAGGACGTATATGGGTTGGTACCAGTGATGGGTTGATGTCTTTTGATGGAAACTTCAAAAGAGCTGATAAAATAAAATTTGAGGTTTATCAGAATAGATCAGATATTTCAGATAATGATATATATGCATTATACAAAGACAAGAAATCACAAATATGGGTAAGTGTTTTCGGAGGAGGATTAAATAAGCTTATTAGCTATGATCATGAAACCAGAATGCCTGTTTTCCAATCGTATGGCCTGAAGGAAGGATTGAAAAGTGATGTTATCCTGTCTATAGTGGAGGATAAAAAAGGTAATCTCTGGTTGGCTACCGAAATGGGTATTTCCCGTTTTAATATGAAAACACAATCTTTCCGTAACTTTGATAAGTATGACGGCTTTATTCCGGTAAAAATGGAAGAGGAGTGTGCATTACGTTGTGCATCCGGACAGCTATGGTTTGGGTGTAAAGATGGTATAATAAAGTTTGACCCATCCAGACTTGAAACATATAATTTTGCAAATAAAACTTTTATTGTTGATTTTAAAGTTTCTAATCAGGACTACAATTCATTGAATACAGGCGAACATGGATTATCAGTGAAAGAGCTTAAAACTATAACTCTGAAGCACAATCAGTCTATGTTTACAATTGAGTTTGCTGCACTAAACTATTATAATCAGAATCGCATCAGCTATAAGTATATACTTCAGGGATACGAAGAGGAATGGCACTTTAATGGAAAGAACCGGATTGCTTCATATACAAATGTACCTCCGGGAAAGTATCTGTTTAAGGTAAGAACAATCGACGAAGCAAATCCTTCTTTTGTTTCTGAAAGAACATTAGAAATTATAATTCTTCCACCTTGGTGGAGGTCTGATATTGCCTATGTAATTTATGTTATATTGTTCCTGGCTTTATTATATGGAGTTATGAAGTTTGTCTTTTTTATGATAAAGATAAAGAATGACATCTATATTGAACAGAAACTTGCAGAATTGAAAATTAAATTCTTTACCAATATATCACATGAGCTGCGTACGCCTTTGACATTGATTAAGGGGCCTATTCAGGAGTTACGGGAGAAAGAAAAGTTATCCGACAAAGGAGCCCGATACATTGATTTAATGGAAAAAAGTACTGATCAGATGCTTAATCTGGTGAATCAGATTCTCGACTTTAGAAAGATAGAAAATGGAAAAATGCGTTTGCATGTTTCTCTGATAAATCTGAATTCGATGATTGAACATCTGAGCGAAGAGTTTGAAGTTCTTTCTGAAGAAAATGAAATTAGTTATACCTGTCAGTACAATGACAGTGACATCTTTGTGTGGGCAGATCAAGAAAAGTTGGAAATCGTGATCCGTAATCTTCTTTCGAATGCATTTAAGTTTACCCATTCTGGTGGAAGTATAATTCTTACAGTTGGCCTTCTTCCTGACGGAAAAGCTTGCTTTGTTAGAGTAGAAGATACCGGTACTGGTATTCCTCAGAATAAACTTACTGAAATATTTGAGCGTTTCTCACAAGGTGATAATGCAAAAGATACTACCTATAAAGGTACCGGAATCGGATTGGCTCTTTCTAAAGAACTGATGAATTTGCATCACGGACAGATTACAGTTGAAAGTGAGCAATCTAAAGGGTCGGCATTTACAGTAGAACTATTGTTGGGCAAAGAACATTTCAAACCTGACGAGGTCGATTTCTATTTCAGTGATCAGGTTGATAATCTTCCTCAGGAAACTGCAATTCTGGATACAAACAGAAATGAAGAAGAGGATGAGCTGGAAGACGATTTGAGCAAAGACAATTCTACATTGCCAAGCTTATTGCTTGTAGAAGACAATAAGGATTTATGTAATCTGATAAAGATGCAATTGGAAGATCAGTTCCGTATTTACATCGCGAATAATGGAGTTGAAGGTTTGAAGAAGGTTCATCTGTATCATCCGGATATTGTTGTAACCGATCAGATGATGCCGGAGATGGATGGAACGGAAATGTTGCAGCGTATCAGGAAAGATTTTAAGATCAGTCACATTCCGGTAGTTATACTTACTGCCAAGAGTGGCGATGAAGCTAAGACTACAGCTATTAGTCTTGGAGCAAATGCTTATATAACAAAACCTTTCAGTAAGGATTATCTGGTAGCTCGCATAGAACAGCTATTAAGAGAAAGAAAACTATTCCAGGAAAGGCTTTGGAAAAAAGATAATGAGGAACCATCGGTTGATTATGAGCAATTCCTTGTTCAGAAAGATGTTCAGCTATTAGAGAAAATCCATCAGGTTATTGAAGATAATCTTGATAACAGTGATTTTAATATCGATACTATTGCTTCTACTATTGGTTTAAGTCGCTCATCTTTCTTTAAGAAGTTAAAAAGTCTCACCGGACTTGCTCCTGTAGACTTAGTTAAAGAAATTCGACTGAATAAATCAATTGAGATGATTAAGAACACCGATTTAAGTATTTCGGAAATAGCTTTCGCTGTTGGTTTTAAAGATGTGGGATATTTCGGTAAATGTTTCAGAAAGAAATATGATCAGTCTCCACGCGAATACATGAATACTTATAGAAAATCGTGAAATACTGATTACAAAAGGCTTTTCTGTTCGTTTTAGAATTATATTCATTAACCCAAATAAAAGTTTACTATAATGAGGATAGTTCGAATAGCTTTAAGAAATATACTTGTAGGCCTTTTTTGCACATTTGCAGTGCAAAGTCTTTTTGCTCAAAAGACTTCAATGACATTGAAAGATGGTAAAATTTCCTATAATGTAGATGATAAAAACAATAGAGTTCTTGATTTCTCCTATTGTGGATATCGTAGTTCAGAGAAAGATATACCAGAGGTGCCTAATAAAATAGTTGTCTCTAGTCAGGAAGGCGATTGCTCTTCAATAATTCAAAGAGCTATAAATTATGTTTCTTCTTTGGCTCCTGACAAAAATGGATTCAGAGGAGCAGTTTTACTAGGTAAAGGTGTTTTCCATTTAGATAAATCTCTGCTCATTTCTAAATCGGGTGTTGTGTTACGCGGAGCTGACAAAAACCAGACTGTTTTAGTTAAAAGAGGCTCAGATAGAGGTGCTGTGGTTTATGTCGAAGGAAAAAATGATTTTTCTGTGACTGATACACTTTCAGTTACATCTTCTTATATTCCTGTTAATTCACGTACAATTGCTGTAGCTTCAACTTCTAAACTGAAAAAAGGAGATAGAGTGATGATCTATCGTCCTTCAACAACCAAATGGATTGAAAGTTTAGGCTGCGAGCATTTTGGTGGAGGCATTACTGCTTTAGGCTGGAAAGCTGGTGATATTGAAATGTATTGGGACAGAACAATTTCCAGTTTGAATAATGGAAATGTAGAATTGGATGTTCCGTTAACAATGGCTGTTGATGCTCAACAGGGTAAAGCTCAGGTGTTGTTATATCATTGGAATGGTCGTATCTCTGATTCTGGTGTAGAAAATATCTCTTTTGAATCTGAGTATAATAAAAAATATCCGAAAGATGAAGATCATTGCTGGACTGGTGTATCCATTGAAAATGCTGAGAATTGCTGGGTTCGTCATGCTTCATTCAGATATTTTGCCGGAAGCGCTGTATTTGTTCAAAGAACAGCATCAAAAGTAACAGTAGAAGATTGTATCTCAACTGACCCGGTTTCTGAAATTGGAGGATTACGCCGAAATACTTTCCTCACAATGGGACAACAAACTCTTTTCCAACGCTGCTATTCAGAACATGGTATTCACGATTTCGGAGCTGGTTACTGTGCTCCCGGACCAAATGCCTTTGTGCAATGTGAATCAAAAGAATCTTTCGGTTTTAGTGGAGCTATCGATAGCTGGGCTTGCGGATTATTGTTTGATATAGTTAATGTTGATGGCAATAATCTTTCGTTCAAGAATATGGGACAAGATTTCAATGGTGCAGGCTGGGGAACATCAAACAGTCTTTTTTGGCAATGTTCTGCGGCTGAAATAGAATGTTATTCTCCTGCAAAAGATGCAATGAACAGAGCATACGGATGCTGGGCTCAATTCTCAGGAGATGGTGAATGGAATGAGTCAAATAACCATATTCAGCCAAGAAGCATTTTCTATTCTCAATTGGCAGAACGACTAGGCAAAGATTGTTCTCAAAGAGCTCGTATTTTGCCAGTTAGTACTGAAGCTTCCAGTAGTCCTACTCTTGCTGTTGCAGCAGAAATGGCAAAACAAGCTTATACTCCAAAACTGACACTGCGTCATTGGATTGAACAAGATACACTTTTGGTATCTGCAGATCAAAATAAACTAAAACTGGCTTCATCACTAAAGGTAGAAAAGGAAAAAGCTCCTTCAATGAAAACAATGTCAGTTGAAGACGGTAGAATAGTAGTAAACAATGAGCTTCTTACAGGTAATCGTTTTGAAGTACCTTGGTGGAGTGGTAAACTGAGAACTAACTATCTGGATAAGGCAAAACCACATATTACCAGATTTGTTCCGGGAAGAGAAGGATTAGGTCTTACCGATCGTATTGATTCTGTTGTGAACTTCATGAAGAATGAAAAGATAACTGTATTAGATCATAATTATGGATTGTGGTACGACAGAAGAAGAGACGACCATGAACGTACCCGCCGTAGAACAGGAGATGTATGGGGACCATTCTATGAACAGCCATTTGGACGAAGTGGTGAAAGTTCTGCTTGGGAAGGATTGTCAAAATACGATTTAACCAAACCTAATGCATGGTATTGGGGACGACTGAAAGAATTTGCTAATCAATCGGACAAGGAAGGATTACTTCTTTTCCATGAAAATTATTTCCAGCACAATATTCTTGAAGCTGGTGCACACTGGGTAGATTGTCCATGGCGTTCAGCTAATAATATTAATGACACTGATTTTCCGGAACCAGTTCCTTTTACAGGTGATAAGAGAATATTTATGGCCGACCGTTTTTATGACATATCTCATCCTGTAAGAAGAGAACTTCATAAAAAATACATTCGTCAGTGTCTGAATAATTTTGCAGATAATAAGAACGTGGTTCAGCTAATTAGTGCAGAATTTACTGGTCCTCTTCACTTTGTTGAATTCTGGTTGGATGAAATTGGTGCATGGGAAAAGGAAACAGGTAAGCATGCAACAGTTGCTCTTAGTACAACAAAAGATGTTCAGGATGCTATCCTTAAAGACAAAAAGCGTTCTGCTTTGGTTGATATTATAGATATAAGATACTGGCATTATAAAAGTGATGGAACAACTTATGCTCCCGAAGGTGGAAAGAATTTAGCTCCAAGACAACATGCACGTCAGATGAAAGTTGGCAAGGTAACCTTCAATGAAGCTTATAAAGCTGTTAGCGAATACAGAGAAAAGTATCCGGAAAAAGCTGTGACTTTTTATGCTCAGAATTATCCTGATATGGCATGGGCTGTATTTATGGCCGGAGGATCTTTACCAGTGTTACCAGGTATAAATGATCCTTCTTTTTTAAATGATGCAGCAAAAATGCATGTAGAAAAAACAGGTACAGATGGATATTATAAATTGGAAAAAACCGGTTTGGGAGTGATTGTTTATTCCCAATCGAAAGAAAATTTTGCTTTACCACTGGCTGCCGGTACATATTCACTTAAACAAATTGATATAAAGAGTGGTAAAGTTACAACTCTTGTTAAGAAGTTGAAAGGTGGTGATTCTTACCAGTTTAAAGGAAATTCTAATGCTCCTTCTGTATATTGGTTTAAGGCTTTATAGAATTGAAAAAATGGGAATATTTGCCATAAATATGTTGTAAAGCAGATTATCAATTATTTCTATTCTATAATCAAATATTCCCTAAATAAAACCCTTCATAGCTTTAGTTTTGCATTGTCTCTTCAAGGGGGCAATGCTTAATTTTTTAAAGAATATCATGAAGGAACAAGATGAGAATAGAATGGATTGTATAAGTGTCGATACTGAAGTGTCGCAGTTACTCTCCCTTTTAGTATCAGGAGATGTTAAAGCATTCTCCAGATTATACGATTTGCACGTGAATATGCTTTTTAATTATGGTTGTCGCCTAACCACAGATAAAGAGCTTTTAAAAGACTGCATTCACGATGTCTTTATTAAGATCTTTAGTAAACGCGAAGATCTTAGTGAAATAGCAAATTTTAAATCATATCTATTCATTTCATTGAAAAATAAATTGTGCGATGAAAGCCGCAAAAGAATTAATTACTCAGATCAGGCTGTTGAGGAATTAAATCCTGTGGCTTCAGAAAATGTGGAAGACGACTATATTAACTTTGAGATGGATTGTGTCTCAAATGAAAAGGTGAAATACCTTTTAAATCAGCTTCCGCCAAGACAAAAAGAGGCTCTGACACTGTATTATATCGAAGAAAAAAAGTATGAGGATATTTGCGTGTTGATGGATATGAATTATCAGTCAGTGCGAAATTTAATTCATCGTGGAATATTAAAACTCAGAAGTATTGCTGTTTAATATATTTTTATAGAATATAATGAGTACAACTTCTCTCTTTATTCGTTTTTTTATTATATCAATAAATTATATGATAAAGTGGGAAAAGATAAACTTAACAATATAGAAGACTTCTTAACAAATGATAGTTTTATTTGTTATGTTTTCGAGCAGACTTCTTCATTGAAGAAGCATTGGGATGATTATTTTAAATGTAATCCCGAAAAGGAATCTTTGGCACGGAATGCGAGACAGATACTCTTAAATGAGGATGATAAGCCGGGCATTAGTTCCACAGAAAAGGAGGAATTGAAACAAAGGATTCTTTCTACAATAATGAAGGTTAATAGTTATAAATAGGATTTAGTTTAAGGGGGGAATGACCTGATGTTTGATTTAAAAATCATGCATCGGGTCATTTTGTTTTATATATAATGTTATAATCCTTTTTTCTTTGCCTCGTTCCAGTATTTATCCATCTCTTCAAGAGACATATCTTTCAGATTATGACCTTGTTTTATGGTATTTTCTTCCAAATAAGTAAAGCGACGGATAAATTTATGGTTAGTACGCTCAAGTGCATTATCGGGATTTATTCCGTAAAGACGGGCTGCATTGATAATGCTGAAGAGTAAATCACCCAATTCTGCTTCTATTTTATCTTTATCCATGGATGAAATTTCGGTTTGCAGTTCATCAAATTCTTCTTTTACCTTATCCCATACCTGCTCTTTCTTTTCCCAATCGAATCCTACATTTCGTGCTTTATCTTGAATTCTATATGCTTTGATTAGCGATGGGAGAGAGGCTGGCACTCCACTTAGAACTGATTTATTGCCACCTTTTTCTTTTAATTTTAGCTGTTCCCAGTTTTGTGAGACCTGTCCGGATGTTTCTGCAACCTCATTTCCAAACACGTGCGGATGACGAAAGATAAGTTTTTCACACAATCTGTCGCAAACGTCTTTTATGTCAAAATCATCCGTTTCGGATGCTATTTTTGAATAAAATGCAACATGAAGCAATACATCTCCCAGTTCTTTGCAAGTCTCTTTTTTGTCGCCTTTCATCAAAGCATCACTCAATTCATAAACTTCTTCAATTGTATTTGCCCTTAAGCTTTCGTTTGTTTGTTTCCTGTCCCAGGGGCATTTTACACGAAGTTCATCAAGGATATCCAGAAAGCGGCCAAAGGCTTCCATTTGTTCTTTTCTAGTATGCATGTCTGTAATTCTTTAAATCAAGAGCAAAAGTAGCTATTTCTTTCGCAGTTAATCGTCTTTTTTTATTAATTTTGCGGGCAATATTCAATGAATTAATAAATTATCAAAATATAATATGGAATTAGCAAGTAAGTACAACCCCGCTGATGTTGAGGATAAGTGGTACCAGTATTGGCTGGATCACAAATTATTTAGTTCAAAACCTGATGGTCGTGAACCATATACAGTCGTGATTCCTCCTCCTAACGTGACAGGTGTACTGCATATGGGGCACATGCTGAACAATACTATTCAGGATATTCTTGTTCGTCGTGCACGTATGGAAGGAAAAAATGCTTGCTGGGTGCCTGGTACCGACCATGCTTCTATTGCTACAGAGGCAAAGGTTGTTAATAAACTGGCTTCTGAAGGAATAAAAAAGACAGATCTTACCCGTGACGAGTTTCTTAAACATGCATGGGCATGGACAGATAAACATGGTGGCATCATTCTTGAACAGTTGAAAAAGCTGGGTGCTTCCTGTGACTGGGATCGTACAGCGTTTACAATGGACGAATCACGCTCAGAAAGCGTACTTAAAGTCTTTGTAGATCTTTATAATAAAGGCTTGATTTACCGTGGCGTTCGTATGGTAAACTGGGATCCGAAAGCATTGACAGCTTTGTCTGATGAGGAAGTTATCTACAAGGAAGAACATAGCAAATTATTCTATCTCCGCTACATGATTGAAGGCGAAGATAACAAGTATATCGTAGTAGCTACAACCCGTCCGGAAACTATCCTTGGTGATAGCGCCGTTTGTGTAAATCCTAACGATCCACGTTACAGCTACCTGAAAGATAAGAAAGTAATTGTTCCTTTGGTGAACCGTGCTGTTCCAATCATTATGGACGATTATGTAGACATCGAGTTTGGTACAGGATGTTTGAAAGTTACTCCGGCTCATGATGTAAACGACTATATGTTGGGAGAAAAATATAATCTTCAGACAATAGATATTTTCAATCCGGATGGAACAATCAGCGAAGCTGGTGGCATGTACATTGGAATGGATCGTTTCGATGTTCGCGAGCAGATTTCTAAAGATCTTGCTGCTGCCGGATTGCTTGAAAAGGAAGAAGCTTATGATAATAAAGTTGGTTACTCTGAACGTACAAATGTGGTAATTGAACCTAAGCTGTCTATGCAGTGGTTCCTGAAGATGACTGATTTGTCAAAACCTGCTTTAGACGCAGTTATGAACGATGATATTAAGTTCCATCCTGCTAAATTCAAAAATACATACCGTCACTGGATGGAGAATGTGAAAGACTGGTGTATTTCCCGTCAGTTGTGGTGGGGACATCGTATTCCTGCTTACTTCCTTCCAAAAGGTGGCTTCGTAGTTGCTGCAACCGAAGCTGAAGCGCTTGAATTAGCACGCGTAAAGACAGGTGATGCCAACTTGCAACTTTCTGATCTTCGTCAGGATGAAGATTGCCTTGATACATGGTTCTCTTCATGGTTGTGGCCAATCTCTTTGTTCGATGGTATTAATAACCCGGATAACGAAGAAATAAACTACTACTATCCAACAAGTGATCTTGTAACTGGTCCGGATATTATTTTCTTCTGGGTAGCCCGTATGATTATTGCCGGTTACGAATACAAGAAAGAATTGCCGTTTAAGAATGTTTATTTCACTGGTATTGTTCGTGATAAGATAGGTCGTAAGATGTCTAAGTCATTGGGTAACTCACCTGATCCGCTTGATTTGATCGAGAAGTTCGGTGCCGATGGCGTTCGTATGGGAATGATGCTTGCTGCTCCGGCTGGAAACGATATTTTGTTTGATGATCAGTTGTGCGAACAGGGACGTAACTTCAATAATAAGATATGGAATGCTTTCCGTTTGATTAAAGGATGGGAAGTAGACGAAACAATAGCTCCTTCTGAAGCGGCTACATTGGCTGCTGATTGGTTCCAGAATGTAATGACCAAGGCTATTGCAGAAGTAGAAGACTTGTTCTCTAAATACCGCTTGTCGGAAGCCTTGATGGTTGTTTATAAACTATTCTGGGATGAATTCTCTTCCTGGTATCTGGAATTGATAAAACCTGCTTATGGTGCTCCAATTGATGGAAAAACTTATGCGATTACTTTGAAATTCTTCGATGATCTGCTCAGATTGCTTCACCCATTCATGCCATTTATCACAGAAGAGTTGTGGCAATGTCTGACTGATCGTAAGGATGGAGAAAGCTTGATGAATCAAACTCTTCCTTCTTATGCTGCAGCTAATGAAGCTACATTAAGCTCATTTGAGGCTACAAAAGAAGTTATTGCGGGTGTTCGTACCATACGTATGCAAAAGAACATTGCTCAGAAGAATCAACTTGAACTTGAAATAATTGGAGAGAACCCTGTTGCATACTGGACTCCGGCTATTTCCAAGATGTGTAATCTCTCTTCTTTAAAATCAGTTGAAGATAAATCTGCCGGTGCTGCTTCATTCATTGTAGGTACAACAGAATATGCTGTGCCATTAGGTGATATGATCGATGTAGCTGCAGAAATTGAAAAGCTGAAAGCCGACCTGAAGTATCAGGAAGGATTCTTGAACTCTGTACTTAAGAAGCTAAGCAACGAGAAGTTTGTGAATAATGCTCCTGCTGCTGTAATTGAAATGGAGCGTAAGAAACAAGCGGATGCCGAAAGTATTATTAAATCTCTCAAGGAAAGTATTGAAGGATTCGAGAATAAGTAACGAATAATATTATATACCGATTATAAACGTGGATATGCCTTAGTAGGGTGTATTCACGTTTTTTTTACTTATAGGCAAAACTATTATTAAATTATTGGTGTATGATTTCAATTTATTCGTCAATAAATAAAATCCATTGGCGAATAACTGAAAATTATTGGCGAATAATATTTCAAACTTCCCGCCTGTTATTTTTGAAAGCAGGCAGGATGTTTTTTCGTTGTATTTTTGTACGATCTTATAGAAAAACGAAAATCATCCCTCACTCCCTCATCTTTTTTTATGATGCATTAAAATGTAGTATATTACCTGGTGATGGTAGATTTTTTAACTCTCACCAAACCCTCACTTTTTGCGTCGTCCCTCACCTTTTCGAGTCGTTTTTTACCAAATAGTATCAAACTCAACAGTATTGTTGCTCAAGACAAATTAAGCCCGAAATCTACCAATTGTGTTCAAAAAGGTGAGGGTTCATGCCTTTTGGTGATGGTTTGGTGATGGTAGAAATCAATCCATCACCTTGTAATTGGTTGTTGTATAGTTTGTTAGGAGAAAAGGTGAGGGAGTGAGGGATGAAACAAAAAAGGCACCTTTATGGGTGCCCTTTTCAATTCTATTCTTAAAAAGAGAATTAATCCTCCAGTAGTTTTTTTAAGAATTCATCCAATTCTTCATCTAGTCCTTTTAGTAGTTCATCGTTGACTAATACTGTGTCGTCATCCATCAGCAAAAGGTCTGTAATGGTTTCCTTTTCTTCGTCAACAAGAACAACTGAATAAGGTTTTAGCAGAGTTAGATTATCAAATACTCCTGCTTCCTTTAATTTGTTTAGAGTAGCGCGGAGAATGCGTTCTACGTTCTGAGAAAAATCTTCAGTATCATTTTCTACCCATTCTTCAACTATAACTTTAGATAGTTCTTCCTCATCATCATTGAATATGCATAATTCACCTGAATCTTGTTTAGGAAGTATATGAATATCTGTAACAATAGTTTGTTCATCATTTCCGGCAAATTGGCAGATAGCCTCTTTTATTGCCGACTCTATAAGGGATTGCGATTGTGCACTTAATTTCATATATAGATAAATTTATCTTTTCAGTATTTTACCCAAAAGTACAAAAAAAAATTAATCATGCTATAAAATCTATTAAAAATTGCCATTAAAACGTTCCATTTGCA
This sequence comes from Bacteroides luti, assembly GCF_900128905.1. Classification (GTDB taxonomy): domain Bacteria; phylum Bacteroidota; class Bacteroidia; order Bacteroidales; family Bacteroidaceae; genus Bacteroides; species Bacteroides luti. The sequence continues at coordinate 51,853 of NZ_FQTV01000007.1, forward strand.
GGTTTAATGTTTGTATAGCATTCATTCTTTCTTTCAGTGTCAGTAAATACCTTGTAATAATAATGTAATCTAGTGAATCGTTACTGTTGAGTCGGGTTGATTTCTCTTCACCAATATTTTCTTTTTTGTTTTCTTTCTCCCGAATTAGCTGATCGGCTTTTTTTGCCCATTCTATTGCTTGCTCAATTTTATCCTGTAATTCGTAATATAAAGCAATATTAAAAGCTGTTCGCATCTTTATTTTTTTGCTTTTCTTTTCGTGTGCAGTTTGCCATAATTTTAGTGCTTCGTCCCATGAACCTTCACGAACAAGTGCACCGCCATCTCTTAACTCAAGACATCCGGAAGTGTAGTAAAATCTGTTAACTTTTTCCCATCTTGGTAAAATAACTTTTGTTGGTAGTTCTCCGGCAAATGCAGAAGCTTCTTTTATCAGTGAGTCTTTCGTTATTAGATTTCTTTCTGCTATAGTTGGAGATAGACCGTATCCATCCCAATATATCTTATCTTCAGGATAAACAGTAAAAAGTGGTTTTGTACGAGATGGAAGATATACCTTTATCATTGGTGCAACTGTGGCATCAATGGTGCTTCGGAATATATTATCAAGAAAGTAGGTTCTCTGGTCTGTTTTTATAGTAACGTTTTCTACAGAAAAAAGCATGTCTACTCCAAGATCTGTTGTTAGTTTCTTAACTTCATTTTGTGATAATTCAGACTCTCGTGGCAATAGATCTCTCTCTCTTAAGACTGAATCACAGATTATCACTTCGTCGAAAAAGTTAGCTTTTGCTACATTTTCTGCAAATGCTTCGGTTGTTAATTTAGCATTTCCTTGAAAAGTGGATTTTGTACTTATAAGCTGGTTTAATTCTCCTCTTTCTTCAGTTACTTTAGTTTCCTTATCAGTAATTGTGTTATTAACGATTGCAACAGTTTTTATATCCTTCGGAAAACTGACTTTTGCCGGCTCAAGATTATCAATAGATATCTGACTGATTGATACACATGAGCAAACTAATAATGAAAGAAGAATAGGTGTTATATAAAGGAATTTTCTCATAGCCTTTTCTACTTAAGTTATTCAACAAAAGTACAATATTTATCTATAAATTAAAGTTAAATGTTATATTTTATTTTGTTCTCTTATGGTAGAATTGTCTGATTGATTATCTATGAAAAAAGGGGGTGTCCTAAATACTTGGACACCCCCTCCTTAAATTATATTATAATAATTTCTTGTCAGTTCTTAGAAGAACAAGTAACGTTTGTCTTTTACATTTGCTTTGATATAAAGATCGTTCACAAATCTGCTGACAGTTCTTGCTGCCATATTCTTAACTTTTTGTTCTTCATCTTTTTCATTGTATACTTCTTTCAGTCTTTCTTTGTTGAAAGGTTGGAATACAAATACTGCAGCATTACCTTTAACTGGTCCGCTTAATTTGTTAAGTTGAGCAATTGAAGCGTAAGCACTTAATACAGGTTCGCTGCTTCTTACAGCAGAAACGTATGCAGGTGCTGCAAATGAAACGTGTTTAACTGAGTCAGTAACTACGTTAGGAATAGTCTTGCATTGTTCAAAGCTTGTCAGATTCTTAGCTTTGATATCAGCCATAATCTTTTCAGCTTTCTTATCTCTGATAATTTCAGCTTTCAACTGATCTTTAACAACATCAAGAGGGCGGTAACCTTCTTCAACGATGCCTGTTACAGCAACAACTAACAAGTGATCACTTTCACCGCATTCATACATTTGAGAAACATCACCTTTGCTGGCTTCAAATACCCATTTCATTGCGTCACGAGTACCTTTAATGCCGCCAATTGTATGCTCTGCACTGTAAAGGTCATTTCTTTCCAATAATTTGTATCCTTTAGCTTCAGCATTTGCATTGATTTTTTCTAAAGTTGGGTTGGCAGCAATAAACTGACTAAAGTCGTTGTAAACCTTGTTATATGTTTCTTTGCTGAAGTTTACTGTCTTTTTGATTACAGCAACTTTATATTTGTCTTTTACAGCTTTCTTATCAACAACCTGCATAATAATGTTTGCTTGTGGAAGAGCAACATTAGCAGTTTCGTTAACTCCTAAGTTGAATAATGTAGAGAACAATTTAACATTGTCAGCTGTTAATGAAGCACCTTCGTAAGCTTGTGAAGTAATCCATTGTGCTTCTGGGGTACCATTGTATTTCTTTGCGATAGTTGCAAAATCGCTACCTGACTTAATAGCATTGTATACACTATCTGCCAAAGCTTTTGTTTTTTCAGGAGTTGCTGCAGCAATCTGAATTTGACGGAACTGAATTGAATCGGCAGCAGACTGTTTAGCTAACACTTTAAAAGAATTGAATGTGTTATCTGCCTGATTGTAATATGGTCCGTAAATCTGTCCTATTGCAGAAGAATCAACGCGAGCTGCAATGTCTGTTGGGAATGCTGTTTTTGAATAAAATAAATCAGCAAAAGGAACTTGAGATTCTGTAGTACGGATAAAGGTTGTATAATCTCCTGCTACACTTGCAAGTTGTGTTGTGTAATCTTTTACTTCTTTTTCAATTGCAGCCTTATCTGTTTTGCTTGGAAGAACTTGAACATCAATGTATTTAATGTTGCGTGATTCAACATATTGTTTGAACTGCTCTTTTTTCTTGTTATAAAGATCCTTAAGTTCAGAATCTGAAACTTTAATAGATGCGTCTTGAATAGAAGTGTAAGGAACTGCTGCTACTAAATAGTCCGCAGTATTAACTCTTGCTTCGAATGCAGCTTTAGCTTCAACTGGGTTAGAGATTAAGGAACGAGAAATTAAGTTCTGATATTTTTCTGCTAAACGACTTTGAGCCAGGTTCTTTTCAACAAATGTCCAGAATTTGAACATTGATTCGTAATATTCTGCATATTGTGCTGGCATTTTAGATTTATCCATCTTTGAGTAGTCTACCAGGAACTTTTTCAGCATATCTTTGTCAAATTGACCTGTTTTCTGGTTTTTGAATGGAGTTTGTTGAAGTATTGGGTTTGAGCCTTCATCAATCATTGCCTGAATTTCAGCTTTAGAAACTGTTAAGCCTAATTTCTTAGCTTCATTTTCAATAAGTTTATTGTTAACGTAAGATCTCCAGACTTCGTCTTTGATTTGTGTTGTTTGCTCATCATTTAAAGAAGTCATGCCACTTGAAAACTTAACGACTTCTGTGTATTCTTCTACTAATTTTTGGTAATCCTGAGCTGAAAGAGTCTCTCCGTCTATTTCGCCTACATCTTTTGTTTGATGAGGCTGAAATATCTTCCAGGCATCACCTGCAATAAATGCAAACAGAGCGAGACCAATCACTATAACCAAAAGTGGTCCCTTAGATCTGATTTTTTGTAACGTTGCCATTTTAATTAATACTTTTTATTTGTTATTTATTTATTTATTCTTAATTTGAGACGTTAAGTGCACGAAGATACAAAAAATGCTAATACGCATTCATTTATTCTTGAAAAAAAATAAATTATTCTATCACTTTCAACTTAACTAGCTCTATTTTAGTAGTAGTAAGCTTTATAATCTTGAATTGAAAGCGTCCGATTTTGACTATTTCGTGAAGTTTTGGAAAGTTTTGATAGTGGTTAAGTATCAATCCGCCGATAGTAATATAATCATCTGATTCAGGCAATCCGAGGTTAAACATTTCGTTAGCTTTCTCTATTTCCAATCTGGCTGAAAGTATATATTCGTTGTCGTCTGTTTGCTTGGCAATGTAAGATGTTGTATCATGTTCATCTTCAATTTCACCGAATATTTCTTCAACCAGGTCTTCCAGCGAAACAATTCCTGTTGTTCCTCCAAATTCATCTACCACAACAGCTAATGTTTTTTTTTGTTGCATAAAAAGTTTCATCAGCTTGTTTGCTCCCATTGTTTCCGGAACAATAGGTATCTGCTGAATGCAGTTTTTCCAGTTTTCTGCATTTCTAAACATTTCGGAAGAATGTATATATCCTATTATGTTGTCTATATTGTCCTTATAAACAATGATTTTAGAAATTCCAGACTCGATGAATTTCGATTTCAAAGTGTCTAAATCTGTATCCAGATCAATTGCGATAACTTCCGGTCTGGGCACTATGCAATCTCGTATTTTAATGGAAGAGAAGTCTAGTGCATTCTGAAAAATCTTCACCTCAGTTTCTATTTCTTTCCTGTTTTCTGATTTATCAATGCTTGATTGTATAAAGTTATCAAGATCTGTTTTTCCGAAAATCTTATTATCAGGTTCTTTGCCTGTTGTTATTCCAAATAGCTTTAATAATACGTATGAAAATCCGGAACAAATTTTTGATACAGGATAAAGTATGATATAGAAGATAAACAAAGGAATTGCAAAAAATGAAAGAACAGAGTTTGCATACCTTTTAAATAATCTCTTAGGTATTATTTCACTAGCTATCAGGATTAGTATTACAGCAATAACAGTTTGCAGTAAAATGAGTAAAAAGCCGCTATTGGTAAGTTTAATAAGTAGATGCGTTTTGACTAACAGAGCCACCAAAATGCCGAAAACTACTAATGATATGTAATTCCCAGCTAATATAATGGAAATAAGGTTCTTTGAATTCGTAAAAAAGAAAGAGAGAATTTTAAAATTTATATTTTTATCACTCTTATCTGTTTTTAAACGTAACCTGTCTGCTGAAGTATAAGCAATTTCCATTCCTGAAAAAAAAACAGAAAAGAATATTGCAATCAGTATATAGATTATAAGGTTCATAGTTTTAGTGTTTCACAATAATGGTATCAGGTCGGGTTACTTTCTTATCTTCAATCGGTATTGAACCGCTAGTCTTATGAATGGTGTAAATTGTCATCTGCTGATTAGATTCAAATCCATGACCAGTAATAATCCGGTCTGATTTCTGAATTCGGATAAATTTACTTGAATAAACTTTTTCCAGGTTTTGGTCCCAGAACAATTGCTCTGTGTTAAACTTATCACCTTGTACATTCTTAATAACTACATGTCCCTTTAGTTCCCAAAGCTTCTTATCAGAATAATAATATGCAGTGTCTGCCTTTATACTGGCATCAACATGGTATGTTGAATCAAATTTTTCAAGAAGTAATCCTTTCTCAAACGACCAGTATGGCGGATTCTTTTTGTCATATATCAACCACTCTTTAGTCTTGATACGATAACGTGTAATTCCTGAGTCGGAAATTAAAGTAGTTACATCTAGACTTTTCATAAGAGGTAAGGAATCTCTATTTGTAATTGCAGCTGCTAAAGGACGCTTCTTCTCTGTACAAGAAGAAAATAAAAGGATTGTGGCAATAGTACAGCAAACTATTGTTATGCTTGTTCTAATAATAAAATAATTCTTTCTATATATTTTTAACATAAAATCCTGTAGGTTCATTGTTTCTATCTTTCTTATCTAAGCAATATATTCTTTGCTTTTTATATCTAGTATATTGTTTGCTCTAGATATTACTGTTATTGTAATTTAAAATTCTATTCAAACCTTTTAATACTAAAAAAGTATCTACAAAGATGCTTTTATTTAAGTTGGTTTCAAAAAGATTCGCATCTCCACCTGTTAAAAAGACCAAAAGTTCGGGATAGCTTATCTTTAAGGAATTAATATATCCTTCCATTTCAAACTCTATACCTTTTATAACACCTTCTCTGATAGCCGATTCAGTATTCACGCCCAGAGGCGTTCTTATTCCTTCTTCATCTATAAGAGGTAATTTTCCTGTGAATTCGTGAAGAGCTTTAAATCTCATCTTTTTACCCGGAGAAATGTTTCCTCCTAAGTATCTTTCCTTTGCATCAATAAAATCATAGGTGATAGCTGTTCCTGCATCTATAACCAATATATCTTTTTTAGGATAAATTTCGTTAGCACCTATTACTGCTGCCAATCTGTCATTGCCTAAAGTTTCGGGTGTATGATATAAATTTTCTATTGGAATAGGTGTTTCCGGGCTTAGCCTGAGAATAGGGAAGGGGAGTGCATTTATTTGCTCAGAAACATCTTTAGTTATGTCAATAACAGACGCCAGTATCCCCTTATTTATCCGGAATCTGCAAAGAATCTCCGGCAGGCAATCGAGATACTGATTAGAGCTGCGAAAAACTTCTACTAATGAATTGTTGTTGAATATCGCAACTTTAGCTGCTGTGTTTCCTATATCTATTATTAAATTCACTTGCTTCTTTTAGCTTGCAAAGTAAGCCAAAAAAAATAGAACAACAGTATTAATTTTGTATCTAATAACTAAAAAAAAAAGATTTCGTCTCGTTTAATCAGAAATAAACGTATTTTTGCACGCAAAATATATGAAATATGAGAGTGAAACCAAATAAACGGTTGTTTGATTTGAAAAGAAGATTAGAACCGTTTCGTGGAGTTTTTCTCTTTATTACTATTGTTTTAATAGCTCATATTTCTTGGAAAATATCTTTTCATACAGGAATTGAAAATAAGGAATATAGTAATAGGATTCTAACAAAGAATAGTTCATCGTCTGTTATAGCTAATATAAAAGGAAAGGTGTGGCGTGGCATTGGAGTAGGAGATGTTGATTGTCAGAATAAAGATTGCAGATACATTTCTTTCTTTAATAATAATGTGACGACGAAGTTTGTTCCGTGGACTGAAAAGACCGCTTTAGCTAGTTTTTGGGTTGTAAATTTAGTTTGCAGGCAGCCTCTAAGTCTTTTGAATTATGTGGATTCTTCAAGTGACAAAAATATAGAGTCGCGTACGCTTCTTTCTTTTGACAGATTGCGTGGTCCGGCAATAAATATTATATGGGGATGTACAGGAGTTAAACAACTTTATATCCTTTTTCTTGTGATCCTTTTCAGTAGAGGAATCTGGTGGAAACGATTCATTTATTTCTTAATGGGTAGTTTAGTTCTGTTATTGTTTAATGTAATGCGCATTAGTATTATAACATTGTTTATAAAATCTTACCCCGAAAGTTTTGAGATATTACACGATATTTTGTTTAAATATTTATTTTATGGATTAATTTTCTTGCTATGGTTATTATGGGAAGAAAAATTTTCCGGGAAAAATTTCATAAAGTAGTGATGAAAAAAGTAATAAAAGCTTGTAAGCAGTCGTATATTAAATATGCTTTTTGTCTGATTAGTTTGTTGTGTGTCTTTCCTTTTCAATCAAAGGCTTCATCTGAGGATTCTGTTCGTATAAGTTTACTGACCTGCTCACCTGGAAGTGAGATTTATGCTCTCTTTGGTCATACTGCTTTGCGGTATCAAAATATGAAGACTGGCATGGATGTGGTTTTTAATTACGGAATGTTTGATTTTCATGCTCCTCATTTTATATGGAGATATATTAAAGGAGAAACAGACTATCAGCTAGGTGTTACCGATTACTTTTATTTTGAGCAAGAATATTCAGAACGTAATTCTAGTGTTTACCAACAGACATTGAATCTGCTTCCAGAAGAAAAAGATGCATTGTTCCAGATTCTGCAAAAGAATTATTTGCCTGAAAATAGAGTTTACCGTTATAATTTCTTTTTTGATAACTGTTCCACGCGTCCAAGAGATCGTGTGGAAGAATGTATTAAAGGTAAAGTTACTTACACTAAAAATACGTCTCCATTATCATTCAGAGACATTGTTCATGAATTTACTGCCGGTCACGACTGGGCCGAGTTTGGAATAGATTTGTGCTTGGGAAGCAAAGCCGATGAAATTATTGACTATAGACTAAAGATGTTTGCTCCTTATTATTTAAAAGAGGCTTTGACGGGAGCTAAGATAAAAGCTAATGATGGAAAAGAACGGATGCTGGTTTCTAATGCAGAAGAAATTGTTCATCGTTCTCCCAATAAAAAAACTGTAGAATCGTCATATCCATCTCCTTTATTAACTGCCTGGGTATTATTTGTTTTGGTGTTACTTATTACAGCGTATGGATATAAAAAGAAAAAGAGCTACTGGGGAATAGATATTGTCTTATTTAGTATGGCAGGTTTGGCAGGATGTATCATTGCTTTTCTTGTTTGTTTCTCACAACACCCTACTGTAAGTCCTAATTATATGCTGATTGTTTTTCATCCTTTGCATTTGCTTTATTTACCTTTTATGTTTTGGAAAGCATATAAAGGGAAGAAAGATCCTTATCAATTGGCTAATTTGGCGGTTTTAACACTTTTTATAGTGTTTTTCTGCTTACTACCCCAAAAAATTAATTTAGCTGTTGTACCTTTGGCACTCTGTTTGTGGATACGTTCCTTGAACTATGTATGTCTGAATTACAAAAGAAATAAATGAGAAGTTTACTCACATCAATAATAACCGTACTAACTATAACGGGACTCCAGGCTCAGACTCCGTCTCAGCTAACAACACCTAAACTTGTTGTTGGCCTGACTGTTGATCAGCTTCGTACCGATTATATTGAAGCTTTTTCTTCTCTTTATGGAGAAAAAGGTTTTAAGCGCTTATGGAAAGATGGACGGGTATACAGAAATGCAGAGTTTGGTTTTTCAAATCCGGACAGGGCATCTTCTGTTGCTGCTCTTTATACCGGAACAGTTCCAACTGTTAATGGAATAACAGGAGAGGATTGGCTTGATATTTCTACACTACGGATAAAGAATTGCGTGGATGACCGCAATTTTATGGGTAATTACACTACCGAAACAACCTCTGCTTCTCAGCTAATGGTTTCTACCGTTGCCGATGAACTGAAAGTTGCTACTCAGGGTAAAGGTCTGGTTTATTCTATTGCCCCATATCGCGAAGCTGCAATCTTTGGAGCAGGGCACGCTGGTAATGGTGCTTTCTGGTTGAATGATGATACAGGCAAATGGTGCGGATCTACCTATTATAATGATTTCCCCTGGTTTGTAAGTCAATATAACGATAGGAAAGCTATTGATTTCCGTATTAGCGGAATGGTTTGGACACCAACTCGTCCTGTTGCAGATTATAAATACCTGACGTCTCAGTTTGCTCAGGAAACATTCTCTTATAACTTTGATGAAGCAAAGAAAAGTAAGTTCAGAAAACTGAAAACAAGTCCATTTATTAATGAAGAAATCAACAACTTCCTTTTAGATATACTTGCAAACAGTACTATGGGGCAGGACGAAACTCCCGACTTACTTTCTTTAACTTATTATGCAGGTAATTACGATCATAAAAGTGCTAAAGAGTGCGCTTTGGAGATGCAGGATACCTACGTGAGACTAGATAAAAGTATTGGCGAACTTCTGGATATTATAGATAAAAAGGTAGGGCTAAACAATGTTTTGTTTTGCATTAATTCTACCGGATATGTGGATGCTGAAGGCCCTGAACTGGAAAGATACCGTATTCCTGGTGGTGAATTTTATTTAGATCGTTGCGCTGCACTTCTTAACATGTATCTTATGGCTGTTTATGGCGAAGGACAGTATATTGAAGCGCATAATGACTTGCAATTATATTTGAATCACAAACTGATTGAAAAGAAGCAGCTGAACTTAAACGACGTTCTTGCCAAAGCTTCTGATTTCCTGATTCAGTTTAGTGGTGTAAAAGAAGTCTATTCATCTTATCGATTGTTGCAAGGAGCCTGGACTCCCGAGCTTCAAAAGATGAGAAATTCATATAATCGTAATCGTTCTGGTGATTTAACTCTTGAAATTTTACCGGGATGGACTGTTGTTAATTCTGATTCTCCTTCAGAAAGTAAAGTTGTACGTAAAGCTTATGTTCCTTCTCCACTTATTTTCTTAGGAGGAAATGTAAAGCCTGAAATTATAAATACTCCGGTCAATATTGACTGTTTCGCGCCTACTATTGCTCGTTCTATGAGAATCAGAGCACCGAATGGCTGCTCTTCTGCTCCTCTTGCAAATATATTAAGATAAAAAAACAGCTGGCTATAATTAAATAAGTCAGCATTTTAATGTATCTTTGCAGCCATAAAAACAAGATTAATAATGATTTAACAACAAAAATAAAATGGGATTTAATGAATTTTTAAGTGCTATCTTTGGTAATAAATCCACTAGGGATATGAAAGAGATCCAACCATGGGTAGATAAGATAAAAGCAGCGTATGAAGATGTTGCAAAACTGGACAATGATGCGCTTCGTGCTAAAACAGAAGAACTAAAGAAATATATATACGATTCAGCTACTGAAGAAAGAGTAAAGATTGAAGAGCTGAAAGCTACTGTTGAAACAACAGAACTAGAAGAAAGAGAAGATTTATTCTTGCAAATTGATAAGCTTGAAAAGGCTGTTCTTGATAAATATGAAGTAGCTCTTGATGAGGTTCTTCCTGTAGCTTTCTCTATTGTGAAGGAAACTGCAAAGAGATTCTCAGAAAATGAAACGATAGAAGTCACTGCTACCGATTTTGACCGCACACTTGCAACTACTAAAGATTTTGTACGTATTGAAGGAGATAAGGCTATTTACCAGAATCACTGGATTGCCGGAGGTACTGAAATAACTTGGAATATGGTCCATTATGATGTTCAGCTCTTTGGTGGTGTGGTTCTTCATAAAGGTAAGATTGCCGAAATGGCAACTGGTGAAGGTAAAACTTTGGTGGCTACCTTACCGGTATTCCTTAACGCATTGACCGGAAATGGTGTACACGTGGTTACTGTAAATGACTATTTGTCAAAACGTGACTCGGAATGGATGGGACCTCTATACATGTTTCACGGATTAAGCGTTGACTGTATTGATAAACACCAACCAAACTCAGATGCTCGCCGTAAAGCTTATCTTGCTGATATTACTTTCGGAACAAACAACGAATTTGGTTTCGACTACCTTCGTGACAATATGGCGGTTAGTCCAAAAGATTTAGTGCAACGTCAGCATAACTATTCAATTGTCGATGAGGTTGACTCTGTATTGATCGATGATGCCCGTACTCCTCTTATTATTTCTGGTCCGGTTCCTAAAGGTGAAGATCAGCTTTTTGAGGAATTATGTCCTGAAGTAGAAAAGATTGTTAATGTACAGAAAATATTAGCTACAAAATATTTGTCGGATGCAAAACGTTTAATTGCATCTGAAGATAAGAAAGATCAGGAAGAAGGTTTCCTTGCTTTGTTCCGCAGTCATAAAGCTTTGCCTAAAAATAAAGCATTGATTAAGTTCTTAAGTGAACCGGGAATTAAAGCCGGAATGCTTAAAACTGAAGAAATCTACATGGAACAGAATAACAAGCGTATGCCTGAAGCTGTTGAACCATTGTATTTCGTTATCGATGAAAAACTGAATAGTGTAGACCTTACTGATAAAGGTGTTGACTTACTTACAGGTAATTCTCCCGACCCGACATTGTTCGTGTTGCCTGATATTGCTTCTCAGCTTTCAGAACTTGAAAATGAAAATCTGGGCGATGAAGAAAAGCAGATCAGAAAAGATGAATTGATGACTAACTTCGCTATTAAGTCAGAACGTGTTCATACCATCAACCAATTGCTTAAAGCATATACTATGTTTGAAAGAGATGATGAGTATGTGGTTATTGATGGACAAGTGAAGATTGTAGACGAGCAAACCGGGCGTATCATGGAGGGTCGTAGATATTCAGACGGTCTTCACCAGGCTCTTGAAGCTAAGGAACGTGTTAAGGTTGAAGCTGCTACACAAACATTTGCTACTATTACTTTACAGAACTACTTCCGTATGTATCACAAGCTTTCTGGTATGACCGGTACTGCCGAAACAGAAGCGGGTGAACTTTGGGATATCTATAAACTGGATGTGGTTGTTATTCCAACAAACCGTCCAATTCTCCGTAAAGACTTGAACGACCGCGTATATAAAACAAAACGTGAAAAGTATAAAGCTGTAATCGAAGAGATTGAATCTTTGGTAAATGCTGGTCGTCCGGTATTGGTGGGTACTACTTCGGTTGAAATTTCTGAGATGTTGAGTAAGATGCTTACCATGCGTAAGATTGAACACAACGTGTTGAATGCAAAACTTCACCAGAAGGAAGCTGATATTGTTGCTCAGGCAGGTTTTAAAGGTACAGTAACTATTGCTACAAATATGGCCGGTCGTGGTACCGATATCAAGTTAAGTCCGGAAGTTAAAGCTGCCGGTGGTTTGGCTATCATTGGTACAGAGCGTCATGAATCACGTCGTGTAGACCGTCAGTTAAGAGGCCGTTCAGGACGTCAGGGCGACCCGGGTTCTTCAGTATTCTTTGTTTCTTTGGAAGATGATTTGATGCGTTTGTTCTCTTCAGATCGTATTGCCGGAGTAATGGATAAATTAGGATTCAAAGAAGGTGAGATGATTGAACACAAAATGATCTCTAATTCAATAGAACGTGCTCAGAAGAAGGTTGAAGAAAATAACTTCGGTATTCGTAAACGTCTGCTTGAGTATGATGATGTTATGAACAAACAACGTACAGTAATCTACACTAAACGTCGTCACGCTTTAATGGGCGAACGTATTGGTATGGATATCGTAAATATGATATGGGATCGTTGTGCCAACGCTATTGAAGGTAAAGAATACGAAGATTCTAAAATGGAAATCCTCCAAACATTTGCAATGGATATTCCTTATACTGAAGAAGAATCAAGAAATACAAAAATTGAAAAGCTTGTAGATCGTACTTTTGATGCTGCTATGGCTACCTTTAAACGTAGAACAGAACGTATGGCTAATGTTGCCAATCCGGTTATTAAGAAGGTGTACGAAGAACAAGGTAATCGTTTTGAAAACATTCTTATTCCAATTACAGATGGCAAGCGTATGTATAACATCACTTGTAATCTGAAAGCAGCTTATGAAAATGAAAGTAAAGAAGCGGTAACTGCATACGAAAAGACTATTCTTCTTCATAACATTGACGAAGGCTGGAAAGAAAATCTTCGTGAACTGGATGAACTTAAACATTCTGTACAGAATGCAAGCTACGAACAAAAAGATCCGTTATTGATTTATAAACTTGAATCTGTGAACTTGTTTGACGAGATGGTTAATAAGATTAATAACAACACAGTTTCATCTTTAATGCGTGGTAAGATTCCTTTCCAGGAACCTGAAGAAGTAAAGCAGGCTGCTCCGGAAATTCAACAGGATTACAGTAAGTATCGTACTGAAAAGACTGATTTAACTGATCCTAATCAGCAAGCTGCAGCTCAGCATGATACACGTGAGGTTAAAAAAGAGCCAATTCGTGTAGAGAAAACAGTAGGACGTAATGATCCTTGTCCTTGTGGTAGCGGTAAAAAGTTTAAAAACTGCCACGGACGTGAGGCGTAATTAATAGATATAACAGAAACTCCCCGAAATGAATTATAATTCTTTCGGGGAGTTTTTTTATTCCCTTGTACAAAAGAATGCAATCTTTTGTACAAGGGAATTATTTCTTTTGTACAGAAGATTACATTCTTTTGTACAATAATTCTTTTATACCTGGATATGTTTTTTATAGTTTCCAGTTATTCCATATTAAATAATCTCAATCAACTGATGTTTAAGCAAATGCTCTTCTGTAGGGTACGAACTATCTGGTATATTCAAAGGATAGTAAGCTGCATTATCTTATGGCAGGAGGTTCGATTGTTTTCATAGGGCCTTAATAGTAATCGTGTAGTCAACTGCATTATCTTATGGCAGGAGAACTGCAGTGCAGTTTTGTATGCTATTATATAGATTGATACGTAGCAAAAGTTTATGCAAATGAAAGGTAGCTTTGCGGTTTAGCTAGAAAAGGAGATAAGGCTATTGGTTGATAGAATAAAAAAAGAGGTAAAACTGTATATACAGCTTACCTCTTCCTTATATCTTTTATTAGATAATCTTTTTATTTTGCAGGTTTAGCAGGTGCTTGTTGAGCAGGAGCGGCAGCAGGAGTAGCTTCTGAAGAACCTGCAGCCGGAGCTTGTGCAGGAGCAGCAGCAGGTGCTGTTTCTGTCTTTGGAGTTGCAAAACCAGCCGGTGTATTCATCGGATTTGTTTTTTCTTCTTTTTGTGCTTGTTCAAGAATAGCAGAGCCTTCAGCTGTATTAGCTGGCATAGTATAAGAAGTAATGATACTTAATACTACGATGGCAGCAGCTAATCCCCATGTAGCTTTTTCAAGGAAGTCTGTCGTTTTACGAACACCCATGATTTGATTTGATGATGAAAAGCCTGAAGAAAGGCCTCCACCTTTTGAGTTTTGTATCAAAACAATAAAGCTCAATAGTATTGCTGCTATGACAATTAGGATAATTAATAATAAATACATTTCGTTATTTTGATTTAGCGTTAATAATCAATTTTTCCAAAAATCTTATTTGGTCTGCAAAGTAAGCATTTTTTTTCGGATATTTCAAACTTAATTTTTTAATTATTTCAAGTGCCTTGGAATATCTTTGTTGTTTTACATATATTTTTGCTAAAGTTTCGGTAAAATAACTCTCATCGTCCTCATTTTCATCAGTTACATTTTCTATGAGCTCAGTAGTTTTTTCTTCTTTTTCTTCCGAAATTTGCAATTTTGTTATATCCTCGTTCTCTGCTTTCTCTATGAATCCGTCAATTAATTCCTGACCTCTTAATTTAGGCGTTGGTACTTCTTTTTTATCGGTAGATTCATCAGGAGTAATATCGCTGTCTTCGTGAAGAAGATAAGTTGTATAGTCAGTCGATAAATCATACTCCATTTTTACAGGAAGCGGCTCTTCCGGCAGTGATGAAAGAAATGAATCAATGAGTGATAATGTACGATCCAGATTTGGCTCATCATTCATTAAAGAAGGATCTTCTTTTTTCTTTGGCTCAATAACGTATTTATCTCCTTCTATCAAGTTAAAAAGAACACGACGATCGGCAACATAAAGTGCTGCTTTTCGTAACTCCTGACCAAATGAAAGATCGTGGAGTAAATATAAGTTCTTTAGATAAAGCAATCGGGCTGATTGAAAATACGGGTAATGTGCCAGTATTGTTCTCAGCTCGTAAAGCGTATCTCTATTAAGACTTTCGGGATGAGAAATCCATTGTTGCAGATTCTGAGCGTTCATTGAAATTACCAGTTTGCTACTGTAGCGTTAAAAATCTGTTCTGTTATTTCTTTTGTCATCTCAGCAATCAACTGATCCTGAACAGCCGTCAGCATCAGAGATGAGTTATAATTCCGGAAAGCCGTGAATTGTTGGTCGTTTAAGTCCTGCGAATGATCTTTGTTATTGACAAAACGTACAACGACAGTGATACGAAGCTCTGTTTCAGATGCATATCCGTCGGCTTTAACGGTTTTATTTAGTTGCTGGTAACCGGTAATTTCTCCTTCAATGTTTAAATCTCCGTTACGTGGAACAAGGCTCAAACGAGTCTGACGGATAAAGATATCTTTTAAATCGTCATTGAATTTAGTAGCCAATGGTGCATATACGTAATCTGACTTTATAGGAAAGGTTGCGATAGATATAGTCTTTATCTTGGTATAGTCGATAGACGAACCGTTAAACTTATATCCAATCTTGCACGAACTCATCAATATAAGCAATGATAGTAAAGCGAGCGGTTGTTTTAATTTATTTATCCAATCCATATTCTTTTATTTTTCTGTATAGTGTGCGCTCGGAGATATTTAAATCTTTAGCTGCGTTTTTACGTTTACCATGATGCTTTTGCAGTGCTTTTCTAATCATCTCCTTTTCAAGATCGTCTAAAGAAAGAGACTCTTCCACATATTCCTCTGTATCCTGAATATCATCTTCCACGTTAATTGAGTGTACGGATGAAATATTGTTGTTTGAAGGAATATTGATGGTAGGTACATGGTTGACTACTGTTTGTGTTGCAACAGGTTGTGCCTTATCCGTCATAATATCATGTACCAGTTTCTTTAGTTCTGTAACATCTTGTCGCATATCGAACAATACCTGATAAAGAATTTCCCGTTCGCTTTCAAAAGTTTTGCCTTGCTGTTTGCCTCCAAAAAGCATAGGTAACTTCTCTCCTGGTTGTTCAGGAAGATAAGTATGAAGAATAGCCGGGGTAATTTCGCGGTTTGTTTCAATAATTGATATCTGTTCTGTAATATTCTTTAGCTGTCGCACATTTCCAGGCCAGGAATAAGATACCAGTACTCGTTTAGCATCTTCGGATAATTGAATAGCTGGCATGCGATATTTCTCGGCAAAGTCTGAAGCAAATTTGCGGAATAAAAGTACAATATCTTCAGGGCGTTCGCGCAAAGGAGGAATCTGCACTGGAACTGTGTTTAGTCTGTAATAAAGATCCTCACGGAATTTTCCCGAAGAAATTGCTTCGCGCAGGTTTACATTTGTAGCCGCAACAATGCGTACATCTGTTTTTTGCACTTTCGATGAGCCAACTTTAATAAATTCGCCACTTTCCAGTACTCGTAGCAGGCGTGCCTGGGTTGGGAGAGGTAATTCTCCCACTTCATCAAGAAATATAGTACCGCCATCAGCTTCACCGAAGTAACCTTTACGTTCGCCTATAGCTCCTGTAAAAGCTCCTTTTTCGTGTCCGAAAAGCTCAGAATCAATAGTTCCTTCAGGAATAGCTCCACAGTTTACTGCTATATATTGACCGTGTTTCCGACGGCTGTACTGATGTATAATTTGAGGAAAACTTTCTTTACCAACACCGCTTTCTCCTGTGATTAATACAGATAAATCGGTCGGAGCCACTTGGATAGCAATATCGATGGCTCTATTCAGTGTTTCCGTATTACCGATAATACCGAATCGTTGCTTTACTTGTTGAATCTCAGATCTAGTCATATTTCCTTTAATTATATGACAAAATTACAAATTTGTTTTGAGCTTACAAGCAGTTTTGGCAGAAATAAGGTTAAAAAGAAAAGCGGATAGTGCTTGTTCAGCACTATCCGCTTAAGTTATTTCTTAGTAAAATATTAGTCTACGCATTCGTCAGCTTCATATCCACCCATTTCACGAAGATTGTTTTTCAAAATTGTGAATTGTTGGAATAAGTCGTGAACTGGTTTGTGCTCGAAATCGTGCATTGGGCTCTTTAGGTAGAATGACAACCAGTCTTGTATGCCATAACGTCCTGCACGTTTTGCAAGATCAGAGAATAATACAAGGTCAAGCAAAAGTGGAGCAGCAAGAATAGAGTCTCTGCAAAGGAAATCTACTTTGATCTGCATTGGGTAACCCATCCATCCGAAAATATCAAGATTGTCCCATCCTTCTTTGTTGTCGTTGCGTGGTGGATAATAGTTGATACGAACTTTGTGGAAGATATTTCCGTAAAGTTCAGGATGTTCTTCTCCGTCAAGGATTGTTTCGATAACAGAAAGCTTACTAACTTCTTTTGTCTTGAATGAATCTGGATCGTCAAGAACTTCACCGTCTCTGTTTCCTAAGATGTTTGTAGAGAACCAACCGTCAAGACCAAGCATACGAGTTTTCAACATTGGAGCAAGCACAGTTTTCATCAATGTTTGTCCTGTTTTGAAGTCTTTTCCGGCAATAGGAGTACTTGTTTTCTTAGAAAGTTCCCACATAGCTGGAGTGTCAACGCATAAATTAGGTGCACCCATAATGAAAGGACATCCTTCTGCAACAGCAGCGTATGCATAACACATACTTGGAGCAATTAATTCTTTATTGTCTTCTTTCATTGCTTTTTCGAAAGAAGCAAGAGTCATATGTTCGTCGCTCAATGGCAAATAAACTTCTGTACTTGCAGCCCAGATAACAACAACGCGTTCGCAATTGTTTGCAGCCTTAAAGTTACGGATGTCTTCACGAACTTGTTCAGTTAAATCCCAACGTGAAGCTTCTGGTTTAACGTGTGTTCCATGTAAGCGTTTAACGAAATTTTGATCGAATACGGCAGGCATTGGTTTGATTGCTTCCAATTCATCCTTTACAGGATTGATATCTTTTTCTTTTAGAACTTCTGCATGAATAGCTGATTCATAAGCATTATCGGCAAAAATATCCCATGCGCCAAATACTACATCATTTAAGTCAGTTAAAGGAACTACTTCAGTAATTTTCTTATATTGCTTATCTTTTCCTTTTCCTACACGCATAGTAGCCAATTGCGAAAGTGAACCAACAGGTTTAGCTAAACCTTTACGAGCCATTAATGTTCCTACAATAAAAGTAGAAGTAACTGCACCTAAACCTACACACAATACACCTAGTTTCCCCGTTGCCGGTTTTACATTTACATTTTCCATAACTACAATTCTTTTATAGCTTAGTGGGCTATATTTTTCTATTTTTAGGTTTAAAAATTATAATATATTTAATAATTGTTCCAAGTCTGTGATAATAGCATCAGGAACAGAATCATCTGTTTCTTCACCCCATCCTTCTCCTTTTAGCCAAATGGTACGACAACCTGCGGCCTTTGCGGGAATAATGTCTTTTGAAAAAGAATCGCCAATTACAACAACCTCATGTGCTTCAAATCCAAGCTCACGAACACCCAGAGTAAAAATAGCCGGATCGGGCTTTCTCACTCCAACAACAGCAGATTCAATTATGCTACTAAAATTACAAAGTAAACCAAAGTTTTCCAGTACTTTATTGATGTTTCCGTAAAAGTTCGAAACAAGAGTTAATTTATATTTATTTAATAACCTTTTGACTACAAAAAGGGACTTATTGACCACCTCTTTGGCAAAGTTATAACAGCCTTTAGCTATCTCTTCAGGGTACTTATCTGTTTGTTCTGAGCTTGATAGAAAACCTTGCTGAATTAAATATTCAATTTGAATTTTTGCTTTAATTAGCAAAACGTCATAAAAATCATGAGATGGCTTAATTAATGGCTGAGTAGCCAATGTTCGTTCACCATGTATGTACGCCTTTTTAAACTCTTCTTTATTTACAGGAATATTTAGTCCTTTATATCTGCTCCATAGTACTTCGGCCCAATGTTTTCCATTTGTATCAATTGTGCCTCCGTAATCGAAAATTATTCCTTTTATATTATTGAATTGTTTCATTTATATTATTATTTGAGAGTATCTTGTTTTTATTGCCTACCTTCATTAGCAGCATACCAATACCTATCCACATTAGTTCTCGTACCCTGGTTATTAAACCTGTATATATACCGAAGGCTCCTGTCAATCCTAATTCTCCGGTTGCAATAGCCATTCCTCCTTCTCGTGCTCCCAATTGCATGGGCAAGAAGAAAAATAAGTTAGAAAACAACGTTGTAAACGCCATAATGAGAATGCAATTCAGAAAATTAACATCAGGAGTAAGAATCTTTAGAATGAAAAAAACTTCCAGACTACCGATAATTCTGGTTGTAAATTCCAGGCATAAAGAGGTGTAAAAGGTCTTTTTTCGTTGTTTGTGTAAATCTGCAATCTGGCTATCAATTCGTTCTAGAGTTTCTTTCTTTTCTGTTGCAAAGCGGATAGCCCAGTTTTTAAGGAAAGGAATTCTTTTACATAGACAAAGTGCCTTTACTGCCATTCCATTTTTGTACCCTTTAACAAAAAAGTAAATAAAAAAAAGGCAAAAAATAGTGGCGAAGATCAGCATAATTCCAGTCGGTATATTTACCGGATAAAGAATAATAAACAGAAAAATGGATGAAAACCAGAAACAGAAATGTGCAAAGATGTGCATCATTACATATAATATTACGGAAGATGTGGCTTTACTAACTCCAACGTAGGGGGTTAATTCCATAATTCGGTAAGGTTCGCCTCCCATTAATCCCACTGGAGTAGCATAATTAAGCGCAAAACCTGTAATTGTATATTTATATACTTTTAGAAAGGGTACTTTTCTTGTTCCATCATCATTAATGATCATGTACCAGGAAAGTGCATTTATCATGTAAATAAACACCCATAATAACATTACTATCGGAAACCATAATCCTGCTCTTTTTAAATTGCTTAAAAGTTCATCAAACTTCATGTCAAAAGTGGAGAACATAATTACGATAGCAATTATACCAACTAAAAAGAATATGTTACGATAGTTGTTATTCACACTAAAAGATATTAAGATGTTTTTTTATTTAACATACCACAGAATGATTCATGGCTCATTATCATATATACTAGTAAGATATTGAGTACCGTTATTTCGAATACAAAGTAGATCCACGGTTTGTTAATGAGAAGGCTGATAAACAAAGCAATAACTCTGGTGTTGAATGATAATATATTGGTGTATTTCATCAATGGCTTGCTTAAAGCTCTAAATTCATCTTTAAAAGTTTGGGGTATATTATCTCCGTATTTTTCTTTTATACTGTTGAATAGTAACTGAAATTTAGGAGTTAATTTTTCCTGAGAAGCTGTATAATCTTTATAGAAGAATATAAATAATTTTCTGATAAAATCATTTTTCCATGACAGTGATTTAAATAATTCTTTCTGTTGAGCTGAATTATCGAGTTCGCTTCCGGCTTTTCCTTTTAGGAAAAACAAATGAATATTGCGGTAGTAATCGGCCATCGCAGCTTGCTTGCTATGAAAGAATCCAGTAATTGCAGCTAACAACCAAATCCATATTCCCCATTCCGGAGTGAGGCGTAAACAAATGCAGGCGTAAATTGTAATAAACCAAAAATCACCGCTAACGCCATCAAGAATACGTCCGATTTCGGATTTTTGTCCGGTAAGGCGAGCTAGTTGTCCGTCTGCACTATCATAAGAATTAGCCCATATTAATAAAAAAATTCCGCAGAGCGTCATCTTAATATCTTCGAAATAAAAAAGAATTCCTGCAGCAACTCCAAGAAATATACTTGCTACAGTAACGGTATTTGGAGAAATTCCTAATCGTTTGAAAAATAAAGCCCAACGATATCCTATTGGTCGGTAAAAATGAATATCAATGAATTCTTCGGTATCCAGCGATTTTAATGAAGCTTCCAGCTCCATTTTTCTAATTTCTTTTTCCATCTTGCATCTTTTTTACTATAAGATCGGCAATAGCTTCTGCTGCTTGGTTGCTGCATGGTGCAAAGCTGGGCCAGTCATTAAAATCAATAATTCGTATTTCTCCGGTTGAAGAAACAATGCAATCTCCTCCATAAACAGAAAGTCCAAGCTTATTGGCTGCTTCCTCACAATAACCTTTTAATTCTTCTTCTGAGAAAGGATAGCCTTTTGCTTCTCCATTAATTGCTTCCAGGCCAAATTTACTGTTGACCGTAGGGGAGGGGTAGAACCAGTAAAAGAAGTTATTTTCTGCTACACCATATAATTTAATTAAATCTCCTTCCAGATGTTCGTTGGCCACAGCCAATTTAATACCTCTGTTATTGAAATCGCATAAAACTGCAGAGGCTTCTTGCTCGTTTTGTACAAAACTAACATCTTCTTTAACCAGTGCATGTCCATCTCCACGTTTAATCCAGAATGGAAAGCTTGGAACTTCTTGTTCTTCGATATCTTTATTAGTAAAAAGAATCGTGCTAACTGGGGATGGAATATCTGCGGAGAGTAATAAAGATGTCATTTCTAATCTTCCGGAATTTCGTATACCTTTGGGAGAATTGATAATCAGTGCATCTTCTTGCTCTAGTAAATCAAGAATATCCAGCATCATCTTGCTACGAGCCATTGTAAAAACTACAGGTGCAAACATTGGCTGATCAATAAAATGACTCTCTGTATATGTGCGTACTCTATAACCGCGTTTTTCAAGACTCTCTTTTACTCTACTGAATATTAATGCATCACTTCCAGCCTTATTTGGAGAATATTTGTTTCCTCGATCTATACCGACAATAGGAAAAGGCTCTTTAAGAAAAGCTTCTGCTTTTGCAATATCTTCTGCATGATCTACATCCAGAATTTTACTAAAAGGATATGCTTTCAGTTTTTTGCCTTCTTCTACTAATGCCCGCTGAAACTGTCGCATTCTGGTTAACCCTTTATCCATACAATGTTGCAAGGTTTCAAGACAAGACGGAGTAAGGCAGTAAATACCGCCCGAAATATAATTGCATTCGGGTGTTTTTGTATCGTAATATCCGGTAATATCAAGTGAATCGTTCGCTGTAATAAATAATGGCTTTTCATCATCAATATAATCTGTTACAGCCATAAAACCGTCATCTTCAGATGCTTTGAAGTTTTCTATATATGCAGTAAATTCGGCTTCATTAAATATTGTATCAACAGTAGTTAAACAAAATTTATCGTCTTTGAGCAGTGGCATCAGTTCAAAAAAACTATGCATTGATCCAGGAGTACTTTTAATAATAATCTCCAGTGGATATTTTTTTTGCAGTTCTGCCAGGTGTTTCTTTGTCTGCTCGTGCTCGTTGTTGATTATAATAGCAATGGAAGTTGCATCATTCTTCATAAAAATATCTATGAGACGATCAATCATAGCCATGCCATTAAGAGGAACCAGAGGCTTAGGCTGTTTTATCCCTTCTTGTGCCAGACGGGAACCTTCTCCGGCAGAGATTATAGCAAATTTCATAAGTTGTTGTTAATCTTTAAATTTCGTCATCAATAGTGTCGAGCTTCAGTTTGTCGCTATCATCACGTTTCTCATAGTACTGCTTTCGAAGAGGATTAGCATGTATTTCCTTATCAAAACGACGGTTACGGAATACATCAATAGCAACATAAATAGCCTGACGGAAAGAATCTTCTGAAGCCAATCCTTGTCCCGCAATGTCGTAAGCTGTGCCGTGAGCCGGAGAAGTTCTTATTACAGGAAGTCCTGCTGTATAATTTACACCTTCGTCCATTGCAATACTTTTGAAAGGTGCTAATCCTTGATCATGATACATGGCAAGTATTCCGTCAAAATGAGTAAAACTACCGGCTCCCATAAATCCGTCAGCTGGGTAAGGTCCAAAACACTGAATACCTTTCTCGGACATTTCTTTAATGGCGGGAATAATAATTTCTTCTTCTTCTTTACCAATCAATCCATTATCTCCCGCATGTGGGTTAAGAGCTAGTACAGCTATTCGAGGATTGTCTATTCTGAAATCTTGTTTCAAAGATCGATTAAATATTTCTATTTTTTCAATGATCTTTTCCTTAGTAATTGATTTCGCTATATTTGCTACAGGTATATGTCCGGTAACCAATGCCACACGAAAATCATCCTTCATTAAGATCATTAGCGATTTATTTCCTTCGCCCAATTTATCTTCAAGGTATTCTGTGTGCCCGGGGAAATAGAAATCTTTTGATTGAATGGTGTTTTTGTTAATGGGTGCAGTAATAATTGCATCAATTAATCCATTTTTATACTCTTCTACAGCTTTTTCTAAAGCTTCATATGCTGCTTTACCTGCTTCTGGGGTAGGTTTGGTAAACTCTACTTTAATTTCATCGTCTGTGCAATTAACAACACTAAGTTTATTATGTGCTGCTTCTGCAGCTGTATTGATTATACTAAAGTTTGTAGATAAGTCCAATGCTTTGCGATGATATGCCGCAACTTTAGGCGAACCATAAATGATAGGAGTACAAAGTTCAAGCATTGCCTGATCGGAAAAAGTCTTTAAAATAACTTCATATCCTACACCGTTGATATCCCCTTGGGTAATACCAATACGTATTTTATTATTATCTTCCATTCTTTAATCTGTGATATTCGTTTTTACTTAAATAGGTAACTAAGGTAAAGTATTAAATTGAAATATTAAAGTTTTTAACTGTTTTTCTCTTGTTCCTTTGCTGTGGATAACATACCACAAGCTGCAAATATATCTTCTCCACGTGATGCACGTATTGTTGTGAAAAGTTCATGTGCTGTAAGATAGTCGCGAAATTTTATCATTGTATCCATATCAGCACCATTCAGGTCAACGTTAGGAATCGCATGGAAACGAATAAGATTTATCCTGCAATCCAGTCCTCTTAAAAGCTTTACCAGTTCTTTTGCATAGATAAGAGAATCGTTTACTCCTTTAAATACAATGTATTCAAAGGAAAGGCGGCGTTGCTTGCTAAAATCGTAATTGCGAAGCAAGTCTACCATCTCTGTTATTGAAAAAGCTTTTTCTGCAGGCATCAAATCTGATCGTTGAGCTGGAAGTGGTGAATGAATACTAATGGCTAAATGGCAATTGCTTTTTTCCAGAAAGTGCCTGAGTCCTTTACGTAAACCAACGGTAGATACTGTTATTCGTTTTGAACTCCATTTATAGCCGTAATCAGAAGTTAAAACTTCTAGAGCTTTAAGTACTTCATCCAAATTATCGAGAGGCTCTCCCATTCCCATTAGCACTATATTAGTTAGCTTCTCTCTTTCTGGAATAGAATAAATTTGATTAATAATTTGGTTAGCATTAAGATTTGCAGTAAAACCTTGCTTGCCAGTCATGCAAAACTTACAATTCATTTTGCAACCAACCTGCGAAGATACACATAGCGTTGCACGATCATCATCTGGAATATATACTGATTCAATAAAATTATTATCTGGAGTTCTGAATAGGTATTTTATAGTACCGTCTGCAGAACGCATTGCTTCAATAGGAGCGCTTGCACCAATCTCATATTCTTCATTTAGCTTCTCTCGTTGCTTCAACGAAAGATTCGTCATTTCGTTTATAGAATCTATTCTTTTATCATAGATCCATGTTGCTATTTGTTTCGCAGTAAATTTGGGCATTCCCAGATTACGAGTTATATCTTGTAATTCGCTGAGAGTCATCCCTAGGAGTGGTTGCTTGTTCATGATGTTTGTTATCTTGAATTTGGGTTACAAAGATAATACAATTCATAAATTATTGTATTTAATCCAGATAACCTTTTTTGGTGTGGAATAAATAAAAAAAGAGAATCTAAACTATTAGATTCTCTTTTTGATGGAGCGGAAGACGGGACTCAAACCCGCGACCCTCAGCTTGGAAGGCTAATGCTCTATCAACTGAGCTACTTCCGCATTAGAAATTTTGTGGGCAAAGATGGATTCGAACCACCGAAGTCGAAAGACAGCAGATTTACAGTCTGCCCCATTTGGCCACTCTGGTATTTGCCCTTTATTTCCGATTGCGATGCAAAGGTACAACTATTTTTTTAAACTCCAAATAAAATCGATCATTTTTATTGCAGAAATTGCGCATTCATCGCCTTTGTTGCCCAATTTGCCACCGCTTCGGTCCTCTGCTTGTTCCATATTATTAGTGGTGATTAGACCGTAAATAACTGGTATATTGAACTTTGCATTTAATTCTGTAACACCTTGTGTCACTCCCATACAAACATAATCAAAATGTGGAGTATCGCCCTTAATTACGCATCCTAAAATAATAATTGCATCAACTGTGCCATTTTTTATCATTTGATTGGCTCCAAAAGTTAGTTCGAAACTTCCGGGAACGAATTTTACTATTATATTTTCTTTTTTTGCTCCATGTTTTATTAAGGTATTTACTGCTCCGTCAAGAAGAGCACCTGTGATATTACTGTTCCATTCAGAAACAATAATTCCAAATTTCATAGTTTCGGCACTAGGTACAGAATTAAAATCGTATTCAGATAAGTTGTGATAAGCTGTTGCCATAATATTTAATTTCTATTTTGTTTTAAATAAAAAAGTAGAGATACTGCGACACAATATCTCTACTTTATATATAAGGAGTAAATTTTATTTTTTCAATGCAGTGGCTCTTTCTATATATTTATCGATATCCATAGCCTGATAAGAATTAAAATATTTATCTTTAATGGTATTATATGCTTCAAGAGCATCAGCATATTTTCCTTGTTGCTCCATTATTAAACCAGCTTGCAATAAGTAAATAGGACTTAATGTGTTGTTGTCGGCCTTCTTAGCAGCATCCTGTAAAGTAGAAACAGCCTTGTCTAATTGATTTAGCTGGGCATAACAGTTTCCTAATGCACCTAAGATGGCAGGAGAAACCATTTGATCATTACCGTCAAAATCTCCAAGATATTTTTCAGCTTCTTGATATTTTCCTAACTGAGCATAACAGATTCCTGCATATGCTTTAGCTAGATTTGCGGTTTTTGTGCCACTAAATTCATCAGCAATTTTAATAAATCCTTTGTAACCAATGCTATCACCATTAAGAGCGATTTCATAAGCATCTTGTCCAAAATACTCTTCTCCCTTGAAAATTGCAATTTCTGCTTTTTCTTCTCTAGGAGCTAAATAAAGATACTTGTAAGCAAAGAATGCAGCAATAATAATTATAACCGCGGCGATACCTCCAATAATTCCCTTTTTGTTTTTAACTAAATATGCTTCAGATCTATCAAGCGCATCTCCCACATTTAGTTTCTGTTCATGTTTGTCTTGTTCTGCCATTTTATTATGATTCTTTTATTATTAACAATTTTACTTATTTGGTGAGCAAAAGTAGTTTTTTTATATTTATAAATGAAATTTATTGCCATATTTTTTTCTTTTCTCTTTTTTATATTTCTGGTTTATTTTGTTTTTGCTTTTAATCCCAATTTTATTTCTAATTTTGCATTTATAAATAGAAAGATTAGCTACATGGTATTAAAACATATTTCCATACTAAATTATAAGAACCTGGAACAAGTTGAATTGGATTTTTCTTTTAAACTAAATTGTTTTTTTGGTTTAAATGGTATGGGTAAAACAAATCTTCTTGATGCTGTTTACTATCTTTCTTTTTGCAAAAGTGCTGGCAATCCTGTTGATTCACAAAATATACGACATGATGAGGACTTTTTTATGATTCAAGGTTTTTATGAATCAGCTGATGGCTCCCCAGAAGAAATATATTGTGGACAGAAACGTCATCAAAAGAAGCAATTTAAAAGAAACAAAAAGGAATATAGTCGCCTTTCTGATCATATTGGTTTCTTACCTCTTGTAATGGTTTCACCTTCTGATTCTGCTTTGATTGCAGGTGGAAGTGAGGAACGCCGTCGATTTATTGATCTTGTAATTTCGCAATACGACAAAGGGTATTTAGATGCTTTGATTCGTTATAATAAAGCATTGCAGCAACGAAATACTTTACTGAAAAGTGAACTCCCTATCGACGAAGAACTTTTTTTGGTGTGGGAAGAGATGATGGCAACTGCAGGTGAAGTGGTTTTTAGTAAACGAAAATCTTTTATTGAAGAATTTATTCCTATTTTTCAGTCTTTTTATTCTTTCATTTCTCAAGGACAGGAATTGGTTGGATTATCTTATGTATCTCATGCTCAGGAAACCCCATTATTAGATATATTAAAGGAATCTAGAGCAAAGGATCGTATTATGGGCTATTCTTTAAGAGGAATTCATAAAGATGAACTAGTTATGTCATTAGGTGATTTCGCTATAAAACGTGAAGGTTCACAAGGACAGAATAAAACATATTTGGTTGCTTTAAAATTGGCGCAGTTCGATTTCTTAAAACGTACAGGAGACAATACGCCGATACTTTTATTGGATGACATCTTCGACAAGCTGGATGCTTCCCGAGTGGAACAAATCATCAAATTAGTTGCTGGTGATAATTTCGGTCAGATATTTATTACCGATACTAATCGTGAACATCTGGATAAAATTTTGAAAAAGATGGGAAGTGACTATAAAATGTTCGAAGTTAATAATGGTAATATAAGTAGTAAGGAGAATCTTGATAATGAAAAGGAATAATGCTGTATCAATAGGTGATGCTATCCGTAAATTCTTGCGGGATGAACGTCTTGAATCTCCGCTTAATGAACAACGGCTGATTAATGCATGGAAAGAAGTCTTAGGGCCAGGGATTGCTTCTTATACAGATGGATTATTTATTAAAAACCAGATACTCTATGTACATCTTACTTCTGCAGCATTACGTCAGGAATTAATGATGGGAAGAGAATTGCTTGTAAAAAACCTGAATCGTCAGGTCGGAGCACAAGTTATTACGAATATCATTTTTCGTTAAGTATTCCATTCTCAGTCACAACTAGATTCATTTTTGTGTCATGTGTTTCGGTTGGAATTTCTTCTGAAAGTTGAAAAGCAAAACATATCCCTATTTTAAAAGCTCTAATTTTAGGTAAAAGACGATCATAATATCCTTTTCCTCTTCCAAGTCTGTTGCCAACTTTATCAAATGAAACGCCGGGGATTATTGCTAAATCTATTTTATTGTAATCAGAAAATAATTCGCCAGTTGGTTCTTGTATACCATATGCACCGGCTCTTAATTCAGATGAACCATTATATTTTTTTAGTATTAAGTCCTCGCCATTAACTACCGGCAAAATTATTAGTTTCTCATTCTTCCATTTTCAATAAAAGCATGTGTCCTAACTTCATCTTTTAGGGAATGGTATAACAAAATAGTTTTTGCATTTTGAAAAACTAGGAGAGATTCTAGGTGGATAAACAATTTACTGGAGAAGTCTATGAATGAATTTTCTTTTAGTGCTTTTTTTCTTTCAGAAATAGCTTTCCTTATTTGTTGTTTTTTTGATTGATTCATGCTAGAAAAATAAAAAAAAGACCCCGGTGCTTTTACTTACCGGGGAATAGAATTATCTTTTCTTTTTTGAAATTTTAGGTTTTGCAGGGGCATTAGGAAATGCTTGTCCATTTTGTAGAACCTCTACTGCCTTTAGAACGGTATTATCAGATTTATTTATAAACTTAATATATTCTTCCTGACCCAGCATACTATCAATGATACGTCCGTACAATCTCTTTTCTATTAGTTTGTGGGATATCTGAATCAAAAGATTTCTCCTTTTAACTCCGTTACTATCAGCATATCTTACAAATTGTTCTACAAGATTCTGGCTTCTCAGATAGTTAACCAAAGAATTGGCATCTTTAAATTGTTTCAGATTATTTCTATTCTGATCTGTGTATTTGTATCCAAATAGAATGTCGAGTCCTTTGGTCATCACTGAAGTATAATAAGAAGTGGATCCAATTGTGTCTTGAGGAACGAAAATGTCAGGCATAATACCTCCGCCACCATATACCGGTCTTCCTAAACCTGTGGAGTAACGCAACCTTTTATCTAATTTAACACTGTCTTTTGAGAAAAATTCACCATGATCATAACGATTTAACCAGTCCATTTCGTAATCTTCGTCGTTACCATTCACATAAGGACGCTGAATACACCTTCCTGAAGGAGTATAATATCGAGCTATAGTAAGACGGATAGCTGACCCATCACTAAATTCGATAGGTTGCTGTACTAATCCCTTTCCAAAAGTTCGTCTTCCAATAATCATACCACGGTCGTTATCCTGGATAGCTCCAGAAAAGATTTCACTAGCTGAAGCTGAACCTTCATCAACCAGAACTACAATTGGCATTTTTTGGCAACTACCTGTTCCATTTGCAAATTCTTCTGTTCTTGGATATTTCCGTCCTTCTGTATAAACAATCAATTTTCCTTCAGGCAAGAATTCATTTACCATTCTAATAGCTGCTTCCATAAATCCTCCTGTGTTTCCACGTAAGTCAATAATAAGTCCCTGGCAATTATGCTGGCTAAGTAATGCTAATGCACTAAGTAATTCCACGTGAGTTGTTCTACCAAACTTATTAATATATACATATCCAATGTTTTTGCTTATCATGTATGCTGCGTATATACTTGTAACAGGAATATCTCCACGAACAATTGTATACGAAAGTAGTTTTTTCTCACCAAAACGTTTTATAGTAAGTTTAACTTCTGTTCCTTTTTTACCTTTCAGCTTACTCATAGCGACATCATTTGTCACTTTTTTCCCAACGAAAAGAGTGTCATTAACTCGGATAATTTGGTCGCCAGGCATTAATCCTACTTTTTCAGAAGGACCACCTTTTATAACACTATTAACATGTATAGTATCATTTTGAATGCGGAATTGAATTCCTATTCCGCTAAAACTTCCTTCAAGTTCGGAATTTGCAGCTTCCAAATCTTTTGCAGGAATATATTTGGAGTGCGGATCTAATTCTGCCAGAATTTGAGGCATTGCATTTTCGACCAATTCTTCCATATTAACTGTATCCACATACTGATCATCAATAATTCGGAGCAGTGCGTTTAGTTTGTTTGACGAACTGTTTATAATACCCAATCGACTTCCCGAATAGTGTTTTGTGTAAAATGTACCGATTAATATTCCGACCACAATACTTACCGCAATAATAATAGGAGTAAAGCGTGAAGATTTATTTGTACTCATGAGTTATTTTATTTTAAATAGTTCTTTTTATAATTGGTTTTGTTTGATAGGATCTAAATAGACAACTTCAATATTGGCGCGTTTTAATAAATTAATTCCATCTTCCAAACGATATTTTTCTGAATAAACCACTCTTTTAATGCCTGCCTGAATAATGAGCTTGGCACATTCGATACATGGAGATGCTGTTACATATAATGTTGCTCCTTCGCTACTGTTATTGGAACGGGCAATTTTAGTAATAGCATTTGCTTCAGCATGTAGTACGTATGGTTTCGTTAGATTTTGTTCATCTTCACATATATTTTCAAATCCGGATGGTGTTCCATTATACCCGTCAGAAATAATCATCTTGTCTTTGACAATCAATGCTCCAACTTTTCGCCTGATGCAGTATGAATTTTCAGCCCAGATATTAGCCATACGTATATAGCGCGTGTCTAGTTCCTGTTGTTTTAATTCTATAGCATTCATTGTTATTTTATTCTTTTCTTATATGATATTTGAGATTTGTCTAAAATGTTTACTTTATACGGTATAACATATATCTGTCACCTTGGCTACTCTTATATTTTATGACCATAATGTTTTCATCTGTTCCTCTACAAGAATATGCCCCCTTAATTGCATTGATGTATTCAATAGCAATATCAAGCTCTTCATCTTCAGATTCATTTGTTATATTCATAGATAAATTGTATCCATTCTCATTTTTCCATTTACCGTTGAAAGCATCCTTTACACCTTTTCCGTAAAAAGTACTATCTTGATTGAATTTCAAATAAAAGCCATCTTTGTTGTTGTTGAAAATAGTTTCGTCATCTGTGAAATGTATTTCATTATCATTCTTCTCGTAGAAACCAACCAAACGCCACGTTTTACCTACGATTAGTTCTTTTATATCATCTTCATTATCGCTGCATCCACCCAAGAAAGGTAGGATAGCTAATAGTATAAATAAGATTTTTGTTTTCATTATTCTTTAATACCATTTCTAATTAATAATGCATCAATAGTTGGTTCTTGTCCGCGGAAACGTTTATATAGCTTCATCGGATGTTCTGTTCCACCTTTAGAAAGTATGTTTTCACGGAAAGAAGTAGCGACTTCTTTATTGAAAATCCCCTTTTGTTTGAATAATGAGAAAGCATCAGCATCCAGAACTTCCGCCCATTTATAACTATAATAGCCGGCAGAATAACCTCCGGAGAATATATGTGAGAATCGTACGCTCATAGATTCACTATCCAAAACTGGCAGTAGTTTAGTTTTTGTCATAGCTTGTCGCTCGTATTCAATCACATTTCCCTCAAATGGGGTATTTATAGTATACCATGCCATATCCAATAATCCTAAGCTTACCTGACGAAGACAAGCATATCCAGTGTTAAAATTGGACGCGTCAACAATGCGTTGAATTAGTTCCCGAGGCAATTGTTCGTTAGTTTGATAATGCTTTGCAAACGTGTTCAAAAAATCTTTTTCAATTGCAAAGTTTTCCATTATTTGCGAAGGCAATTCAACAAAATCCCAGTAAACATTAGTTCCGCTTAGGCTTTCATAAGTCGAATTAGCCATCATTCCATGAAGAGAGTGACCAAACTCATGCAGGAAAGTTTCTACTTCACTAAAAGTAAGCAAGGCTGGTTTATTTTCTGTTGGTTTTGTGAAATTCATAACCAAAGAGATGTGTGGACGGCTATCTTTCCCATTTTCTTTCCATTGTTCTTTAAATTGAGTCATCCATGCTCCTGCACGTTTCCCTGCGCGAGGATGAAAATCTGTGTATAACACAGCTAAATATTTTCCATCCTTATCAAATACTTCGTATGCTTCAACATCTGGATTGTATACAGGTATATTTTTATTTTCTTTGAAAGTGATTCCATATAATTTTGTAGCCAATCCAAATATACCCTCTTTAACTTTACTTAATTCAAAGTAAGGACGCAACATTTCGTCATTGATATTGAATCTCTGGTCTTTTAATTTGTTAGAATAGAATGCCCAATCCCAAGGCATTGTTTGAAAATTAGGACCTTGAGTCTGGCTTGCAAGTTCTTGCACATCTTTCAATTCTTTTTCAGCAGTAGGTTTGTAAGCATCTACTAGTTGATTAAGTAGCTTGTATACAGCATCACTATTTTCAGCCATACGTTTTTCAAGAGTGTATGCAGCATAATTCTTATAACCCAATAATTGTGCTATTTCCTGACGAATATTGGCTATTCTTTTCACGTTTGCAAAATTATTGTATTCATTGTCGTGAGTACAAAGAGTGCTAAAAGCTGTATAAAGTTCTTTTCTTAGCTCACGATTTTCACAATAAGTCATAAAAGGGATATAGCTTGGTGCATTCAGTGTAAATACCCAGCCTTCTTTACCTTTTTCTTTTGCTGTTAAGGCTGCCGCTTCAAGGGTGCTTTCCGGTAGTCCTGCAAGTTTTGCTTTGTCTGTAATAACTAATTCATAATTATTAGTTTCTTTCAGAATGTTTTGACCATATTGCAAAGTTAGTTTGCTTAATTCGGCAGTTAAAGCCCGGTATTTAGCTTTAGCTTCACCTTCAAGATTAGCTCCGCTACGTACAAAACTATCATAAGTGTTTTGTAGAAGTTTACTGTCCTCTTTGTTCAGTTTTAATTTATTCATTTGGCTATAAACAGCTTTTACCCTCTCAAATAATTTTTTATTAAGATTGATGTTATTTGAGTGTTCTGATAAAAGTGGCACCATCTTTTCAGCTATTGCCTGAAGGTCATCGTTTGTTTCTGCGCTGAGCAAATTACTAAATACACTTTGAACTCTATTAAGTAATGCTCCAGATTTCTCTAGCGCTACAATTGTGTTTTTAAAGTTAGGAGCTTCAGGGTTATTAACTATGGCATAAATCTCTGCCATATGTTGTTTCATTCCTTCTTCCAAAGCGGGTTCAAAATGTTCTTTTTTTATTTTATCAAAAGGAGCTGTGCCATGTGGTGTAGTATACTTTTCCAGAAATGGATTCTGAGCTTGAATCATGTTCATAATACAAAATATAGCGAATGTTAATATTACTTTTTTCATTTATTTGGTTATATAATAATAATCAACTACAAAAGTGCTAAAAAAAAATATTACTTTATGAAGAATAGTGGAGTTTTTAACAAAGTATATTACTTTTGTATGATTTTCATTTGAAATTGAGCAAAATAATTGTGTATATAATGAAGGATAGATTTTTCTTATTGCTAAAAACATATTTGTTTTTCATCTTATTTTTTGTAGTCCAAAAGCCTGTATTTATGTTGTATTATCATGATTTATATCATGATTGTTCATTGTTGGATTATTTGGGCGTTATTTGGCATGGCTTACCACTTGATGCTTCAATAGCCGGCTATTTTACCATACTTCCAGGATTATTTCTAATCGCTTCTTTATGGCTAAATTCTACAGTGACCAATATGGTCTTTAAAATTTACTATGGCATAGTTGCTTTTGTTATTGGATGCGTTTTTATATCTGATATTGTTCTTTATAAATATTGGGGCTTCAGACTTGATTCTTCACCTCTTTTTTATTTAAAAACGCCGAAAGATGCTTTTGCAAGTGCTGATCTTATAACTATTATTTTAGCTCTATTTTTTATTATTGCAATTATATCAGCGCTTATTTATTTGTTTAATCTAATTTTGATTAAGCCAGAGGTTAAAATAAAGAAACCATATTACCGTAGAAAAACAGCAATAGTATTACTTTTAGTAACTGGATTCCTTTTCATTCCCATTCGTGGTGGGTTCTCGGTTTCGACAATGAATACCGGATGGGCATATTATAGTGATAAAATTGAACTTAACCACGCGGCAATAAATCCTTGTTTTAGTTTGATGGAGTCTCTTTCACGTGAACAAGCTTTTGATAAGCAATATCGTTTTTTGAAGGACGATGAAGCTGTTAAAGAATTTGATAAACTCAAAGATGTTACAGTAACTGATAGTATCCCGACTCTGTTAACAACAAAGAGACCGAATGTTATTATAATTGTTCTTGAAAGTTTTACGTCGAAAATAGTTCAACCTTTAGGAGGGTTACCTGATGTAGCTTCTAATATGAATGCGTTTTGTAAAGAAGGAATATTGTTTACTAATTTTTATGCAAACAGTTTTCGAACAGATCGTGGATTAGTTTCAATTCTAAGTGGCTATCCGGCTCAGCCTACAACCTCAATAATGAAATATCCTCAACGTAGTCAGTCATTACCTTCTATATCTAAGTCATTGAAGAAAGCTGGCTACTCTACAGAATATTATTATGGTGGAGATGCTAATTTTACAAATATGCGTTCTTATTTATTATCACAAGGATATGATCGAATTGTCTGTGATAAAGATTTTCCTTTAAAAGAAAGACTCTCGAAGTGGGGCGCTCCTGATCAATATTTGTTTAATCGTGCTCTGTCTGATTTCTTAGGAGCGCAAAAGGAACCATTTTTTAAAACTATCCAAACGTCAAGTAGTCATGAACCTTTTGATGTTCCGTCTCATAAGTTTAAAGATCCGTTCCTTAATTCGGCTTTTTATACTGATAGTTGTTTGGGTAAATTTATTGATAGATACAAGCAAACTAAATATTGGAAGAATACAGTATTTGTACTTGTACCAGACCATGCAATGCGCTATCCTGCTTCAATTACCAACCATGAGATTGAACGCTTTCAGATACCTCTGATACTTATTGGAGGAGCCATTAAAAAACCTGTAAAAATAGATACTTATGCTTCTCAGATTGATATAGCAGCAACAATTCTTTATCAATTGGGATTGCCTCATAAAGATTTTACCTTTAGCAAGAATATTCTAAATTCTAAATCTCCTCATTTTGGCTACTTTAGTTTTCCAAATGGATTTGGTATGACTACTTCTCAGAATCAGTTAATATTTGACTGTGAGGCAAATAAAGTTGTTCTAGATCGTGGAAAGAAAAAGAATTTAAATCAAAAACCTGCAAAAGCTTATATGCAAAAGTTATATGATGATTTGGCTAAACGATAATAATTAATCAATAATGTAATAGCTATGTTTACAAAAGAAACTTATATAAATAGAAGAGAGCAGCTTAAAAAAACTGTTGCTTCCGGAATCTTGTTATTTTTGGGTAACGATGAGTGTGGAATGAATTATGCTGATAATACATATCCGTTTAGACAGGATTCTACTTTTCTATATTTTTTCGGTTTATCTTATGCCGGTCTTTCTGCCATTATTGATATAGATAATGACAAGGAAATAATTTTTGGAGATGAACTGACTATTGATGATATTGTGTGGATGGGCACACAACCTACTCTGAAAGAAAAGAGCGAAAGAGTAGGCGTTTTATGTACTCAGTCATCTAAGAGTATTGAATCTTACTTAAAAAATGCACAAAGTAAAGGGCAACAAATTCATTTTTTGCCAACTTACAGACCAGAACATAAACTGAAATTAATGGATTGGCTTGGATATATGCCGGCGGCTCAGGAAGCTTCTGTTCCTTTTATTCGTGCTGTTGTAAATCAACGAAATTACAAATCTGCAGAAGAAATTGTTGAGATAGAAAAAGCATGCAATACTACTGCTGATATGCACATTAAAGCGATGCAAATACTTCGTCCGGGAATGAATGAAAGTGAAATTGCAGGTGCGCTTGCAGATGTAGCTTTGTCTGCTGGTGGAAATCTTTCTTTCCCAACTATTGCTACAATAAATGGGCAAACATTGCATAACCATTATCATGGGAATATTGTAAAACCAGGTGATATGTTGCTTTTGGATGCTGGCGCCGAAACTGCAATGGGATATGCCGGAGATATGTCATCTACGATTCCTGTAGATAAGAAATTTACTAGTCGCCAAAAAGATGTTTATGATATTCAGGTAGCTTCTCATCTTGCTGCTGTTGAGGCTCTCCGTCCAGGTATTCCGTTCAAAGATGTATATGAACTTTCGTCGAGAGTAATTGTTGATGGAATGAAATCTTTAGGATTAATGAAAGGTAATGCTGACGATGTTGTTCGTGAAGGTGCTCATGCAATGTTCTTCCAATGTGGATTGGGACATATGATGGGACTTGATGTTCATGATATGGAAAACCTGGGAGAAGTTTTTGTAGGATATGACGGTGAACCAAAGAGTACTCAGTTTGGGCGTAAGTCTCTTCGCCTGGGACGGAAACTGGAATCTGGATTTGTTCTGACTATTGAACCGGGTGTTTATTTTATTCCAGAATTAATGGATTTGTGGAAAGGTGAGAAGAAGTTCACAGAATTTATCAACTATGATAAATTAGAAACTTACAAGGATTTTGGTGGTATCCGTAATGAAGAAGATTATCTGATTACAGAAGATGGAGCCCGTCGATTAGGTAAGAAAATTCCATTGACAACAGATGAAGTTGAAGCGCTAAGATAATTTATGGAGAAGAATTCTAAAGCTATACTCTATGCGAGTGTGGCTGTGCTAAGTTGGTCAACAGTTGCTACTGCTTTTAAGGTTGGTTTGAAAAGTCTGACCTATTTTGAATTGATTCTAATTGCCAGTTGTACAGCGCTGGTTATTTTTACGATAGTAATTATTGCTCAAAAGAAGCTGGTTGTTATAAGTTCTTTTAGTAGTAAGCAGTGGTTACGTTTTGCCGGAATTGGGTTGTTGAATCCAGTTGCGTATTATCTTGTATTGTTTAAATCCTATTCGTTATTGCCAGCACAAGTAGCTCAACCAATAAACTATACATGGCCTATTCTTTTATTGATTATGCTAGCAATATTTACACGCAGACCAATTCCGATACCTAAATATATAGGGCTGATATTTTCATTGTTGGGAGTTGTTTTAATATCATTGGGCGCAGGTAAATCTGATGTTTTTGGAATTTCTGTTTTGGGAATCCTTTTAGCTTTGTTCAGTGCTGTTATGTGGGCAACTTATTGGATGATAAATAATAAAAATAAAGATATAGATGGTACAGTGTCTCTTTTTATGGGATTTCTTTTTGGTACAATTTATTTGTTGGTTGCAGCTTTATTCGTAGGCGTTAATATAGAAAATACAACAAGTCTTTTGGCTGGAATGTATGTTGGCGCTTTCGAAATTGCTATTCCTTTTATTTGTTTTGGTATGGCTATTCGTATGACTAATAACCCCGCATTAGTTAATCAACTTTGTTATTTGTCTCCTTTTATGTCTTTATTCTTTATATCTATTGTTTTAGGAGAACAAATTTTTCTCTCTACATATATAGGTCTTATTTTAATAGTAGGAGGCATTGTTTTTAATCAGTATTTTGCTCATAAGATTACAATGAAGCTTTATAGAACAATAGTGAAATATCGCATAACTCATAGAGCTTATTCCAGCTGATTCTGTAAAAAAATCAAACGAACCATCACTCCGTCACTATTTCTTGTAATGCGCTAAAATACAATATATTGCTCGGTGATGGTAGCGTTTTGATCCATCACCAAACCCTCACTTTTGTGGGCATCCCTCACTCTTTCATCTTTTAAAAGACGGGTTTTTGCTTTTTAAATGAAGAAATAAAAAAGAAAAACATCTAGTAATATTATAAATCTCCTGTACAAAAGATTGAATTGTTTTGTACAAAAGAAAACAATGTTTTGTACAGAAGAATTAATTCTTTTGTACAAGGATTTATAAGTGTCTGGTTATTCTTTTAAAACTAACGGAGAAGAATTAAAATACAAAGGGAAGTAATAAAAAAAAAGGCAATCATCGCCTGTTTGCGAAGAAAGCCCAATCTATCGTGAAAAACTACTCTTTCTAACTATTATGCAGCTGACTGCTTTTTCATAAGCTTGTGCAACTTTGCATTTAAACTTTGGCACATTGCGCCTTTACCTGCGGCTTGGTATCTCTTAATCTGATACTGAAGCGTTGTAATCTCATCGATTCTTTTTTTCATAATTTGCATCTTTTGTGTTTACCACGATTTGATAAACAGTTTGTTTTTTTACTTTTTAATTATGATGCAAAGATACACTATTATCTTTGATATTATGTTGTAAAACATATAAAATAGTATAAAAAGAGCGCTTTTTAACGAATATTTATAAAATAGAATGCGTAGAGGAAGGAGTTTTATGTAGAAATTATTTGCTAGAAATAGATATTATCTTGTGAGAGTTAAGAATATACAAATGGCTTTTGTGCAAAAAAAAGGCAATCATCGCTCATTTGCGAAGAAAGCCCAATCTATCATGAATTAACTACTCCTTTTTTATTATGCTTCTGCTTGTTGTTTTATCAACTTTTGCAGTCTTGCATTTAAACTTTGGCACATTGTACCTTTACCTGCTGCTTGGTATCTTTTAATCTGATACTGAAGCATTGAAATCTCACTAATTTTTTCTTTTTTCATAATTTGCATCTTTTTGTGCTTATCACCTTTTGATAAGCGATTGTTTTTATTTTCTTTTTACGCTGCAAAGATACGACCAATTCTTGAATAATATGTTATGTAACATATAAATTGTGTGAAAAAAGCTTTGAATTAACGATTATTTGCAAAATGCAAACTTTTTATATCCTTATCCCTTCTTCCTCTTCTTATATTCTTTGGGTGAAATTCCCATTATTTTGGTAAATATCCGACTAAAATAATATGCGTCATCATAGCCTATCTTGTGGCAAAGCTGATTTATCTTCATATCCGTAAAGTCTAGATACTGGCAGGCTTCCTGAATTCGCAGATTGTTTAAGTAAGCAATGGGAGTAAATCCGGTGGATTTTTGAAATTGAGTGGAAAAATAGGAGGTTGACAGATGTAATTCATAGGCTATATCTTCCACCATTATTTTCTTTTCTATATTTTCCCTCATAAAATGGATAGCGGAATTCGCCAGATCTTTTTCTCTGGTACTATTTTCGCTGAAAGTATCGTCACGAAATATATTAATATACATAAGCGAAGCCATATAATAATGTAGGCACATACTTGCATATTGAAGATGCTCCATACTGTATCCCATTCCAAGAGTAGAATATATTTTCTCGAATAACTGATTGCGATACTCTATTCGGGAATGCTCTCCGGGAATTATATTTTTAGGATAGACTTGTTGTTCTTCCAAACAAAACTGAGCATTGTATCCTTTAAAATGAATCCAGTAA
The DNA here is from genome assembly GCF_900128905.1 of Bacteroides luti. Classification (GTDB taxonomy): domain Bacteria; phylum Bacteroidota; class Bacteroidia; order Bacteroidales; family Bacteroidaceae; genus Bacteroides; species Bacteroides luti. Next base: position 91,095 of record NZ_FQTV01000007.1, read on the forward strand.
ATAGTCCACGGTTCAGTTTCGTCACTTCCGTATGCATGCGGGATGCCAGCCGGAAGAATAAAGAATTGATTTTTATTTATATTTTTAGTCACTCCATTAATGCTGAACCAACCTTTTCCTTTTACGCAATAAATAAAAATATTCTGTGAAATACCTTCTTTACGTTCCCGAAAGTGAGATTCTGCATTGGGATAATAACCTATATCTGTAATATACAGTGGAGAAGTAAGCGGATTATGTTCCATTGTATTCACTATTGTTTCTGGCAGAACAATAGCCCGTTGTCCTTTAAAGCCCTCTTTTAGTTTCATAATTATAGAACTTACTTTTGTAAAGTACAAAAGTATATAAATAGTAGAATAATCCATCTTTTTTTGAAATTATTCTATTTTATGCTTACCTAAGTAGCTGTATATTTGCATTATTAATAAATCTGATACATTATATCAATGGAACACTACAACAAAAGTTTTATTTATTTTATTTGTCTGGTTTCTGCTATGGGAGGATTACTTTTTGGGTATGACTGGGTAGTAATCGGCGGAGCCAAACCTTTTTATGAGGTATATTTTAATATCGTTGATTCTCCTTCAATGCAAGGCTGGGCTATGAGCGTGGCATTGCTTGGATGTTTAATTGGCGCAACTCTCGCAGGTATGATGGCTGATAAGTATGGTCGTAAAAAACTACTTATTGCATCTGCCTTGATATTTCTTGTTTCTTCTTATGGTACAGGTGCTGCAACGTCATTTACAGTTTTTCTCATAGCACGCTTTTTCGGAGGAATAGGAATTGGTATTGCATCCAATCTTTCTCCCATGTATATTGCCGAAATAGCCCCTCATCATATACGTGGAAAACTAGTTTCGCTCAATCAGCTAACCATCGTTCTTGGAATTCTTGGAGCGCAGATAGCTAACTGGCTGATTGCAGAGAAAGTTCCTGCTGGTTTTACTACTTCGCAGATTCTTGACTCATGGAACGGACAGATGGGATGGCGCTGGATGTTCTGGGCAACAGCTTTTCCTGCTGCTGCTTTCTTTTTACTAATGTTTATTATTCCCGAAAGTCCGCGATGGTTATCTTTAAAGGGTAGAAGAGAACAAGCTTTGTCTGTCTTTAGAAAGATTGGAGGAGAAGACTATGCCCAAGCGGAATTGGCATCGATGGCAGAAACATCTGCTGATGAAGAAAAGGCTACAATAAAACAATTATTCAGACGCCCTTTAAGCAAAGTGGTAATCATTGGAATTGTAATAGCCGTGTTCCAGCAATGGTGTGGAACCAATGTAATCTTTAACTATGCCCAGGAAATATTTCAATCGGCAGGATACAGTCTGAATGATGTTCTCTTTAATATTGTAGTAACCGGTATTGCAAATTTAGTGTTCACTTTTGTAGCTATTCATACCGTAGACAGACTGGGAAGGCGTGCCTTAATGATGATTGGCGCCGGAGGACTGGCAGGTATTTATCTCATTTTGGGAACTTGTTATTTCTTTCAGGTAAGTGGATGGTTTATGGTTGTTCTTGTAGTTATGGCTATTGGCTGTTATGCCATGTCTCTGGGGCCAGTAACCTGGGTGCTACTTTCTGAAATATTTCCGAATCGTGTTCGTGGAATGGCTATGGCTGCGGCAACTGTAGCTTTATGGATAGGTTGTTTTACGCTTACCTATACTTTTCCACTGCTAAACTCTGTTCTTGGAAGTAGTGGTACGTTCTGGATTTATTCTCTGATTTGTGCTTCCGGCTTTATCTTTATGTTCCGTGTTTTACCGGAAACTAAAGGAAAATCTCTTGAAGAACTGGAAAAAGAATTAATCCATAAACAGTAAAGCATAATTGTTTTTTAGAAAGATTTTGTTGATAAAATATTGTGTAGCTAAAATTATATTCTAATGAAGAAATATATTATTCTATTCAGTTTGATGTTAATAATTCCATGTGCTGTTGTTTTAGGAGCGTCTCAACCCAAGATAGATCTTTGTGGTGTATGGAGATTTGCGATAGATAATCAAGATAAAGGAGTTATAGAACGATGGTTCAGTAAATCACTTCCCGAAACTGTGACTCTTCCTGGCTCTATGGCAACAAATGGAAAAGGCTTTGATGTAACGCTCTCTACTAAGTGGACGGGACAAATTGTGGATAGTAGTTATTATTACAAACCCGAATATGCAAAATACCGTGTGCCTGGAAATATAAAAGTTCCTTTTTGGTTACAACCGCTAAAATACTATGTAGGTGCAGCGTGGTATCAAAAAGAAGTGAATATACCCAAAGACTGGGAAGATAAGGATATTAGATTATTTCTTGAAAGATGCCATTGGGAAAGTCGATTATGGATAGATGATAAAGAAATTGGTATGCGAAATTCATTAGGTACTCCACATTTATATGATTTATCTAAAGCGCTTACTCCTGGAAAACATATTCTTTCAATTTGCATTGATAACCGTGTAAAAGATATTGATCCGGGTATAAATTCTCATAGTATATCAGATCATACTCAAACCAACTGGAATGGTATGATTGGCCAGCTGTATCTGGAAGCACGTCCAAAGATCTCAATTCAAAATATTCAGGTTTTTCCTGATATTCACCAAAAGAAAATTGTAGCTAAAGTTAGAATAGAGAACTCAACAAAGAAAAGACAAAAAGCTGCTATTACTCTATTGGCAACAGGTACAACTACTCCTGAAAGCAAAAATTTCAATGTAGATGTTGCTGCTGGTGTGGATACCTTGTTATTAGAATACCCTATGGGTAATGATGTAAAACTCTGGAGTGAATTTCATCCTAATGTTTACCAGTTAACAGCTTCATTAAATATTCCTAAGAAAGATGTGAAAGATACTTTTCAAACATCTTTTGGTATGCGTCAAATCAAAGCTAACGGTACACAATTAGAAATTAATGATAAACCTCTTTTCCTGCGTGGAACACTTGAATGTGCTATTTTCCCGAAAACAGGATTTCCTCCTACACAAATAGATGAATGGTTACGTATTTTCAGAATCTGTCGCAGTCATGGTTTAAATCACGTACGCTTTCACTCATGGTGTCCGCCTCAGGTTGCTTTCGATGCTGCCGATCAACTGGGATTTTATCTCCAGGTGGAATGTTCATCGTGGGCAAACCAGTCTACTACTATTGGAGATGGCAAACCTTTTGATAAATACGTTTACGAAGAGAGTGAACGAATGGTGGAAGCTTATGGTAATCACCCTTCATTCTGCCTGATGCTTTATGGCAACGAACCGGGTGGGAAAAATTACACTCAATTCCTCACTAAATTTGTCACTTACTGGAAAAATAAAGATTCCAGAAGAATTTATACTACAGGATCTGGCTGGCCAAACGTAGATGAAAATGATTATCAGAGTACTCCAAATCCTCGCATTCAGGCTTGGGGAGAAGAATTAAAGAGTATAATTAATGGATCTGCACCCGCTTCAGACTATGATTGGAATTCAAAAATAGCATCATTCAAACAACCGGTAGTTAGCCATGAAATAGGGCAGTGGTGTGTTTATCCAAACTTTAAAGAGATAGCTAAGTACGATGGTGTTTTACGTGCCCGGAATTTTGAAATATTTAGTGAGACTTTAACAGAAAATGGAATGAAGCAGCAAGCTGATAGTTTTCTGTTAGCTTCCGGTAAATTACAAGCGTTGTGTTACAAGGCAGATATTGAAGCAGCCCTACGTACTCGTAGTTTTGGAGGTTTTCAGTTACTCGATTTACATGATTTCCCAGGTCAGGGAACGGCTTTGGTAGGAGTGCTGGATGCTTTTTGGGATGAAAAGGGATATATCTCTCCTAAAGAATATAGCCGTTTTTGTAATTCTACAGTTCCATTGGCTCGTTTGAAAAAGCATATTTATATAAATAGTGATACGCTTTCTACTAGTATTGAAATTGCTCATTATGGTGATGCTCCACTACTGGCTTGTATTCCTTCATGGAAGATCAGCGATATATACGGAAAAGTAATATTCTCGGGTAAGCTTCCACAAAAAGACATTCCATTGGGTAATTGTATTCCACTCGGAGAAATCTCTGTACCACTATCTTCTGTTGAAAAAGCAGAAAAACTTATTCTGGAAGTTTCAGCAGGTTCTTTCTCCAACAGCTGGGATATTTGGGTTTATCCAACTCAGAAGGAAAAAATTACCGGAGTAGATAAAATAAAGATTGTATCTACGCTCGACCCTGCAACTTGTAACTACCTTGAAAATGGCGGGTCGGTACTTCTGTCTCTTAAAAAAGGAACCTTGAAACCCGAATTTGGAGGAGATGTAAAAATAGGTTTCTCCAGTATTTTTTGGAATACGGCATGGACACATGGTCAGGCTCCTAATACATTAGGCATTTTGTGTAATCCGGAACATCCTGCATTAGCTAATTTCCCTACCGAATATTACAGTAACTGGCAATGGTGGGATGCTATGAGTCATTCTAATGCTATTGAATTGAATAAGCTTTCTCCGGAAATTAAGCCTATTGTTCGTACAATAGATGATTGGGTTACAAACAGACCGCTAGCATTGCTTTTTGAATTAAAAATAGGAAAAGGAAAGTTACTTGTTTCCGGTATTGACTTAAATCAGGATATACAAAGCAGACCTGAAGCTTTGCAACTTAAACAAAGTTTACTGCACTATATGGCAGGAAAGCAATTTAACCCAACAGTTTCATTGCCTGCTAGTGTAATTCAAAATATGATAATTGAATAATTTCCAAAAACAAAATAATATGCAAGTAAAAGTTTGGGAAGAGAATATTGTAATCCCTACATACGAGATTGGAAAACCTGAGAAGAACCCTATATTTCTGGAGAAACGTGTTTATCAGGGAAGCAGCGGCGTTGTGTATCCTTACCCTGTTATTGAAAAAATAGCAGACGAGAAAGTTGATAAAACCTATAATGCGGTCTTCCTTGAAAATGAATATATAAAAATAATGATTCTGCCAGAGCTGGGAGGACGTGTACAAATGGCTTATGATAAGATTAAGAAACGCCATTTTATCTATTATAACGAGGTAATAAAACCAGCTTTGGTTGGACTGACCGGTCCCTGGATTTCCGGTGGAATAGAGTTTAACTGGCCGCAGCATCACCGCCCCAGTACTTTCCTTCCGGTAGATTACTGCATCGAGGAATTTTTCGATGGTAGCGTAACCGTTTGGGTGAGCGAAATGGAACGGATGTTTCATCAAAAAGGAATGGCCGGATTTACTTTGAGACCTGGAAAGGCTTTTCTGGAAATCAAAGGACGCTTATATAACCGCACTCCGATGCCACAAACATTCTTATGGTGGGCAAATCCGGCTGTTGCGGTGAACGATCACTACCAAAGTGTTTTTCCACCCGATGTGAATGCTGTGTTCGACCATGGAAAAAGAGATGTTTCTACTTTCCCGATAGCAACCGGAACTTATTATAAAATGGACTACTCGGCAGGTGTAGATATCTCCAATTATAAGAACATTCCTGTGCCAACTTCCTATATGGCTATTAAAAGCCGCTTTAATTTTGTGGGTGGTTATGAAAATGATACACGTGCCGGAGTTCTGCACGTTGCCAATCATCACGTATCTCCGGGAAAGAAACAGTGGACATGGGGAAACGGCGATTTTGGCCAAGCGTGGGATCGTAATCTGACAGATAATAACGGTCCGTACATTGAATTGATGGCAGGGGTTTATACCGATAACCAACCAGACTTTTCATGGCTTCAACCTTACGAAGAGAAAAGCTTTGTGCAATACTTTCTTCCTTATCGTGAACTGGGAGTTGTTAAGAATGCCAGCAAAGACTTATTGCTGAACATTGACGAAGTTGCCGATGGAAAAGTTGTCGTTAAACTGTTTGCTACTTCAATTCAACCTGTTACTATTAAATTGTCGGGAAAAGAAGGAGTGGTGTTTGCAGAAGAAAAAACTTTATCTCCGGAAGAGGTATACGAAAAAACTATTTCCATGAATGGAAATTCCCTGAAGGAACTTCAACTGTCTGTATTTAATAAGCAGGGTAAGGAAGTTCTTAACTGGATGCCTGAAAAAGAGGAAATAAAACCGGTGCCGGAATCGGCTAAGCCAGCTCTTTCCCCACAAGATACGCCATCAGTGGAACAACTTTATTTAACCGGACTGCATTTGGAACAGTACAGACATGCTACTTACAATCCTATAGATTACTATAAAGAGGCATTGAAACGTGAACCCGGAAATGTTCAGAATAATAATGCGCTGGGATTATGGTATTTGCGCCGCGGACGTTTTGCAATTGCCGAAACCTACTTAAAAACAGCAGTTGATACACAATTGCAACGCAACCCGAATCCTTATGATGGCGAACCATTATATAACCTGGGACTGGCTTTGAAGTATCAGGGACGCTATCAGGAAGCTTACGATTCTTTCTATAAGGCTTGCTGGAATGCTGCCTGGCAAGATGCGGGATATTTTAGTTGTGCACAGATTTCATCTTTGCAAGGCAATTTGGAAGATGCATTGGAAGAAGTGGAAAGAAGTTTGATTCGTAACTGGCACAACCATCGTGCCCGTCATTTAAAGACAGCTTTACTCCGCCTTGCCGGAAGAAAAGAAGAAGCCTTGAGCTGGATTGAAGATTCTTTGAAGATAGACCGTTTTAATTATGGTTGTATCTTCGAGAAATTCCTGCTCACAGATGATATGGAAGTTTTGGCTTTAATGACAAAGCTGATGCGTGGTGCTTCTTTTAATTACGATGAAATTGCACTCGATTATGTAGCAGCCGGATTATATGAAGAAGCAATTGCGGTGTGGCAGGAAGCAACTAAGGTAAGCACTACACCGATGACTTATTACTATATGGCCTGGGCTCAGTCTTTGGCAAATAAAGAGGAGGCTGTGGATAGTTTCGCAAAAGCAGCCGGCCATGCTCCCGAATTCTGTTTTCCAAACCGACTGGAAGCTATAGTAGCTTTGGAATATGCAAAGGAGAAAAATCCAGCAGATGCTAAAGCACCTTATTACTTAGGTAATTTGTGGTACGATAAACGTCAGTACGATGAGGCTATTGTTAATTGGGAAAAATCAGTTTTACTCGATCCTGCTTTCCCTACGGCATGGCGTAACTTATCGCTTGCTTATTTCAATAAACAAGATAAGGTAGATGAGGCAATTGCTTGTCTGGAAAAAGCTTTTGCTTTGGATACTACCGATGCCAGAATTCTAATGGAGCTAGATCAGTTGTATAAACGATTGAACCGTCCGCATGCTGAGCGTCTGGCATTCCTTGAAAAATATAACTCGTTAGTGCTTCAACGTGATGACCTTTATCTGGAACAGATTACACTTCTTAATCAGTTGGCACGATATGAGGAAGCAAAGGAAATGCTCGATAAACATAAGTTCCATCCTTGGGAAGGAGGTGAAGGAAAAGTTTCGGCACAATATCAAATAGCTCGAGTTGAATTGGCTAAACAGGCTTTGAAAAACAACGATAGCCATAAAGCAATTGCGTTACTGGAAGAATGCCTTGAATATCCTCATCACTTGGGAGAAGGCAAACTCTACGGTGCTCAGGAAAACGATTTCCACTATTATCTGGGATGCGCTTATGAGGCTTTGGGAGATAATGAAAAGGCTGTTTATTACTGGGAACTTGCAAAAAATGGTATTACGGAACCTGCTGCAGCTATTTATTATAACGACCAAAAACCGGATAAGATATTCTATCAGGGACTTGCTCTCCTGAAACTGAATCGTATTGCTGAAGCAAACAGTCGCTTTCACCGCTTGGTAAGTTACGGAGAAAAACATCTTTTTGATCAGATTAAAATGGACTATTTTGCTTTATCTTTACCCGACTTATTGATTTGGGAAGACGATTTAACTCAACGAAATGTTATTCATTGCAAGTATATGATGGCGTTGGGGCAATTCGGATTGGGAAATAAAGAGAGGGCCCTGAATTTGTTGGATGAAGCAGCATTGCTGGATCCTAATCATCAGGGAATTATTGCCATGAAAAGTAGTATTTATTAAACTGAAGTTATGAAAAAGATACCGGCATTTTTAGCATTATTCATACTAAGCGGATTAAGTTCCGCTTATGCACAAAAGTTATATGAGATAAATGCTCCTGCTTCGGAAAAGAAAATTTATACGGGACACCTTAAGCTGGGTGGAGCTAATCCATCCGGAGAAAAGATAGAAGTGAACAGCTTTTATGTTTCCGAAAATGGGAAACCAGTTATTCCTGTAATGGGTGAGTTTCACTATTCTCGTTATCCTCATGAACAATGGGAAGAACAGATTCTTAAGATGAAGGCTGGTGGACTGACGGTTATCCCGACTTATATATTCTGGAATATTCACGAAGAAAAGGAGGGTGTTTTTGATTGGAGCGGAGATAAAGATCTTCGTACATTTCTGCAGCTATGTAAAAAACATGGTATGCAGTCAATTATTCGTGTTGGTCCGTTCTGTCATGGAGAGATTCGCAACGGCGGATTCCCGGATTGGTTATTCTCAAAACCACTCGAAGTCCGTTCCAATGATGCTAAATATCTGTTCTATGTAGACCGGCTTTATAAAGAGATTGCAAAACAACTGCAAGGATTATATTATAAAGACGGAGGTCCGGTTATCGGTATCCAGATTGAAAACGAACATCAGCATTCTGCTGCGCCATGGGCTATAACATATCCCGGCGCTCCAAAGGATCATACATCGGCCACTTATGATGCTTCCATTACAATGGTGGGAGTAGGAGTGCAGGATAAAAAGATTACCTATGCAGAACTTGGGAATTTGCACATGAAGACTCTGAAAAAAATGGCTGTTGATGCCGGAATGATAACTCCTTTGTATACGGCAACCGGATGGGGAAATGCAGCAGTCATCGGTGATGAAGCAATCCCTGTTATGGCAGCATATACATATCCATTCTGGGCAGAACCGCATATGTCTCCTTTCTGCCTGTTTAAGGATATTCAGAAAAAGCCCGATTACTCTCCGGTTCGTTATGACACGGATAAGTTTCCTTCTTTCTGTGCAGAGATGGGAGTCGGCATTCAGATGATATATTCCCGCCGACCAATAGTTACGGCTGAGGCTGCCGAAGCTTTGATGATCCGTACTTTAGGAAGTGGTTCCAACGGAATAGGCTATTACATGTATCACGGTGGTTCAACTCCCAAAATGAAAGATGATATTGGCTTTTTTAGTGACGAACCGATGGGCGTTCCAAAGATATCTTACGATTTTCAGGCTCCAATCGGTGAATTTGGTCTTGTTCGTGATTCTTACAGGAATCTCAGGGTACTTCATCTGTTCCTGAATGATTTCAGCAACTTACTGGCACCAATGGAGACTGTTCTTCCGCAGGATTATGAGAAGATTACTCCCGATAACAGAGAAACATTGCGTTTTGCGGCTCGTATGAAGAATAATTCCGGCTTTATCTTTATGACTAATTTTCAGGATCATGATACTGTCCGTATCGACCAGACAGGTTTGCAGTTTAAGCTGAATCTAAAGAACGAATCAATAATGATTCCTGCCAGCAAAACATTTACATTGAAAAAGGACGAAAGCGTGATTCTTCCGTTTAACCTCAATATGAATGGTGCATTGCTGAAATATGCAACAGCACAGTTGCTTACAAAGATAGATGATAACGGAAAGTCTCATTACTTCTTCTTTGCACCAACCGGCATAGAACCGGAGTTTGTATTCGACAAAACAACCTTGAAAAGTGGAAAATCCGTAGTTACGCCTGTTGCCGGTTATAAGAGTACCTTCTCTGTAACAGCAAAGAGCGGCGAGAAGATATTAATCACCACATTAACCCGTGAGCAGGCATTGCAAACAGCTAAAGTCGACGGACACATTCTAATAACGGATGCCACTGTTTTACCGGAGAAAGGAAAATGTACCTTGCTTAACTTGGGCAAGAATAAGTTCGATTATGTACTTTATCCCTCGGCAAAAGGATGGAAGCAGCAAACTATCGAAGTCCCTGCTGTTAATCCGGTATTTAAGGTCGATAAAGCAGGATCTCGTCGTATGACGGTGACTGTTGAACCTAATAACAACAAACAAGTTCAGGAATACTTCCTGCAAATAAATTACGTGGGTGATGTAGCTATGGCCTTCATTAATAATTCCATGGTTTTAGATCATTTCTATTACGGAGCTCCCTGGACTATCGGTTTAAAACGTTTTGAGAGCAGAATGGCTGAAAAAGGTATGGATTTCTATTTCCGTCCGTTAATGAAAGATGCGCCATATCTGAAGGATTTGCCACAATCTGCACTCAGAGATTGGAATAATAAAAAAAGTGTTCTGTCAATTGACAGTGTTAACGTGTTGCCAGAATACCGTACTCAAATAATTTTTTAGATTATGCTTTGAGAAATTCTCAATCATTCTCTCATAAAAAATAGAAATGCAAAATTGATCTAGCAATCTAGCACTTACTACTTAATATTTTATAAATAAGCAGTATAGCACCGCTAGATCAATTAAATTTGATCTAGCAGTGATCTAGCGATCTAGCACCTTGCTGATTTTCTTTGTGTAAAGCCTTTATTCTTTGGACTTTACGTTGCTATTTATAGCATTTGTAGAAACAAAAATTAGTCTCCACCCGGGTGTACAGGATTCCTCCACCCGGGTGGAGACTGTTTTTATACCCGGGTGGAAGAGGTGGGTACACCCGGGTGTATTGGGAAAGTTTTGGTTGTAAATAAATTAAATTAAGAGAGAATTTTGAAGCTTTTATAAAGTTGAGTAATAAATGTTTGGTATAAATTAGATCTGTTTATAAACCAGATAAGAAAAACATATTAGATAAATACTTGGTGAAACCTTATTAGGTTTATGTCTATAAAAAATAGTGTATAAAATCAATTATATGCAGAATAATGTCTGTTTTGTATTTCCATTTGTCTAAAATGTAACCTCGTGTTTCTACCATTTAATTTACTTTTGCAATCGAGGTCAAATTAGTATAAAGAAACAAGCAATAAAATTACAACCTAAAAATTCAATTAAATAAATTATAACCTTAAAAACTAACACGAATATGAAACAAAAAAAATTACTATTAAAATTTCTCTTGCATCGACAATATTATTTGCGTAAATCCAAACAAGTAACAAGTATCGTAGTTGATTAATAAAAATAACCGTTGATCGGTGTTTACGTTAATTTTTCAGGAACTTTCCTTGGCGCAGTAACCAATATAGATGGAAATTATTCTATTAATATAAATTAAGGACTATCTGCTGAAGTTTAATTATAGAACCTTTTTTCTCCTATTGATTATATTAGATCTAGTTCTAGAAAGTATACTGGTAATACGAGGTACAATGAAATTAAGTTTTTTATTGCCCGTTTTTATAAATATAGAAGTTAGCCGAATAAATATTAAAAACTAAAGAAAATGAAAACACGTTTAATAGCTCAAATATTTTTTTTAATGTCGTTTCTCCCTATGGCAGCACAATCAAAAGATCCATTCTGGCTCGGTGCTGATATCAGTGGTACTACCATGTTGGAGAAGAATGGAGGCAAGGTATATAATGTACAAGGCAAGGAACGTGAGAATACTACTCTCATGAAAGAACTTGGGTTGAATGCTATCCGACTGCGAATCTGGGTTAATCCGCCAAGCGGATGGTGCAACAAAAAAGATGCACTTGTGATAGCTAAAAGAGCAAAAGCCTTAGGAATGCCTGTTATGGTGAGTTTCCACTATAGCGATACATGGTCTGACCCCTCTCATCAGACACCTCCTGTAGAGTGGAAAAACTACAGTTACAAAGACCTGAAGCAGGCTGTTGCCAGACATACGAAAGAAACGCTTCAGCTGTTCAAGGATAATGGCATTGACGTGAAATGGGTTGGAGTCGGTAATGAGACCACTGAAGGAATGCTCTGGCCTGAGGGACAGGCAAAAGAAAACATGAAGCAATATGCAGGTCTCACAGAGGCTGGTTATCAGGCATCCAAGAATATTTATCCCGAAGCAAAGGTAATCGTACATCTTGACTGTGGCTGTGATGCCAAGCGATACAACTTCATTTTCGATGGTTTAAAAAAGTACAATGCCCATTGGGATTTGATAGGAATGAGTGTATATCCTTACTGGGATCAGAAAGCCAAAGTGGAAACCACAGATGACGGCACTCTCAACGATGCCATAGCCAATATGAATGCATTGTGTAACAAATATGGATGCGACTGCATTGTTGTAGAGACAGGATATGAAGTGAATCGCCCCAATGAAGGACATTTGTTTATGAGAAAACTCATCAGGGCTACACGAAATCTTACTAACGGCCATTGCAAAGGAGTGTTTTATTGGGCACCAGAGCTTGAGGGAGAATATCCTTTAGGCGCTTTCAAAAATTGCAGACCGACAGCAATCATGGATGCCTTTACCGAAGAAAGCAATCGTAGCGAAAGTTCTATTATCAACAGTTCAACAGCTGCTTCTACTACAGATACGAAGTATGGTAAAGTTTGCGGCTATATATATAAAGGAGTTTACACCTATAAAGGAATTCCCTATGCAAAGGCAAAACGTTTTGAGGTACCTCAGGAGCCAGATGCATGGAAAGGCATCCGCTCCTGTCGCACATATGGTCCTTCGGCTCCTCAACCTAAGACGGATAGGTGGAAAAATGACGCCAGTGCCTTTTTTTATCTATGGAATGAAGGCGACCAAAGCGAAGACTGTCTTCGTCTGAATATCTGGACAAAAGATATTCATAACGGAAAGAAAAGTCCTGTAATAGTTTGGCTTCATGGAGGTGGATTCGTGGAAGGCTGCGGACAAGATCACCCTGGTTATCACGGTCATAATCTGGCCGATAAAGGAAATGTTGTTGTAGTAACGATCAATCACCGTTTAAATACCTTAGGCTATACCGATCTGTCTGATTACGGCGATAAATACCAATATTCTGGCAATGCAGGGAATATCGACATCGTGCAGGCTTTGAAATGGATTCATGATAATATCCAAAATTTTGGAGGTGACCCTGATTGTGTAACCATTTTCGGACAGAGTGGTGGAGGCGCCAAGACATCCAGTATGCTTTGCATGCCAATGGCACAGGGACTTTTCCATCGTGCTATGGTGATGAGTGGTTCTGGCTTCATGCGGGGCATGAAACAAAATCTAGCCAAGAAAATAGGACAGCGTACGGTTCAAATATTAGGATTAAACAAAGACAATATAGACAAGATTCAGACTCTAGATTATGGAACTGTATTAAAAGCGAATTCTCAGGCAATGAAAGAAATTGCTGCAGAAAATCCTAACAACAGTTCTTTTGGTCGTTCTTTAACATGGGAGCCAGTAATCGATGGTGATGCTTTGCCTGCTGGCCTTTTTATGGATGGTTCTGAAAAAATAAGTAAGGATATTCCACTAATCATAGGTTCTACCCTAAATGAGTTTTCTGCATGGCACAAACATGGTAAAGATATTAATACATGGGATGATGCCAAAGCTGACTTAGAAAAGACTATGGGTAAAAAGGCAAGCAACTTCGTAGATGCTTTCCGCCATTCTTATCCAGACGATGATGTAGATGCACTTTACCGACTTGACACGATGGTACGTCCCGCTGCCATAGAACAGATTCAAACTCGCGTAGCTGATGGTGGTGCTCCGGTATGGAATTATTTGTTTAGCTATCAGTTGCCAAGCGAGGATAGCGGCTTCCATGCAGGACATAATGCCGATATTGCCTTCTATTTTGATAATGTAATCCGTTCTGCAAATATGACGGGAGCAACTCCAGAAGGTATAGAATTGGGCGAAATCATGAGTACAACTCTTATCAACTTTGCCCGAACAGGGAAACCTTCATCATTGGAACTCCCAGAATGGAAGCCTGTTACATCTTCTGAAATGAATACCATGATTTGGAATTGTCCAAGTTGCAGACTGGCTACAAACCATGATGCCGAGTTGATTAAAATACTTCGAAATAAGTAACATCTGAATACATAAATAAAATGAATAATAATCTGATAAGAAAAGTAATGTTATGCTGGGTGTTGAGCTTATTAGCTACGGTTGGCATGCATGCAACAGAACGTGAAGTAAAATGGGATGAGAAAAGCCTTATCCTCAATGGAAAAAGAGTATGTCCTGTGATGGGTGAAATCCACTATTCGCGGGTACCAGCAGATGAATGGACTGAGGCTGTACGCAAAATGAAGCAGGGTGGCGTAACCGTTATTGCTTGCTACGTATTCTGGAACCACATCGAAGAAATAGAAAACCAATTCGACTGGAGTGGTCAACGTAATTTACGCTCATTCCTAGAAATTTGCAAGAATGAAAACCTACCGGTTATCCTGCGTGTAGGACCGTTCTGCCATGGTGAAGTCCGACTAGGTGGCATTCCTGACTGGGTCTTTACAAAAGGTTGTAAGACGCGTAGTGAAGATCCTGCTTTTCTAGAGTATGTAACTCGTTTGTATAGGCAAATCTATACACAAGTTCAAGGCTTGCAATGGAAAGACGGAGGACCGGTTATGGCGATGCAGTTTGATAATGAATATCGTGGACGAAGTGAATATTTGATGCACCTCAAGAAGATTGCCAATGAGATCGGTTTCGACTTGCCTTTCTATACCCGAACTGGTTGGCCTCAGTTAGCCACGCCTATACCATTGGGAGAGATGATTCCTCTTTATGGTGATTATGCTGACGGATTCTGGGATCGAAGCATAAAAGAAGCAGCTGGCGAATATTGGCGAGCATTCAATTTCCGTCCGTTCCGAATCTCAACTGCGATAGCTTCAGAACAGTTGAAGTACACAGGCGATAACATGAACAAAGGTGAGGAAGGATATCCATACTTTACCTGCGAATTGGGAGGTGGCATGATGACAAGTTATCACCGCCGAGTATATCTGTATCCAGAGGATGCTTACTCGCTTGCCATCGTAAAGTTGGGCAGCGGTAGCAATCTGCTGGGCTACTATATGTATCATGGAGGAACTAATCCAGACGGAAAACTCAACTATCTGAACGAGATGCAGCGCACCATTGAAACCAACTGGAACGATCTGCCTGTGAAAAGCTACGATTTTCAAGCTCCTCTTAACGAGGTGGGATATCGCAATCCGCATTACTATTTGCTTCGCAAGATACACCTTTTCGTTCAAGACTTTGGAGATGTGCTAGCGTCAATGGAAACTACATTTCCACAAGCCGACAAGCCGATTAGTAAAGGTGTTGACAGCTATCTGAGATGGTCTTACCGTAGCCAAGGCAATCAAGGATTCGTATTTATCAATAATTATGAGCGTTTCCAAAATCTTACAGCGAAGAAAAATATACAGTTCAACGTATGCGGAGTAAAATTTCCGGAGAATCCAACTGTGATACCTGCAGGCACAATGTGTATATTTCCTGTAAATATTGCAGGTATCAAATATGCTACAGCCCAGATCATTGCCCAACGCGATGATAAAATCTATTTAGAACAGATTGCTGGCGTGCTTACAGAAATATCCGTTTCGGGTAAAGTGCTGAAGAATGTTAAGGCACTCGGTTTGGCAAAGCCAGTATATAAGAATATCTACTTACTCAGCAGTTCTGATGCCAGTACGCTCTTCTTGAATGAAAATGAGAAGCCTCATGAAACAAAGATGCAAGCAGTTACATTTAATAAAATACAAGAAGCTGGGACTCTCAGGAAAATTACGATAGGTTTTGGTGGAGTAACAGAAGAACCCGTAGATTCTGACTTCAATGATGCTGCTGTATACACCTTCACAGTTCCAAATCATGAGGATATTCTCGATGTAGAATATCAGGGCGACTGTGCTCGATTATATGCTGACGGAAAACTCATTGATGACAACTTTTATAATGGTCGTCATTTCCAATATGCACTTTGGCGTTTGCCAAAGAATTGCGAGCAATTGGAGCTCCGCATTTTGCCGTTGCAAAAGGATGCTCCCATCTATTTTCCTCGCGAAGCAGATACCACTTCTGGCGAGAAGATAATCAATATAAATGTGTTCAAAAGATAAATGATTTAACATGAAAAAATTACTGCTTTCGTCATTACTTTGTATGGCAACTTTATGCTCCCATGCAACATCTGCTGATTCGCTAATAAGTCGGCAAAAGATCGTTGACAATGGAGGTACAGGGTTGTTCAAGGCTTATGAAGTTATAGAGAAAAGTTTACCCGGCTTCACTGTTTTCCGCCCCGAGAATCTCAGTTGGGCAGCAGCACGCGAAAATGCTTTGCCCATACTCATCTTTTGCAATGGCGGTTGCATGGATGCCCCCATTCATTATGAGCGCATGCTTACCGATATTGCATCACATGGTTATGTAGTCATTGCAGTGGGTGAAATGCAAATGGTGCTTTTTGATCGTAAAGAACACTCCACACCGTCAACCGTGGTTACTACAGCACTCGACTGGATATGCAGTCAGGCACGCGATAAGAATAGCGATTATTACAGTTTTATTGACACCACAAAGATAGCCGCAGCCGGGCATTCCTGCGGAGGTGCTCAGGTGTTGTGCAATGCTGCCGATACCCGCCTGAAGTCATACATAATCTTGAATGCAGGAATGGGAAACATGACGATGGCAGGAGCCGATAGCAAATCGCTCCATTCGCTTCATGCACCCATTATATATATGACAGGTGGTACAGGCGACGTTGCTTACCAGAATGCTTGTCTCGACTATGAACGTATAGACAAAGTGCCTGTCATTCATGTCGATATGCCGACAGCTGGCCATGGAGCTACCTATAAAGAAAAGCTTGGTGGAAGTTTCGGCAGATTGATGTTAGACTGGCTTGATTGGCAACTCAAGGGGAAAAAAGGCAAAAGCGATGTTTTCCTCGCCGGCAATATTAAAAGTTATCCTGGGTGGAATTTTCAACATAAAAATTTTAAAGCCCATGTTGGCAAGACGATACATGCCACTATGCCATGTAATATGCTTGAAGGAGTAACAGAAAGAGAGTATACCATTTATTTGCCGGGAGGATATGAAGAGAACACCAACAGACAATATCCCGTGCTCTATCTATTGCATGGTGGAGGTGGATCGTGTGATGATTGGGAGACTTATGGATCTCTTCGTCAGACTGTCGACAGTCTTATAGATGCAGGCTATATCCGTGACTTTATTCTTGTATGTCCGGAGGCCAACAAAAATAATATGATGTACTTCAACGCACCAAAGTGGAAATACGAGGATTTCTTTTTCCAGGAGTTTATCCCATATATTGAAAAGAACTATCGCATCAGAACTGATAAGGGTGGCCGTGCCATTGCCGGATTCTCCATGGGTGGTGGAGCCGCAATTGTTTATGGCGTTCATCATCCGGAATTCTTCTCTATGGTGTATGATATCAGTGGATACCTTCGTCGCCAAGAGCTTGACTTTCTGAAAAAAGATCCATCTGCTGAGTGGCGCCAAGAGATAATAGAAAATAATAATCCTATAAAATGCATCCAACAAGGATCGAAGGCTGACGTGAAAAATTGGTCTCAGGTAAGATGGATGGTTTCGGTTGGTGATCAAGACTTTACCCTCGAAGGAAATATGGACATGGTGAAGGCTTTCCGGGAGAAAGGTATTCCATACCAGATGCATGTTTCTGCCGGAAGTCATGATTGGAAGTTTGTATCTCCAAATTTGAAAGAGGCTATCAAGCAGGCTGACTCTAATTTTGATGACTTATGGATCAGTAATGGTAACCGACATCTCTATGGATTGCTTAGCCGACCTACTAATACTTTTGGGAAAATGCCTTTAGTTATTGTTTCGCACGGATTCAACGGAACTCATGTCTTCGGCAAGAATTATATTAAAGCATTTAACGCTTTGGGATACCAGACCTACAACTTTGATTTTGGATGTGGCTCAGTTTCCAGTCGCAGTGACAACAATACAGTTAACATGTCAATACGTGACGAGGTGAATGACCTGAAGACCATCATAAACTACTTTAAAAGTCGTAGTGATGTGGACGCTTCGAATATCATTCTTCTTGGTGAAAGTCAAGGCGGCTTAGTATCGGCACTCACGGCTTCCGATTGTGCCAAAGATATCAGCCGGCTCATCCTTGTATATCCAGCATTGTGCATCCCTGACAATTGGAAAGAGCGATACCCTAAATCCGAGAACATTCCTGATACCACACAGGTATGGAATGTGCCTATAGGTAAACGTTTCTTTAGTGAACTGTATGATATCAATGTATATAAAACGATTGGCAAATATAGTGGTCCTGTACTGATAATCCACGGTGACAAGGACCCCGTAGTTCCTCTTTCCTATTCACGGAGAGCTGAGAATACTTATAAGAATGCGAGGCTGAAAGTTATTCCGGGAGCCGGTCATGGATTCAAATCCGAAGAGCTTAAAATATCAATTATGATGATGGAAGATTTTCTGAAATAAAAAAATTCTGAGAAGTCTCTACCTACGAATGCATACATTAAAGGAAAGAAAATAAGTATTTGCCAGGGTAGAGAGAAAATGTTCTGATTGCAAATAAATTAATAAAGGAGTCTGTTCTTATATATTATTCTTTAGAAAGTAGATAAGCCCTCATAAATAATCCACTTATTATAATAAAAAGTACACGTTAAGATATAATAGATGCACTAATATTGCATAGATTTTAAATCAGAGATTATATATAATTAAGCAATAATACTATGCAAAAATCACTAAAACTATTATTTCTATTGTGTTGTGCGCCGCTCTTTGTAGTGCATTCTCAAAACAGAATTGAAACAGACTTGTCGGGAAAAGGATGGAAACTTTGGTATGACAAGGATGCTTCGTGGAAGAATGATCAGCTATTTCTTCCTTCAACAGACATAAAATCGATGCCTGCTGCTTTGCCAACCGGTGGTTGGAATTCGCTTCTGGGAGCGAAAGATGTAAGTGTTCCTGGTACGGTGGAAGAATATCTGCAGGTTAAACCGGGACCGGAAGGGGATATTCAGGGGGTAAGCTGGTGGTTCCGTTCTGTCAGCATTCCAGCTACTGCAAAAGGAGGTAAGTTGCTGCTTCGTTTTGAAGCTGCACGCTATCGTTCGGAGGTTTATATCAATCAACAACTTGCGGGTTATGATTTAACAGGAAATACTCCTTTCGAAGTTGATATTACCAACTTTGCCAAACCGGGTGAGACTGTGCAATTGGCTTTGCGTGTTACCGATCCGGGCGGTAATTATGATTGGAGAGACGGTGATGTAGTTAATTGGGGAAAATATAAAATACCCGGTAGTCATGCTTTTGGTGGAATTACCGGTCGTGTGAAATTGGTTTCCTGCGCTCCAGTTTATGTGGATGATATTTATGTTCAGAATACTCCTGCCATTACGGAAGTAAATCCGCAAATAAGTGTTGTAAACAGCACAGCCAAAGAGATTGTCAGGAATATTGTAGTTCGGGTTGTTGATAAGAAAAATCCCGATACAGAAATAGCTCGTCAGGAACTTAAGAAAGTAAAGTTGAAACCGGGAGAAAACCTTGTTTCTGCAAAGATATTTGCTCCCGATGCAAAGTTATGGGATACGGAAAATCCGAACCTGTATGTCTGCAAGGTTTCTATAATAGATGGAAAGAAAAGCATAGATGAAGACAGCAGAGTTTTTGGATTCCGTTGGTTTGAACCTATGGGACAAGGCTCTGATGCTATGTTTCGCCTTAATGGAAAAAGAATTGTGTTGCGTACAGCAATCAGCTGGGGATTCTGGCCTATAAACGGTATTTATCCAACGGAGGAATTGGCTGAGAAGCAGATTCGTATTGCTAAGGCCATGGGACTGAATATGCTGAATTTCCACAGATGCATTGGTGCTCCGGTTGTTTTGGAGAAAGCGGATGAACTGGGATTACTCTACTATGAAGAGCCGGGTAATTACCGTAGCGGACAAAGTCCTGATAATCCCTTTGGTCATACTTTGATGCATGAAAAAGTAATGCGGATGGTGAAGCGTGATAGGAGTCATCCAAGTCTGGTAATGTTTAACATGATTAATGAAGCCGGACCGGTTAGCGAAGATATCCTGAAATTAAACATCAGCGATATACAGGAGGCTCATAAACTGGATCCTACGCGCACTATTACCCGCACTTCTGCATGGTGCAGGGCAGAAGAAAACGAACAGGCACGCATTCATCTTCGCCCTAATGATTCAACAGTCTACTGGAAAGGTTGGTACGATTTTCATCATGCGGGTGGTCCTCATGTATGGAACCAAAGTCTTTATAAGAGTCCTACTGATTATTACAACTATACTGCAAATAAAAAGGATATTGTTTTCTGGGGAGAAGAGGGAGCTATTTCTACTCCTCCGCGTCTGGAAAAGATAAAGAGTGAGCTCGAAGCTTCACCCAATTTGGGGTGGGATGGTGCCATGTATCTTGATTGGTACAAAACATTTGATAACTTCCTTACACGTAAGAGCCTTCGTTCGGCATTTCCTACGATTGATGCGTTTACTGTGTCTATGGGAAATATTTCCATTGAACACCAGGGGCGTAAAATAGAAACTATCCGCCTTGATAATTATACAGACGGTTATGCTATTAACGGCTGGGAGGCTCAGATTATTGAAAACCATTCAGGAGTAGTAGATTGTTTCCGGAACCTGAAAGGTGATACTGCGCTTATAGCACGTTATAACCAACCACTTTATGTAGCTGTGAAAGTGCGTAAACAGATTGTTGAAATGAATGACAAGGTTGTGACAGATTTCTATATTATCAACGAGAAGAATCTGCAAGGGCCTCATAAGCTTTCAATTTCCGTTAAAGATCCGGAAGGAAAGGTGGTTTTCAGTAAAGACGTTGAAACTGCAATTTCAGGAGGTGATGTTTACGGACAGTTGATTGCCGAAGGAATTGAGATTCCGACTTCTACTTTAGCAGGAATGCACCGTATTGATGTAATCCTTTCTGATAATGCCGGCAACAATAAAGCTTCTGGTAGTGATCAGTTCTTGGCGGTCGACTGGCGTTCAGCCAAGCTCGCTTGTAACGGAGCAGTATGGGAACATAACAATAGTCTGAAGAACTTCTTGAATAATGATAAAAAACTTTCTGTAACGGATTACTCAGATAACGCTAAACGTCTTGATTGGGTAGTGGTATCTCGTCCACCAATGGGTGGCAATCTGAGAGTTGTACCAACAGATCAGCTTCTTACTTCCGATGGAAAACAGGGAGTTACCGTTTCATTCTACAGAGACAATAAGTTTCAGGACAAGATATCAGAACGTACTGACCGGGATATTAATTTCAACGTGGCGATGGGAGCTACTCCAGATCCTACAGTAACCAGTACTGAAAGATATAACGCCCGTTGGGAAACACAAATTACACCGACACTGAGTGGTGCATATTTTCTTGAATTGCAGACAAGTGGAGCCAGTCAACTAAGTATTGATGGTGCTACTATTATTGATATAACAAAAAATAGTGGTGGCCGTGATAAGGTTTTGGTGAATTTCACAAAAGGAAAGCCACATAAATTGAGTCTAAATCTGGTTCAGGTTAAAAACATAGCTGGATTATGCCGTTTGCAGTGGTCGGCACCGGAAACGAATGCAGCTGATCCGCAGAAGTTAATAGACCGTGTAGCAAAAGACGGTACAACGCTTATTCTGGTTGATAATGCCGACACGTGGATGGACTTGATTACTAAAAATACCCAGGTAACTTATTCCGGTAAGTTCCAGGTTGGTACAGCCTGGCTTGGTGGCGTTCATTTCGTGAAACAACATCCGCTATTCAACGGACTGCCTACTAATGACAGTATGAACTGGCCTTATCAGGCGGTTGTAAAAGATGGTGCCGAAAGATATGGACTTGAAATAGAAGGAGAGGAACTGGTTGCCGGAGCTTATCACTGTTATCCTCTTAAATTGGGAACGGCTGTAGGTGTTATCCCTTGTGGTAAAGGTAAAATCATATTCTCTACGCTGGATATTTGTGGAAATCTTACTTCAGATGACTCATCGGCCAATGTGGCAAGAAAGCTGCTTTGTAATTTTATAGAATATTCTGGTAAGTAATTACAATAAGAAATTGTTAAACGGGATCTTGCATTAAAAAGTGCAAGATCCTTTTTATTTTTGAGAATATTATTTGTATGCAGATTTAAACACTTATATTTGTGATGTTGTAATTAACCTTATAAGATATAAATCTGCACTTACTATGAACAGAAAGTTCTTTTTTCTTCTTATTGTCTTTCAGTTATTCTGTTTTCAATCTAATTCTCAAATAAAACCAATAAAGGAATTTGAAAATATTAGTCGGGGAGATGAGTGTGTAAACTGCTTCTTTCAGGACTATAGAGGCTTAATTTGGGTGGGCACCAACCGGGGCCTTTTTTCATATAATGGATATTCGTTGGACAAGAATATTCCTCAGGCAGCAGGTGATGTTATAAATATGGCTGTTAACTGCTCGCTAAAAGTTGATTCTACTCATTTCTATTTAGGCTGTAATTCCGGCATTCTGCTATTTGATATTGAAAAATGCAGATATACTTTGTTGCCTGCAACGTCATCAAATGATGTCCGTTCAATGGTTTGGCTAGACAAACATACAATATTGGCCGGAACAATGCGGGGACTGATAATGTATAATACTCTTAATAATACTTCTAAAAGAGTTGAAAGGAAAATGATACCTTATCTGCCTGTTTATTCTATTATAAAAAAGCCAGGAATGAACTTTTATATAAGTAGCAGTAATGGAATATATCAATTAAATGCATTATCCAACAAAGTTACATTTATCTCTCTTCCTCAGTCGGGCAAAAAGAAATTATTAATACTTTCAATGACCGAAGACATACATAATAAATGTATATGGATAGGTACGGAGGGAGAATTATTTAAATTCAATTTAAAGCAGAGAACAATAGAGCTAGTGCCTTTTTTCTCAAACAATTCAATAAAATCTATTTCTATAGATTACTCAGGACGGTTATGGATGGGAACAGACAATGGTTTGTATCTATATAATCCAAAAGATAAAAGTTATGAATATTTTGTTCATAGCATTAGAAATAGCAAATCTCTTATAAACAATATTGTTTGGACTGTATTCCAGGACAAAGAAAATAATATGTGGCTTGGAACAGATTGCGGAATCTCTTTATACAGAACAAATAGTAGTCTTAAAATTCATCGTTGGGATGAAATTACTGGAGCTGATGAAGGTAACAGGTTGACTTGTATTTTTAGAGACTCTCATAAAAACTATTGGTTAGGTGGAACTAACGGAGTTGCATGCTATAATCCTGATAAACAAAAAAGTGTATGGTATAAAATGAGAGGTGGCAATAACTACATTTCTCATAACCGGATTAGATTTATCTATGAAGATAGAAATAAGAATATATGGGTAGCTACGGATGGTGGTGTAAATCATTATAATGACCAAACGGGACGTTTCAATCATTATAGTATCATGGATAAATCTGCAACCCGGAATGCAAACTGGGCGTATGGTATATTTGATGATAGTAAGAACAAACTCTGGATTGGAACCTATCTAGGTGGGTTGTTTATGGTTGATAAGCAAAAGCTTATAAGCAGTGGCGGTGATACATATTTGGCAGACAGAAATTATTATATGAATGGAGGCAAAAATGGTTTGTTAGGAAATGATGTTCTAATCACTTTGAAAGATAAAATAGAAAATCCTGTTTTAATTATTGGGAATAAAGGAATAAACAGAATCAATGTAATGCAAAATTCCGTTGAACGGATTCCTTATAAGCCAAAGAGTGCAGTTGTTTGTGCCTTATTTGATAAGGACGGTTTCTTATGGCTTGGAATGAAAGGCTCTATTGACCGACTGAATATAGAGACTGGAGAAGTTCAATCAATAGATACCAAACTTTTACAGAATATGAATATATCTTCAATGACTGAAGAAAATAATCATATATGGATAACTGCTTCTGAGGGCGTTTTCCTTATTAATAAAACAGACTTTACCGTAAAGCACGTAAATTTAGGTGAACAACTCTATTTTTCTGGCTTTTATGATGCTTTTACAAAAAAAATGCTGTTGGGAGGTATAGACCATTATATAGAATTCTCACCTGATAAAATATTGAAAGAAACTACCGGACATATTCATGCAATTCTCACTTCTGTGTATGTAAACGATGAACGTATTAATACTGGTCAGAGTTATGATGGTAATGTGATTCTGAAAAACAGTATAGGATATACAAAGAATATAGTACTCAATAATAATCAAAACAATCTGGTTTTTGAATTCTCTGATTTATTATATGGTAAAGCAGTGAAATCTCGCTATGTTTATAAACTTGATGGGAGTGATAAAGAATGGCGCAATCTTGATGCCTCACCCTACAAAATATCTTATTCAAATCTCTCGCCTGGTGATTATACTCTTTATATACAAAAAAACAATGATAATGGAGCCAACGAAACAGTTTTAACTTTAAGTATTGTTATTCTCCATCCCTGGTATAGTACTATTCTTGCTAAGATTGTCTATTTTAGTATTTTAGTGTGGCTTTTTATGTGGGCTTTAAATTATTATCATGTTAGAAACAGATTAAAGATAGAACGGATACAAAGAGAGAAAACGTTGGAATTATCTAACATGAAAATGGATTTCCTCACGAATATTTCTCATGAATTAAAAACTCCTTTGAGCCTTATTCTGAGCCCCGTTAGTAAATTACTGGACGAGACAAGGAATCCACAAGTAAGAAGTCATCTTCAGATGATTCATAAGAATGTGATACGGTTGAATAATCTTGTTCATCAGATGATTGATTTTCGCGATATTGACCCTTCACAATCGGATGTTGTTCTTTCAAACCTGGAAATTGTTGAATTTATAAAAAGTATCCTTGAAGTACATCGTGAAGCTTTTGATTCCAAACACGTTGCATTGGCTTTTGAAACGAATGTTTCAGATTTATATATAGATACCGATATTCAGAAAATGGAATCAGTTATCAATAATCTGATTTCTAATGCCTACAAATTTTCAAAAGAAAATGGAACTGTAAAAGTTGAATTGTCAGTCAGTGAGGATGATAATCTGGCTAAGAAACTTCAGATTAGTGTTATTGATAATGGATGTGGCATACCTGAACGAGACTTGCCTTATGTTTTCAATAGATTCTATCAATCCAAAGAGAATCTGAATATGAATAGTGAAGGTTCCGGTATTGGACTTGCTATCGTCAAGAATTATATTGAACTTCTTCACGGTCACATTAAAATATCATCCATAGAAGGAGAAGGTACTGCTGTTATAATTGAATTGCCAATTATAAGCAGTGATTTAAATATTCCAAAAGAAGATATCTGGAAGGGCATTATACAGAACGAAATTCAAAAGTATAAAATACTCATTGTTGAGGATAATGTTGAAATAGCACGATTTATTTCCGAGAACCTGCTAAATGGCGTTTCTATGATTGCTCATAATGGCAAGATGGGAATAGAAATGGCTATTAAGCATCAGCCGGATATAATTATTGCAGATGTGATGATGCCTGTAATGGATGGCCTTGAAATGAGTCGTTTGTTAAAACAGAATATAGTTACTGCGACTATTCCTATAATTATGCTGACAGCAAAAGACGATAAAAGAACAGAGACACAGGCGTTTAATTCAGGTGTTGAGGCTTTTATCTCAAAACCATTTGATATAAAGCAACTGACCACCCGGATTGAACAATTAATTAATAGCAAAAAGCTATTGATAAATAAGCTTCGTCAGGCTACTGTCTTGGAAGATAAGCCTGTTGATATTCAGTCGCAAGATGAGAAGTTTATTTTGAATATAACTCAGATAATTGAAGACAGACTTGCAGAGCCCGACCTTAATGTGCAATATCTCGCAGATAGCACCGGGATAAGTGCAAAGCAAGTGTATCGGAAAATTAAATTGCTTACCGGACATACGGCAGTAGACTATATTAAGTTCATTCGTCTGAAAAAAGCTGCAATACTTTTGGGACAGAAGAAGTTCACTATAGCAGAAGTTATGTATATGGTAGGGTTCTCTAATCATTCTTATTTTTCGAAGTGCTTCTCTGAAAAATATGGGAAAACGCCCAAAGAATTCATGGAATCAACTGATTCTTAGTACTGTTGTCTGATTTTTATTCATATTCATCCGATTTGTTTCTATAATGTCTGATTTCTTTCTATCCAGGTCTGATATAATCTAACCTTAAAAATAGAAGGATATTACATTTGCACAGAAACTTTAAAATCGGTAAAAGTATGAAAAAACACAATCTTGGACGCAGAGATTCCTATTATGAAATGAATCTGCTGAAAGTACCCAAATTCTTCTTTAAAGGGTTAATTACAGCTTTATTATTTTTTTGTATAACAACAGCTTTTGCTCAACAGAAGTCAGTTGTTGCAGGTACTGTTGTTGATGAAGGAAGCAATCCTATTATTGGCGCATCAGTAACTGTTTCGGGGCAAAAAGTCGGTACGGTAACCGATATAAACGGAAAGTTCTCTATTAATGTAGAGCCAAACAAAACTCTTGAAGTAACATTTATTGGTTTTGTATCACAAAAAGTTCCGGTAAAAGGTCAGAAAACAATCAATATTGTTTTGCGAGAGGACAATCAGGTGCTTAACGAAGTAATTGTAACTGGTTATGGTGCTGTATCAAAGAAAAACCTTACAACTTCTATTGTTAAAGTAAAAGCAGATGATGTTCCTAAGGCTGCTAATAGTAACATGTCTCAAATGTTGATGGGACGTGCTGCTGGTTTGCAGGCAACTGTTTCCAGTGCTCAACCGGGCGGAGGTATTGACATTACCATTCGTGGTGGAGGTGCACCTATTTATGTAGTTGATGGTGTTGTAATGCCTGGTTCTTCTTTGGAAGCGAATTCAGGAGGTAGTACAACTGTTATTCCATCGAATGTAAACCGTTCTGGCTTGGCTGGCTTGAATCCTGATGACATTGAGTCTATTGAAGTGCTGAAAGATGCATCAGCTTCTATTTATGGTATTGGTGCCGCCAATGGTGTAGTTTTAATTACTACCAAAAAAGGTAAGGAAGGCAAAATGAGAGTTACCTATGATGGTAGTTTGTCATCTGTATCTAATTATAAATATATCCAATCTTTGGATGCTAAGGACTACATGAGTTATGTCAATGTATTCAAAAAGGAACAGTATTTATATAATAATGGTCAGGGTGTGTATGGTAGTACTGCTTATGATGGTGGTAGTTCTGAAGTGTTCACTGCTTCTCAAATAGCTTCAGCACAAACAACAAACTGGCGTGATATGATTCTTCGTAACGGAAGCATCTCTAATCACAATGTTACAGTTCAGGGAGGATCGAACGCTTTGCAATATTATTTATCTGGAAATTACTTCAACCAGGTAGGCACGGTAGAGAACTCAGCCATGGAGCGTTTTACTTTACGAAGTAATATAGCTTCTCAGCTTACAAGTTTCCTAAAATTAACGGCAGCTATCAACTTTAATAAAAACCGGAATAATAATGGTACGGTAGGTGGTTCATCTAATGGCCGTGGTGGACAGGCTTCCGGATCTTTAGCAGCAGCATTGTCTTATCCTACTAATATGTCTATTAAGGATGCCGATGGGAAATATAGCACATTCCTTACTATTCCCAATCCTGTAGGAATGCTTGATATTGATGATGTCTCTGTTTCGGAAGGTTATAATATGAATTTCACAATGGATTTTGAAATTATAAAGAATATGCTGGCGGCAAAAGTTCTGTATGGTTATAACTGTGAAACTTCTGATCGTAGTGTTTATATTCCATCAAACGTTTATTATGACCAGGTATTTCAGTCACGTGGTAGTTTGCAGAAAAATGTTCGTGATAACAGTACTATGGAGGCTACTATTTCCTTTAATAAAAGTTTCCTGGATAAGTTTACATTTGATGCAGTTGTAGGAATGGGACGTTATTTCAATAATTATAATGGTCTGGGTGTTTCTTACACTGATATTAATGATGTTATTCAGAATTATAATATCTCAGCAGCTACAGGCAGTGTTGCACAGTCATCTTATAAAGCAGCAGATGAAAAACGTTCTCAGTTTGGTCGTTTTAGTCTGGATATTCTTGACCGTTATGTTATAGCTGGTAGCCTTCGTCGCGACGGAACTGATAAGTTTTTTAAAGATAAGAAATATGCATGGTTCCCTTCAGTTTCTTTAGCATGGAAAATTTTCAACGAAAAATTCATGAAGAGCATTGAGTGGGTAAATCTGCTTAAATTAAGAGCTTCTTATGGTGTAACGGGTAATGACAATCTGGGAACTACTTTATATGGATCTTATGGTGCTTTTGGTCATTATGTAGAATTTGATCAGAATAGTACCAAGTATATACCATTTATTTTAAACAGTCAGGATTACCCAAATGTAACATGGGAGAAAACAGTTATGAAAAATGTTGGTCTTGATTTCTCAATTTTTAAAGATCGTATTGGCGGCAGTTTTGATTATTTCTGGAATGATGTAACAGATATGCTGGGCACTGCAAATTCTAACGGACTATCCATGTTTGGAACATATCCAATTAATGGAGGACATATCCGCCGTTATGGATGGGATGCCACTATTAATACTAAGAATATAATAACAAAGAATTTCCGTTGGAATAGTATGCTTACATTGTCTCACTACAATGCTATCTGGAAAGAGAGAATGCCGAACTATGATTATGCAGAATATCAGGTACGCAAGGATGAACCTGTTAATGCACTTTATTTTTATCGCACCGATGGTCTTGTAAATGCAACGATGAGCAATTGCCCGGATTATCAGCCGGATGGATATAAGAAACCGGGTTGCCCAATTATCAAAGATTTAAACGGTGATGGTACAATTACAGTTGGAGATGTTGATATGGTAAATGTAGTGCCTGATATCTATTTAGGTTTTGGAAATACATTCTACTACAAAAACTGGGATTTGAACGTTTTCGTGTATTCACAACTTGGTTTGAAGAAATATAATTATATATATTCTTGGTGTAATGGAACTCAGTTAGCTAACCAAACCTTGAACCAAAGTACTTATATAAAAGATGCATGGACTTCTGATAATCAGAATGGTAACCTTCCTGGTATTGCATATTATTTATCTTCAGTATCTCTGCCAGGTAGTTGTGGTACAGATGTTGGATATCAGAATTCTTCTTTCCTTAGAGTTCGTAATATAACTTTAGGTTATACTTTCAACGAAAAAAGTCTGGGAGTATTGAGCAAGTATTTTAATACAATACGTATTTATGCGGATGCTCAGAATCCATTAACAATAACAAGCTTCAAAGGTTTCGACCCCGAAGTTTATACAGGAAACAGTTATAAAGCCGGAAAAGCAGAATATCCGCAGATCCGTACTTTCTCAATGGGTGTAAAAGTTTCCTTCTAATCAATTAAAGACACAAATAATATGAAAAAGATAATATTTGCTTTACTGGCATCAGGAGCTTTGTTCTTCTCTGGTTGTGAAAATGACTTTGATGCAAAAATCTATGGTTCTCTGTCAACGACTAATTTTCCTTCATCCAAAGCCGACTATGAAAATTATATGATGGATTGTTATATCCCGTTCTGTATTAATTGGGGTTATTCTTTCTCTTCCTGGCAGGAAGGTTTTTATGTAGCAGAAGGTGGCACTATCCGTATGCTCGATTCTACTTCCGATTTATGTGCTCCCTGGACAATCTCAACATGGGGTGGTGACTGGCAGCGTATGACACAAGGAAAATTTGATGATCTTAAATATGCAGGTCGTGCCACAGGCGGTACTCCTTCTCATTTCGAAAAAGTACGTGATGTAACCCGTATGACAAAAGTGATAGCTACCCTTCAAAATGCGCCTTCTAATGTTCTAAGTGATGAAAAGAAAAAAGAATTTATTGGTGAAGCACGTTTATGTCGGGGTATGGTTATGTATTACCTGCTTCATTTTTATGGACCAGTACCAGTGATATTGGATGATAATTATATAGGTGATGCGGATGCTGAAGCCAATTTAGTTCGTCCTTCATTGGATGATATGACTAAGTATATCACTGACGATCTGGAATATGCAGCAGAGAATTGTCCAGAAAAACAGTCAGAAAAAGGACGTTATACAGCAGATTATGCTCGTTTCTGTTTGATGCGTCATTATCTGAATGAAGGTGCCCACATGTCCGGTTATTACCAGAAGGCTTATGATATGTTCAGTAAGTTCACTGGTAGCTATTCATTATATAAGAGTGGTACTAACCCTTATGCCGATCAGTTTAAAATAGCAAACAAGTTCAATAGTGAGGTTATCATGGCTGTTTCTTGTAATAGCAATGCTACAGGTAATGGAAATGAAGGAAACTTTAATCCTCTTTCCTGGTATGTTGTTCCGGGCAATGCAACCAAATATGATGGCGATGGAAAAGCTACTCCATTTGTTTTTCAAGGAGGAGGCTGGGGACAGTGCTTTAATATTGATCCAAAATTTTATGCAACATTTGAATCAGGAGACTTAAGAGCACAAACAATTCTGACTTCTTATTACAGTAACAATTATGGTTTGGTAAAATCTTCCGATATTGGTGATAAATGGAATGGTTATGTTATCAATAAATATCCAGCTGAGACTGCAACTTCATTTCAGGGAACAGATTTCCCTTTGGCTCGTTGGGCAGATGTTCTTTTAATGTATGCCGAAGCTGACGTTCGTTTGAAGAACGCAGTTTCTTCATCAGCAATCAGTTGTGTAAATCAGGTTCGTAATCGTGCAGGATTACCAAATCTGACTGCCGACAAAACATCTTCACCAAGTGCATTCCTTGATGCTCTGCTCACGGAACGTGGACATGAACTGATGTATGAAGGTGGACGAAAAGTAGATTTGATTCGTTTCAACAAGTATAATACAATAATGACAGCCTATGGACGTACTCCGTCTAGTCAGTATTTCCCTTTACCTAACTATGCTGTTGAACAGGCAGAAAAATCAGGATTTACTTTAACACAGTATTTTACTCGTACTGATTATGATGGATCTGCTAAATAAACAGACTTGGAAATTGATTAATAAGGTAGTTATTTCAAATAACTGAGATAACTACCTTAATTAACTCTTATAAGTAAATTCAATATTAAAATAATTATGAAAAGGCTCCTTACTATATTGTTTGTTCTCTTTTTAATAAGTATTCAATCGGAAACTGTTACAGCTCAAAATCTATTCAATAAAGGGTGGAAATTCTTTCGTTGTGATTCACTTACTTCATCTGTAAAAGAACCGTTTTTTTCAAATGCGTTTGATGATACTGCATGGGAATCGGTAACAATTCCTCATACTCCCCGTATTGAGCCGTTAGTTGTGAACAATCAGTGGCAGGGAGATTGTCTGTATCGTAAAACATTTCAGTTGCCTGAAAAGGATCGGGGAAAAATTCTGTTTATAAAGTTTGATGCTGCAATGAATGCCGCAGAAGTATGGATAAATGGAATAAAAGCTGGGAGTCATTTAGGAGGATATTTACCATTTAGTATAGATATAACTTCAAAAGTTCGTTTTGGTGCATTAAACACAATTGCTGTAAAGCTCGACAACAGAGACAATGTTGTAACTGGTCCGAAGCCATTAAAACTTCTCGATTTTAATACCTATGGAGGTATCTACAGGAATGTAAGTCTGATAGTAAAATCTCCAGTATATATAACTGATGCAAATTATGAAAATGAAACAGCCGGAGGAGGAGTTTTCTTTCACGCATCAGATATTTCATCTGCTAATGCCACAATACACACAAAAACACACGTCAGAAATCAATCCGGGAAAAATGTAAAAGTAAAGGTTTACTATTCACTATATGATAATAAAAATACTAAAGTTGCTACTTTTCAATCTGCACAGAAAACTATTCCGTCAGGAGAAAGTAATTATTATGAATCCGACGCTAAAATAATGTCACCAGCACTCTGGTCGCCCGATTCTCCATCGTTATATACACTACATGTAACCGTTTTGGCAGATAATAAGAAAGTTGACGAAGAACAAATAAAAGTTGGAATACGGGATATTAAGATAACTAACGAAGGTTGCTGGATTAATGGCAAGAAAACATTTCTTAGGGGAGTCAATCGACATCAGGAGTATCCTTATATCGGATATGCACTTTCTGATAATGCCCAGTACAGAGATGCTTATATCATTAAACAAAGTGGCTTCGACTATGTTCGTTGTTCGCATTATCCTCCTTCACCGGCTTTTCTTAAGGCTTGCGACGAACTTGGAATATTGGTTCTTGATGCAGTACTTGGATGGCAGTATTTTGGTGATGAGGCTTTTGCACAACATGTGCTGAATTCTTCACGCCAATTAATTCGAAGAGATCGCAATCATCCTTGCGTTCTGGCATGGGAACTGTCCATCAATGAATCTCCAATGCCTGAATCTTTTATGAAGCAGGCACATCAGATTGTCAGTGAGGAATATCCCTATGGAAAACCTTATTCTGCAGGATGGATAAATAAAATATATGATATTTATATTCAAGCTCGCCAACACCGTCATGGTGAGGATAAAACAAGACCTCTTATTGTATCTGAATACGGAGATTGGGAGTATTATGCACAAAATGCCGGATTTAATCAGGATAGCTGGGCTGATTTAAAGAGTGAAGAAAGAAACAGTCGCCAGCCCCGTGATGCCGGAGAAATAAGATTGTTACAACAAGCTAGGAATGTACAGGAAGCACATAACGACAATCTTTCCACACATGCCTTTGCCGATGGTTACTGGGCTATGTTTGATTATAACAGAGGGTATAGTAATGACTTGGAATATTCCGGTGCAATGGATATTTTCAGACTTCCTAAGTATGCATCATACTTTTTCCAAAGTCAGCGTTCAGCGCAGGGAGAAGGATGTTTCTCAAAACCAATGATTTTTATTGCTTCAGAATGGATGCCAGGGGTATCAAAAAACGTGAGAGTATTTAGTAATTGCGATGAAGTAGAGCTATATGTAGATGGTAAATTGCTTGAAAAACGCAAACCAGACACCGATTTATTGTCATCAGACCTGAAGCATCCACCATTTACATTTAGCGTAAGTTGTTTAAAAGCTGGCAAACTGGAAGCTGTTGGTTATATAAAAAATAAAAGATCTGTCAGCCAGATTGTTGAAACAGCAGGGAAAGCAGATCATTTAGCTCTTTCATGCAATATTGCAGGGCGTAAGCCACAGGCTGGTTGCAATGACGTGATATTTATTTATGCCAGTTTACAAGATAAGCAGGGTTTCACTGTTACTAATACAAAAATACCTGTTAGTTTTGTAGTGGAAGGTGATGCTCAAATTATTGGAAATAATCAACCTGTAACAGAAGCTGGTATTGCACCTATTCTGCTTCGTTTAGGTAATAAGAAGGAAATTATAAAGATAAAAGCATTTTCTGATAAGTTGCAGTCTGCAGAATTATTGATAAAACCAGAATGATCTATTTTAATTAAGTGCTATGAGAATAAAGAATCTGTTTCAGAAGAATGACTTTAATACACAGCTAATGGGTGTTTGGTTTGAATAACAGGTAGATAGATTGTCCGTCGAACAGATTTTAAGTGTACATTTTATCTGTTCGACGGTTTTTTATATCTTAGTCAGAACAACTTCATCCCTTCTCGGCAACTAAAAGAAAGACAGGATATTCACGCAATGCATCAGCTCTTCCTTTTTTCATCACAAAGCATTCCTCTGAAGTGATATTTGTAAATCCGACTTTTTCCAGATTTTCTTTGAGTAGTTTCACATCAAAACCATTGTGACCGGTAAATCCTTCTCCATGAAAAGAACCATCTTCTGAGTATAAATCAGCTATAACCAGATAGCCTCCGGGATTAAGCATTTTGTTGAATCGGTTGATTATTAATTCTGTATCAACCACATGATGCAATGCCATTTGTGTGAATATGCAGTCAAAAGAATCATTGCTCAACTCTTCCTGTTCAAGATTAAAAAGTAACGGTTTCAAGTTTGTGGAATGATACGCAGCAATCTTCTCCTGAATAACCTTTATCATTTCCGAAGAGTTATCCATCAGTGTAATTTCTGCAAAAGTATCAGATAACATAAAGCTTAGAATTCCTGTTCCGGCTCCAAACTCCAACGCTTTCATAGCAGGCTTGAATGGAATTTTTGCAATCATTCTTTCCGCTATTGCTTTTGAACGTTCCCAATGAATGGTCTCTTTATCCCATTCACGCGCTCTATTATCAAATTCATTTATTTTCATATTCATTTTGTTTGCAAGTTATGACTATTTTTAAAGATTGCAATGTTAAGAAATTATTCATTAAGTGCATCTTCTTTTTACAGTTTTTACCTGATATTGCATTTTAATTATTCAATTAAAAGCTTATATTTGCCAATAACTAAAAAAAGGACAGTGAATGTATCAGATTAAATTAGAAAAGGATGACTTTTTAAGATTTATGCTTTTTACAGCTTCTAAATCCAAGCGAATGAAAAATAAAAGGATTCGGAGTTGGGTACTGACTACATTGGTCATTTTAGGTCTTGGACTATTATTTTTTCAAAAAGAAGACAAGTTTCTGGCTTATTACTTTTTCATATCTGGAGCTGTTTGCCTCTTCTTTTATCCTCTTTATTATCGGTGGAGATATAAGATATTTTATGAGAAATTTATTCAGCAAAATTATAAAAACAGAATTGG
The DNA here is from genome assembly GCF_900128905.1 of Bacteroides luti. Classification (GTDB taxonomy): domain Bacteria; phylum Bacteroidota; class Bacteroidia; order Bacteroidales; family Bacteroidaceae; genus Bacteroides; species Bacteroides luti. Next base: position 125,893 of record NZ_FQTV01000007.1, read on the forward strand.
AGTTATTACTGAAATAGGATTCGAAGATGGATTTATAATTTCGAAAGATAAATCAGGAGAAGAGAAAGTCAGGCTAACCGAGATTGAATTCATCTATGAAATAAAGGATAATCTGTTTATAAGAATGAAGAATGGTGAAACAATGGCTATTCCTTCCAAGATGCCTGATTATACTGTATTTAAAAATGATCTGAGCAAACTGATCAGCAATCTGGGTATTGTGTGGGAGGTTGAGCTGGATTGGAAATGGAAGTAAATTATTAAGTAACTGCTCACAAAGAAAATAGATTATATTGTTACATAAACAATTGAGGGTGGCAAATACTTTTTGGGTACCATTAAACAGCTATTGTCTCTGATAATCAAAGATCTATATTTCTGAAAAACAGTTTTTAAAAGAATACTTGGTTGATAATTTGAATAATATCTAAACTTTAAAAGCCTGTAAATAATGCTATAACATTGTGTAAATAAATCTTCATAAAAAAAGGCAGAGGAATTATCTCCCTCTGCCCCTTGTTTAGATTTTGTGTTTGTGTTAGTATTTAAAAGCTCCGGCTTTAACGTAGACTTTATAATCCTTAATCATTCCCGGGCAACCTTTTTCTGCTCGTGGCAGGTATCTGAAGCCAGTAACGACTGCATCCTTTCCAAGATCTATCACAACCTGATGAGGATAAGCTGCATTGTCTACTGCACTCCAGAATGTAGATTCCTGAAGGTCGAATATCTTGTCGGCAGTGCGGTTACCACTTCTGGTCTCTTCACTATCTGCATAAAGAATCTTCCAGTTTTCACGGGATAGTGGCTGACCATCGGCTCCCAATACGTGAAGCTCTGCAACAGAAGCTATATTGCTGCCATCAAAAGAAGATAGTCCTTCCAGACAGAAATAGCGTCCTTGCACTTGCTTGTCGAACTTCACTTCCTGCCAGCCGTTACGAAGTGTAAACGTTCCTTGTGCTGCTGCTGTTTCGTTCTGAAGATCTAACTTCTGACCACTCTTACGGTGGGTTTCCGGAGCTTTTTCACGAAGCATATCCAGGATTGGCTTTTTCAAACCTTTCACGATGGCTTGCTGAGGACCTTTCAGGTCGAGAACAATAATCTCGTTCTCACCTTTCTTCAGCCAACAACCGGGCATGTAAAGTGTTTGCTGTGGACCGATTTCCCAGATTCTTCCCATGGCATGTCCGTTTACCCAAACCATACCTTTACCCCAAGTTTGCATATCAAGGAAGGTATCTCCAGTTTCTTTCAGATTGAACGTTGCACGGTAATAGGCAGGCATAGTTTGTTTGCCCTTTGCTGTATATTTCTTATTCTGAACAAATTTGTAATCAACCGGGAAGTTGTAGACTGTCCAGTTTTTCAAGTTAACGGCATTGCCATTTAAAAGCAATTCTACCTTTTCGGTAATACCTTTACGGTCGTGGATAGACTTATCGAAGTTTACACGTCCCATAGCTTCCACCAGGATATCCAGTCTGGCACCCGCTTTCAAGGCAGGAAGTGTAACGCTGTTCTCACCGTGACGGCGATCCAGGCGACCAATCAGTTTGCCATTGACAAAGATCTGAGCCCAGTCATGCATTTCAGTAATAAGCAAGGTTGTTCCGGCTTTTACTTTAGGCAAAGTAGTGCGATACAGAATTGTTCCCCATCCCTGATTGAACTGTTCCATTGGCTTGATATCCACACTCTTCTTAGGAGCAGGAAGGTTTGCAAACAAAGGAGCAGCAGCTTCGAACTTGATTGCCGGAATTTCAATAACCGGATAGGCTGCAGGTACATCAGCAAGTTTCTCTCCCGGAGCTACATATTTGGAAAGAAGTTCACGCAACTGCCAGAACTTAGGTGTTGTCCATCCGGCTTCACTGATCGGAGCATCGTAATCATAAGAGCTACACATGGCAGAGTATGCCGGATTGTTGGCACCTCCCCAATGACCGAAGGTGGTTCCTCCGTGAGTCATGTACAGACTGAAAGAGATATTCTGATCGAGCATATCCTTTAAGCCGGCTACCATTGTTGCACCATCGCGGGTTTCGTGCTTACGTCCCCAGTGGTCGAACCATCCCGACCAGAACTCACTGCACATCAGCGGAGATTCCGGACGAAGGCTTTTCAGCTTTTTGAACTGACTCTCAATGTTGGCACCGGTTCCGAAGTTTACAGTCCACAACAAATCGTCCAACGCATTATTGGTAAAATTAGAACTCCAGTCGCACTGGAACAAAGGTACTTCGGTAAAGCCCGATTCACGAACGATGTCTCTGATTGCACTTACATAAGGCTTGTCAGTGCCATAAGAACCATATTCGTTTTCTACCTGAACCATAATAATGTTACCACCGCGGGTAATCTGCAAATCAGCCAGCTGCTTGCCAATTTCCTTCATAAACTTACGCACACGCTCCATGTAATAAGTATCGAGCGTACGAAGCTTTACGTCCTTCTTGAGCAACCACCAGGGTAGTCCGCCCATTTCCCACTCAGCACATACATACGGACCGGGACGAACAATGACATACATACCATGTTTCTGAGCCAAGCGGCAGAAGCGGGCAATATCTTTGTTGCCTGTAAAATCGAACTCATCGGGATTCTGTTCGTGCAGATTCCAGAATACATACAGACAAAGGGTGTTCATTCCAAGCGATTTACACATCTCAATGCGTTGCTCCCAATAAGCATCGGGAATACGCGGATAGTGTATCTCTGCTGCTTTAATAACAAAAGGCTTGTCGTTCAGCAGGAATGTATTCTTGCCAGCCTTGAATGTTCCTCCCGATTGAGATTGTACATTAGCTGCACAGGATATTAAAAGAATTACGGTGAGTATAAAAGATGTTATTCTATTCATCGCATATATTATTTAAAATCATAAACAACTGTTACAACAGATTTTGGCTGAATAGAGCTGTTATTAGAGCTTAATTCTTTTTCTGATAAATCAGATGAAGCATTAGTTGTGTATTGTTTCACACTAGAAGCCTTCTTGGATAATCCATTCAACGAAAGATCTACTCCAATTATTTTAGTAGTAAGATTAGTGTATACTACTACCAATTTATCTTTTTGAGGTGAGAGGTAAGCAGAACCAAAGAATGAATTTGAAGCATTCTGTACTGTTAAATTCACTCGCTGGTAACCTGGACGAATAAATAAACTGTAATTACCTAAAGTCCATAAAGTCTTTGTTGCCTCATGAGTACCGCTTTTTTCAATATCTCCATACGCTCCATCAGCTGGAGTAGTCTTTATTAATAAGAATCTGTTTTTGTGTCCCCAACGTTCCACATCCAGAGAAGTCCAGTATGACCATGAAGATACATTGGCTGTAGCTAAATCGTGATGAATAACTTTAGCCATGCAGAGAGCAATGTCCATATAAGAAGCATTATCGTGTCCCGGATAATCTTCATAGTTATCACTCATCATACTCCATTCTGTTTGATAAACCTTCAGGTTTTTAGATTTTGCAGCGGTTGCTACCTGACTGCGAACATCATACATAGTAGCCCAGTTTGTATCAGTCCAATAGCTATGACCTGCAATAATAGGTGCTACATGAGTTAAATTTCCTACATAATTTACAGAACCCTCATTAAAGAAATTCTGTATAACGTCGCTGCGTCCGGCATCATTCTTTACTTTATAAAGATATTCCCAGTCACCGGCTTCGGCCAATAAAATTTTAGTGTTTAGGTTCTTGTCAGTAAGTGCTTTGTCCAATTCAACAGCCAGACGTTTAATTTCACTGTTTTGCCATCCGCTTCCTTCTTGTGAAGGAGAAGCCCAATTGTATTGAGGTTCATTTACAGGACTGATATAATTAAAGTTGATACCTTTTTGTTCTTTAAAGTAGGAGAGAGCATTTGCCATGTATTTGGCAAAATCGTCATAACAATCATCCTTCAAATTAGCAAAAGCTCCTTTTGCAGAATAACCTTTACCATTTACAGTATAGTTTACAGGAGGAGTATTGCTGAACATAACAAAAGATTCGCATCCCAAACTCTTAGCTTTTTCTAAAAAGTATTGCTGTCCCTGATGATGGCTCCAGTCTAGCGTTCCATCTTGTTGCAGGAAGCATTCTGCTCTGCGAGATTTATCTGTAATGTCACTACTGCTACCTTGTTCTGCTGTTCCGCCACCTAGATTAAAGCGCCACATAGACAGACCAATTCCTTGCGGAGCCCCGTTTTTTATCTCCTTTGAAAAAAGAAGATTTGCAATAGCCTCTTTCTCGTCATTATTCCAATATTTTCCAATATAATTAGGAACCCAGCAATCAGAGGCAGCAAAACCATCTATCGTTTGATAAGTAACAGTGGCATCAATAGTCACATTCTTTGTTATGTCTACATTAACATCATCTTTCGGAGGCGAATCAACCCCACTGTCTCCACATGAAGCTAATGAGAACATACCTATTAAAAGTAATATATTCATTTTCATATTATTTCGTTAGTTAAAAAATGCTCCTTTCTCCAGAGAAAGGAGCATTTTTGTGAAATAAAAACAATCTTAGTTTACACCCTTATTATTAATTAATAACCCGGATTTTGTTCAATAGTTCCTTCAGACATAGTTACTTCTGAAATAGGAATTGGGAAAAGCAAGTCACGCTTTTCATCGAAATAATAACCTTTATTGCTATTTTCTTTCTGGTTAGCCCATTCAAAAGGATCGGCAGTAGCCTGATTTGTATTAGCTTTTACAAAAGAACCGTTTGGTCCCATAATACTACATACCAAAGGTTTGTTATCATCACCTTTCCAACGACGAATATCATAAAGACGTTCACCTTCCAGTGCAAGTTCTAAACGGCGTTCAGTGCGAATAGCATCACGAAGTTTGTTACCTGTAAGAGTCAGATCAGGCAATTGTACACGGTTACGCACCTTGTTCAGATAAATAAGTGCTTCGCCATCTTTTCCAAGTGCATTTTCTACTTCGGCATACATCAATAAGATGTCGGCATAACGAAGCAGACGATGGTTTTGTGGAATATATCCTTTGTTAAATGTAGCCGGACGCTGGTTTACAGGGATATAAAATTTACGGCTTACGCGAGCTGATTTATGATTTCCCGGAGAAGCAACGAATATATTTGGATAAGTACTCTTTATAGCTTCAGAGTATCCAGCCAATAGTCCTGCAAAATTATCTTCACCAGCTATCTCTGTAGCACCATGTTTGATGATAGTCCATTTTAAACGAACATTATCACCAGCATCAATAAATGCCTTTTCAAGATTAGCTGTAGGTAATCCCCATGACCATCCTGAGTCGTCACGTGATCCGCTGACAATTGGAAGAGAAGCTCCAAGACCATAAGTTGCATCGTATGTATACTGTACCTCGAAAAGTCCCTCTTTGCTGTTGTTGGATTCAATAGCCCAAACTTTACCGAAATCGCTTAATAATTCATATTCACCAGAAGCAATAATATCCTTCAACAAAGCTTCAGCCTCAGCATATTTTTCCTGATACAGATAAACTTTTGCTAAATAGCCCTGAGCAGCACCTTTGGTAGCTCTACCCAAATCAGAAGAACTTAAAGCACTACGTTTTGGCAGAACTTCAATAGCATCTTTCAAATCTTTCTCCACCTGAGCATAAGTGTCAGCCAAGCTACTGCGGGTAATACCTTTAATATCAGAAGGCATTGCTTCATTCAATATAAGTGGCAATCCGCCAAAGTTTCTTGCTAAGTCAAAGTAAAAGTAACCACGAAGGAATTTAGCTTCGCCAATCAATCGCTTTTGTAGTTCTGTATTAGCAATAGGAGCATCGGGTATGTGGTTAATAGCTACATTGCAACGATAAATGCCTTTGTAGCGAAATTGCCAGAAGTTCTGAGCAGCTCCGTTACTGGAACCACCGCTGGTGTAATGAGCCAGTGAAAGATAGTCTCCCTGATCCTGTGAAGTGTTACCCATCCACATATCATCGGTACACATACCTGTAAGGTTCCAGAATTTTGCAATCTGCCACCAGTCATCGTAAAAAATAGATTGGTAACAACCGGTAATTGCCTTTGTACAATCAGTTTCACTTTGGAAATATGTGTCCAGGTTTTCCTGTCCCAATACAGGTTGTTCCAAAAAGTCGGAACAACTGCTAAGGCCTGCTGTCAGTAAAGCAGACAATGATAAAGCTATAATAGATCTTTTCATTTTAGTATCAATTAAAAGTTCAAATTAACTCCAAGCAAGAATGTTCTTGGATTCGGATAACCGATATTATCAACACCAGATTCTGTAACACCACCCATTGCAGCACGTTCAGGATCCATACCTGAGTAGTTTGTGATGGTAAACAAGTTCTGAGCAGAAAGAGAAACTCTTACACCAAGACCTTTTATCATGTTCTTAGGTAAAGTGTAACCAAGTTGCAGTAATTTGCAGCGGAAATATGAACCATCTTCTACAAAGAAACTGGATACAGTTGTGTAGTTGTTGTTAAGGTCGTTTACAGAAAGACGTGGAATCGATGCTCCTGTATTGTCTTCGCGCCAAACCTTATCATAAGTTCCTGCATATACGTTTGAACCGGATGTACCTGCATAAAGTGATTTGGTAGTATTGAAGATGTCATTACCAAATGTACCATAGAAGTTAGCAACAAGATCAAAGTTCTTATATCCTAAACGAGTGTTGAAACCTAACATTAAATCCGGGAATGGATTACCGATGAAAGTTTTATCATCTGCATTCAGCACACCATCATGATTTCTGTCTCTGAAGATAAGATCTCCTGGTTTTGCATAAGGTTGTATCAATGTACCATGTTCGTCGGTATGAGCATTAACCTCTGCTTTGTTCTGGAAAATACCGTCACAAGTATATCCGTAGAAACCACTTAGATCTCCACCTTCTTCATTACGAATAATGTAGTTTCCTGAGTTCAGTTCTTTAGTATAAAGAGGAGCTTGTCCTGTAAGTTTAATAATCTTGTTTTTTACAGAAGACAGATTAACGCCAAGGTCATAGCTGAAGTCGCCTTTCTTATCATTCCAGTTTAATGAAACTTCCCATCCGGTAGCTTTCATACTACCAACATTTGTCCATACACGGCTATTCCAGTCTGGGTAACCCAAAATCAATAAGTTTTCCTTTTGCAAAAGCATGTCGGTCGATTTCTTTTGGAAAAGATCAACGGTCATACTCAAACGATTATTAAGAATGCTCATATCAAGACCAATATTGTGGTCTTCTACAGTTTCCCAACGCAGAGAAGTATTACCTACAGAGCTAACTGCACTACCAATAATACGATTGCCACCAAGTACATAATCGGCATTGCCCATTAATGTAAGATAAGCAGAGTTTGCAATATTTTGATTACCAACACGTCCCCATCCAAGACGGAACTTCAGGTTGTTGATAAATTCCTGATCTTTCATGAAATCTTCGCCCGACACTCTCCATGCAGCAGATACAGCAGGGAATGTGGCATATTTACTTCCTTTAGGGAAGCGAGAAGAACCATCAACACGTACAGATGCTGTTAGATAGTATCTGTTATCATAGTTATACATTGCACGTCCAAGATATGAAAGCAATGTAGTATATTGATCCGTACCGCTAGCCTTTTGACTTTGTGTACCGGCATTTACCTGTTGCAATTCAATGATGTTACTTGCTGTGTTCTCACGAGAACCTGTTAGCCAGTAGTTAGAGAATTTTTCCATTGTATAACCCACCATTGCATTAATATTATGCTTTTTATTGATGGTAGTCATATAATTGGCAGTATTTGTCCAGTTCCAGTCAACCTGAGTATTGAATTTGCGTTCTACATAACTTAATTCCTGTTGTTCCAGATTATCAATATAGAATTTAGGAATAAAGGTATCAGAGATACGGAAAGTAGCGTTTACACCAAATTGTGAACGTAAAGTCAAACCTTTGATAGGTTCTACAGAAATATATGGAGTCATTAACAAACCATATTCATCACTTGAATAGTTTTGTCTGGCCAATGAACCGGCTGGGTTCCAAACCTGGTTGTTGTAAGAACGCTGATAGTTATTGTATTTGTTATCTACCCATGCTTCCTCAGGACGGTATACAGGTGTAGTAGGGTCCATTCTCATTGCAGAACTAAATAATCCGGATGGAGTATCGTCCCAACGTTCTAATTTAGGAGCTAAATCAATACCTGTCTTAACTACATTATTGAATTTGTATTCAGTATTGAAACGAGCAGTCAGCTTATCCCAGAAACCAGTATCAAACTGAGAGTTTTGTTTGAAATAACCTACACTACCGCTGAACGTATATTTATCAGTACCACCTTGAAAACTAATATTGTAATTCTGGATTAAAGCAGTCTTATTAACCACTTGGTTCCACCAGTCAGTTCCTGTTGAACCTTCCGGAGTGTTCCAGATAGGAGTACTGCCATCATTAGTGTAACGAGCCTTGAATACTTTTTCATATTCACTGGCATTAGCCATTTTAGGATCAGCAATAGTCTGCAAACCTACAGAAGTATTTATCTGGAATTGAGTTTTACCGGCTTTTCCTTTTTTAGTAGTTACAAGTATAACACCATTAGAACCACGAGTACCATAGATAGCTGCAGCCGAAGCATCTTTCAATACTTCAATGCTTTCAATATCATTCTGACTTAAGAAATTAATGTTAGTTCCTACCGGCATTCCGTCTACTACATATAGAGGGTCCGATCCATTTGTTGTGGTAACACCACGAATAATTACACGAGGAGCATCACCAGGACCACCACTGCTTGAAATCTGCACACCATTAATCTTTCCCTGAAGGGCGTTCATGGCGTTACCGCTCGACAAAGTCTTTATATCTTCTCCTTTTACAGTTGAGATAGAACTGGTAAGGTCGCTCTTTTTAACAGCACCATAACCAACTACAACAACTTCATCAAGTACAGAAACATCTTCGTCAAGACTAACATTGATTACCGCTTTCCCATTTACATTAGCAGTCTGTTTTTTGAAACCTACCATCGAATAAATGATAGTAGCATTACCAGAAACATTTGATAAGGAATAATTTCCCTCCAAATCGGTCATTGTTCCCTGATTGGTTCCTTTGACTAAAACAGTAACTCCAATAATGGGCTCTTTATCTTTGACAGAAGTAACCTTTCCTGTCACTGTCATTTTCTGAGCGTAAACACTCATTGATATGACTGATAGTATGATAAATAAATACTTTTTCATTTTAATTGTGTTTTCAATTAGTTAATAGGATAAAATTTAGCACGCTTCAAATGAGCATCAAACTTAAACATGTAATTGCCTGTTGTTTTGATTGTAATGCTTGCATTATCTCCACCTTTCCATACACACTTTTCAATATCAGTTTTGCTGTCGAATCTCCAGAAGCAGTAATCCCACCAGCCCCAATCGTGTTTGTTGTGGATAATGAATTCCATCTTTGTACCGGCTGTTAAGCTCATTGTTGTAGAGAACAAATACGGATTATCCTTATCCTGATTTAGAGGAGTAATGTTAGAAGGACTCCATGAATCATTGCCAGGTAAACCTTTACCAACCAAACCAATCTGGAATGGAATAATATACTGAGGTTGTGCAGGGTCCAGATAATAATCAGATCCTATAGCCTGAGGTAATGGATTTGCTGGTACATAAGTTTTGTAACTATACTCTCCCGTTTTTACATTGAAAGTAATTTCGTAATACTCTTTTCCGGTAGGCAGAACGATCGGTTTAGATACGTCTGGATCATCAGTCAACAGATTAGCGTTGTCAGGATCAACACCGAAACAGATAGGAGAGAAGTCTGTCTTTTGAGGAATGAAACGAACTTTACTTCCTGCAGCTTCGGAATAGTAACGAGCTGTATAAGTATATGGTCCGGTATGATCAATTAAAACAGGAACACCGAATACATCACTGTTCAGTAAAGCAGCATCTTCCACATCTGTCAGATACATCTTCTCAAAATCAGGCATTTCGGAAACATTGATAGTACAATTTTGAGTAGTAGTCAAATTGAACTTGTCTACTGCAGAAATTGATAATGCATAAGTTCCAACTTGCGATGGCATTACTACAACATCACTGTAATTGTAAGTTTTGCCGGTTACAGCTACTGTTTTAGAATAATTCAATGAAGGAATTGAAACACTAATGTGATCCAAAGCCTTATCGTCTTGTACGCTGAAACGTAGATTAAGTTTTGTTTGACTCTTAATCAACACTGTAATGTTAGCATCAGGTACTGTAGTAAATGTAGGATTTGTGAAGTCGCCATCCATTGTAAGCAGGATAGTTTGTTCTGTACTACGACCTCCTAAATCTGTAACAGTAACTCTAATTGCAAAGTTATCCCCTGTTAAAGTAGAAGGAGTTTTAAATGAATAATCTAAATCATAGGAGGTAAGTGTTTTTTCATAAATATCAGATAAATCAATCGTTTTATCCAAATCTAATTCTTCATTCTGTAAGCGAATGCTTTGAATACCATCGTTGTCGGTAATCGTACCAGAGATTTTAAATGCTCTGCCTACTTCGCTCTGGATGTGATCAGTTACTAATTCAATAGTAGGTGCCTTTCCATCTACATCTTTAAAATCGTCACTACTGCAACCCACCAAGAAGCAGGACAGCAAGAAAGATGACATTAAGCCAGTTAGCTGTTTTTTGTTCATAATACATTAATTTAAGATTTAACTCTTAGTTGTTTTGCGGCAAATATAGATCAGGCGAATAAATCGATATATAAAAAATCGTGCATTGATAGATTGTAAATCGTGCAATGCACGATTTATTGTTCTATTTTGATAGATTTTATTGCTATTTTTGTGAAGTCTAATGATTCGAAATATATGAAAAACAGACTGATACAAATTCTATATCTAATTTTGGTAAGCTTGCCAACAATTTCTGCCGCTCAACCCTATTCCATAAAACGTTTAGGGGTCGAACTAGGTTTATCAAACAATAATGTGGTAAGTATTACCCAAGATAAATTAGGTTTTCTTTGGTTTGCTACAGAAGAGGGACTGAACAAGTTTAACGGTTCCCGCTTTATTAATTATTATAAATACTCCACACAATCTCCAAGCATCAGTGGCAATGAATTGAATCGTGTTTATGCCGATAAGGTAGATAGCATTATCTGGATTGCAACCCAACGCTCCGGTCTGAATGCTTATAATTATAATAATAACACATTTACCGTTTATAAAAAGAATCCGGCAGACAAGAATAGTCTTATAACAAACGATGTAACCTCTGTAACCAACGCTGCCGATGGTAACTTATGGATCAGCACTTACTATCGTGGAGTAGATTATTTCGATAAGAAAACCAAAAAGTTTACCCATTATAATAAATCCACATTGTCAGGACTGACAAATGAAAATGTGTGGACCGTTATGGAAGACAATGACCGTAACCTCTTTATAGGTCATGTAAATGAAGGTTTAAGTATCCTTTCATTGAGAAATAAAAGAGTCCGGAATTTCAAGAATAATCCTCAGGACCCCACAAGTATTCCCGGTAATGAAGTAAGATGCATTTTCAGAGATAGTAATAATAATATCTGGGTAGGTACAAATAGCGGATTGGCTTTATTTAATCCGGATAGGAACAATTTTACGGTCTTTAGAAATAACAATTCAGCATTCTTTGCCCCCAAACTAAGTTCCATCTACTCCATTCAGCAAATAAATAGCAACCAGTTATGGATAGCTACAGAATTTGAAGGCATCTTTATTCTCGATATTCGCCAACTCTCTATCATGTCAGCAGATAAGGTAAGCTTTAGGCATATATCTTCCGGAGATGATGAATACCAGCTATCCGCTTCAACAGTTCGCAGTATTTTTCAGGACTCGTTCCATAACATCTGGATTGGTACCTATGGCGGCGGCATTAATTTTATAAGCAATAATCCTCCTTTATTTAATACTTTAAGCTACAATCCTGTACTAGGTAAAAACAGTAAGCTTAGCTATAAGGTGGCCTGGGGAATGTGTACCGACAGACAAGGTAAAACATGGATTGGAACCGATGGCGGAGGTATTAATGTTTTTGAGAAAGGGAAACGTATAGCCATTTATAATAAAGAGAGCGGACAATTGAGTGACAATGCTGTATTGTCCATGTTCAATGATTCTCAGAATAATATCTGGATTGGAACTTATCTTGGAGGTGTTAACTGTTATAACAACAAGAGTAAGCAGTTCAAGCAAGTTGTTCTGGGAGGAAAAAGCAGACTGGATATTCGTTGCTTCTTCGAGGACTTACATCATAATCTCTGGATTGGAAGCAGTGAGGGTATTTACTGCATCAATTTGCAGGATCAGCAGAAAATAACTGCTTATAATTCAAAGAACAGCGGACTTCAGGGTGATTTGGTAAGAAGCATCTTTCAGGATTCTAAAGGACGGATGTGGATTGGTACGTTTGGAAACGGTCTTGGGATTTATTCCCCAAAGATGAAACTTCTGAAGAAGTTTGATGATTATTCCGGTTTCTGCTCAAATACAATCAATTACATATTCAGAGATTCACGAAATAGAATCTGGGTGGCTACAGGAGATGGCTTGGTTCTGTTTCCGTCTATAAGCAATTATAATTATAGAACATTTAAAAGAAGTGACGGACTTGTCAATAGCCATATCAGAGCCATTACTGAAGATAATAAAAAGAATATCTGGATTAGTACCAATAAGGGACTCAGTAAATATTCCGAAGCAAAGAACAAATTCGAGAATTACGATATCTCAGATGGCATTCCTGCAGGTAATTTCATGAGTGGATCTATTACAAAAGACAAAGACGGATTCATCTATTTTGGTTCTTTGGGTGGAGTTTGTTACTTCAATCCTGAACAGTTTACTGATGGCAGAGAATATCCTCATCCGGTTATTTCGGAGGTGAAAATATACAATAAGCTTTCCACCCTGGAGCATGATGAAAAGGTTATCCCTTTGGGAGGCAATAAACATATAGATCTAAATTATAAACAAAACAGTTTCAGCATTGCTTTTAATGAACTGGACTATTCATTGAACAATCAGGTAGAGTACACTTATATACTTAAGGGGGTAAATGATTCCTGGTATACATTAGAGGAAGGACACAACAGTGTTACTTTCCTAGATGTGGCTCCCGGAGATTATGAATTCCAGATAAAAGCACGCCTTCATAATCAGGATTGGAGTAATGAGGCTATCTCTGTATTTATTCACATAGCACCTCCTTTCTGGCTTACCTGGTGGGCAAAGTCTCTCTATTTTATACTCTTTATCACATTGGTTTATATTTCCTTATATGCCTATAAAAGAAGAATTAGCTGGAGAAGTTCCTACCAAATGGAGAGAAAGAAGCATGAACAGGAACAGGAACTTAATAACGAACGATTGCGATTTTATACCAATATCACGCATGAATTACGTACTCCTTTAACCCTTATTTTAGGTCCGCTTGAAGATCTGATGAAAGAAAAATCTCTTCAAACCAGACAGCTTCGCAAGATTTCTGTTATACATCAAAGTGCTATTCGTCTGTTGAATCTGATCAATCAGATACTAGAATTCAGAAAGACAGAAACCCAGAACCGCAAACTATGTGTATCCAGAAATAACATAGCAAAACTAATTCAGGAGATTGGACTCAAATATAAGGAACTGAATCGTAATCCAGATGTTGAGTTTAATGTCGTTATAGAGAAAGAGGATATGCAGCTGATGTTCGATAGGGAGGTTATTACCATTATCCTCGACAACTTTATATCGAATGCCATTAAATATACTGAAAAAGGCTCTATAATCATATCTTTATACTCAACAGTTAAAGATGAAGTGGAATATACCGAAATAAAGGTCAGCGATACCGGACATGGAATAGAGGCTGAAGCCTTATCCCGTATTTTCGAAAGTTATTATCAGGTAAATAGTAAGCATCAAGCTTCGGGTACAGGAATCGGACTAGCTTTAGTGAAGAATCTTGCTACATTGCACCAGGGAGAAATATGGGTAGAAAGTACAGTGGGTAAAGGAAGCGATTTTTTCGTCAGACTCCAGACTAATAACACATATCCAAATGCCTTGCGTACAGATGAGCCGGAAGTAGAAGAAGAACCGGAAGTTGCAGAAGCCGTGGAAGAAGCTGCAGAAGAAGACTTTAATACAGAAAAACAAATACTCTTGGTAGTTGAAGATAATCAGGATATCCGTGAATACATAAGTGATACTTTTTCTGAAGATTTTGAAGTAGTAACTGCCGAAGATGGAAGAAAAGGTTTGGAAAAAGCTCTCACTATTATTCCGGACCTTGTTATCAGTGACATTATGATGCCGGGAATGGATGGTGTTGAGTTATGTAAGAAGCTGAAACAAGATGTGTGTACCAGTCATATCCCCATCATTTTACTTACTGCTAAAGATTCTATGCAGGATAAAGAATATGGTTACACCGTAGGAGCTGACTCATATTTAACCAAACCATTTAGTGCCAGTTTGTTGCGGAGTAGAGTTAATAACCTGTTGGAATCGAGAAAGCAACTGGCTGTGCTGTTTTCCGGGAATAAAAACATCGTTATAAAGCAAGAACCGGTAAGCAATACATTAAATAAATTAGATAATGAATTTATCAATAAAGTTACTCAATATATCGAGGCAGATCTTAGTTCCGATAAAATAGATGTAACTTACCTTTCCGATAAAATGTGTATGAGTGCTTCTACACTCTATCGTAAAATGAAAGCATTGACTAACATGTCTACCAATGAATACATTCGCAAAGTGAAGTTGCAGAATGCTGTAAAATTACTTTTGGAGGGAGAAAGCAAGATTTCGGAAATAGCATATAAAGTAGGATTCAATAATGTAGTGTACTTCAGACAATGCTTTAAAGACGAATATGGAGTATCTCCGTCAGAATATGTGAAGCGACAAAGGTGATGTTATTCATCATCTTATAAGCAACGTCTATTGTGTTAAATGTGAAGAATTTTATTGTTTTCTGTATAATTATTCGTTACTTCGTATTTAAACACAATAGAAATAACACGCTGTATTATGAAAAAGTCTATGAGAAACATTTTGTCTAAGTGGCATGAGGCAGTACGCTCTAATCCGGTAGAATTACTTATTGCACTAATCTGCTACGTAATCAATGTTTTGTTGTTCGAAAAAGTGATAAAGCTGGGAGAATCACTTTATTACTATTTCCCAATGCTGATGATTATAGCGTATACGCTGAATAAATTTGCCGATAAAAAACAGATACGGTGGATATATTACGGGTGTTTACTATTAATTATTCCATTGCTGTGGCTCCATAAGCCGGAAAGTGAAGAGCTCTTTTTGTTTGTAACTATTGGAGTTCTCACCGGAACCTATCTGGCTTCAGGGTGGCAGAAAGAAAATGCTTCTTTCATGGATAGCGTCTTGCAATTGTTACGCTCATTGCTTTATGCATTTGTATTATCCGGAATAACCTATGCATTGCTTACGTCTGTCTATTTTTCTATTCAATATATATTTGAAATATGGAAGTCCGGAGATTCCCGATACTTTCATTATTCGGGGTATTTTGTAAGTATGGTTATCTTTCCATCCTTATTCATCTATTTTCATTACGATAAATCAGATAAGATAATAGCTAATAAGCTTACAGATATATTGCTCAATTATGTATTATCTCCGGTATTACTAATCTACACAGTCATACTTTATCTCTATTTTATCAAGATAGCATTTGTGTGGTCGCTTCCTAAGGGAGGTGTTGCAGCCATTGTTCTGGCATTTTCTATCGGTCTGTTTTTCCTTAAAGGATGTGTGCTGCTAGCAAATAAATGTCCCTATAAATGGTTTTATAACAAAGCCAGCTTTATTGTGTTTCCTGCATATATCATGTTCTGGATAGCTACCATATACAGAATTAATCAATACGGATTTACCGAAGAGCGAGTGTACTTGCTAATAGCCGGACTAGTGATATCTTTGACCGCAATTCTGTTTCTTACCAAACGAACCGGTCGTTATCTGTATGTAATGTTGCTTGCCATTCTGCTGTTTGGAGTAGTAACTTATATACCCGGTATAAGAGCGCTTGACATAGAACGGATCTCTCAAAGTAACAGACCTCAGGTAGAAGTTGCGCCACCTACCACATATTTTGATATACAATTATTGGAACCAGTTTCATTGCAAGGATATCGTTCTCTGAATAAAATTTACGACTATAAAACCTCAGACGGTATGTATTTCATTAACGAAGATAACTCACTAGATTTATATTCAGAAAAAGGCGCAATGCTTTACAGCTTTAATCGGGACTCATTATTAACTGCACAAATAAAGAAGGCCGGTCTTACTCAGTCAGACACTATACCGAAATCCCGTTATTCTGCTTTGCTGAAAATAGAACTCAAATCTGCTTTGCTTATTTTAGGAGAGCTTAGTCTACGTCACGATTCAGTTTATAAAGTATCAAATATAACACCAGAGTTCTATCTTAAGAAATAAACCTGTTTGAAACATATTAGCCCTATATCCGAAACATAATAGCCTTTTTTATACCTTGCGACCTTTCTTTTTCAGATAAATAAGTTCTAGCTTTGTTTCGTTATAAATGTAAACACGAAATAAATGCTATAACTATGAAAAAAGTTTTATTGTTATTATTAGTAATTGCAAGTACATGCTGGGGAAGTACTCCGGCAGGATATAAAAATCCCGTTATTTCAGGCTTTCATCCCGATCCAAGTGTCTGCAGGGTAGGAGACGACTATTATCTGGTAACCAGTAGCTTTGCCTATTTCCCCGGAGTGCCCGTCTTTCATAGCAAAGACTTGGTAAATTGGGAGCAGATAGGACATTGCCTTACACGTCCTTCACAGTTATCGTTAAATAAATGCTGGTTATCAGGAGGTATATATGCACCAACTATTCGATATAATGAAGGAACCTTTTATATGATCACAACAAATGTGTCATCCAAAGGAAACTTCATCGTATATACAACCAATCCGGCAGGAGAGTGGTCGGAACCTGTATGGCTGAAACAACAGGGCATAGATCCTTCGCTTTACTTTGAAGACGGCAAATGTTACATGACCTCAAACCCCAACAACTCAATCTGTTTATGTGAAATAAATCCCAAAACCGGTGAACAGCTTACACAAAGCAAAGTTATCTGGACCGGAACAGGTGGCCGTTATCCCGAAGCTCCGCACATATACAAAAAAGATGGATGGTACTATCTTCTTATAGCAGAGGGAGGTACTGAATACGGACATAAAGTAACCATTGCACGAAGCCGGAATATTGATGGTCCGTACCAGTCGAATCCAGCCAATCCAATTCTGACCCATATCAATATGAATGCGCAGTCCAATCCCATTCAAGGAACCGGACATGCAGATATTATTCAGGCCCATGATGGTTCCTGGTGGATTGTTTTTCTCGCATTTCGTCCGCAAAGCGCTTTGCACCATGTGTTGGGACGTGAAACATTCCTTGCTCCGGTGAGATGGGACAAAGAAGCCTGGCCAGTGGTCAATGGAGATGGAACAGTCAATTTGGATATGAATGTACCCACTTTGCCTTTGTACTCAGTTAAAGAAAAGTCGGGTATTACAGATTTCAAAGAATCAGGCTTAGGTTTTGAATGGAACTATCTGCGCAACCCTTTTATGGAAAACTACTCATTAAAGGAGAAGAAAGGAGCCTTGCGCCTTAAAGCAACTCCAATCTCATTAGATGATACCGATTCCCCCACTTTTGTAGGGCGCAGACAAGAGCATATAAACTTTACAGCAGAAACCATGCTGACACTAAACAATGCACAACCCGGCGATAAAGCCGGATTGACCGTATTCATGAACAACGATGCGCATTACGATTTATACCTTAAGCAAGCATCCGAAGGCAAACAAACAGTGGTATTGCAGTATCGTATGGGCGAATTGAACCACACAGAATGTGAAATAGCAGTGCCAAAAGGCAAAATCACGTTGCAAGTCAAAGGAAGCAAAGAGCTTTATTCATTCTTCTACGCCACAGATGGCAAGAACTTCAAGCCATTAGGAAAGATGAATGTGAGGTACCTGAGCTCTGAAACAGCCGGTGGCTTTACGGGTGTTTACTTAGGATTGTATGCTGTATCTAGCAGTAATAAGTCTAAAGCTTATGGAGATTTTAGTGAGTTTAAGTATTTAGCTGAGGCTGATTAATCTGTTATAGATGATGTGTACCCAAAAGTTTTATTTTGGGTACATATTATAATTGATATGTACCCGAAAAGACAAAATTGGGTAAGGATTTGATTTAATTTCTATCTGTTTTCTTCCATTTTCTTCTCGTAATATATGTGTTTTAAAGCTATACTATGTTGTGAATATAATCATTTTTAGAATACTTAGTGAATAAATCTTGTTCAATAAAACAGTGTGTTCAGTGCCAATGAACACGCAAATTTAATGAACATGTTTAGATTTTACAAAATGACATTAATTAAATAGAAAGCTATATTTCTTAAGTAAAGATACATGAAAACTTGTATTTTTCTTGTAATTTATGAAAGAATATTGGTCTTTAAATCTTGCTTCTTTGAACCAAGAATTTGAAAAATAAAGGTAGTAATACAAATAATATGGCAAATAAGTCATCGTATTTCTTTACGACTCCTATTCTGAACATTATTTTTATAAAGATGCAGTAAGCAATTACAATACAAATTCTTATAACCGTTTTCTTTTTCATTTTTTATAAATCTTGTTAAGGCAAAAATATATAATATTTTTTAATGTAAGGATAAAATGAGATATTCAATTCATTTTTATTTTGATGCAGATATTTTATTTTGAAAACCTGTAAAACGTTGATAAAATGTTTTTGCTGTTTACTTTTTACAAATCCATCCTGAAATAATGAATATATTATTACTTTGTTGTTGCTTCTTTTCGGAAAAGCAATTACTTTTGTCTAGAAACTAAAACGCGAAAATAAATTTAAAATAAAAATGCAAAAAACTAAACTTACATCCTTAATGAAAAGGATCTTTATTATTCTATTTGTTTGTTGTTTAAATTCTGGTTGTGAAAAGGATGTATTATCATTACAAGGAAATCTGAAGATTACTTTCTATAATCATCCCGCAGATCTGACGGTAACAATCTACTCTTTAGAGGATAAAGACACACCTATTTATGAAGTAACTCCTGAATGGGACGGCACTTTAGATATGCCTCTTAATGTAGGTAATTATTTAATTAAGCCTTACTCTACGCAACATTATTACCAAGAAATTGGGTTGCAAATTATGCAAGATAAAACAACTTCAATAAAGTATAATGAATATAATAGAGTAGTGGAGAAGAAAAATTAGTTTTATTTTCAGGTGGCACCTTAGAACCGAAATTTGCCACCTGAATTATATTGTTGTAATTGTCTCAACACTGGTGAGGCAATTACAATGTTTAAATTTGATTAATAGAAATGGGAATCTTCATTTCATTAAATCTACTAAAATGTAACATCTCATTATGTTGCAAGCGCCCCACTACAAAAGAAGGGTGAATGTTTGCTTTATGAGCGATATCTAGAATCTCTTCTTTCGTTATTTTACCCTTTATGTTTTTAAGGTACTTATCTGGTATAAGAAGATCGGAAGCAAATGCATCAGCTTCTTTCTCTTTCTGCCTATCTATTTCAGCACCTTTTAAGTTTTCCAGAAAAATATCTTTCTTTGGATGAAGTAATACATGAGCTACTTCATGGAAAAAAGCAAACCAAAAGTGATCATTTGTTTTGTATCTGTCAGATAGCTGAATTAATGGCTTATTTGAGAACCATCTTGTAGCTCCGCTTATTGGAGCTTTAGGTAAACAAGATGTAAATACACAAGCTACGCCATTATTGGCACAGATAGATTTTAGCTCTTGTAGAAAATCCTCTGGTTGTTTAATTGCTATTTCTCTTATTTGCGGAAGGCAGGCTTTAAATTTACTAGCGTTAAATTCAGCACAGCTCAAGTTTCTTGATTGTAATTCTCCCATTCGCAACCATGAAGAAATGGCATAAGGATCTGCTGTGCTAGTTAAAGATACACGAAATGCTACAGACATCTTGTCGTTCAGATAAATCTTTTCCCATCCCTTTTGTGTTGCAATACCAAAAAACTTAAGAAGCTCAGGCACTAATTCTTTTATTGTTTTATTCTTGCTTAAATATCCCAACTTTTTTAATTGCGCCAAAGGAAATTTCTTAATCCAGTCAATCATTAATTCCTGTGCTTCTTGCTGCTCAATACGTGCAAGCTCTTCTCGGAAATTAGCTTCTCTGGCAAGCCAGAATTTAGCAGGAATGCCTAAAACAAGTTCTAATTGTAGAGCTGTGTTTACAGTTATAGGTTCTTTCCCTTTTATGATATCATTAATTTTACTTTCGGTTTTACCCATGCGTTCAGCTAATTCATTTTGACGCATTCCCATCATATCAATAGTTTCCTGAATTGTGTCTCCTGGAGGTGATAACAACTCTTTAGCTAAAATTAAATTTGCATTCATGATTTTTTCTATTAATGATAGTCTTCCGTAGTAATTATTTCTATCTCTGTTATTAGAATCCATTCCATTCCGCCATCTTCTTTTTGTGGAATGGGATTTTGGCAGGGTTCAAAAATTAGTCTGTAATTAGCTGAAATGTCTACTGCTAACTTTCCTTTTTTATTACCCTTTAGTTCGTGGCAATTAGCTGCTGGTAGTGAACGCATATCTTCGAGCGTTTCTGCTGCTTTTAATTCAGATATTCGTTGAGCAACTTTTTTTGCCATTGTTCCAAACTTCTTGCTAAGCTCTTTGGGTATAGTTAATTGCTTTTCAAGTTTATTTGAACTATATTTTATTTTCATTGCAAAGATATATATTATTACTGAAATAGGGTAATTATTTTTAGTTAAAATTGCTTGGTAATTTATAACTCAGTTATTCGGAATTTCCGAATAACTGAACCACCTCCATCGCTAATTGAACCACCTCTGTTGCTAATTGAACCACCTATGTGGTTAATTGAACCACCTCCGTCTGTAATTATAGGTCCAAATCCATTATTGAATTCATTGCAGCTTTTCTATTCGTTTCAACTCTTCTTTATATTTTTTAGTTTGGTTAGAAAATCCGGCTTTCTCCGAGCAATCTATAATCTTTTTTATCGCAATGGTATATGCTTCACTTTTTTCACCAGATGATTTTTTTATTAGAGAGAGTAACTCTTGCAAAATATTCATTGAACCAGAATAGTCTTTTGCCTGATAGTATAATGAGGCAAAATCAGCTAAGAAAGCAGGGTATCCAAATCTCTTTAGCTATCATTGTCTCTCTATTTTTAGCTTATTCAATTAATCTGATAATTAAGTATTTATGTTTCGCTTTTCCAATCTTTATCTTGGTCAACAGCTTGGTCAATAGCTTGGTCAATAGCTTGGTCAATAGCTTGATCAATAGCTTGATCAATTAAATAGCCTGCATTTTTAAGAAACGTAAGACCTTTATATGTATTCTTATACGCTTGATCAGGTGAAGTCTTTTTTCTTAAATCCAAGATTCATGAATAATCATAGCTTTCTTTTTCATTTTTAAAATATGTATGTTTACCCATTTATAAATTACTCAACCACTTTCTACCATCCTTTACTGGAGCAGAAACTTTAACTTCAAGGCCTACAACTTTAAAATGTTTCTTTGCATATCATTTTTTGTCCTGACGGGCAAAGCTATCCTAAAAAACTCGTCCCTTTTGTTTCTAATATGAAATTATAATGGATGTGTACCCGAAAATACAGAATCGGGTACGCATTTGATAATAGAAAAAAGAAAGTTATTATCCCCAGCCCGATACATCGAAGTTTTCTTTCATTGTTTTATCAAAGTGTATTTTACTTGATTCAGAATAGAATGGCATGCCCCAAATGCGATATTCGCTAGTTTCTGTTTCGAATGAAATTAGTGAACGTTCTTTTAGTTGCAGTAGGAATTTTTCTTTCCATTCATCGTGTTGCTTTAGATGATCACCTTTGGGTTCAATAAAGATCTGCATATTTACATATTTATCCTGCTTCTTTTCTCTCATAAAAAGAAGAAAGTCTGGTTCAAAAGCATTTCCTGTTTCAAAATCAAAGATACGAACTTCTCGTTCGCTACGTACCAAATAGATATCCTCGTATTTCTTTTGCAGTTTCGGATATAGCTGTTCAATGTATTTAACCAGATGTTTTTCTTCCGAAGTTCCAAAGAAATCATCAAAAGCAAACCAATTATGTTTTGATAGATCAAGTGATAAAAACAGATCATTAGGTTCTTTCATAGAACGACCGAATTCCTTATCTTCAGAGTTATCTAAAGACACTTTCAGTTCTTTGTCTTTTATAAAATCTTTCAAGACTTTTGGACGGAATCTTTTGCTTCCTCTTAATGCTACTGCACTTTTTATTAATTGAGGCTCAATTTGTTTTAGCACTTCTGTTACTACTCCTAATTTTTGCTTTTGAGTCAAATTTTCAAGAACTTCCTCTTTCGAGGCAACTGCTATATGTATATTAGCCAGATAGTTTTCTGATTCAATAAAATGGCGAATAGAAGGTAGAGTAGGGAATACCTCTTTTAGGCTTGAGAATTTGTAGGCTTCCAGCGAATTGATAGCAGCACGAATCACATGATTGCCCATCTCTTTTAAAATAAATTCATGAGTTCTGGTAGTATCATCAACGTTATTATTTTCCGTCTTTTCAAAAACAAGGCTGCTTTTCATTTGTCCGGAACGTATTCTCACTTTATATATTTTTTCCAGTATGTCCGGAGTGAATGAATTAGTTATATTTTCTTTTTCATAAGGCTCTTTTTCATTTACAAAAATATAACCATCATTGTATAGTGCTGTTTTTTTGAATGAATCTTTCAGCTTCATAGAGATAACCTTGCTTCGTTTGGCAATAATTCCCGTATCCTCCATTGCTGTTGTTAATTCATCCAGATACCTAGGGTTATATGAACTATGATAATGCAGTTTTTCTACTACTCTTAATCGATTAGTTATATCGTCATCATATTTGCGTTGGCCAGTGGGTTTGTGTTCTTCAGGAGCTTCAAAAGGCATATACCGGGCACCTCGACCAATAAGCTGTGCTTCTGCCATAGTAGTTTTACCGGGTTTACCATCTTTGGCATCACGTCCTTCATATAAACGTACAATGTCATATAAGTTTAGTACATCCCATCCTTCGTTAAGCATATCTACAGCAAATACACAGCGGAATTCATTGTCTTTAGCTTCCAATGAATTTAGTTGCAATTGTTTTTCAGCCGTTATTGTATTTCCATCTACAATAAGAAGGTTCTCTTCTTTGAAGTCTTCTTTTATTTCCAGTAACAAGTTTTCTAATGTAATTTTCCTCTCTTCAAAAAAAACGAATGCAGCTTTAATATCCTGAGCAGCTACATCTTTTATTTTCGCTAAGTCATTTGTAGAAAGCTTTTTAATGGTATCAATAAAAAGGAGATAAAACTCTTTATTTTCTTTTATTGTTTTTGATTTCAGCATCATTACCGGCTTAATATCCTGACCAATGGCATTAAATAATTTCCGTTTATACTGACTCAATACCACAGTTTGCATAGCCCGGTCTATAGGAGACAGGTCAGATTGTACAACTTCAATATCTTTTGAATAACCATCTTCTCTGAACTTCTTCAGTGGATAGTCAAAGATTACTTTGTTCTTGTATTTTTCTTGAATATATTCATTCGATAAATCTTCAGTTGCTGTAAATTCCAGCAATACATTTGGATGTTCCGAATCTGTGTTTGCCTGAAAAATACGCATAACGGTAGTTTCCCAGTCATCAGATGTTTCAATATCCATATCAAAAGAGAGCTGTGTATCTTCTTTTACTTTTTTCCCTTTCTTTGTGGAAGAGTTCATGTGGTGTGCTTCATCTGATATAAGCACAATTTTCTGATCTCCAAAATCATCATAAGTAAGAGCATTCTCATGTGGGGTATTAAGGCTGGTGTGCAACCCTTGAATAGTTGTCAGGCAAAGATTTATACAATCATCTTCTACCCCCTGAAAATTATCTACCATTCTTATTTCTACACGCTTTTCACCTATCTTTATGCTGGGAGCAAAAAGATATTTGGAAGAAGCCATATTCAGGAAGTTATCTTTTGTTTTTTCTATAATATTGGTAGAGTTAACGAAGAATAAAAAATTACGGTACCCCTTTTCAAACAAGTAAAGCATCAAACCTGCCATGATAAGAGTTTTACCACTACCGGTTGCCATGTGAAAAAGCAGTTGCGGGCACTGTTCTTTTTCTGAGAAATCATTTTCCCAGTAATTAATAAAATATTTAAAGCATTGATCCTGGTAAGGACGCAATGCAAATTTTGGATTCAAACTTTGCTTAAAATAAGAAGGCAGTTCAGTTCTTTCTTCTATTTGTTTTCTTCCATATTCTTCCCGCAATGTATCCTGTAAGGTATGCATCTGTTGTTCGGGTGTATTATATTTTTTTGCCATATTATTTTTTATCACTAACTTTTTAGATTGATTACTAACCTCATTACGAGATTAAACAATCAAATCCATTTCTAAGGGAATTGCCAAGAGAATGTCTTTATCATATTTTTGCTGTGCAATTTGTTTCTTCCATAAAATATATTCATTAAACAAATCATCCATACCTGCTTTTTCATGTCTGCAAATATCACTATTTGTTGGTATATTGGCAAAATACACAATCATTTGATTTAATAAAAATACCAGATAGTAGCGCAAATTGCTCGTGATATTCTCTATATCTTGTTTAATAGCCGCTTCGTGAATTAGTTCATTTCTTAACCGGTATATTCTTACTATATGCTGGTTTAAATTAGTCTCGTGATTATTTAAATATTCTTTTCGTTTATCTGAGCTCACAAACATATGTGTCTTCATTTTTTGTACTTGATATCTCAATAAAGGTTTGTTTATGCGATTAATTAAATTCTGTTGATCTTCAGCTGCAACCTCCCAATAAAGGGAACCGGAGTCTACATATCCTTTCTTTATTAGTACTTCATTTAACAACATAAGATTACGTTTTGCATAGCTGCAAAACAATACATTCACCAAATTATTTTTCAACCTTGTAAAGGTGTTTTCTTTTGTTTCCGGTGATGAGAACAAGAATTCAAGAGCAATCCAATAATTAATAAATCGTTGTTCCATTTCAATAGTGGTATTACCCAATCTTAAATAACGTAATGCCGAGTTTAATCGATCTTTTACATCTTGTTGAACATTCTTGTTTTCTTCAATCCGATGGATTAATTTATTATATTCCTGAAACAATGTAATGTCACTCCCATATTTACCGTCAGTAAAATAATTAGTTGGTTGATCTGTGCCCCTTTCTTTATTCGCTAAATTAATCACTAATGCATTTTCTGGAATACTAATATTAGTGGTATATACTCCTAAGTGAATCTGATCTAACAAGAATGATAATTTCGCTTTACTTTTCTTAATTGCACTATAATAATCTTTAGCCTCTTCTTTCCAGATAAAGAAACAGAAATTTTCTTCTTTTTGAAGAAATCTAATGTATTTTTCCTTTACATTATCACTTAAATATTTATCAGGTGTTTCTTCATAAATATAAGGAATATCGCATTCTGAAAGTTTAATATCGCCAGTCCATATTTTATATACAACAACGAAAGTTGGAACCTCTTCTGAAAGGAATTTATCTCTAAATATCTGAAACTGATCTACAAAATGAGGTTTAAAGCAGAGTTGAGCAACACATGAATAAATATAACTTTTAGAAAATCCACAGTTTATTAATTCAGTTCCTAATAATGAAACTACATTATCTATTTTATTTGCTTTCGGAATAAATTCGTCATCGGGGAATTCATTCCCACTTAGCACAAGCTGTTCAAGATTTTGAAACAAGATAGCTAAATACTTAGTTTTATTTTCATTAATTAGTTTATCAAGAATAAAAAGTTCATGACTACCATTAAATTTAGTGCCATCACACTTTACCATTGTTTCAAGATCTTTGAGAAATAACTCTTTATTATATATGCCCATTGATATATACTCATCATTCTTCAACGAATCAATTAATTCTTGTGCACATAAACGTACTGTCTCAAATTGTTTAATCTTATTTTTCTTCCAATCCACAATCAAAGTCCTTAATTCTTTTAATAGAGAATTGGTGTTATGAAACCTAACTCTGTGACTATCAATGGTCTCTTTATGAAATAGCTCTTTTAGCCTTTCTTTAAAAAACTGTTGTAATTTTGTGTGTTTCATAACATGTTTACTAAACTATTTGAGAAAATGTTTGTTCTTTAAATACAAAAGGAGTACTTTTGTGCAGTAAATAATAAGAATTCAACAGAATAAACATATAAAGGGAGAACGTCCTTCTTGTAATTGAGAGCTTACGCTCCGCAAAAGTGACCAACCTCCCTACGATATTTCCAAGAGGCATCTTTTTAAGGTGCCTCTCTTTATTTTGTTTAGACTTTCTTTGCATAGAAAATCTTATTCAGGCGTTTATCTTCCTCACTAATTCCAAACTCTTCATTGTCTATTTCTGAATAAGGTACATATAGTAAGTTTTTATCCAGTACTTCTATAAGGAATCTTTTCATGTCATCAAGATCCAGATCTGTGAAATCTGAAATCTTATCATTGATTTCTTTAGGATTTACTTTCCAGCTAAGAAATCCTGTTTCTTGCATTGATTGCCAAATGGTTTGCAATTCATTTTTTGTTGTAGCCGTTTGTATTTGATCTACAAAATTTTGATTAGATTTGGCTAATTCGCAATAGACGAAAGAACCTCCACCTTTCCAATTTACAGTACTAGAAACCCCTCCATTTTCACCTTTGATAACCTTACAGAGACGTTTTACTGCAACTTCTTTTATGTAATTCATCTGATCAATCCCAATATATTTTCGATTCATTTTATGTGCAACAGCAGCTGTAGTTCCGCTTCCCAGGAAAAAATCCATCACTAAATCTCCTTCTGTGGTTACTGCTTTAACTAAAAAGGCTATGAGAGTTTCTGGTTTAGGGAAAGATGGAAATGGTAACTTAAGGTTATCTATTTCTTTTTTGGAATCTTCGTTTGTAGAAATTCCTATTGCTTTTGATAAATATAGTCCATCAATGAATTTGTCAGGTGCAATAATTGATGCATCTTCTCTTTGATATCTAATTGACATTTTATCTGTTTTTATGATGAAATAAGTCTTATTAGATATTTCATCATATACAGTATTTTGTCCCCATTTGAACCTGCCACTTAGTGTTACACTATTATTGTTTGTAGAATTTAAAACTTCTATATCTGTTAATAATTGAAGTGATTCATATATTCCTTTTTTATATATTCCATCAGGTATATTGAAATGAATAGAGTTAGGAGGAAAAGTCAAATTTTTTATGGGATTTCCACTATTTAATAAAGGAGCATCAGAATTGTCACTTTCTCTACCATGATAACTCAATGATTTATTTTGTTTCTTTTCATAACAATGAATGAATTCTATATTCTTTCTACTTTTCTTAGATAAAGTTGGAGCATTATCTGTATTTTTCCAAACAAATGTATCGACAAAAGATTCTGGTGAAAAAATACTATCGCATAGCACTTTTAAGTAAGCTTGTTCATTATCGTCGCATTGGATGAATATGATTCCATTATCTTTTAAAAGAATAAATGCTATTTCTAATCTATTCTTCATAAAAGTTAACCAAGTTGAATGTTGAAAACTATCATTATATTGAAAACTGTCATTTCCGGTATTATATGGAGGATCAATATATATCAATTTGACTTGCCCTGCATACTTTTCTTTTAAAGAATGCAATGCTAGTAAGTTATTACCTTTTATTATCAAATTGTCATTTTTAGATATAGATTCAACGTTGTGTTCTCCCTCGCTGTCGTATTTTACGAAATTAGTAAGTGTTTTTGGTTCTGTTAAACGATTTATTTCATCGGGAGCAAGTATCTCATTCCAAAAAACTTCATTTCGTTTTGCATCCTCTTTTGTTTGTCCTCCTTCGAGCACACAATCTTTGTAAGGCCATGAAAGAACTACTTCTTTACTTTCGGCAAGGAAGTCGCCCTCATCACCCACCAGCCCAATTTTATTTTTAAAAGAGGTATAGCTATCTGGCAAGAAACGCTTGTTACTTACAAATTTCTGGAACTTTACTTTATCGAAGATAAGAATACCTTCTACTTCCGTAAAGAAATTATTTTTTAGTTTTTCATTGCTTAAAAGCAGTTTTATAAATTCCGGTTTTAGCTGCAATGCTGCTTCAACGATTTTATTTTTGAGAAGATTTCCATCTTCTCCTGCATATTGTGAATCGGATGCCAAAAGGGCTTCCAGCTCTGTAAATAGGTTTGTTGTCATATTTAATTTTTAATTCTCCATTCCAAAATAAAACCATCTTCCACTTTAATTTCATTCTCTGCCATTTCGTACAATCTGGCTATCAATAAATTTTTCTGCTCTTTTAATTCCTTCTTCTTCTGATCAAAGAGTTTCCATGCATTATCTCGTTTATCCTCCAATGCATTCTTTTCAATCTGAATAGCTAAACGCTTTTTCATATTGCGCTCCTGCATAAACTCTTTGTTTTTTATTTCAATCTCTTCGTCCAGAGAAATAAGAGATTTCTGAAGTTCCTGCCTATTATCTTCTGTCCAATGCTCAATTTTCTGAATTTCTTCATCCATTAAGCTAGAATTACGCTCTTCTAATTGTTCTATTAATTGCGTTTTCTGTTCGTCAAAGATAGTTATTAAATTCTTTTCAATATCGGTATTTATTGTTATTTCATTACTTGAAACAACAGGAAGTTCTAACAAGCGTTTGGCAAACTCTTCTTCCAACGGATTCATATCTTTGTCACAAATTGTGATAAGTAACTGTTCTTCAATATCATTCAATGAACAAAAACGAACTAATTTCAGCATTAAATAGCCATGAGCGCCATTGGCAACCTCTAGCATTGATATTTTAAACGGGTACTTCTTATAATCGAAAGTCAATGATGAAACAGGAACTATAAGTTTTCTACATTGTTCTACTACCCATTTTGCCAAAGGATGACTTATACGATAGTTGTAATACAATCCGCTTTGTTTGCCTAACCGATATCGCCCGAGTGGAACATTAATGCCACTTGGAACATGATTCAATACAAAAATAGATTGCTCTTCGTTCTCTACTGTGATATATCCTTGTAAACGAGCTTTTGTTAATTCCCATAGATTTTTCTGGAATTTAGATAATCGCAACTCATCTTTTTCCTGCCGGATACGAAGTTTTTCTATTACTTCTTCATCAAAGTTTTCCATTAAAGAAACCTTTGTGTCACTCATTGTTTGCTTAATGCTTTCATCAAGTTCTTCCTGCAGATGATTAAATGCATTGTTTATTTCTTCTTCGCTACGACAAGTTTGGTATATCTCCAGCATTCTGCGCTCAAAATCTACCCCTGATTCAATACTTCCCAATACTTCATCGCTAGAGCCAAATACACCGTCAAAGAGTTTGAACTTATCGCTTAGTAATTGATAAACACGAACATCAGCCGCATTCGATTTATTGATAAAGTTCACAACCACAACATCATATTTTTGACCATACCTGTGACAACGGCCAATTCGTTGTTCCACACGTTGAGGATTCCATGGTAAATCATAATTAACCAGGAGAGAACAGAACTGAAGATTGATACCTTCGGCTGCAGCTTCCGTAGCAATCATAATAGAAGCTTCTTCTTTAAAATAATCAACTAACGCCTGGCGTTTATCGGCTGTTGGAGAACCGGATACCTGTTGGGTATTAGCATTCTTATTTAACCAACTTTTGTAAATTGCTTTAGATTGTGAGTCATTATTTGAGCCATTGAACAGTACAACTTTTCCCTTATAGCCGCTATTTTCTAATAGTTCATAAATGTATTTCTGAGTACGGGTACTTTCAGTAAAAATTAAGGCCTTTTGCATTGCTCCAAGTTGCTCCATTTTTTCAAAACCAAGCTTCAGAGCCAATAATAAACAATCTCCTTTTGAATTAGATGCAATACTTAAAGCTAAATGAAGATAGGTTTTAAGTTCTTCAATCTCATCTTTTATATTCTCTATTTCTTCTTCAGAATATTCTTTTTCATTATTATCCTCATCTTCTGTTTCGCTCCATTCGTCAGATTCTTCACCATATCCTTCATAGTCCTCGGATAATTTGTCGGACAAACTATACTGATGATCATGCTGTTTAACAACGCTTTCTAATCTTGCAATAATAGTAGCAAGGGTATTCGCTACAGCAAATGTAGAAGAAGCAAGAAGCTTTCTTAGTATTAATGTAATAAGGCTACGTTGGCTTTTGGGTAGCCCGTATGCATCATCGCGACGAAGGTATTCACTGATTAAATCATATAGTTTTGCTTCATCTTCGGTAGGATAATATTCCTGAACCATCGGAATACGACGGGTATATTTTACATATTCCTGTACTTGCTTTCTCAGTGTACGGTGAATAACAGGTTGAATACGCTTTCTAAGTTCTACATAGGTATCTTCATTTCTTAGATTGACTTTACTATATTGTGCAGTAAAACTATCAATGCTACCAAAATAATTATCATCAATAACACTAATCAGTCCATGTAGTTCCTGAATATTATTCTGTAAAGGTGTAGCTGTAAGAAGTATTTTTTTAAATGGCAGTAAGGCTTCTTTTATTATACCTGCCATTCCATTGCTATTTTTATATACGTTCCGAAGTTTGTGCGCTTCATCTATAACAACCAAATCCCATTGAATACGCTTAATATGCATTATCTGTTTTTTTGCAAACTGATAAGAACAAATAATTAGCCGGCCTTTTTGTTCAAATGGATTATGATAAGTATTATTCAATATGGAATTAAAATTTTTACTTTCCAAAATGATTGAAGGAATAAAAAATTTATCTTCCATTTCTGCGTTCCACTGTTTTCGTAAGGTTGCAGGAGAAATAATAAGTATTCTGCGCTTTCGCTCTGCCCAATGCTGGCTTATTACAAGTCCGGCTTCAATCGTTTTTCCTAACCCAACTTCATCACCTAATACAGCACCCTTGCTTAAAGGGCTACGAAAGGCAAACAAAGCAGCATCAACCTGATGTGGATTTAAATCAACACGTGCTTCAGAAAGAACACTTGTTAGTTTGTCATCATCTGAAGCACTTTTTTTACGGGAAAGTTTCCAGGCAATATATTTTTGTTGTTGTAAGGTTAACATCTCAATTATAAATTATGCTGTACAAATATAGTTAAATTATTTTTATGGCAAAATTTATAATTGAAAAGTTAAATTGTATTTTGCTATTTATCTGTCTTCTCAAAATTTAGTTCCAGACTGTTGAGGTTACGAGAATAATAACAGATCTAGTTATTGACTAAAGATAATATTTGTGATGTTTTATTGGCTTTAAATGCTTTAACTTCAATTGGCGATAGTTGCTTAGACTTTACAATAACTTCCAGTTCTGGAAGGCTATATACTGAAAGAGTATTTTCTTTAAGCATGAATTGCATATTGTTTATTAACCGTCGTTGCATATCAGGAAGTTCTAATTTTAGCTTACCAGTATTATCGTAAATGTTTATACTTACATTAGGAATTCGAATAATATAAACCCCTACTTCAAAAGTAATGGAATATTTTGAATTATTTGAATATACTATTTCATTATTTAAAATGCAATTAGTAATGTTTGTAGTTGTTGAAAGAATAAGCATATCGTTTACCATCATTAGTAGGGATACCTTCAATCCTTTTCGTTATATTACTTTTATAGTATTTTACAATCGTATAGTCTTTATATTGCAAAATTCTATAATTGTTATTTTGTTTTCCTGCTACTTTAATTGGTATGTAATTTTCTAATATTAGATTTCCTTCTTTGTTAAACATCGAATAAGTAGTATCTTTATTTATAAACTCTATATGATCATCAATTTCATTAATGCTCGTTAATGATGAGGCCCTTAAGTAAGCATCAGAGTCTCTTGAAAATATTGCAACTAAATCAGCTGTTTCAGCAAGACTATAATAGTTGTTATCTTCATAATAATTATCTAGATTAAGTCTGTAAATAAATAAATTTTCACTATTCATACGTTGAATGTAGCTGTTAAGAACTTTTAATATTCCTTCTTCCAGAGGTATAATATTCTCAAGAGAAATAGGATTGAATACTCCTGATAACTCTCCTTTTTTTAGTACAATACATGATTTGTAAGAGGTAATTTCGCTATAATCTGATGTAATAAATTGAAGATCCTGGTTATATAGATTTAAGTGGTTAGAACTGTCGATTAGTGAGAAAAACCAATTATTAGGGCTTAAATCTTGATATTTAATAAATGATTCATTTCGTCCATCAATATGTACAATAGAGCAAGATTTTTCAATGAATACTCTCTTACGATCTTCTGAAAAATGGGATATATCCTCTATATCTTTTTCGTTTTCTCGAAAAAGATACTTATCATTAAATATTTTATATTTACCCCATTTTTCACAAGAATCAAATTTCTGTAACTTTTCTCCAAAAAGAAAATATGGATAACTATATATTGTCTCTTGAATCATATAACAAGAAGCTTTCTTGTTAAATTTTATATTATAATAGTTTGCTAATAAGTATATTTTACCGGCACTATTAAGAAGGCCATATCTTTTATTTTGTGGTTGAAAAATAGCATATCCATTATTAAATTGAGAGATTTTGATATAACGTGCTTCCAATATTATATTCCCTAAAATGTCTTTCAAACCTTTCAAACCATTTTGAGTGAATGGTATAGGTAGGCTTTCTTTAATAAGCTGAGCCTCTTTTTTATCCTGGATGAACTTTTTTGAACTGCGCACAATGATCATCTCTTCGTTATCCTCGGAAAGATCACTTTCTCTGTATCTGGAAGTCATTTTCTTGATATTACTATAATTTTCTTCAGGGATATCTTTACCAAGAAAGTGATAATGCCATTTACGTTTTGCTTCAGGAAGACCGAAGCGATTGTAAAGCCCTACATTATCTAAAATAATTGTCTTTTCTTTTAAGTGGGTAGGCCGTAATCCTCTTCCAACTTGCTGGAGAAACTTTGCCAGAGATTTGGTTGGTCGGGCAAGCTGTATAAACTCAACTTCGGGGCAATCGAATCCTTCAGAAAAAATATCGACATTAACAATCACATCTATTTCTCCTGCTTTGAAAAGCTGAACATACATTGTACGGTCTTTTGATGATGTTTTACTATCAATCTGGACAATATTTACTCCTTTGTTTTTAAAAAGTGTACAGATGTTTTCGCAGTGTTTGCGATTTATAGCGTAAATAATTCCTTTTTTACCTTTTGCATGTTGAGTATAAGCTTCCCATAATTTAGCTCGTATTTTGTCTTTGTCAAGATGCTTTTCAAGCTCCTTGTCTGCATAATCGCCTCCAATAAAATGGTCAATAGATTCAATTTCTTGTTGAATGGTGCTATCTGGACGAATCGAAATATAATCATATAAAGATAGATGTCCTTTTTCTATAAAATCAGAAATAGATGGAGAGATTATTATATCGTCGAATAATTCGGTGAAGCTTTGTTTATTAAGACGACAAGGGGTAGCTGTAAGGCCTAATTTGCGGGCATTAGGATAGAGTCTCCATAGTTTTTTGTATCCGGCAGCAACTGAATGGTGAGCTTCATCAATTATTATAAAGTCGAAATTAGTATTATTTAATCGACCCTGAGTTTTTTCAGACATGAATGTCTGGATAGATGCGACTTGAACAGAACGATTTAAATGTTGTTCAGTACTTCCTTGAATGATACCATGCGTTATACAATATTTATGATTTAAAGTTTCGCTAATTTGATTTATTAGTTCTACTCGATGTGCTATCACTAAAATTTTTAGTGATATATTCAAAGAAAGAAGATCTTTAATTATGGAAGTGAAAAGGACTGTTTTTCCTGTACCAGTTGGCATTTGGAACATTATATTGTTAATCTCTGTCCATTTTTTATAGATGTTTTTCTTAGCGTTTATTTGATAGTCGCGTAAGTTTTCATTGTTTTGAAATAAGTTATTAAAGTCAATAGAGAGAATACTCTCACATGAAATAGGTTTAATGATTTTATCTTTTATTATTTTTTTATTATTAGCTCCTGATGAAGTTTTGGATTTCTTTTCTTCCATAGGAAGTAATCCAAGACTCCTTAAAAAATCTGCATCTTCACTCATGTTTTATTTAAATTAATACAAATGTACTTGAATTCTAACTTTGAATATTATTTAAAGTAAAATTTATTAATTATCTCTGGTTTTTACTTATCACTCTTCTCAAACCCAGCTGCACTAATCCTCTTTTTCATCTTGGTAGAAGCACGGAAATTTACACTCTTCACCTCAATACTCTCGGCTCGATGAGGTTCTTCGGGATCAAAATCTTCACGGAACTGTGCAGAAAGTTGGAAAGCCCCATAATCGTTTAAGGCAACGGTGTAACCATTCTTTAATGCTTTCTCTATTGCACTGAATGTTTTAGTTATTGCTAGCTCCATTTCTGTACGTAGTACTGGGTCGTTTCCTGCAATGTATTCGGCTAATGCTTTTGTGTTTAGCTTTTCTCTGCTTTTTATTATAGGATGAACACCGCCTTTTTTCTTTGTGTCTTTACTTAAATTATCGTTTATCTCCTTGAATTTATATGGTATGCCCATGGTAATTAATGTTTTATTGGTTTATGGTTTCTACAAACATGTACAAGATTGAATACGAACATGTACATGTTCGATAGTCGATTGTGTACATGATCGATATGATGTCTCGTTTTGTTTTTGCTAATTCATATAGTCATATTTGCTAATATGCCTATATGTTTGAATTATAATGTCTTATGTGACTTTGGGCTTCCTTTATTGATTGAATAGTGGTGTACATGGTGTACTTAAAAAGACTATTTTTGCTTTCTGGAAATTAAATTTTGAAAATTCCGCAATTTGCAGAATTTTCAAAAAAATATTTTGCAGAACGAAAAAAGAACGATTTATGTACACCATGTACACCACTTTATCTGAGTACTACTTCATATTGGGTTATTCCTCTAGATTTTCTGAAGCTGTAATTCAGGGACTTAAGATTTCTGCCTAGTTTCCATATCATCTTCTTACTAATAGCAATCCCCGTTTTACTCTTAATATATTCCGCCAATTTTGCAGCAGAAAGGAATATACCTTCCTCTTCACCTTCCGGTTTGCGGTAGTACTCATAGAAAAGTTCCATATCCGCGTCCGTTTCCATGTATTGCTGGTTGTGCTGTTCCACAATGCTATTTTCTTCTGAATTGAAGTAGTAACGGAATCCATTCAGAATCATGTTCCATGCTTGAGCATAGAGTTGCTTGTAGTCTATGGTGAAATCGAAATTGATAGGACCGGTTACTTCATGGCATAGGTTACGACGGCTACCTGTATAATCTCTCAGAATATCCATGTGATTGGTTGTGCCGAAGAAGGAGGCATGACGCGTGAAATTTCGCGGCGGACGATCGGGCGAGGTGCGTATATTGATGTTGAACGTGGTGAACAACTCTTTTACCGTTTCCTGATCGTAGCGCTGAATGGTGTCCAGCTCGTCGATATTCAGAATGGCACTGGTGCTTAGTTTCATGCGGGTGGCGTTGGCATTGTTGGAAAATACGTTGGCATCGAAATGACTTTTTCGCCACTCGGGAGGCAACAGACGTTCCGGCCAGGTGGATTTTCCCATACCGTGTTTGCCGCCAATCAATACCAGAATCTGGTGGTTAATTACTCGGTCGTTTATCAATGAAGCAACTAATGCAACGAACCATTTGCGGAAGCACCATTCAAAATATTCAGGATCTTTGGTTGGTACGGTGGCTGCCACATCGGCAATATAGTCATGCCCGTCCCATTCGGTGAAAGGTACAAAGATAAAATCCTTGAAAGGGTGGTAGGAGGGGGTAAACTCGGAATCTACCATTGCCTTTACATCATTCAGGGTACAGTTTATTCCTTCTTTGTGTGCCCGGATATAAATGGTGTTGAGGTGATGGTCGCGAAGTTCGGTCCACTCATGACTGGTATGATCGGCATAACGAAATTCAATGCCTTGCAGTATTACATTGCGGCGCAGCATGAAGTTGCGTTTTATAAACTCTTCGAGCAGGTGTGTCTCCTTCTCCACTTTTGTCAGTCCGCTGTCAGTACCAAACGCATTTTCGTACTCTTTGTACTTAATTCGGATGGTGCGGCGGAGGTCATCGGCAGTAAAATGGTTGGTAATACAGCGTGGAAGTGCCAGTTTGGCTGTTTCTGCTTCAGGAATTCCTGCCAGGCAGCAAAAGTATGCCAAACCGTACACAAATTGTGACCGGTTTTCTTCCAGGAAAGATTCCTTGTTGAGTGTATTAGAATAAGCGCGGTCGAATGCTCTTTTTATTTCAAGATCCCGTGCTTCGCCAATTGGCAGATGTGCAAATGAAATGGGGTCTCCCTCCATGTTGCGAAGTAACTTTTCCGGTTTCTTTTCGTAATCCTTTTTGGTGGCTACCAGAAACACTTCTGCTTCAGGGTTAAAGAATAATTTTGGATCGTAGGTGGCGGTGGTTAGTTGTGCCAGTGAGTGTGTACTTTTCTTGAAATCAGCGTATAAGCATGATTCGTAATAGATGCTGACGGTTGCAAATGCCTGCTCGTGAAACTTCGCAATCTCTTCATTTGTCTGAGGTTGTGAATTATCCGGACGAGATACAGGTGTAAGAATGATAACTTCTGTTCCCTCTGTATTTATGAAAGAGGCGAGGGTGTTGGGTTCTTTAGCTGCATTATCCCGAAGGGTTTCGGCTTGTTCCGGTTCCAGTTTTGTGCTGCAAAGCTGAACAATTCCGTTGTACTGCTCCATATTGGTTTTAGTACGTCCGCCATTGAAAGTGGCGCCAAATGTGAAAGAGGGGAGTTGTTCCCATGCTTTGGTTGCGTCTGCGTTGTTGTTTCGGATATCGTCGACGAGGCTTGCATATTTTAAACTGCTGAAAGAGTTGATTACTTCTGCCATCGGACTGTTTTCAAGAAATGTAGGGCGGCCTTTATTTCCACCTTTGTAGTGTGAAACATTCATAGAGATTTGGTTTAAAATTTATATATATAGAATCTATTCTATTACAAAAGTCGTGCCAAAAGTCTATAATTTTCAAATTATATATTTAAACAGGTTGCGGATGGTTGAAATAGCGTGAAAATAAAAATCTTTCGATAAACAGTTGTTGTGAAACAACGCTTACCGAAAGATTTGCCTGATTTGGTTAGGTATAGTAAGTTCTTTTATTTTTTACCAGGTTTGTATTCTTCTATTTCGCCTTTAAAGACTTGATTCTGACTGTCTGTTCCGGAAGATGCGCATCCACCTGCTCCACAACACGATAGGTTGAAGACTGCTTGTAGTAAAAATAATCCGGCCAGGAAAAAGAAACCGTAGTCTTTTGATACGATGGCGTATATGCTAAGTGCGATACTGAGTATTAGACGGATGATACGACCGGAATCCCAATTCTTTAATAGATTATTCATTGCTTTTCTCCTCTCTTTTAAAGATGCTGAACAATAATCCTCCCATAACTGCACCCCACAATGAACTTAATAAGGGTGAGGAGGTGATAGGACAACTACCACTTGAACAGCCAATGAATAGCCAATACAGATAGCCTCCCAATGCTCCGATTACCACTCCCAGTAATACGAGCCAATATTGTGTGAATACTTTTTTTATCATTGTAAGCTGTATTAAGTTCTTTTGATTTTAAATTTCCTATGGAAATATATTCCTTAGGTGTTCGGTGCAAAGATATATATATTTTCTTATAAAACAAATTTCCTATGGAAAACAATAACGAAAAGAGTTAAATTGAATAAAAAATATAATCAGGTGGTATATATTATTAATGTGGGGAATATTGTTTGAGGGGTATGGGCAAAAAAAATGGTTGTCATCACGACAACCAATCTTTGTTAACCTTAAATCTAATACTATGAAAAACACATTACAAATGTACGACTTATAATTTAATTTGCAAACAAATGAAATAAAATTGGATGCTTTACAACATATTTTAATAAATATTTGGTTTGGTTAAGTATGTTGTCGTTATTTTTTCAATTTATTCTTTCCATTACCCTCTTTATTTAAAATTATAGTGGTGTTTTCTGTTGTAATAAGACAGCCGGTGGGCAGGTAATCAAACCAGGGAAGTATTTTTTCGATAAAAGCATCAATCTTTTGAGATTCGTCTATAATTTCCACTACGACAGGTAGTTTCTCTGTGATTTCCCAGAATTTAACCGAACGGATAATACTGCTTGATCCGTATCCCATAACTCCCTTTGTAACTGTTGCTCCGGCAAGTCCGTAGCGTTTTGCTGCGAAAACAATTGTTTCGTAAAGAAGTGAATGCTTAAATTTATCTGTGTTGCTGGTAAATATCCGCAATAACTTTGCTTCCCCTTTTATTTCCATATTCAAAATATTTTAGTGATTAGATTACCTAAATAGGTGGCTATTAATCCAAGGAAAATGCTGAGACTTGTGTAAAGTGCAAAATAGAAAAAGTTGCCATCTCTCAACAGAGACATGTTTTCGCTGGCAAATGTTGAAAAGGTTGTAAACCCACCACAAAATCCGATAGTGAGAAATATTCGCAGTTCGTTATTTACCAGATTGCCCCGTTCAAAAAGTCCGTAAAATAGTCCGATAAGGAAACATCCTAATATATTCACAACAAATGTTCCGAGTGGAAAGGATGAGAAGATGTTGTTTTGCATAGCTCTTGACAGGAGATAGCGTAATATTCCACCGATAAAACTTCCGGAACCAATGATGAATAATATTCTTATCATATTGACTTTAGATTTTTGGTCTTTACAAATGTAAGAATAAGGAGGAATAAAATACAGCTTGAGGAAAGATTTTTATTACTGAAAGTAAAAAAATAAGGCACCTCAATAATGAAGTGCCTTACTTTTGAGCCTCTTGTCGGATTCGAACCAACGACCCCGAGATTACAAATCACGTGCTCTGGCCAACTGAGCTAAAGAGGCGAAGATATATATTTTTTCAATTTTTTATTTTTAGGCACTTCTATAAAGAAGTGCCTTGCTTTTTGAGCCTCTTGTCGGATTCGAACCAACGACCCCGAGATTACAAATCACGTGCTCTGGCCAACTGAGCTAAAGAGGCGGGTGGGTAAGCTTACTATATCGCGCCGCTACAACCAACTACCTTTGCTGCGATCAAGCCCTGG
Organism: Bacteroides luti; assembly: GCF_900128905.1. Classification (GTDB taxonomy): domain Bacteria; phylum Bacteroidota; class Bacteroidia; order Bacteroidales; family Bacteroidaceae; genus Bacteroides; species Bacteroides luti. The sequence goes on from NZ_FQTV01000007.1 coordinate 165,324, forward strand.
AGGATTTGCTGGGAGCTAGCCGTATAGGACTTACCCGGGTGCAAAGGTAGATATTTTATTTTACCCTGCAATACCTCCCCGAAACTTTTTTTAGGGTGGATGGACTAAGCGGCTACTTTTCAGTTACTTAAAAGAACGAAAAAAAATCATTTTTTTTTGTGGCTGGTAAGAATGTACATGGAAAGCCGGAATCTTTATACCATTTTAATAATTTTCATTTCATTTCGTACTACTTCTTGATGTAAAAATTGTATTTTTGTGCACAAATATAAAAGATGATAATGGAGAACAGAAGCTTTATGAATAAGTATGCCATGCAGTATGGCACTTACATGGGGATTTTTTGGATTATAAAATTTACTTTATTCCCGCTTGGGTTTACAGTACCTTTTCTGGAGTTCTTCTTTCTTTTACTGACATTACTGGTTCCTTTTGTAGGATATTATTTCACGAAAATGTACCGGGACAGAATCTGTGGTGGGTCTATTACCTTTGGTCATGCATGGGTATTTGCTACTTTTATGTATATGTTTAGTGCATTGCTTACGGCTGTAGGGCACTTCGTATACTTCAGATTCATGGATAATGGCTTTATTGTAACCTCTTATCTTGATATGCTTCATGCGGTAGACAAGAATCAGGCTGCTTCTGCCGGACTGGGTAGCTCGCTTAAGCAATTCGAAGAAACCATAAATACGCTTGGTAGTCTTCGCCCGATTGAAATTACTATGCAATTGCTTTCACAAAATGTAATATACGGATCTTTACTGGCTCTTCCTACTGCTCTTTTCGTTAAAAAAAGGGCTGCTTTTCCTATAGATAATAGCGAGGAGGATAGTAAAGACGATAATAATCAAGACGAAAATAAAGAATAGAAATATGGATATATCTGTAATAGTACCGTTGTATAACGAAGAAGAATCTCTTCCAGAACTTTATGCATGGATTGATAGGGTGATGAAAGAAAACGATTTTTCTTATGAGGTGATCTTTGTAAATGATGGCAGTACCGATCGTTCATGGGATGTAATTGAAGAACTTAGTGCAAAGTCGGAAACTGTAAAAGGTATTAAATTCCGTCGTAATTATGGTAAGTCGCCTGCTTTGTTTTGTGGATTTAAAAAAGCGCAAGGGGATGTGGTAATTACTATGGATGCTGATTTGCAGGATAGTCCGGATGAAATTCCTGAACTTTACAGAATGATTACAGAGGATAAGTATGACCTGGTTTCCGGATGGAAAGAAAAGAGATATGATCCGCTTTCGAAAACAATTCCTACAAAGCTGTTTAATGCTACAGCCCGCTCTGTTTCGGGCATTAAGAATCTGCATGATTTTAATTGCGGACTAAAGGCTTATAAAAAAGATGTTGTGAAGAATGTTGAAGTATATGGCGAAATGCATCGTTATATACCTTATTTGGCTAAAAATGCCGGCTTTTCAAAAATAGGGGAGAAGGTGGTTCAGCATCAGGCTCGTAAATATGGCTCTACTAAATTTGGTATGAGCAGATTTGTGAATGGATACCTGGATTTACTCTCTTTGTGGTTCCTTTCTAAATTCGGGAAAAAACCAATGCATATTTTTGGATTGCTGGGTTCATTGATGTTCTTCTTTGGTTTCATATCTGTTATTGTTGTGGGGGCATCTAAACTTTACTCTATGTATTCTGGATTAGAGTACAGACTGGTAACTGAATCTCCTTATTTTTATCTGGCTCTAACCTGTATGATTATTGGTACTCAACTGTTCCTGGCCGGATTTGTAGGTGAACTTGTTACACGTAACGCTCCCGAACGTAATAATTACAAAGTAGAAAAAGAACTGTAAAAACTGTTTGGAAAAATTATGAGACATCTATTGAAACTCTTGTTTTTTACAGTGTTTACTTGCTGTGCCGTAAGCTTTTTTATGGCATGTGGTGAGGCTTCCGAGTCCTCAGTGGGACGACTTTCGCCGCTATTTAAATTTGTAACTAAAAGTACGCTGAAGGAAAAGTCGTTTGATTCGCTCACTGTGGTTGCTCTTAATACTGTTCGGGGTGACTCGATAATTATTGATAACCAAAAGACAGTTACTTCTGCCAATCTTCCGCTTAGTTATGTTGACACCATAACAGCATTGGTCTTTAAATATTCAAAAGATACGATTGATACGGTTTGGGTTACTCATACTAATACTGAGCATTTTATTTCTATGGATCGTGGGGTAGCTATGTTTTATCACATAAACAAAGTGGAACACACCAAACATTTAATAGATTCTATCGCAATAGTAAATTCGGAAGTTAATATCAATGAAAAAGAAAATATTCGCATCTATTATTAGTGCACTTGCTTTGTTCGTGTTCTCTTTTCCTGCTCTTGCTCAACAGCAACAACAACGCCAAGTGCTGAGGAAAGGACAGAAGAAAGTAATTAGTAAGATACCCAAAGAGGTGTTTCCATTGTATAATGGTACTTTTGTTGGGGTAGACTTGTACGGAATAGGAAGCAAAGCGTTTGGAGGTGATTTTTTAAGTTCTGAGGTTAGTGTTGATGTGAATCTGAAGAACCGCTTTTTCCCGGTTGTGGAATTAGGTTATGGTAAAGTAGATAAAGATAATAATAGTATTTCCTATAAATCGTCGGCTCCATATTTCAGAATAGGTATGGATTACAACTTAATGTTCAAGAAAAAGAACTTAAGTCACATGTATATTGGAGCCCGATATGGTTTTACAGCTTTGAGTTATGATGTGAAAAGTGTCGGACTTGATGATGATATTTATTCGGGACAAGTACCTTTTGAATATACAGGAGAGAACACTACTGCTCATTGGATGGAATTGGTTGGTGGTATCAGGGCCGAGGTCTTTAAAAACGTTTTAATGGGATGGTCTTTGAGATACAAAGCTAAGATTAGCGTGAAAGATAATGTTCATTCAACACCTTGGTACATTCCGGGGTTCGGAGAGAATAAGTCCTCTAACTTTGGGATTACATACTCTTTGATTTATAAGTTACCTTTATAATAATGACAAATTTAGAAAATTGGCTGCTTGCTGTGGGGCTGGCAATGGATTGCCTGGCTGTGTCGATAGCAAGTGGCATTATTTTTAAGAAAGTTCACTGGGGCAATATCCTTACAATGGCTTTCTTCTTTGGTTTTTTTCAGGCTTTAATGCCTTTCCTGGGATGGTTCGGTGCTAGTAGGTTCAGTCATTTGATAGAGAATGTAGACCATTGGCTGGTTTTCCTTATTCTTGCTTTTCTTGGTGGAAGAATGATCTGGGAATCGTTTAAGGACGAAGAGTGCAGGAGTGACTTTAATCCGGCTTGTTTAAAGGTTGTTTTTACATTGGCCATAGCAACTAGTCTGGATGCCCTTGCGGTTGGTGTGTCTTTCGCCTTTATGGGGATGAGAACCGTTAATAGCATTATTTCACCGATATTGATTATTGGTCTTGTTTCTTTTGTAATATCTGTCTTTGGCTTACTGTTTGGAATATTCTTTGGATGCAAACACAATATGAGAGTGGAACTGTGGGGCGGACTTATATTGATAGGTATTGGAACAAAAGTGCTGATAGAACATCTTTGTTTATAAATGATATAAAAAAATCCTGCTATAGAGAATATCTGTAGCAGGATTTTTTATGCTATATAAATCAGGAATGTAATTTATTCAACTAATTTATTGGTCATGGTGTCGGGGAAAACCACTGTCGGTTTAAAGCTTTTAGCTTCTTCAAAATCCATCATGGCATAAGACATGATAATAATGATATCTCCAACTTGTACCTTTCGGGCAGCTGCACCATTCAGGCAAATCTTACCTGTACCACGTTCGCCTTTTATAATATAAGTTGAGAAACGTTCACCGTTATTGTTATCTACGATATGTACTCTCTCATTGGCGATGAGGTTGGCCGCATCCATTAAATCTTCGTCAATTGTAATACTACCCATGTAATTTAAATCAGCCTCTGTTACACGTACACGGTGTAGCTTTGACTTCATTACTTCAATCATCATAAGGTTGGTCTTTTTAATTAAATCTCTTTATATTTTATGTTATCAATCAGTCGGACTTGTCCACAGAATACTGTGATGCAGCCCACTGCGTAATTTGTATCTGCCCAGTCTTTCAAGTCCTGTAATGTGTAACCATCAACAATCTTAAAATACTCCAGGCGTAGCCCTTGCTCAGCGGCAATTGATTCTTCTACGAAGCGAATTGTTTCACTCACTGAGTGATCTGCTGCAAAGGTACGACTTTTAAATAATGTTTGAGATATTTTTAATGCTATTTCACGTTCTTCAGCAGATAATAATGAATTGCGGCTGCTTAGAGCCAATCCGTCGACTTCACGAACAATTGGACAGCCTACAATTTCAATATCTAAGTTCAGCTGTTTAGTCATCTCACGAATGATGGCCAGCTGCTGGAAATCTTTTTCTCCGAAGTATGCGCGGTTTGGTTTTACTGCATAAAAAAGTTTACTTACAATTTGTGCTACACCATTAAAGTGCCCTGGACGGAAAGCTCCCTCCATAACTGTATCCAGCGGTGCAAAGCTGAATTGACGAGTATCTGGTTGCGGATACATTTCTTCTACCGATGGGGCAAAAACAAAAGAGCAGCCATTGGCTTCCAATAATTTGCAGTCGGCATCCAGAGTACGTGGATATTTTATTAAATCATTTTTATCGTTGAACTGAGTGGGATTTACAAATACACTCACTACGGTTACATCATTTTCTTTTACGCAACGCTTTACTAAAGAGGCATGTCCTGCATGTAAAGCGCCCATAGTAGGGACTAACCCAACCATTTTACCCTGAGCTGTTAGTGCAGATAACTCTGACTGTAACTCATTGATAGTGTGTACAATTTTCATTTTTAATTTTGATTGTTTGATCTGTTGTTTTAAAAAACGGTGCAAAATAAGCTAATATTTATCACATAACGAAGAATTATTTGAAATTTATATAATGAAATGCTCTTGCTTGTTTTAATTTGATTTTAATGCTTATGTGCTGATTAATAGAAACTTAATAATTAGCGAGATGTTATTGAAGGATAAAACTTGCATAAATGCGCTTTTTTTTTTATATCTTTGCAGAATATTTATGAGAAAGATAATAAAATGATGAAGGCTAACAAGGTTTTATTTATTACACAAGAGATTACTCCTTACTTGCCCGAGTCCGAAATGGCTAATGTTGGAAGATATCTTCCTCAGGCTATTCAGGAAAAGGGAAGAGAAATCAGAACATTTATGCCTAAGTGGGGTAATATCAATGAGCGCAGAAATCAATTGCACGAAGTGATTCGCCTTTCGGGAATGAACCTGATCATTGATGATACAGATCATCCGTTGATTATAAAAGTGGCTTCGATTCAGGCTGCCAGAATGCAGGTATACTTCATTGATAATGATGATTATTTTCAACACAGATTACAAGCTGCTGATGAAGATGGAAATGAATATGATGATAATGACAGCAGAGCTATATTTTATGCCCGCGGTGTAATTGAAACGGTAAAGAAACTCCGTTGGTGTCCTGATGTTATTCACTGTCATGGATGGATGTCGGCTTTGGCTCCATTATATATTAAGACTGTATACAAAGATGAACCTTCGTTTCGTGATGTGAAGATTGTGTTCTCTGTATATGAGGATGATTTTAAAAATAAACTTTCTCAGGATTTTGCCTCTAAAATAATGATGAAAGACTTAGCAGGCATTGATTTATCTTCTGTTCAGGGTGATGTTGATTATGCTGGTTTGATTAAGCTTGCTATCGATTATTCCGACGGGGTTATTCAAAACAGTGAGAATGTAAATGAAGAAGTGATGAACTATGCTCGCAGTAAGAATATTCCGGTTCTTGATTTTCAGTCTCCTGATAATTACATTGATGCTTTCAACGAGTTTTACGATAAAGTTTATGATAATGAATAGATATCATAAAAAAAGCAGCTCAATTTGAGCTGCTTTTTTTATGATTGGTTTTTCCTATTCTTTCTTCGCTACTTTTTTAGTTTTCTTTTCTTTAGTTTCTTTCTTTTCCTTCTTCTCTTTCTTCTCTTTCTTTTCCTTAGTTGTATTAGTTGCTGTTGTTTCTTTATTCACTTTACTAAGTTCCAGCATATCAATCTTCTTACGTAAGGTCTCAATCTCATCTCCTTGATTTTTTATCGTTGTAAGCAGGGAGTTCAATTCTTCATTATCCAAATCTTCCGGATAAAGGGAGTTTACTCTGTTGATAAAGTCGGCCAGAACATTCATATAATTTGAAAAAGCCTCGTAGGCTGAGTCGTAACTATCTCTGTCGATACCAAGACCGGTATGTTTAGTTGACATGAAACGGAAGTTGTGGCAAGCCTGTAAATAGTCCCAGTCTTGCTTGATCCTTTTATCATGGCATAGTCTTACACGCTCTGATAAACTATATAGCTTATTAAAGGCCTCACGCTGAAGACCGTTTCCTAACCAGGCACTTATATCTCTTTCTTCGTCCAGCCAGGATATTGGATATAGAACCTCAATAGGAGAGATTGATTTGGATTTGGAAATAATCTCAGAAGGAGTAGAGAATGTTATTCCTTTTTCACTGGCACAACCCGGTAACGCTTTCAAGAATTCCAGAATGTTTGAAGATAGAGGCTGTGCTATACCTATAGCATCTAAAGGCATGAAGATATTGATCACTTTTTCTTCTTTTGGCAGTGAGTCAATCCAACTGATGTATTTATCAGCAAACAGAGGATACTCGCTCCATTCATGATTGGAGAACCGAAGGCTGATATCATCTGAAAGCTTGTAGTCTCTGAATAATATTTTAAGCTCGGGTGCCTGATTGCAATGATATACATAATGAGGACTCTTCCATCCTAGAATATGTTTTGCTCCCTCAGTGAGCACTCCTTTAAATCCCATATCGGCGATTGTGCTGCCAATTTCATCTGAATAAATAAGTCCTGTATTTCTGAATACAGTTGGTGCCTGACCAAAGAGTTGTTTTGTTTTTCTGCATTGGTGCTGAACTTCCTCACGGAAACTTTGTTCATCGATCAATGAAGAGAGTCCGTTGGAATATGTTTCGGCCAAGAACTCGCAGCAGCCTGTTTTGCCCAATTCTTTTAGTTTGTCGATAACGCAGGGAGCATGCATTTCCAATAGCTCCATTGCTACTCCGGATAGAGAAATGGCTACTTTGAAAGCTCCGTTTGAGCTTTTAACCATCTCAATTAATGTGTCGATTGCAGGTTTATAAGAACGCTCAACAGTATCACTTAATTTAGTTTCATTGGCGTAATCGTCATAATAATAGTGATCAGTGCCTATGTCAAAGAATCGATATCTCTTCAGATGAAAAATCTGGTGTATTTGAAAGTATAAACAGATTGTTTTCATATTGATTATATTTTTTTATTATCTATAATTCTGTAAAATATTGTCGTAAATGGAACGTACTTTATAGCCTACGTTTTCCCATTTTATTGCATCAACTTCTCTTTTACCTTCTGTCTTTAAGTATTCATACATAGCAGGATAGGTACAGATGGAATAAATAGCATCGGCCATAGCATGAATATCCCAATAGTCTATTTTGATACAATTGTCTAAAATCTCAGCACATCCCGATTGTTTCGAGATAATTGTTGGTACACTAACCTGCATTGCTTCCAGTGGAGAGATACCGAATGGTTCCGAAACCGAAGGCATGATATATACATCGCTGGCTTTGAGTACTTCGTATACTTGTTTTCCTTTCATAAATCCGGGGAAGTGGAAACGGTCGGCTATACCTCGTTCTGCTACCAGACTAATCATTTGGTTCATCATATCGCCATTGCCGGCCATCACAAAGCGAATGTTTTTTGTTCTGTGAAGAACCATTGCCGCGGCTTCTACAAAGTATTCCGGACCTTTTTGCATGGTTATTCTTCCCAAAAAGGTTACAATCTTTTCTTTTTTGCTTTTTTGAGGAACAATATTCATAATCTCCTGAGATAATGGAGATACGGCATTATGCACGGTAGTTACTTTTCGTGGATCCTGATGGTATTTATGAATAACCGTTTGACGGGTTAACTCACTAACACACATGATGTGATCGGCATGATCCATTCCGTTCTTTTCTATTGAGTAAACTGTGGGATTTACATTTCCACGGCTTCTGTCAAAATCTGTTGCATGTACATGGATAACCAGTGGTTTTCCAGAAATTTGTTTAGCATGAATACCGGCAGGGTAGGTTAGCCAGTCGTGCGAATGAATGATGTCATATTGTTGCTGACGAGCAACAACGCCAGCTACTATGGAGTAATTATTAATTTCTTCCTGTAAGTTATCCGGATAGCGACCGGAAAATTCAATGCAACCTAAATCGTTGGTATGAAGATAATTGAAATCTGCATATATATGGTCTCGTAGCTCATAGTAATCCTGTGGATTCATATAGCCACCTACGCGACTATTAACATAATCCCAATTCACATCCCTCCAGACTACCGGAGTGCTGTTCATACCTATAATCTTTAAAAAACTCTGATCTTCATCTCCCCAAGGTTTGGGTATGCAAAAGGTAATTTCCATATCTTCCTGCATAGACATACCTTGTGTAAGCCCATAGCTGGCTGTTCCTAAGCCTCCTAATATATGAGGGGGAAACTCCCATCCAAACATTAAAACTTTCATCTTTATTTCCTCCTCTTATTAATAGTATTTATTAAGTTGCTTTAATACGTGTAAGATTAACGCAACATTCATTGCGAATGATACTGCTCCCCGTCCTTTAAAAGGAGGGTTGCCATCGAATAGCTCTGGTATAGAACTAATGCAATGCTTTCTCATTTCTTCCTCAAATCCTATTAGTTGGCGTTCAATAAAGGAAACTCCGCTTGTTTTATAAATACGAAGGTATGCTTCCATATAGAATCCCATCAGCCATGGCCATGCTGTGCCTTGGTGGTAAGCGCAATCTCTTAATATTTGTGGTCCTACATAATTGGGGTTATATCCGATACTTTTGGGACTTAACGAACGTAGTCCTTTTGGAGTAAGTAACTCTCTGGTTGTAATATCAAGAATCCGCTTTTTTTGTTCTGGCTTAAGCGGCGAGTATTCAAATGCCACGGTAAATATCATGTTGGGACGTACAGCCCAGTCGGATGGTTGTCCGTTAACATAATCCAGTAGGTAACCATGTTCGTTCAGGAATACATCAATGAAAGATTGGGCCGTTGTTTTTGCTAATTCATCCAGTGAATCTGCGAATATCGATTCGGCTTTATCTCCTGTATGCATCATTCCGGCTACAAAACGAAGTGCATTGTACCATAAGGAGTTGACTTCAACAATATATCCGGTTCTTGGAGTCACAGGACGATCGTTGATTGTGGCATTCATCCATGTAATAGCTTTATTTTCTCCGTTTGAGTATAGCAATCCGTTATCATGTAAGAATAGGTTATCATGTTTGCCTTTATGAATAAACTCGATAATGTCTTTCAGAAGGTCACCGTATTTTTCTTTACATTGTTCCGCTGATGTAGCATTTGCATATTGCTGTATGGCCCATATTGCCCAAAGTAACACATCCGGATCTTCAATCTCATATATCTTACAATTCAGCGGGCGGTTGTTTATATAATTCTCTATTGCTTCCTGTGCTGTTTCCATTACCGATTCAAATTCTTCAACTTCATCGACAGCAAGTGTTAAACCTGGCAAGGAAACAAACATATCACGAGCACGACATTTAAACCAGGGATATCCGGCTAACAGATAGTGCTTGCCACCTTGTTTATTATGAAACTGGTGAGCTGAGTTTTTCAGACAGTTGAAGAAACTGTCACGTGGAGTACGTCTTGCTGCCTGTTCCTCGAATTTCTCAAACATGTCGTTTGTTGAAGCCTCAGATATACCGGCAGAGAAAATAATGCTTTCTCCCTTTTTAATGTTAACTTCAAAATATCCCGGAACATAAAGGTCTTCGTTTGAATCGTATCCTCTTTCTTGTTCTTTAGTATATTCTATTCCTTTATACCAATATGGCTCAAAATGAAATTCATTTTTCTTATTAAGCTGCATAAATAATTCAGGATATCCTGGATACATACAGGTTTTTATACCATTTTCAACTTCCTGATATTCTCTGTTTGCATGTGGGTTCTCATGAGTATACTGACGTACGCTTCTAAATGCGAGAAGTGGACGAAAACGAAGAGTAGTAGCAGAATGTGCATCTACTAATGTATATTTAATCAATATTCTATTCTCATAATGAACAAAGATTTTTTCTTTGGTAAGAATAACTCCACCTACACGGTAAGTGGTAATAGGGATTTTTTCACAATCAAATTCACGGATGTATTTATGCCCCTTGGGACTATAGTTGTCTCCCTGATATTTATGCAAACCAAGGTTAAACTCAGCTCCGTGTTGAATAACTGTTTCATCTAAAGAAGAGAGTAAAACATGATTTTCGTCGTCTAACTCTGGAACAGGAATCACTAGTAATCCATGATATTTTCTTGTGTTGCAATCGACTATTGTTGTACAATGATATGCTCCCGATTTATTGGTCCGAAGAATTTCTCTAGGTAAAGATTCTTCAAGATTAATCATGAGAGTTTTGTCAAATCGCAGATAACTCATAGTTATATAGGCTTTTAAAAGGTTTATTATTAATTTTATGGTTACAATATAACGTTGCTATCTCCAAAAATAATGATTTTTGCGATAAAATAGTCTTGTTTGCTTCTTTTTTTTTGCTTTTGGGCATAAAAAATCCCGGCTGTTTATTGAAAAAAGCCGGGTTGAGTAATATTTATGTTATTTACTATAAACCGCCTTGAAGAAATGTGATCAGGTTGGTAATGTTTGCAGTAAACAGTTTTACAGCAATCGCAAGCAAAATAATACCAAAGAATTTCCGGATAACATAAATGCCTCCTTTTCCTAGAAATCTCTCTACTTTTCCTGTTAGCTTTAAAACGATATATACCCAGATCATGTTGAGCACTAAGGCTATCATGATATTTACGCTGGCATATTCCGCACGTAGTGATAATAATGTTGTAAATGCACCAGCTCCTGCTAATAGAGGGAACACAAGAGGAACAAGTGTTGCTTCTTTAATGGGACCTGTGTTTTTAAATATTTCAACGTCGAGAATCATTTCCAGTGCCATGAAAAATATAATAAGTGCACCGGCTATTGCAAACGATTCTATATCAACCCGGAAGAGGCTTAATAATAGATGACCTGCATAGAAAAAACCTACCATCAGTGCTCCTGAGTATACAGTTGCTTTAACGGCGTTTACTTCACGTCCTTTTTCTCTAAGATCTATGATAATTGGAATAGAACCAATAATATCTATTACTGCGAATAGTACAATAAATGCACTAATCATATCCTGAATATCAAATGCTGCAAACATATCTAATTATTTTTTAAATGCAAAGATATTATATTTTTATGCATTTTACAACATTTTACTATATAGAAAATAATCATGCTTAAGAAACAATAAAAAACAAAAAAAGAAGAGTGTGTAAATGAATATAATCAAATTTTATCAATATATTTGTAATGAACTAGAATTAGACTATTTTATAACTGTAATACCAAAAATGGTTGTTATGGAAACTATGTACGAGACTTTGCTTAAAATGCCTCTTTTCCAAGGATTAGGTGAAGACGAAATTACAAAAATCGTTGGAAAAGTGAAATTACATTTTCAGAAATATAAAGCTGGAAGTGTTATATTGAGGAGCGGTGACCCTTGTAATGAACTTACCTTTTTATTAAAAGGTGAAATAATGCTTGAGTCTACCGATAAGGATAATAATTTTGTGTTAAAAGAATTCCAGTCAGCTCCTGATCTCGTTGGATTCTATTCTCTTTTTGGAATTAAAACGTGTTACTTCTCTACTTATACTGCGGAAACAGATGTTGATGTTGTTTCTATAGATAAGTCTTTTATTCTAACTGAGCTTGATAAACATGATATTTTCCGTTTGAATTTTCGTAATATTCTGTCAAATAGGTTACAACAGTTTCATGATAGATTGTGGCAATTTACCTATTCCTGTCTGGAAACAAAGATTGTTGATTTCTTGTTGGCACGATGTGAAAAACCTTATGGCAAAAAGCAGCTGAAGATTAAAATGGAAGATTTTGCTGCAATTATTGGTGAAACACGTTTATCTGTATCCAAATGCCTGAACCAATTAGAAAAGGATGGATTGGTTATTCTTCGTAGAACGGAAGTAGAGATTCCCGATTTAAACTTATTAAAACTGTGGAAAGAAAAGTTTCTGATGACCTTTTCTCACAATAAAGAAATAGTAAATGAGTAATAAATAAAGCCTCAAAATCGATTCGGATTTTGAGGCTTATTTGTTTTATGAAAGTTCTTTGACTTTCACCTTATTGCATTTATTTCACTCGTTTGTACCCATAAACAGCTAAATCTCCTAATTCTTCTTCAATGCGGAGTAGTTGATTATATTTCGCCATACGATCAGAACGGCTTAATGAACCAGTCTTAATTTGTCCGGAGTTTGTGGCTACAGCAATATCCGCTATCGTAGCATCTTCCGTTTCGCCAGAGCGATGAGAGGTTACCGTAGTATATCCGTGGCGATGGGCCATTTCAATAGCATTCAGAGTTTCTGTCAGTGTGCCAATCTGGTTTACTTTGATTAATATAGAGTTTGCACAACCTAGCTCAATACCTTTCGATAAGAAGTCTACGTTTGTTACAAACAAGTCGTCGCCTACAAGCTGACATTTATCTCCGATTTTATCAGTAAGTAATTTCCATCCTTCCCAGTCGTTTTCACTCATTCCATCTTCTATTGAGTCGATAGGGAATCCTTTAATCAATTCTTCCAGATAAAGTGCTTGCTCTTCAGAAGTTCTTTTCTTACCTTTTGCACCTTCAAATTTGGTGTAGTCATAGGTTCCATTGCTGAAGAACTCTGATGATGCACAGTCTAAACCGATAGTTATATCTTTGCCAGGAGTGTAACCGGCTGCCTTAATAGCAGCAATAATGGAGTTAAGCGCATCTTCGGTACCTTCGAGCGTTGGAGCAAAACCTCCTTCGTCACCTACAGCTGTACTTAATCCACGGTCTTTAAGAACTTTTTTCAACGCATGGAAAACTTCAGCTCCCATTCTTAATGCTTCTTTAAAAGATGGTGCACCAATAGGTCTGATCATGAATTCCTGAAATGCAATCGGAGCATCGGAGTGCGATCCTCCGTTAATGATATTCATCATCGGTACAGGCAATACATAAGAATTTACCCCTCCGATATATTGGTAAAGTGGTAAGTCCAGATAAGCAGCTCCGGCTTTAGCTACAGCCAGCGACACGCCTAAAATGGCGTTTGCTCCAAGTTTTGATTTGGTTTTTGTTCCGTCCAGCTCAATCATGGCTTTATCAATACCTCTTTGATCAAGCGTTGATTTTCCGATCAACTTAGGAGCAATTATCTTATTTATATTATCAACTGCTTTCTGTACACCTTTACCTCCATAGCGGGCCTTAACGCCATCTCGCAATTCTATTGCCTCATTTTCACCTGTGGATGCACCTGATGGGACAGAAGCTCTGCCTACAATACCTGATTCTAATATTACGTCAACTTCTACAGTTGGATTACCTCTTGAATCGAGAATTTCTCTTCCTACAATCTTTTCTATTTTCATTTTATCAAAAATTTAAGTTGTTACTGCAAAGATAAAAGATTATATGACATTTTATCCTTTTAAAGAAAAAACATTGCTATTAAAATAAAGTTTTTATAAAAGAGGTCCTTTCTTGTACAGATTAAGCATATTTAGTAATACAGCATGCAACTGTAATGCTTTGTTTATCAATATTTATATTTGTTATTTTGGTTTGTAACAAGTTGTTCTTCTTGTATTTAACAATAACTATTCTGATGGTTTATCTATTATCAGAACTTATTTACCAATAATTTGACCTCATTAAATGCTATTCTGCATATCTTTGCGTAATCATTAAATCTATTTATGCAGAATATAAACTATCCAATATTACAGAAAGTATCTTTATTTTTACTTTTATTGTTTTGTCCATTTTGGGCAAATTCTCAAAATGAAATTATTCAGCATTTAAAGTTTAAACAGCTTTCTACGCTTAATGGCTTACCTACTGATGAGGTGCAGAAGGTTTTTCAGGATAAAGATGGTTATATATGGATTGCTACAAGAAGTGGCTTGTGTCTTTATGACGGTTATCAGGTAAAAACTTATAAGGCTAATCTATACACACCGGAATTGTTCACAAGTAATAATATCCTTTGTCTTGCCGACGACAATAACCACAATTTATGGATTGGTACCCTCGACGGGCTGAATATTCTCAATAAGAAGACTGGTGTAATACGTAAGATTTTTATTCCCGGAATTGCAAACAATGCAATTTCATGTTTACTGATTGGCAAAGATAATACTGTTTGGGTAGGTACAGATTCTGGCTTATGCAGATATATTCCTCAGAATGATTCTTTTGAAGTTCTGGTTAATTCGAAGACTAATGGTGTATTGAATCCAACTGCTATTAAGTCTCTTATTGAAGATTCGAAAGGGAATATATGGATTGGTACATGGTCGGCCGGACTTTACAGATATGATCCTAAGGTTAAAAGGTATTATGCATATCCTAAAATGAATAATCGTAATTCGGCTCATGTTATTTATGAAGATTACAAAAAAAGGATATGGGTTGGTACATGGAGTGAGGGATTGTTCTTATTAGAGAACCCTTATGATATGAAACATCTGCGATGGAAGAAGTTTGTTCATCAGAATGGAAATCCTAATAGCTTGTCGGATAATATCGTCTATTCAATATCTGAGGATCTGAATACTCACACTCTTTGGGTGGGTACGCGTAGCGGACTTAGTATAACTCCGCAGGATGGCTCGGGATATTTTATTAATTATCTTCCAGAAAGTAAAAGTTATCCATTGATTAGTAATGAGGTTAACTCTATTATTAGAGATCATTTTGGAATGATGTGGATGGGAACTATTGGAGGTGGTGTGTGTTGGGTGAGCACTAAACAAACTCATTTTAATCAATATAATATTGAATCGATTAAGAGTGAACTACCTACAAACTCGGTGAAAAGTCTTTATGTAGATGACGACGGACTGGTTTGGATGGGGATAGGTACTTATGGATTGGCTGCATACAATCCAAAAAATAATGTTTGCAACTATTATCCAAAGATTCCTGAATTCTCCAATATAAGTAGCATGCCTACTGTCAACACGATTGTTCGCATGAAAAGAACAAATGAATTGTGGATAGGTACTTATGATGGAGGTATCTTTGTTTACAAGAAAGGGCAGAAGGTAAAGGTGATGTTACCCGAGAATACTCCTTTTTTAAAAGAAGCTTGTGTTTCCGCTATAAAGGAAGACAGGAAGGGCAACTGCTGGATTGGTACCCGTAGTGGATTATGCGTGAGGTATAATAACGGTAAAGGTTATATCTTTAATACTCTTTTGGTTAACAATAAAGATCTTAGTCGTTGTACCATTCGTTCTCTCTGCGAAGACAACGACGGAACAATATGGTGTGGTACGGGAAATTATGGACTAATACGTCTTTCCGGAAATTTACAGAATCCTAAATTAACGAAGTTTACTCAATATTCGTTGAGTAACAACAAACTGAATTGTTTGGATGCTCTATGTCTGTTTAAGGATAATATAGGAAGACTATGGCTTGGAACAGAAGGAGGAGGACTTAATTTGTATGATAGAGAAAAAGATACTTTTATTTCCATTAATAAACTTATTAATCTTCCGGGGGATGTTGTGAGTAGTATACAACAGGATAAGAAAGGAAATCTTTGGCTTGGCACAAATTATGGTCTTGTAAGGTTGCGTGTTGAAAAGAACCTGAAAGAATCGAGTTTCCGTGTTTATACTACAGCAGATGGTTTGCAGGATAATTTCTTTATTCAGAACTCTTCTTTTAATAAGAACGGAGAATTGTTTTTTGGTGGATATAAAGGATATAACAGTTTCTTTCCTGACAGAATGGAAGATAATGTGATGAAAGTTCCTGTTGTTATAACAGATATAAAGATTCTTAATCAGAGCTTCGGAACTCTGGATGATGAACTTAGAAATAGAATTTCTGAAGAGACTCCAGGATTTACAAAAAGAATAGAGCTACCTTATAAATATAAGAACTTTACAATTGAATTTGCTGCTCTGGTTTATAATAACTCAAGGGGAAACAAGTATGCATATAAGCTGGAAGGATTCGATAAAGACTGGCAGTACACAGATGCATTGCGCCGATTTGCGAATTATAATAACCTGAAGAGTGGTACTTATACATTCAGACTGAAGGCAACGAATGAAAATGGTGTGTGGAATGAAACGGAAACAGTATTGGAAGTTGTTATTCTTCCTCCTTTCTGGGCTACCTGGTGGGCTTACCTATTATATATAATTGCAGGAGTTCTGATAGCTCGTTTCTCTTTAAGAGTTGCAAGGAACAGAATGCAGTTGAAGAATGATTTGAAATTGCAGCAGATGGAACAGGTAAAATCAGAAGAAGTAAACCATGCGAAACTGCAGTTCTTTACAAATATTACTCACGAACTTTTAACTCCGCTGACTATCATCTCGGCTACTGTTGATGATTTGAAGATGATTTCTCCTCAAAACCGCGAACATTATGGTGTGATGCAGAATAATATATCTCGTCTGATTCGTTTGTTGCAACAGATTCTTGAATTCAGAAAAGCCGAAACAGGTAACCTGAAACTAAAGGTGTCTAATGATAATCTGGCGGTGTTCTTGAGAAAAGAGGTAGAGAGCCTTCGTCCTTTGATGAAAAAGAAAAAGATTCATTTGTCGGTAGTTTGCGATCCGGAAAATATAATGGGGTATTTTGATCCTGACAAGTTAGACAAGATAGTATATAACTTACTGTCCAATGCTTCCAAATACAATAGTGAAGGCGGATTTGTTCAGGTAAATCTAAGTTGTGATTCAAATAAGGAATATGCAATACTTTCTGTAAAAGACAATGGAAAGGGTATCCCTCCGGAGAAAGTAAAGACTTTATTTAAACGTTTTTATGAAGGAGATTATCGTCGCTTTAATACCATTGGCACAGGAATCGGACTTTCTCTGACTAAAGATCTGGTAGAATTGCATCAGGGAACTATTACTGCTGAAAGTGAAGTTGATAAAGGTACTACTTTCACTGTCAGGATACCAATAGATTGTTCATTCTATAATGAAGATGAAATAGATGAGATGAAGGATGTATCTTCAGAAGGAACCATTTCGGATCTTGAACTTTCTGTTCCGGAACCGGAAAAAACTACTGAGGCAAAATCTCATTCTTTATTGGTTATTGAAGATAATGAGGAGTTGTTGCAACTGATGACTCAATTATTAAGTAGAGAATATAATGTGCTTACAGCGCAAAACGGCAAGGAGGGTATTTCCATTGTTGAGAATGAAGATATTGACCTTATTGTATCCGATATTATGATGCCTGAGATGGATGGTATAGAGTTTTGTAAACACATAAAGAATAATTTCGAAACTTGCCATATACCTTTGATTCTGCTTACTGCAAAGAATAAAGAGGAAGATAGGATTGAAGCTTACGATTCCGGAGCCGACGGGTTTATAAGCAAACCATTCAAGCTTACTGTATTGCATGCTAAAATTAAAAATCTTCTGAAGAACAAAGAGAGGGTAGCGAAAGATTTCAAGAAACAATTGGTTTTTGAAATGAAAGAGCTAAGCTATACAAGTATGGATGAAGACTTCTTGCAACGTGCTATTGACTGTGTTCACAGACATCTTGACAATTCAGAATTCGACCAGCAGCAGTTCATTGAAGAAATGGGTTCAAGTAAGTCTACTTTATATAAGAAACTGAAATCGCTTACCGGACTCAATACATCGGCCTTTATACGTAACATTCGATTGAAAGCTGCCTGTAAAATTGTAGAAGAGAAAAAGAAAATCCGGATCTCGGAATTAGCTTATGCAGTTGGATTTAATGACCCTAAGTATTTTAGTGCATGTTTTAAAAAAGAGTTCGGTATGCTGCCAAGCGAATATATTGAAAGATATATGCCGGAATCGTTTGTCCCGGAACCTGAGGAAAACGAATAAGAATATATAAGGTTTGCCTGTTGGATTATTGCCCAATGGTTTCCATTTATTCACCAATAAACCTGAATCCATTGGGCAATAAATTGTAATTTAATAAATCAGTACATTAACAAGCAACTACTATCAGTACTTTTATTGCTTTTTTAAATAGAATGCATTGTTTAATGAGCATGTAATCAGTTATTTATGTGTTTTTTCCTTTTGTGAACTTTTCATTATTAAAAATCAGAAAGATATAAGGTTGTTTTGAGGGGGGTAACATGCTCTCTCCTTCTGAAACCCTTTGGTAATGGGGGTGCTAAATTTTATCCCGAGACATATAAAAGATGTTTTATTTAAAGTTTGTCACCACAGGTAAAATATGCATACGTGTAATTGACACTAATAGTAAAAGAATGAATTTATCTCTTAATGTAAGTGGGTATAATTATAGCTCAAAGTAGTAGAATATCCCATATTCCTCTTAAAATAGCTATATTCAGACTTCTGTATTGTTAAGGATTGATAAATTTGCTAAGTGATTATTAAGCAAAGATGTTTAATCTTAAAGTTTATAACTAAATGAAAAAACAAAAAACTTTTCATGAGTGTAGAGGAAAACGGCAGCTTGTACCTGTTAAATGGGTAATACGCTTGTCTGTTTTATTATTTGCACTTTATTCCCCTTTTCAACTAAGACTTTTTGCCGAAAATAACTCTCTGGAAATATCTCAGCAAAGTACGCAAAAGATTTCCGGCGTTGTTAAAGACTCAAAAGGAGAATCAATCATTGGTGCTAATGTGTTGATTGAAGGCACTAAGGTTAGTACTGTAACAGATTTAAATGGTATTTTTACTCTCCAGTTACCTAATGGAGCAGCAAGACTTAAAATCTCTTTTATTGGATATAAAGATAAAATTGTTCCAATAAGAAAAGGTGTTTCTATGTCTATCGAATTAGATGAAGATACACATGTATTAGATGAAGTTCAGGTTGTAGCTTATGGCGTTCAGAAGAAAGTATCAATTACAGGTGCTATTTCTTCTATGAAGGGTGACGATCTGCTAAAAACACCTGTGGGTTCTATCTCTAATATTCTTTCAGGACAGATTACTGGTGTTTCTTCTGTTCAGTATTCAGGAGAGCCCGGTGCCGATGCTGCAGATATTTATGTTCGTGGTATTGCTACATGGAACGATGCTTCTCCAATTATTCAGGTTGATGGAGTAGACCGTGATTTCTCACAAATCGACCCAAATGAAATTGAAAGTATCACAGTTCTTAAGGATGCTTCTGCTACGGCTGTATTTGGTGTAAGAGGTGCAAATGGTGTAATATTGATAACAACCAAACGTGGTGCCGAAGGCAAAGCAAAAGTTTCACTTTCCAGCTCGTATGGGGTTAATGTTATGACAAAGCAACTTGATTTTGCTAATTCTTACCAGTATGCTTCATATTATAATGAGATGCAGGTAAATGATGGTGGTGTACCTACCTTTAGTAATGATCAACTTGAAAAGTTCCGCACACATTCTGATCCTATTCTTTATCCGGATATTAACTGGATTGATTATTGTATGAAGAATTCAGCGTTCCAGTCACAACACAATGTTAATATCTCAGGTGGAACTGAAGGTATGCGTTACTTTGTTTCAACTGGTTTGTTTACTCAGGCTGGTATGTTTAAGCAATTTAATGCGAACGATGATTTTAACTTTGATTATAAAAGGTATAACTACAGAGCAAATCTTGATTTTGATATAACTAAATCTACTTTGTTATCTGTAAATATCGGTGGTAGGGTAGAAACTAAACGTACTCCGGAATCAGGAGAAGATCAAAACCAATTATTCCGTAAGCTTTATTGGGCTGTACCTTTTGCCGGTGCCGGAATTATTGACGGTAAACGCGTTGTATCGAATGCTGATTATTTGCCATTCACCGGTACTGATGGTCTTTCTTCATATTATGGAAAGGGATTCAGAACAACAACTACTAATGTATTAAATCTCGACTTGGCTTTAAATCAAAAGCTGGACTTTATAACAAAAGGACTTTCCTTAAAATTGAAAGGTGCATATAATAGTGAATATGCAAATAAAAAAGTCGCAAGTTCTTCAAAAGCATATTATACTCCTATATCAGGAGCAAATGGTGCTATTGATTATAGAAAAAATGGATCTGATTCTCAATTAAGCTATAGCGAACCAGACGATCAGTTCAGTAAAGCGCGTGACTGGTATATGGAATTGGGTATGAATTATTCCCGCAAGTTTGGAGATCATAATGTGAACGGTTTGGTGTTGTACAATCAATCAAAAAGATACTATCCCGGAGGTTCTTATGATGATATACCTTCTGCATATGTAGGTTTTGTTGGTCGTGCTACTTATGATTGGAAATCCAGATATCTGGCAGAATTCAATATTGGTTATAATGGTTCTGAAAACTTTGCTCCGGGTAATCGTTATGGAATTTTCCCTGCAGGTTCATTAGGATGGGTTCTTAGTGAGGAATCATTCTTTAAGCCAATTAAGAATGTTGTTAGCTATATGAAACTACGTGCATCTTTAGGTGTAGTAGGTAATGATAAATGTAATAATCAACGTTTCTTATATATTCCTGATGCTTATAATCTGGGTGGCGGATACTATTTTGGTACAAATACAGGAAGTAGTAAGCCAGGTGCATACGAATCAACAAAATCTTATGCAAATGTTACATGGGAAAAAGCTACAAAGCAAAATTATGGAGTGGACTTTACTGTTTTGAAAGATCATTTGAATGTTTCTTTTGACTATTTCTACGAGAAACGAAAAGATATATTAATGACTCCGGATTATTTGCCAAGCATTCTTGGAATGAGCCTTCCGGTTGTTAATGTTGGTAAGACAGAAAATAAGGGTTTTGAACTTCAATTGAAATGGAACGATCAGGTTGGTAAAGATTTCCGTTACTGGGCAAATGCTAATCTATCTTTTGCACGCAACAAGATTTTATATATGAATGAGGTGAAGCAAAATGAAAATTGGATGTACAAAACTGGTCGCGTTATTAGTTCAAGATCTATGTATAAGTTCTGGGGATTCTATGATGAAACTGCCGATGCAAGATATAAAGCTCAGTTTGGTCATGAAATTGCCGATCATGGTATTGAACTGAAACCTGGTGATTGCGTATATACTGATTTGAATAATGATGGCAAGATTACAGGTGATGATGCTACTCGTAATTTAGGTTACACAGATGCTCCGGAATATACAGCCGGATTAAATATGGGATTTAGCTGGAAGAATTTTGATTTCTCAATGCAATGGACAGGTGCATGGAATGTTGACCGTATGTTAAGCGAATTCCGTCAACCTCTTGGAGATACATTCAACAAAGGTTTGTTGCTTTATCAATACGAAAAGACATGGCGCACATCCGAAGATACATACTCTGCTAAATATCCAAGAATTTCGGGCTTACATGCATCAAATAACTATGCAGGTTCTGATTTATATCTTATTGATGCTAGCTATTTGAGATTAAAAAGCATTGAATTAGGTTACAATTTTGATTTTGCTTTCATGAAAAAATTGAAAATGAACCAATGTCGTTTGTATGTAAATGGATATAACTTGTTGACTTTTACAGGATTTAAATGGGGAGATCCGGAATCAAGACAAAGTGATCGCCCAAATTATCCATTAACTCGAGTATTTAATATTGGTTTAAAGGTTGGATTCTAATACTTTGATAAAAATGAAACATTTTAGTAAGTGGTTTATCGGAACATTTGTTGTAGCTACAATGGCTACCTCATGTGTGGATGACATAAAATTCGGTGATAGTTTCCTGGAAAAGGCTCCGGGAGTTGCTGTTACGCAAGATACAATTTTTGGAAAAGCTGAATATGCTCGTCGTTTTCTTTGGAACGCATATAGCAAACTTTATTATGGGTTAGCAACCAACTGGAATATGGTTGATGGCAAAATGAACACCGGTATGTTTGAAGTGCTTTCTGACTGCTGGCATAGTCATAATTCATGGGATGGATTAAATAGAAAATATTATTCAGGCTCTTATAAGGCTAGTGATGAAGATGGTGCTGACGATACTCGCTTTGGATATACAAAGGAAAATTGTTGGGTAGCAATACGTGCTTCTTTATTATTCATAGAAAATGTAGAGCGTGTTCCTGATATGGATGATAGCGAGAAAAAACGTTTGGCTGCAGAGGCAAAAGTTATTATAGCATCACGTTATTTCGACTTGTTCAGACATTATGGTGGATTGCCAATATTGGATAAATCTTATGATGTTCAGTCAAGCTATGAATTACCTAGAGCAACAGTAGAAGAAACGGTTAACTACATGACTCGCTTGCTTGATGAAGCAGCTCCTGTTCTTCCTTGGGACCTGGATGCTGATGGTGAATCAAACTGGCAAGGTCGTTTTACAAAAGCTGCAGCTATGGGATTGAAATGTAAAGTCCTTCTTTTTGCTGCCAGTCCTTTATTTAACGATAATCAGCCTTATTGCACAGAAGAGCCTCAAGATGCTGTAACTAAACATCAGGTGTGGTATGGTGCATACAAACCTGAGTTGTGGACTCAATGTTTAAAAGCATGCGAAGATTTCTTTACTGAGTTAAGTTCACAAGGACATTATGCTTTAATGCAGCCTACCGGAGCAACAACCGATGCTTATAGAAGTGCATTTAATGCAGCTTATTTTACAAGACAAGACAATACTGAACTATTGATTTCTACCAGAATTATTGGTAAGTACAACTGGGATTGGTGGTACTATTGGGGAGATTGGGTTGGTTATGGAGGTTATACTCCAACAGAAGAATATGTAGAGATGTTCCCTATGGCCGATGGTACTCCATTTACATGGGATAATCCGACAATTGCTGCAAATCCATTCTTTACAGATAATAGTTATAGTAAACCTATTCGTGACCCTAGATTGTATGAAACAATACTTGTAAATGGTGCTAAATACAGTGGCCGTGCTGTTGAACTTTGGTTAGGTGGCCGCGAAAACGTAAGTAGTACTGAAAAAGAAACAGGTGCGTATGCAACCGGTTACGGATTATATAAATTCTATAAAGAAGGTAAGGGTAGCTTAGCCGGAAATTATTTGGAATGGCCTTATTTGCGATTGGCAGAAGTTTATTTGATTTATGCAGAGGCTTTGTTAAAGAATAACAGGTTAGCTGATGCCATTAGACAAGTTGACATTGTTCGTGCAAGAGTTGGTTTAAAAGGTTTAGTAGAATCAAATCCAACCAAGCAACTTACAACCGATTCAAATGCTCTTATGGAAGAGATTTTACGTGAACGTGCTTGTGAGTTAGGTATGGAAGATGTTCGTCTATTTGATATGGTTAGAAATAAACGTGCTGATTTGTTTACGAAGACTTTACATGGTCTGAAAATTCAACGTGCTGATGGAGGTTCCGGTTCATGGTCTGATAAGAGTTCAAGTGTCCGTGGAGCTTTCCCTACTAAGTTTACTTATACTAAATTTGAGTTAACTAATAAATCCCGTGCTTGGTGGACAAACTTTAGTCCTAGATGGTATTTATCTGCTTTCCCACCTTCAGAAGTCAATAAAGGTTATGGATTAACTCAAAACCCAGGTTGGAAGTAACAACATGTATATTGACTTAAATAACGAATTGATATGAAAAATAAAATAATAGCTTTAGCAATATTTGCATGTGCAAGTTTAAATAGTTGGGCGCAGAATGAAAATAATGTAACTGGTAGGGTTATAGATCCGCTTGGGAATCCTGTATCGGGAGCATTAGTTTCAATCGTGAACAATCCGTTTGTTAAGGTAGCTACTGATAAGGATGGTAAATTCGAAATCATGGCTAGCAAAGAAAATGTATTGAAAATTCAGACAGCTGATGATGCCGTGAAAATGTATCCGGTGGTAGATTCTGGTAAGTCTGTAACAGTTGTGATGGATTTTTCTACTGGAAAAGTTAATTATGGTTTTGGTTTGGAACAAGCATTGGCTGAGTCTACAGGATCAGTTTCAACAGCCAATGCTGAAAGTATAAACAAACGTTCTGCATTAACTATTGGTAATTCTTTATATGGTAACGTTTTAGGATTAACTAATATGCAGAAAACTGGTGCTACATGGGATCAGAAATCATCTATGTATATCAGAGGACTGAAAACCCTTAACGGAAATAATGGTATATTGGTTGTGGTTGATGGATTGGAACGCGACAATAACTGGAACGTTTTGAATTACATTACTCCGGAAGAAGTTGAGTCAGTAAATGTTTTAAAAGATGCTGCGGCTTTGGCTTTATATGGATATAAAGGAGTGAATGGTGTTTTGAACATTGTTACTAAACGTGGTAAATACAAATCAAGAGAAATAAGTTTCAGTTATGATCATGCTATTGACTGGCAAGTTCGTAAACCGGAAATGGCCGATGCATATACTTATGCCAGTGCATTGAATGAAGCATTGACAAATGATGGTAAGACTGTTCGTTATTCTCAGAATGAGTTGAATGCATTTAAAAGTGGACAGTATCCTTATTTATATCCAAATGTAGATTGGTGGAAAGAAACATTCAGAAATACTGGAGCTTCAGATATTGCTACATTAAGTTTCCGTGGCGGTAGCACCAGAATGCGTTATTATACAATGATGAATTTGCAGGCTAACCAAGGTTTTATCGCTAATTCAAATAAGAATGTTGGTTATTCTACTCAGGAAAAATTCTCGAAAGGTAATTTCAGAACAAACCTGGATATGGACTTATCTCCTAATACAAAGATGCAAGCTAATATTATGGGAGTATTGAATGAATTCAGTCGTCCGGGATTAGGTTCTGATAATCTTATTTCAAAGCTTTATACTGTTCCGTCTGCTGCATTCCCTATTAGAACTCAAGATGGACTTTGGGGAGGTAATGCTACA
Organism: Bacteroides luti; assembly: GCF_900128905.1. GTDB lineage: Bacteria > Bacteroidota > Bacteroidia > Bacteroidales > Bacteroidaceae > Bacteroides > Bacteroides luti. The sequence continues at coordinate 190,454 of NZ_FQTV01000007.1, forward strand.
TGGAATGGTTATTATAACCCAGTGGCTTTGACTCAGGCGCGTGGTTATACCAAAGGACATACTCGTGCATTATATGCCGATATGGCATTAAAGCAAGATCTTTCTGATTTTGTAAAAGGATTAGGAGGTAATATCCGTATTGGATATGACAATATCGCTTCATATTGGGAAAACCATTCCAAAGAATATAAATATGGTAGTCAAAGTGTTTCAAGCTGGCAGAATGGTGCTCCTGCAGCATATAATACTTATACTGGTGGTTCTGATAGTGAAATGAGTGGTGATAGTAAATTGGACTGGCAATATCGTTCATTCAATTTTCAGGCAAATGTGGATTATCAACGTCAGTTTGGTTCTCACAACTTATATACAATGTTGATGTATTCATATAAATATGATAATGCGAAGGGTGTAAACCAGACTTTCTATCATCAGAATTTAGCATGGTATACTCATTATGGATACAAGAATCGTTATTTTGCTGATTTTACATTGATGAATTCGGCTTCTAATGTTCTTGAAACAAATAGTAAATGGCATCTTTCTCCAACAGTTGGATTAGCTTGGGTTATGTCTAATGAAGACTTTATGAAGAATGTGAACTGGGTTGATTTCTTAAAGCTTCGTGCTTCATGGGGAATCTTAAGTACAGATAATATTCCTTATAACGGTTATTGGAATGAAACAGTCACAGGTGGTAGTGGTTATCCTATAAGAGATAACTTTAGTAATGATGGTAGCTGGCAGGAAGGAGCTTTACCTTCTTTAAATGGTACAACAGAAAAAGCTCATAAGTATAATCTTGGTTTAGATGCAGGTTTATTTAAAGGATTAACTTTGACTATCGATGGTTTCTATGAAAGACGTTCTGATATTTGGGTTAACACTTCCGGAAAGAACTCTTCAGTACTTGGTGCTTCCAATTCTTATAAAAATGCAGGAATTGTTGATAGCTGGGGTACTGAGATTGGAGCTGATTACAATAAAAATATCGGCGATTTCACTCTGACTCTTGGAGGTAAGTTTACTCTTTCTAAAAACAAGATAAAAGAACAGCTGGAAGCTCCTCAGGCTTATGATTATTTGCGCTCAACAGGTAAGTCGGTAGGACAAATATTTGGTTTGCAAGCTATCGGATATTTTGTTGATCAGGCGGATATTAATAACAGTCCAACACAGCAGTTTGGTCAGGTAAAACCAGGTGATATTAAATATAAAGATCAGAATAATGATGGTGTAATCAATAACAACGACTTTGTTGCTATGGGATATAATTCAACCGTTCCTGAAATTTATTATTCATTCAATGTAGGTTTGGAATGGAAAGGTTTAGGCTTTAATGCTCAATTCCAGGGAGTAGGTAATTACACTGCAATATTGGAAACGACTAGTCTTTATAGGCCATTGGTAGGTAACTCTACTATATCTAATTATTATTATGCTAATAGATGGAGTGCTGAAAATCCAAATGCTCGTTTTCCTCGTTTAACAACAGAATCTGTTGATAATAACTTAAAAACAAGTTCTGTTTGGATGGCCGATCGTTCTTTCTTGAAATTACGTAACTGTGAAATATATTATAAGTTACCAGCTTCATTCTTAGAAAGAATAAAGATCAAGAATGCTAAATTTTATGTAAGAGGAATTGATTTGCTATGCTTTGATAAGATCGACGTAAGTGATCCTGAAGCAATGGGAGTATCATATCCTGCAACACGTTCTGTGAATTTTGGGCTATCTCTTGGCTTTTAAGGATTTATTCAATAAACAGAAAAAAGTATTAATATGAAATTAAAAAATATATTCATAGGCTTAGGTTGTGTACTTGCTTTTTCATCTTGTACTAATGAAATGGATTATCACGAGTATACAGTATATGGTAAAGACTATGTCTTTACAGACTTTACCCGTACAAGTGGCTTTGTTACCAATATATATAGTTACCTTGATTCAGATTTACCTTCTAATGGTTCATTAAGTTCTGCGTGCGATGAATCTGAATATGCCTGGTCATGGTCTAATGTTCATGATTATTATAATGGTTCATGGGGACCACTTAACTCATATTCATTATGGGGATATTACAAGGCTATCAGAGAAGCAAACTACTATCTGAAAGAATTCCCGAATGCAGATTTCTCTGAACTTAAGTTTGATAAAGATTATCAGGCTCAGATGAATCGTTTCAATCGTTATCAGTATGAAGTCCGTTTGTTGAGAGCTTATTATTATTTCTTATTGGTCAGAGCATACGGAGACGTACCGTTTACAACAAATGTTCTTACAGAAGATGAAGCTAATAAATTAGAAAGAACTCCTGCTGCGACCGTTTTCCAATTTATAACAGACGAATGTGATGCTGTTGCTGATAAATTACCTATAAACTACAATGATTTAAAAGAAGATGCATCAACAATAGGTAGTGTTGAAACTGGTCGTGTAACTCGTGGTATGGCTTTGGCATTGAAAGCAAGAACACTTTTGTATCAGGCAAGTCCATTATTTAATGCAAATAATGATTTGACTTTGTGGAAAAAGGCTGCTGAAGCTAGCAAGACCGTTATTGATTATTGTAGTCAGAACAGCATTAAGCTTGGCAAATATTCAGCTTTGTGGGGAACTGATAACTGGAAGGCTTCAGAAATGATTTTTGTTAGAAGAATAGGTGATACTAACTCTCCGGAAACAACAAATTTCCCTGTTGGTATGGAAAATGGTAATTCAGGAAACTGTCCGACACAAACTTTGGTTGATGCTTATGAAATGAAAACAACCGGAAAGGCGTGGGATGAAACTGAAAGTGGTTATGATCCTCAAAAACCATATACAAACAGAGACCCACGATTAAGTATGACTGTTGCTGTTAATGGAGAGAAATGGCCTAGCACAAATGCAAATCTTTTAGAGACATATATTGGAGGTAGAAATGGTCTGCCTATATCTGGTGCTACTCCAACAGGATATTACCTGAAGAAATATTTGGATGGAACTATTGATATCAGTGCTCAAAATAGCAGTGGTGGAAAGAAACACAACTGGATTACTTTCAGATTAGGCGAGTTTTATTTAAATTATGCTGAGGCTGTATTTAAATATTTAGGTTCGGCAGATGCAACAAATGATCAATTTACAATGTCTGCTAAAGATGCCGTTAATGTTATCCGAAATCGTGAAGATGTTAAGATGCCTGCATTCCCTGCTGGATTATCAAATGCTGATTTCTGGAAAAAGTACGAACGTGAACGTATGGTTGAGTTAGCTTTCGAAGGACATCGTTTCTGGGATGTTCGTCGCTGGAAAGAAGGTGATAAGTTTAAGAGTATTGTTAGAATGGAGATTTCAAAAGATAATAGTAATTATACTTATAACCGTGTTATAAAGAATCGTATCTGGGATGATAAGATGTATTTATTCCCTATTCCGGATGTTGAAATAAGAAAGAATCCTAATCTTACTCAAAATCCAGGTTGGTAATCAGGTATTATTAAATTATTAAAAGATGAAAACCATGAAACTAAAATTTATATATTCATTAGCAGTTGTATTTCTTCTGCTAATGAATGCATGTGATGATAAAATTGAGCAATTTGAACTAGTTGGGTATACCGGTGTTCCTGCTTCTATTGATACTAAGGCAGTTCAGTCGGAGGCATTACCCGGACAAATAAAACTTAAATGGCAGGCTCCTGCTGGAGATTTTGCTTATTTGCAGATAAAATATTATGATCCGTTACAAAAAAAGGATATATATAAAATAGCATCAAAAGGTACTACCGAGATGCTTATTAGTAATACAAGAGCCCGTTATGGAGCATATAAATTTTATTTCCAGACATTTAATGCAGCTAAAGAAGGTGGAGATATAAATATTGTTGAGGCTACTTCGGGTGCAGCACCTTCAGTTACTACTGTAGCTGAGAAGACAAAGATAACTCTTACCGACACTCAATTAAGTACTAATGCTCAGGAACCAACAGAGGGCCCAATAAAGAATCTTCTTGACGGAAATTCAGGAACTTTCTTCCATACAAGATGGAGCTCTCCTCAAATTTCATTGCCTCAGTATATTCAGATTAACTTTAATGAAGCTCATGAAAACTTTTTGATATATTACATGAACCGAAACAATTCTGGAACATCTGCAAGACCAAGTAGTGTTGAATTACAGATAAGTAATGATGGTCAGAATTGGGAAACAGTAACAACCCTTTCTGGGTTACCAACTGCTGTAAGTTCTGAGTATACATCAAACTATGTTGCTCCAGGCAAAAAGTTTACCTACTTCCGTTTTAATGTAATTGCTACCAGTGGAAATACTAAGTACTTCAATATGGCAGAATTTGCAATATACGATGTTAAACTGAATGTATTTAATCCTGAAACAGACGAAAAGGATTAGTCCTTTGCAGTTACTATGAAAAAAACTTTTATAAATATTATCGCAGTCATTTCAATGGCTGCGATAATATCTACATTTTCTGCATGCAGTGACAATGATAACCTTGCAACAGATAATGTAGATACATCATTGCTTTGTTTGAAACAATCTGCTGATTGTTGGAATGGTTCCGATGCTGCCATATCAATGAAAATTGCCTCTTCTCAGAAAAAAGATACAGTTGTTAATTTGAATCTTGCGTTGTATCAGAACAGAGTTGCCAATAAGAATGTTAATGTTGACCTGATGATAGATAAAGATTCATTAGCAAAATTAATAAGTAATGCAGAAAAAGGTAGCTTGTATGAAAAGGCACAACTTTTACCAGACAGTTATTACGAATTATCGTCTAATCAGCTTTCAATGAAAACCGGTGAAAAAGAAGGTTCTTCATTGACTGTAACCATTCATAAAGATAAATTGCTGGCTGATGATATTGTAAGAAGAAACGGAAAATTTGTTTTGCCGGTTAAGATTAAGAACTCAACTTCTTATACAATAAATAAGAAAGTAAATTCTTTAATGCTGGTATTTAAGTTTGCCGATTTCGATGAAACAAAACCAGATCCGGCTATACCTGAAAGTGAAAAAGATGGTATGCAACTGATTTGGAGTGATGAATTCAACTCTAACGGTGCTCCTGATTCGAATAACTGGACTTTTGAAAAAGGCTTTGTTCGTAATGAAGAACTACAATGGTATCAGTCGGATAATGCTCAATGTAAAGATGGTACTTTGGTAATTACAGGAAAAAAAGAAAGAGTGCAGAATCCTAATTATGTGGCAGGTAGTTCCAGTTGGAAAACAAATCGTCAATATGCAGAGTATACTTCTACTTCGATGACTACTCACAGTAAATTCGATTTTCAATACGGACGACTGGAAGTCAGGGCAAAGATTCCGACAGGGAAAGGTGCCTGGCCAGCTATATGGACTCTTGGTAATTGGTACGATTGGCCATCATGTGGTGAAATTGATTTGCTGGAATATTATCTGATTGGCGGTGAACCTTATATTCTTGCTAACACAGCATGGGGAACAGATAAAGCATGGACTGCTCAGTGGAATTCTGTTAAAACAAAATTCTCCAGTTTTACAGCAAAGGATGCCGATTGGGCAAAGAAATACCACGTATGGCGTATGGATTGGAATGAAGATGAAATAGATCTATATGTAGATGATGTTTTGTATAATACCACAAAACAGTCTCAAACACAAAATGGATCTGCTGCAAATTATACGTGGCCATTTAAACAAAAGCAATATATATTGTTAAACCTGGCTATTGGTGCAAATGGAGGCACACCTGCTGATGACGCTTTCCCAATGCAATACATGATTGATTATGTTCGGGTATATCAAAAGAAATTGTGAACATAGATTTTTTGAGTATTGATTAACGTTTTCTTAGGTGTTAGTTTTTTATTTATTAATGAATAACATGAAAAAGTATAATAATACAGATATGAAAATGTATAAGCTTTTATTGCTATGTTTTTTTGTTCCAACTTTAGCTTTTGGACAAAAGTGGAAGCTGGTGTGGAGCGACGAATTTAATTATAAAGGAAAGCCCAATGAAAAATTCTGGAGCTTTGAGAAAGGATTTGCCCGCAATGAAGAGTTGCAGTGGTATCAGGATAAAAATGCATATTGCAAAAAAGGTGTTTTAGTTATAGAAGCACGTAGGGAAAAAGTCCTGAATCCTGAATACAAGAAGGGAGATACTAATTGGAAAACGTCAAGAGAGTATGCAGAATATACATCTTCTTCTATAAAGACCGAGGGTAAAAAGGAATTTTTATACGGACGTGTTGAGGTTAGAGCAAGGATATCTACAGCATGCGGATCATGGCCTGCAATCTGGACTTTAGGTAAAGATAAGGAATGGCCGTCAAGTGGTGAAGTTGACTTGATGGAATTTTATCGTATAAACAATGTCCCTTCAATATTGGCCAATGCTGCGTGGGGAACAAATGTAAGATGGAAAGCTAAGTGGGATGGTTCAAATAAACCTTTGAGCCATTTTACAGAAAAAGATGCTGATTGGGCAAGTAAATTTCATATCTGGCGTATGGATTGGGATAAAGATTTTATCCGGTTGTATCTTGATGATGAATTATTGAACGAGGTTGATCTTTCTAAAACGATCAATGCGGATGGTAGTAATGCGTTTCATCAACCGCAATATTTGCTTTTGAATCTTGCAATAGGACGTAATGGGGGAGATCCTTCTCAAACAAAATTTCCATTAACCTATGAGATAGATTACGTGCGGATTTATCAGCAAAAATAGGAATCCGGTTTATTAAGTTGAGTTGTTTCCAGGGTTTAGAATAACTTTCTTTCAGAGGTTGCCTGATACTTGTTGTCATTGGCAACCTCTTCTTTTAGTACGTATTTCTGTGTTAAATAAGTTATATTTTTCTTTTGCTATATCCTTCTAGATAAGGATTTCCGGAATTTATAACTTAGTGAACTAGAATTATACATCTTTTATGTATAAGTATTGGTGAATAGGCTAAAAACGGAACTTAAAGAGCTATTTTTAGTGCATTTACATAATTTGAGAGTCTATATTTGCGTATAATCTTTAAATTTTAATTAATGAGATATAAGAGTCTTTTTAGAATTATCACTCCTGTTTTAATGGCTTGTGTAGCCTTTTTCAGTGTTCAGGTTGGTGCAGTAAATAAATCATTTTATCCGGGTAAGATATGGCCCGATGATAAAGGTGTTCATATTAATGCTCATGGAGGTGGAACTTTATATTTTCAGGGTAAGTATTATTGGTTTGGAGAGTTCAAAAGCGAAAATACCAGTAGTGCTTTAGTTGGAGTAACCTGCTATTCTTCTTCCGATCTTTATAACTGGAAAAACCAGAGGATTGCTTTAAGTGTTGAAGAAGATGAGAAAAGTGATATAACTAAAGGTTGTATTATTGAACGTCCTAAGGTTGTATATAATAAGAAGACGAATAAGTTTGTGATGTGGTTTCACCTGGAACTTAAAGGAAAAGGATATGCTGCTGCTCGTGTTGGTGTTGCTGTGAGCAATAAGATAACCGGACCATACAAGTTCGTTCGTTCGTTTCGTTCCAATCCAGGAATCTATCCAATGAATATGACAGATGAACAAAAGAAGCTCTCTTTGAATACTGAAGATTATAAAGAGTGGTGGACTCCGCAATGGTACAAAGCTGTTGATAATGGCTTGTTTACAAAAAGAGATTTAAAGGATGGGCAGATGTCTCGCGATATGACAATTTACGTTGACGACGACGGAAAGGCTTACCATATTTATTCGTCTGAAGAGAACCTGACTCTACAGATTGCCGAATTAACAGACGATTACTTAGGTCACTCCGGAAAATATATTCGTATTTTCCCCGGTGGACACAATGAGGCTCCAGCAATATTCAAGAAAGATGGCGTGTACTGGATGATTACTTCTGGTTGTACCGGGTGGGATCCTAACGAGGCTCGTATGTTTTCTGCTACAAATATCTGGGGACCTTGGAAAAAGTATCCTAATCCTTGTGTGGGAAATGATGCTAAACTGACTTTCCATTCCCAAAGCACTTTTATTCAAAAAGTGGAAGGGAAAAAAGATGCTTATATCTTTATGGCAGACAGATGGACGCCTAAACATCCTATCGATGCCCGTTATATATGGCTGCCCATTCTCTTTGAAAATGGCAAACCGGTATTGAAATGGTATGACCAATGGAACCTCAACATTTTTAAATAGAAAAGCATTAATTAATTAAAATAACACTCTTTTGAATTATTTGTGGAGTAAAGATTGTCTTTTAAAGTATATCTTTGCTCCACTATTTTATAAAAAGAACCTTAAAGAATAAGATTATGAGGAAATTAATGCTGGTTTTATTAGCATGTATCTCTGCACTTTCGCTGGTGAAAGCTGATACGATACTGAATAATGTATACGCACGCCACACACAATCACTAAACGGATCCTGGAATTCCATCGTGGATCCCTTCGACAATGGGTATTATGACTATAGGCTTAATGTAAGCAACAACGGCTTTTTTAAAAATCAGAAGGCTAAATCTAAATCGGACTTGGTGGAGTATAATTTTGATACTGCTCCGCTGATCAAAGTTCCGGGCGACTGGAATACGCAAGATGATAAACTGTTCTTTTACGAAGGTAGTGTTTGGTACAAGAAAGACTTTAATTATACTCCCAAACCGGGTACCAAAGCATTCCTTTATTTTGGTGCTGTGAACTACTTCTGTAATGTTTATCTGAATGGCGAACAGATTGGAACTCACGAAGGCGGATTTACTCCTTTTAATTTTGATGTGACCAATAAACTTAAAGAGGGAAGTAACTTTGTGATTCTTCGGGTGAACAATGAACGTAAACCGGAAGGTGTGCCAACGGTGAATTCCGACTGGTGGAATTATGGAGGAATTACCCGCGACGTTTTGCTTGTAGAAACTCCTGATGTATTTGTAGACGATTATTTGGTTCAACTTCCCAAAGGAAGCTATGACAAGGTGGAAGGTTACGTTCAGCTAAATGAAAAGAAGGCCGGGGTAGAAGTTTCTGTAGAGATTCCTGAGTTGAAGATTCAGAAGAAGCTGCTGACTGATGCTGAGGGAAAAGCGGTCTTTGCTTTAAAGGCTAAACCAAAACTCTGGTCGCCTGAATCTCCAAAACTGTATGATGTGATAATTCGTAACGGTGAAGATGTTCTGAATGATAAAATAGGTTTCCGCCAGATAGAGACACAAGGAAAAAATATCTTATTGAATGGCAAGAAGACTTTCCTTAGAGGTATATCCATTCACGAAGAAGCACCTTACCGTCAGGGACGAGTTTTCTCGAAAGAGGAATCAATGCTTCTGTTAAGCTGGGCAAAAGAACTGGGATGTAATTTTGTTCGTCTGGCTCATTACCCGCACAATGAATTTATGGTTCGTGCTGCTGAAGAGATGGGGCTAATGGTTTGGAGTGAAATACCGGTTTACTGGACTATTCACTGGAGCAATCCGGATACTTATAAGAATGCTTCCACACAATTAAATGATATGATGGAACGCGACAAGAATCGTTGCGGCATTATAATCTGGTCGGTAGCCAACGAAACTCCGCACAGCGATGCACGCGATAAGTTCCTTGCCGATCTTGCTGCTCAGGTTCGTGCAAAAGACAACACTCGCTTGTTAAGCATGGCAATGGAAGTAACCGGAACAAAAGGAAATGTGAGTCAGGTAAAAGATTACATGAGCAAGTATGTAGACATTATCAGTTTCAACAATTACCTGGGATGGTATGGTGGAACGCCGGAAGATTGCAAAACCCGTCAATGGGATATTCCGTATGACAAGCCATTCTTCATCAGCGAATTCGGGGGAGGAGCATTGCAAGGTAAACACGGCGACAAAACAGAACGTTGGACGGAAGAGTATCAGGAAGAACTTTACAAAAACACCCTCGATATGTACAACCGTGTAGACGGATTTGCCGGAACTTCTCCATGGATTTTGATGGATTTCCGCTCTTCACGTCGCCAGTTAAACGGTATTCAGGATTTCTTTAATCGTAAGGGAGTAATATCTGAAAGAGGTTTGAAAAAGAAAGCATTCTATGTGCTTCAGAACTTCTATAAGATGAAAAAGGAACAAGAGCTGAAACATTAACAAATCTCTCTAGTAATATTTTTGTTTTGATGTATATCTAAGTATATTTTTGATGTATATCAAAGTATGCTTTAGATGTACATCAAACTACTATTATGATGTACATCAAAAGAATATTCAGACCCGGGTCTAAAATAAAATCTCCCGGCATTGATTTTAAAAACAGCCTGCAGTCGTTTGAGTTTTACTGCAATAGGTATTTAGATATAGTTTTTTCGGATTAACATAAAAGTAATATAGTTACCCGCTATATTATTAATTTTGACCCATAGAAAACTCAAGTAAAAACACACTGCAGTTTGAAAAATAAAAAAGAGCCACGGATTACTTTGTAATTCGTGGCTCTTTTTTTACCTTTACAAGCAGTATAAAAACAACATAAAAATTTAATTATATGACTTTAGTAGAACGTTTTTTTAAATATGTCAGTTTTGACACCCAATCGGACGAGCTAACCGGGCTAACTCCAAGCACTCCGGGACAGATGATTTTCGCAGAATATCTTAAAACAGAACTGGAAGCTATGGGGCTGGAAGAGATTTCTCTAGACAACTACGGTTACCTTTTTGCTACACTTCCTGCAAATACTGATAAAAAAGTTCCAACCATCGGATTCATTGCACACATGGATACAAGTCCCGATATGAGCGGCAAACACGTTAGCCCACGTATCGTTGAAAAATATGACGGAAAAGATATTCTTCTTTGCAAGGAAGACAGAGTGATTCTTTCTCCGGAAATGTTTCCCGAACTGTTGGATCATAAAGGGGAAGACTTGATTGTAACCGACGGAAAAACTCTTCTTGGTGCAGATGATAAGGCAGGTATTGCAGAAATACTTACTGCCATTGCTTATTTGCAGGCACATCCTGAAATTAAACACGGAAAGATTCGTATTGGATTTAATCCTGATGAAGAAATTGGAGAAGGTGCTCATAAGTTTGATGTGGAGAAATTTGGTTGCGATTGGGCTTACACCATGGATGGTGGTGAAGTAGGCGAACTTGAATTCGAAAACTTCAATGCAGCTTCGGCTAAGGTTACTTTCAAAGGCCGTAACGTTCATCCGGGATATGCAAAGCATAAAATGGTTAACTCAATACGTATTGCCAATCAATTTATTTCAATGTTCCCTCGTCACGAATCACCTGAACACACAGAAGGTTACGAAGGTTTCTATCACCTGATTGGTGTTAACGGAACGGTGGAACAAACTACGGTTTCTTATATTATCCGTGATCACGATCGTTCAAAGTTCGAAAATCGTAAGACCGAAGTTGAACACCTGGTTCGCAAAATCAATTCAGAGTTTGGTGAAGGAACTGCAACTCTTGAATTGAAGGATCAGTATTACAATATGCGCGAAAAGATTGAACCGGTAATGCACATTATCGATACAGCCTTTGCTGCAATGAAAGCTGTAGGAGTTGAACCTAAGGTAAGAGCTATCCGTGGAGGAACAGACGGAGCACAACTTTCTTTCAAAGGTTTGCCTTGTCCAAACATCTTTGCAGGAGGCTTGAATTTCCATGGCCGTTATGAATTTGTACCAGTACAATCTATGGAAAAAGCAACCAAAGTGATCATTAAAATTGCTGAGCTTGTAGCCAGCAAATAAGAAATAAAAAATTCTAATACTATGAAAACCACGCCATTTACTGACAAACACATTTCTTTAGGTGCAAAGATGCACGAATTTGCCGGCTATAATATGCCGATTGAATATTCCGGAATTATAGATGAGCACCTTACCGTTTGCAACGGAGTAGGGGTGTTTGATGTTTCTCACATGGGAGAATTCTGGGTAAAAGGTCCAAATGCACTTGCTTTTCTTCAAAAAGTTACTTCTAATAACGTAGCTGCATTGACTATAGGCAAAGCACAGTATACTTGCTTCCCAAACGAAGACGGTGGTATTGTAGACGATTTGCTGGTTTATTATTATGAACCTGAAAAATATATGCTGGTAGTTAATGCCTCTAACATAGAAAAAGACTGGAATTGGTGCGTGAGTCATAACACTGTGGGCGCAGAACTGGAAAATGCTTCCGATAAAATGGCTCAGCTTGCTGTTCAGGGACCAAAAGCCATTGAAGTGCTGCAGAAACTAACGTCTGTGAATCTGTCAGAAATTCCATATTACTCCTTTACAACTGGTGAGTTTGCCGGATATGAGAATGTGATTATCTCGAATACCGGGTATACCGGTGCAGGCGGATTTGAACTTTATTTCTATCCCGACTGTGCAAATAGAATATGGAACACAATTTTTGAAGTCGGTGCTGAATATGGAATAAAGCCAATTGGTTTAGGTGCGCGTGATACACTTCGCCTTGAAATGGGATTCTGTCTTTATGGAAATGATTTGAGCGATACTACATCACCACTGGAAGCTGGATTGGGATGGATCACTAAGTTTGTGGATGGAAAGGATTTCACTAACCGTGCATTCCTTGAAAAACAAAAAGCAGAAGGTGTAACCCGTAAACTGGTTGCGTTTGAAGTGGTAGATAAAGGTATTCCCCGTCATGGATACGAATTGGTAAACGCAGAAGGAGAAAAGATTGGTGAAGTTACTTCCGGAACAATCTCGCCAACTCGTAAGATTGGTATTGGAATGGGATATGTAAAGACTGACTATTCTAAACCGGGAACTGAAATATTTATTAGCATTCGTGGAAAAGGAATCAAAGCTGTGGTTGTAAAACCTCCTTTCAGAAAATAAATTTTGGTATTTATTATAGTTAAGAATCAGGCGATATTGTAGCTAAATGCTATAATATCGCTTTTTTTAATGTCTGAAACTTTCCTTTCTGCTCGGAAAAAAGTATATTTGTGAAAACTAATCTGAAAATACGATGTCACATTTACCGAATCTTATAGCAGACTTAGCGCTCATTCTTATATCTGCCGGAATAACCACGTTGCTATTTAAGAAATTAAAACAACCGTTAGTTCTGGGATATATTGTTGCGGGTTTCCTGGTAGGGCCGCATACATTTCTAACCCCTTCTGTTGTCGATACAGCTAATATACAAACTTGGTCGGATATAGGTGTTATATTCCTTCTCTTTGCCCTTGGACTGGAATTTAGCTTCAAGAAAATATTGAAAGTAGGAGGGTCGGCCATCATTGCTGCCTGTACAATCATCTTTTGTATGATAGTGGTAGGAATAACTGTTGGTCTGGGATTTGGGTGGAAACGGATGGACTGTATTTTCCTTGGTGGAATGATTGCGATGTCTTCTACAACCATTATCTACAAAGCTTTTGATGATTTGGGACTAGGGAAGAAGAAGTTTGCCGGACTTGTGCTTAGCATATTGATTCTTGAAGATATTCTAGCCATTGTTCTTATGGTTGTGCTTTCTACAATGGCTGTAAGTAGCAGTTTTCAGGGGAGTGATCTTATTGCCAGCATATCTAAACTTGTTTTCTTTCTGGTTCTTTGGTTTGTTGTGGGAATCTTCCTTATTCCCGGAATCCTGAAAAAAACACGTAAGCTGATGAGTGATGAAACATTGATGATTGTTTCTTTGGGGATGTGTTTCGGAATGGTTGTGCTTGCTTCTCAGGTAGGATTTTCTCCGGCCTTTGGTGCATTTATTATGGGATCTATATTGGCCGAAACAATTGAGGCGGAACATATAGAACATCTGGTGAAACCAGTGAAAGATCTTTTTGGAGCAATATTCTTCGTTTCTGTAGGTATGATGGTAGATCCTTCAATGATTGTAGAATATGCTCTGCCAATTGCGGTAATTTCACTTGTTGTAATTCTGGGGCAAACTATTTTTGGAACCTCTGGTGTGCTTTTATCTGGACAGCCATTGAGGACTGCCATGCAATGCGGATTCAGCTTAGGTCAGATTGGTGAGTTTGCATTTATTATTGCTTCGTTAGGTGTAACATTGAAAGTAACAAGCCATTTCTTATATCCAATCGTAGTTGCAGTTTCTGTAATCACAACTTTTCTTACTCCGTATATGATTCGTCTTGCCGAACCGGCTTACGTAAAGGTTGACCGCTCAATGCCTCGCTCCTGGAAGCGGTTCCTCGACCGCTATTCTTCAGGATCGCAAACAGTGAACTATGAGAGTGACTGGAAGAAACTGCTTATGGCTATGGGGCGAAACATTGTTATATATTCTATTATAAGTATTGCCGTTATTATATTGTCCTTCCGTTTTGTTGCTCCAGTATTTCATAATTACCTACCTCAATTTTGGGCGGCATTATGTGGTACAATCTTTACTGTTCTTTGCATATCTCCATTCTTGAGGGCTATTGTGGTAAAGAAGAACCATTCCGAAGAGTTTGTGACGCTGTGGGAAGACAACCATGTAAATCGTGGTCCGTTGGTTTCTACAATTGTTTTAAGAGTGGTAATAGCAGTTGCGTTTGTTGCATTTGTTATTGCTCATTTCTTCAAAGCTTCTGTAGGATTAGCTCTTGGAGTGGCTGTAATTCTTGTCTTTTTAATGGTCTATTCAAGAGTATTGAAAAAGCAGTCTATCCTTATTGAACGCAGATTTATTCAGAATCTACGATTACGCGATATGCATGCCGAGTATATAGGAAGTAAAAAGCCGGCTTATGCAGGTAGTCTGCTTTCGCGAGACTTACACCTCACCGATTTAGAAATTCCGGGCGAGTCTGTCTGGGCCGGAAAAACATTGGCAGAACTCAATTTAGGTAAGAAGTATGGTGTGCATGTTGTTTCAATTCTCAGAGGAAAGCAACGCATTAATATTCCGGGAGCTTCTGTAAGACTTTTCCCTTTGGACAAGATTCAGGTTATAGGTACTGACGAACAGTTAAACTTGTTTAGTCAGCATATGATGAAGGAAGATGTGGTAGAAGATAATAAGGATTTAGAAAAAAGCATCATGACTTTGAAGCAGTTTATGATTAATATTAATTCTGTTTTTCTCGGCAAATCTATTCGTGAATCGGGTATTCGTGACAAATATAAGTGTCTGATTGTGGGGATGGAACGTGATGGTAATTCTCTGAGAACGCCGGATGTGAATGCTCCTTTCCAGGAAGGAGATGTGGTATGGGTTGTAGGCGAGAAAGAGGATGTGTACAAATTGGTAAATCAAAAGAGCTAAAAAATGCACCTTTGATAGAATATTTATAATTACTTTTACGACATTAACATAAAATAGATAGTAAAAATGAGTGATCCTAAAGATTGTCTGTATTGCCAAAACAATCAGACTTTGCATGATTTAATGATTGAATTTGCACAATTAAGTGTATCAAGAGCATTCCTTTTTAAGGAACAAACTTATAGAGGTCGTTGCCTGGTTGCATATAAAGATCATGTTAACGATCTTAATGAACTGAGTGATGAAGATCGCAATGCTTTTATGGCTGATGTTGCCAAAGTAACTAGTGCTATGAATAAAGCTTTCCATCCTGCAAAAATTAATTATGGTGCTTATTCGGATAAGTTGTCTCATCTACACTTCCATTTGGCTCCTAAATATGAAGGTGGTCCCGACTTTGGTGGCACATTCGTTATGAATCCGGGTAAGGTTTATCTTTCAGATGCTGAATATCAGGAACTGATTGATGCTGTAAAAGCTAATTTGTAATTAGATACAATCTACGTTTTATATAAAAAATGTGGTTGTTCCAAACGGAACAACCACATTTTTTTATTGTTTTTTTGTCTATTCTAAGAAAATGTCTTTTAAACTCAATTCTCAGAGACTTGTTTTACTTTTTTATAACCTATTGAGGAAATATCTAACTTATTCTTTTAAATGAGTATAGCTAATGAAAACCAGCTAGTTAATTACCTTTTTGGGGAAATATCTAACCTTCTTAAAAGTTGATGCTGTTAGTGTAAGCCAGCTGCTTAATTACCCTTTTTGGAAATATCTAACTTCTTTTTAAGAGTTGGTGCAAGTAGTGTAAATCAGCTGGTTAATTACTTTTTTGAGAAATATCAAACTTCCTTTTTTGAATGGATGCAGATATTGTAAACCAGTTGTTCAATTACCCTTTAGGTATTATATCTTACTTCTTTAAAGCATCTTTTAGCTTGCAGTTCTTTAATTCACGGATACCTTCTGCAACGGTTTGAGCATTTAATATAGCTCCGGCTTCTGAAGTATGAGTATGATCGCCATAATATAATGTTTGAATAGCATCTTTACCCATCTTGTCAAGCTTATCTGCTATAAGCTTATTCAAATCAATATATGGAACCTTCTCCATTGTTGCAGCTTCTTTAGTCCAAAGACCGAAGCCATCGCTATTACGAATAACAGCTACACTATCTTTAGAAGTAAACATGTTGCGAGGTATGTGTGATAATAGGATAGGAGTAGCCTTTTTAGCTTTTACATCCTTTGCATATTTACGCATATACCAGCCAAAAGAATGAACAGTCTCTTCTTTCCCGGTAAGCTCCATAACTACAGTGGTATCATTATCAGCATATCCTTTCAATGAAGCACGGGCACGTCCCATATTTAATGAACCGCTATCGTTATGTCCAAACTGAATAAGTACATAATCACCAGGTTTTACTGCCGAAAGTACCTTATCCCAAAGTCCTTCGGTAATAAAAGTACGACTGCTGCGTCCACCCAATGCATGGTTTTCTACCGATACTTTAGTTGTATCAATATAGTCTGCAAAGAAATGTCCCCATCCCCATTGGTGATTGCTACCATTATCTTTTCCATTCTTTACGGTTGAGTCACCTATTATAAAAACAACCGGACGACCTTTCTTTATAGACGATCCGGCAACTCCGGCATTGGCTTTCTTAGGATCGGCACCCGACTTTAAACCTAATAAATCTTCACCTGTAATTTGAGTTTTAGTAGTTTTGGCTTTTTCCTGAGCCGAAATAGTCATTGCAAATAGCGTAAATGCTACAATAAAACATAATTTTAATGCTTTCATATTTTAAAATTTAATCGTAGATATCTTTTCAGCAAAAGTCTGTATTTAGAATAATTTGAGAAATAGAGATATGTACATTCATATTAAAAAACATACATTATTACATTAAAAGTAATATTTTTGTGAGTGATTATTAAAAGGTAAAGGATAACAAAATGGGAGAACAAGAAAATAAATCAGAATTGGGTCTGGAACATATTCTTACTGGTTCCATACGTTCTAAAGAGGAGCAACAGAAACTTACCCCCAGTGAGGTTCTAGTTATTCTGAAAAAAGGGAATCAGGAATTTGTAGAAGATAATCTAACTGTTCGTAATAATTCCGACCGTATTCGTACAGCAGTTTTAGGGCAGTATCCGTTGGCAGTAGTTTTATCTTGCCTTGATTCGCGAGTTCCTGTTGAAGATATTTTTCATCGGGGTATAGGAGACATGTTTGTTTCTCGTGTAGCCGGAAATATAGTAAATGAAGATATTCTGGGAAGCCTCGAATATGCCTGCAAAGTTTCCGGATCTAAACTTATTGTTGTATTAGGCCATACGCATTGCGGAGCTATTCAGTCGGCAATTGATGATGTAAAGATGGGAAATATAACATCTTTACTTTCTAAAATTAAACCAGCTGTAGAAAAAGCTAATAGTTTTTATAAAGGAGATAAATCATCAAAGAATGATGAGTTTATGGATGCTGTCTGTCACTTAAATGTTCAAATATCAATTGATGAGATTAGAAGTAAAAGTCCTATTCTTAAAGAGATGGAAGACCTAAACGAAATTATGATTGTTGGTGCAATCTATGATATGAAAACAGGAAAAGTGGATTTCTTGTAATTGATACTTGTAAATGGTCCGGTAAAGCTTCTTTATCGGATATAAAAATAGAGCCGGACTTATTTGCAAGTCCGGCTTTTTTCTTCTTACTTTGTTTAACCACAAATAGAAAGTGGAGTATAAGCAAAAGTACAAGTTTTTCCGGACGATAATAAATCAATTAATATTTGACTGTTATGATTGAAATACCCGAATCTATTGTATTGTGCCGTCAGTTGAATAATACTATTAAAGGAAAGGTTATTACTGATGTTGTTGCAGGTTTTTCTCCTCACAAGTTTGCTTTCTTCTTGGGTGATCCTCAAAATTACCCATCACTCTTGATTGGGAAAAAAGTTATTGATTCCAATCCTCGGGGAGGTTTGGTTGAAATTAGTACAGAAAAAACCAGAATTGTATTTGGTGATGGAGCTAATCTTCGTTATTTTGGGTCTGGAAGTAAAATACCCGATAAGCATCAGCTCCTGATAGAATTTGATGATAATTCTTTTCTTGCTGTAACAGTGCAGATGTATGGCGGATTATGGGCTTTCCAGGTCGGTGCATTCGATAATCCATATTATCTTGTTGCGGTAGAAAAGCCTTCTGTTTTATCAGATGCATTTAGCAAAGATTATTTCATGAATCTTATTTCTGATGAAAATCTTCAGAAGAAATCTGCAAAAGCTTTGCTAGCTACCGAACAAAGAATTCCTGGTCTTGGTAATGGTGTATTGCAGGATATTTTGTATAATGCCGGCATACATCCCAAAAAGAAAGTTCAGGAACTGAATATACAAGAAAAGGAGATGTTGTATAATGTAATAAAGAATACGATATCTGAAATCTGTGAATTAGGTGGAAGAGATGTTGAAACAGATTTGTTTGGCAACGCCGGAGGATATAAAACAAAGCTTTCCAAAAATACTTCTGGAAAGCCTTGCTCTAAATGTGGTAGTATTATTATAAAAGAAAACTATTTAGGCGGAAGCATTTACTATTGTAAGGAATGCCAGCCATTATAGATTACTTTCTAATCTTCTGAATTAAAATCAAATTCGAAGTCAAAATCATCCATATATTCTGGAGTGCTGAAATCTTCTAATTCTCGACGATCTTTTTTTGTTGGTCGTCCTGTACCTCGTGCCCTGTCCACAAAACCACTAATTTTACTCATTTCAAGTATTTCATACTGATCAGGAGTGGTTACATTTTCCATGTATTCCGGCACAAGCTTAGCTCCAACTCGCTTTTCTATTGTTTGCAATACCTTAAATGAATAAGTAATAGGCGACTTTTTTACCTGAATAACATCACCTACTTTAATAGTGCGTGATGCTTTTACCTGTGAACCATTAATAGAAACACGACCTTTTTTACAAGCTTCGGCAGCGATAGTACGTGTTTTGAATATACGCGTTGCCCACATCCATTTGTCTATTCTCGCTTCAGCCATACTTTTTATTTTTTATTAAACTGATTCATTGTAAGAGATATGCCTGCCAGACAGAAACTTTTCACAATTTCGCCAGCCATTTCCAGGCGCTCATCCATTGTCTTCATATCTTCTTCGGTAAAATTGCCTAGAACAAAGTCAATCTGTCCACCTCGTGGAAAATCATTACCTATACCAAAACGCAGACGTGCATAGTTTTCGGTGCCCAAAGTTGCAGCTATATGCTTTAACCCGTTGTGACCAGCATCGCTACCTTTTCCTTTCAAGCGAAGAGTGCCGAACGGTAACGCTAAGTCGTCAACCACTACAAGTACGTTTTCTAAAGCAATTTTTTCTTTTTGCATGTAATAGCGTACTGCATTTCCGCTCAAATTCATATAAGTAGATGGCTTGAGCAAAATAAGCGTACGACCTTTTATCGATAGAGTAGCGGTAGCCCCATAACGTCCATCGGTAAAAACAATATTGGACGCCTTAGCAAGGGCGTCCAATACATTAAATCCTATGTTGTGACGAGTATCCCGGTATTCTTCACCGATATTACCCAATCCTACAATCAAGTATTTCATTAAACTTTAAAAAGTTAATTATTTATTTGCTGCAGCAGCAAGACCTCTTGCTACACGAGTCAACTTAACAGCACAAACAACAGCTTCCTTAGCAGTTAATAATTCAAGGTTTTCAAATGAAAGTTGTCCAACCTGGATAGTCTTACCTAAACCTAAGCTAGATACATTGATAACCAATTTTTCTGGGATGTTGTTGAATAATGCTTTAACTTTAATTTTACGCATTTGAAGAGTTAACTTACCACCGGCTTTAACACCTTCAGCCAAACCTTCAAGAGCTACTGGAACTTCCATTACGATAGGTTTAGCTTCATCAATCTGATAGAAGTCGATGTGAAGAATATTATCCTTTACTGGGTGGAATTGGATATCTTTCATGATAGCCTTAACCTTCTTACCTTCGATATCAAGATTTACAAGATAGATATCTGGTGAATATACCAAGTTACGAAGAGAATCGTTTGTTACTGTAAAGTGTAAGTTTTCTCCTTGTCCGTAAAGAACGCAAGGTACGCTGTCAGTCTTACGAATTGCTTGAGAACCTTTCTTTCCGAATTCGTTTCTCAATGATGCTTTAATTTCAATTGATTTCATTTTCTAATTTTTTTGTGTTACTCTAAATTAAGTTTTTTGTTGCTTAACTCACCATTACACGATGTGGTATATCACACGATGCCAGTAAAAAGCGGTGCAAAAGTACGCTTTCTTTTTTATATTACAAAGAAAAGGGAAGGATAAATGACTTAAATAAAAAATATTTCCTATTCAAAATCAATATCAATCTTTATTTCGTCAGAAATTATATGATCAGTATTTATTTCTTCTTCGTCAGCCTGATTGATTACAGTTTCTTCATTATTACCTTGGTTGTCGTTTATAAAAGAGATTGCTTGCGTTAATCCTGTCATAAACTTCTCAAAATCTTCTTTATAAAGAAAGATTTTGTGTTTTTCAAAAGAAACCTGTGAATCGTCTCCTTCTCCTGAAACTACTTTTTTACTTTCTGTAATAGCAATGAACATTTCGTCTTTACGGTTCTTTTTAACATCTAAATAATAAATGCGTTTACCTGCTTTGATTGATTTAGAAAAAACGATTTCCTTCTCGCTCATATCCACTGCGCTTTTCTTTTTGAACTCTTCCATAAACTAAATTATCACTGTTTTAATTCGGCCCCAAAATTGACTATTTTTTTTTAATAGGCAAAAGAATAGTGCAGAAACTTCTTGTAAAAACACATTTTTAATTTTAAAGAGCTATTTATTCATTAAAAAATGTAATTTGTTTGTGTGAACACTCTAAAATATCTACTTTTGTACGTTGAATTAATGAATTGAAAAAAGTTATGATTAACAGAGTTCTTATTCGTCTTAAGATCGTACAGATTGTGTACGCTTACTATCAAAATGGAAACAAAAACCTGGATACAGCCGAAAAAGAGTTGTTTTTTAGTCTTTCGAAGGCTTACGACCTCTACAACTACTTGTTGTTGTTGATGATAGAATTGACGAACTTTGCCCATAAACGTATTGATGCGGCAAAAAATAAATTAGTACCTTCTCAGGAAGATTTAGCCCCTTGCATGAAATTTGTGGAAAACAAATTTATTGCCCAATTGGAAGTAAACAAACAACTTTCAGAGTTTGTAACTAACCAAAAGAAAACATGGGCTAATGAAACCGATTTTATCAAAGAACTATTTGATAAAATTGCCAGTTCCGATATATATAAGGAGTATATGGAGTCTGAAGAGTCTTCTTATACTGAAGATCGTGAGTTATGGAGAAAAATCTATAAAAACTTCATTATGACTAATGAATCTTTAGATCAGGTTTTGGAAGATCAAAGCTTATATTGGAATGATGATAAGGAAATAGTTGATACCTTTGTTATTAAAACAATCAAGAAATTTGAGGAGAAACAAGGTGCAAATCAAAAGCTATTGCCTGAATTTAAAGATGATGAAGATCAGGAATTTGCTCGCAGATTGTTCCGCCGTTCAATTCTGAATGAAGATTATTACCGCCATTTAATAAGCGAGAATACTAAGAACTGGGATTTAGACCGTGTGGCTTTCATGGATGTGATTATTATGCAGATTGCATTAGCGGAAATACTTAGTTTCCCTAATATTCCAATTAGTGTATCTTTGAATGAATATGTAGAAATTGCGAAACTATATAGTACCGCAAAAAGTGGCAGTTTTATTAATGGTACATTGGATGGAATAGTTAATCAATTAAAAAAAGATGGAAAGCTAACAAAAAACTAATATATTTGTTTTTTCATTGATTATAAAACTATAAAGAATATTTTATGAACTTATCAGTATTATTGCAAGCACCTGCAGCTGGTGCCAGTGGTTTCTTAAGTGGTGGCGGTGGAACTATTTTAATGATGGTAGCCATGTTTGCTATTATTTATTTTTTTATGATTCGTCCACAAAACAAAAAACAAAAAGAAATACAGAATTTCCGTAAAGGATTGGAAGTAGGTCAAAAGGTTATTACTGCCGGTGGAATACATGGAAAAATTAAAGAAGTAAATGATGATTTTATTGTTCTTGAGATTGCAGATAATGTTCGTATTAAAATAGATAAGAATTCTATTTTTGCTGCTGCATCTGATGCAAATCAAGCAAATGCGAAATAGTAAGATATAATGTTCATTGAAAGGAACATAAAGTTCTTTTATTTAAAGATATTTAGGAGGGTCAGAAGCTTTCTGCTGAGTGAAAAAAGCAGAAAAGTTCTGATCTTTCTGTTTTTTTTCTTTATATCTTCTGGTTTTTGGTTATTGCAGACTTTAAAAAACAATTTTGAGATTGAATTAGCTATTCCTGTAAAACTAAAAAATGTCCCGAACGATGCTGTTATTACCGCTGAGCCTATTTCCGAATTACATATTGTAGTTAAAGATAAAGGAACTACGTTACTGAATTATTTTTTTGGTCACGACTTTTACCCTATAAGTCTTGATTTTGCAGATTATCAGGATCTTGGTAATCATGTAATTATACCTGCATCTAGCATTGAAAAAAGAATTTTATCTCAGCTTAGTTCTTCTACTAAGCTAGTTAGCATCAAGCCTGATGTTGTTGATTACTTTTATACAATGGGTGCATCAAAGAAAGTTCCTGTAAGGTTAAGAGGTAAAATAAGTACAGGACGCCAGTATTATCTTACAGATACAGTGTTTTCTCCCGATTCAGTTCTTGTATATGCTCCACAGTCTATGCTCGATTCTATTAAATACGTAAGCACTCACGCTGTATTATTGAAAGAGATTTCGGATACAGTACATACGAGAGTACAATTGACTGCTATTAAAGGTGTGAAGTTTGTGCCTAGTGTGGTTAATCTTACGCTTCCTGTTGATATTCTTACTGAAAAAACGTTAGAAGTGCCATTGTTGGGAATAAACTTTCCAGCTAATAAATCATTGCGAACATTTCCTTCAAAAGTAAAAGTCACTTTTCAGGTTGGGCTGAGACGCTTTAAATCTATTCGTCCTGAAAACTTTGTTTTTGATATCTCTTATGAAGAACTAATGAAGATTGGTTCTGAGAAATATAAATTAAAACTGAAATCGGTTCCGGCTGGAGTGAGCTATGTACGCATTATTCCCAACCAGGTAGATTTCTTAATCGAATCAATTCCTGCTTATGGCTATTAAAATAGGATTAACCGGTGGCATTGGGAGCGGTAAATCGGTTGTCTCTCATTTATTGAAAACAATGGGTATACCCGTTTATATAGCAGATGATGAATCAAAAAGGATCACTTCAACTGATTCTTTGATAAAGCAACAACTTATTAATTTACTTGGTCAAGGGGTTTATATTAACGGCGTTTTAAATAAAAATCTACTTGCAGCTTATATCTTTTCGGATGCAGAACATGCTAAGATTGTTAATGAGATAATTCATCCAAGAGTCAAAGAAGACTTTGTAAAATGGGTAGATAAAAATAGTAAGTATCCTGTTGTTGCAATAGAGTCGGCAATACTCATTGAAGCTGGATTTACTGATGAAGTTGATATCGTTGCAATGGTTTATGCTCCAATGGATTTACGTTTACAACGGCTGGCTTTGCGTGATTCTTCTTCGTCAAAAGAACAAATCTTAAAAAGAATTCAAAGTCAGATGGACGATGAGAAGAAAAAAGCATTAGCCGATATTATTATTGTTAATGACGAACAAATTCCCGTAATTCCTCAGGTAGTAGAATTGGTAAAATCATCACAACAATAATTGTTTTTCCTAATATATGTTTAAAGGGTCACTTTTTATCAATTTAACGTTGCTTGTTTCAATGTTGAATACTATTTTTGCTGACTCAAATATTTAAAAATAAAATAAAAAAGTATTATGTTGAAGACTATTTTGTCTATCTCGGGTAAGCCGGGTTTGTATAAGTTAATTTCTCAGGGAAAAAATATGTTGATTGTTGAATCAATTTCTGAAGATAAGAAACGTATCCCTGCTTATGGTAATGAAAAAGTTATTTCTTTGGCTGATATTGCAATGTATACAAATGATTCAGAAGTTCCTTTGAAAGAAGTGCTTGCTTCTGTGCTGAAGAAAGAAAATGGTGAATTAGCATCTATTGATGCAAAGAAATCTACAAGCGATCAATTGCGTACTTATTTTGCAGAGATCCTTCCAGATTTTGACCGTGATAGAGTTTATGTAACTGATATTAAGAAACTAATTTCATGGTATAACATTTTGGTAACTAACGGTATCACAGATTTTGAAGCAGAAGAAACAGCTGAAGAAGCTGCAGAATCTGAAGCTGAATAATATATCTTAGTAATCGATAGAAAAGGGTGAATCATTATATGACTTGCCCTTTTTCTATTTGTTATCATCTTGAAAATGAGAATTATAGACTCTTTATAAATTCTCTTTTCAAATACTGTATATACTTAGTTGCTGTAATACTGAGTAAGTTTTGATATAATTTAGTGCTCATAAAATTAAAATAGTCAAAAAGTCTAGCAATCTAGCAGGACGTATTTAACCTGCTGACTGATAGTGTTATATAGGCGCTAGATATACTTGATAAAGTCTAGCGCTAGTCTAGCAGTCTAGCAGTTTATAACCTTATAAAGGTTGACTAAATATGTTCTTATCCCAGTTTGTAGTTTATTAGTTATATCTTAATCACTAACTTCGGTTGACTAATCTTTCTAAAGTCTGTCTCGTCTTGATTTTGGTTGACTGCGTTTATTCATAATCCTAGTATTAGTTGGATTCCTTTGTACACCCGGGTGGAGAATACCCCTATACCCGGATGTAGGTTGTTGCTACACCCGGGTGTAACGCACTAGTACACCCGGATCTACGGAACTGTTTTTATACAATACATCAATAGAATTATAAGCCTATTTGGCTTTTATCTTTTGTGAAATAAATATTTTTATAAAATAGGAAGCAATATATTTGGTTTATATTATAAACCACTTTATATTTGTATCCAGCAATTGAGAAGTGCACAGCTCTTTTGCTTTTTTTATCCGGATATAGTTTATGTTATAAACCAATTTACAAATTAATTAAAAGAACTATGGAAGAGAAAACGTTAACAGAGAAAGAAAGCATAGAAATAATTTCTCGAATGATTCAGGAGACAAAAGAAGGAATGCAGGAAGGTTCAGGAAATATGTTCCTTTTGTGGGGATATCTATCAACAATTGTTTCGTTGATGATCTATTTTGGCTACAATGCAACTGGTAATACAAATATATTTTGGCTTTGGTGGTTAATACCAGCATTAGGATGGCCGGCAATGGTATATCTACTCAAAAAAAGAAAAAGAAGAGTGGTGACTTATATAAATCGTATAGTAAGTTATATATGGATAGTTATAGGAATTTGCTCGGTACTTGTTCCTATAGGTAGTATATTGGCTCCGGTTCCTTTCCCTGCTTTATTTGTTGCAGCATTGCTTGTTAATATCGGAGTAGCAATGACCGGTCTGGTTATTAAATACAGGTTACTTATTATTTCTGGTTTTTCCGGTATTTTATTCAGTTTTTCACTGTTGTTTGTTCATGGCTTGTCATGCATACTTGTCTTTGCTGCAATGTTTGTTGTTTTAATGATTATTCCGGGGCACGCACTAAATGCTGCTAGTAGAAAAACTAAAAAATATGGCCTATGTTCAGAGAACTAGATCCGTTACTTCATTCGCAACTTCGGCTTGCTGTAATGGCTATTCTAATGAGCGTGGAAGAAGCTGACTTTGTGTATCTGAAGGAAAAAACTCAGTCAACGGCAGGTAATTTAAGTGTTCAGCTTGATAAGCTTTCTGAAGCTGGGTATATAAAAGTAGAAAAAAGCTTTGTGGGAAAGAAAACACATACGGCTTGTCAGATCTTACCTGCAGGAAGAAAAGCTTTCGAGCGCTATGTTCAGGCCCTGAAAGATTATATTGGCTGATTAAATTATTCTTCGAGCTTTTCAATGAAAGTATTAGATAAATTAGATATTAAGCTAATTACATTTCTAAGAATTAAATCTTGTGCTTGATATTAAAGTGTTCAAGATGAAAGCACAGACTTCACAGTCTGTGCTTTTTTCAAATATAATAATAGAAAACAACGTGTTTATTAGAGTGTTTCCTTTTTTGAAATACTATAATAAGAAATTGCCAACACTAATTTTTAAAGAAGATTTATTGTTTTATTTATTCCAATTTCATCTATAAAATATTGATCATGAGATACAATTAATAATGAACCATTAAACTCCTTTACAGAAGATAAAAGCATTTCCAAACTATGTATATCCAGATTATTGGTGGGTTCATCGAGTATAAGCATATCTGGAGTATTATTACATATATTCAGGCAACAAAGAATTAGCTTCATTTTCTCGCCTCCACTGAGCTGTGAACATGGTCTGTTCCATGTATCAGAAGAAAATTGATAGCGGTGCAAAATTGTTTTCAACTCATGTTCCTGCAAAAGCCGTTCATTGAATTTTTGTACTTGTTCAAAAACAGATATGTGGAAATCAACCATCGAATATTCCTGGTCAATATAAAGATATTTAAATGAAGCAGAATATAAATTTCCTGATGTAGGAGATAGTTCTCCTGTTATTATCTTTATAAGAGTAGATTTTCCTGAACCATTATTTCCATCGATTCTCACCCTATCTCCACTACGTATCTGGAATGTCAAGGGTAATTCCCACAAAGGTTTTTTTGCAGTAAACGAAAAGTTTAGCTTTTTTGCATCAAAAAGAATCTTGCCGTTATGCAAATCCGTTTCTTTTAGATTTATTTTCAATGTTTGCTCATTCTGTACTTGTATTCTTAGTTGCCTGAGGTTATCGGAAAGCTCATTCAGCTTTTCGGAATGAATACTTTTAAGCTTGGCAGTACTCTGTTCTGCTTTGCTTTTAAGTGTGTTTGCAACTATACGCGGAGTGCCTCCTTTTTGACCTGTTTTTTTCGACTTAATTTCGCTTTTTTGCCTTTGTTCTGCTATTTCGCAGGCTTTTTGTCGTGCTTTCTTTAAAGCCTTTTCGGCATTACTAAGCTGAGTTTGCAAAGCATGTATTTTTTGTTCGTTCTGTAATTTATAAAAATCGTAGTTACCACCGTATGCTTCAATTGTATTTCTCTTTAATACAAAAGTGTGCTTAAGCATATTCAGCAGCATTATGTCATGACTGACAACAAGTATTGTAGACCGACTTGATTTTATGAAGCGATAAAGGATTTTTCTGCTTTCTGAGTCCAGATGATTTGATGGCTCATCAAGAAGAATAATCTCTGGAGAATGGATCTGTATTCCGGCTAAAAGAATTTTTGTTTTTTCTCCTCCGCTTAATGAATTCATTTGTTGGTATAGATCAATATTCTGAATATTCCAAAATTCAAAGGCTGATTGTATTCTTTCTTCAATTTCCCAATCATCATTCAATGATTCAAAATCTGAAAGTGAGTTACTTCCATTAAGGATTGCCCTTAGAGCTGTTAGTTTATTTTCTACATCAAGTACCTGTGAAACAGTATAATCATCATATTGTCCTAAATATTGAGGCACGTAATAGGATGAACTGGATATATCAATATCTCCACTAGTAGAATTTTGTTTCCCTGCTATAATTCTTAATAAGGTGGATTTTCCTGATCCGTTATCTCCGACTAATGAAACTTTGTCGCCGTCGGATATAGAAATATTGATATTCTGAAATAAAGTAGTTCCATCAGAATGTATATATGATAGTGATTTAAGAATAATACTCATAAATCTATAGTTTTAAATTAAATAATGAATAAAGTAAAATATACGGTTAGAAAGCAAACACAAAAGAATTTGCTTATAGTTAGAACAAAATGTAAGATTGTTGTTCTTTAGTAAGAAAAAGACTATTACATAAAATCTAAGTTTATATCATTGCAAATGAAGTAATGCAACGATGCAGTTGACACTTTTTTGACCAAAAATATTCTGTAAGGATAAGAATATATGATGGTTCTGTGACCATCTATTTTTACTTAGATATTTTCATTGAAGTATTTGTTCGTTATTTAATACTGCAAAGGTATGTATAACTTTTTAAAAAGGAAATTTTTTACTTTTAAAAATTAAGAAAGTATAATATATTATGTTTCAAATAAATAAAGCCCCACAGTATATAACCTTTTTGCTAAGAATCATTATTTTTGTAGAAAACTAAAATATCAATTATTATGGAAAGATTGTGTCAAAGCTGTGGGATGCCTATGTCATCCGATGAACTACTAGGAACTAATGCCGATGGTAGCCTCAATAAAGATTATTGTACCTATTGTTTCCAGGAAGGAGAATTTACTCAGGATTTCACTATGGATGAGATGATTCTTCACTGTGTGGAATTTCTGGATGAATTTAATAAAGGTCTCGAAAAACCAATTACCAGAGAAGAAGCTATTGCCCTGATGAAAGATGCATTTCCTACGTTTAAAAGGTGGAAGAAATAAAAAATTCCATTTTAAAGTAACATAACTGATGGTAAGATAAGCTGAAATAAACAAAAGTTTATAAGAAAAAGAGCATTTGCATAATAATGCTCTTTTTTTTATAACCAGGGGAGTTTATCTGTATGGTTATATAATGAAGGATATACTTTTAATATAATATGATATTGCAATGGGAAAATATCACATGAGTAACAGACCTAACAGAGAAATAAAGAGTGAAGAACAAATTATTGAGCTGTTGGAAAAGGGAAAATATGTAACCATATCTTTGTGCAAAGATAGTCAGCCATATATAGTGACTCTGAGTTATGGATATGACAAAGATACAAATTCTTTGTATATGCATTGTGCAAAGAATGGGTTGAAGCTAGATTTTATTAGGGCTAATGCCAAAGCATGCGACACTGTAATAGAAGATGGTGGCTATATATATAATGAGTGTGGCCATTGGTATAAGTCATTAGTGCTTTGGGGTGAGATTTCGATATTGACAAATACCGACGAGAAAAGAAAAGGAATGGAGATTATTTTGAATCATTTGGAAACAGACAATGATTTTATCAAGAAGAAACTGGATAGTGATATTAAACTATATCAGGATTTGGTTGTTCTTAAATATGTGATTAACGAAATTCATGGAAAGTCGGGGCGATAAATAGAAGCAAAATATAAGTTATAAACATTTTCCTGCACCTCCTTACGCGCGCACCTAAATTAATAATGTATATACAGAAGTACCTTTTCTTAAAGCTTCTTGCAAAGAAGAAAAAAATATGTTCTGTAACACGTTTGTAATTCAGCGAGTTATCTATTAATTGCAAAAAAAATAAGAAAAAAGAGTTAGATATATTTGGATTGGTAGGAGTAAAGTTCTACTTTTGCACCCGCTTTGCAAGAGAGACAAAGCTTACGCTGTTGACATAATGTAAGATAACCGGTGCATTCATCGAGGTTTTAGAGAAAAAGAATTTAAAAAATATTCTCGAAAACATTTGGAGGTTAAAATTAAAAGTTCTACCTTTGCATCCGCTTACGAAAATAGCGTAACAAAAAGAAATCGTTCTTTGAATAGATTATAAATAAACGAAACAAGTAGTACAAGAGCATTAAGTGCGTGTATTGTTACATGTACTTGGTAAAATAGAAATGCGAACCGTCAATTAAGATAAACGGAATCCTGATCAGAATTTAAATGAAACTTTTACAATGAAGAGTTTGATCCTGGCTCAGGATGAACGC